>CAZJFH010000006.1:0-99311 GCA_964545205.1 uncultured Rhodospirillaceae bacterium
TGCCGGCGTTCGACTTGTGCGGCAGACCGAGTTGCGTGTTCCAGAAGGTCTGCTTCAGGTCCTCGTCGACCTGGGCGTCCAGCCACTTCTTCGCCAGTTGCGGCGGCGCATCCTTCGTGGTCCAGGGCGAATAAAGCTTGGACGCCTGGAACCCGGCATGCTCGTTATCGACCGCCCACGCGCCGCAGCACCGGCACCTGGCACGGTAGACCCCCCAGCGCTCCGATTCCCACCAGTCCCACACGACGGCGAGCGCATCGTCGTGCGCAGCATCGCCGTCGAGCGCCCGCCAAGCCCGGTCGTATTCCTCAAGAGGCTGCTGGTCCTGTCCGCAGCAGCGAAAGCTGCGCGTCTGGTGCCAGCGGATCGAGGTCAGTGACCGCAGCCGCTCGCCCTCCGACCAGGCGGCGCCGCAAGCCTCGCAGTAGATCGCCGCCGTCTTCGGCAGGTGCTTGCCGTCCTCGTCCTTTTGCCACTGGACATGGCGGAAGAAGTCCAGGAACTGACGATGTCCGCAGTGCGGGCAGGCCACCGAAGCCCGGCGCTGGTCGGACTGCAGCCAGCTCGCCTCGATCCGGCTCTCACCCTCGACGGTCGGCGAGCACACCCGGATCGACAGCGCATTGGCGAATCGCGCCAGGCGCTCATCGCCCAAGGCGATGGCATCGCCCTCGCGCGTCGGAACGTACTTGTCGATCTCGTCATACAGCACCACCCGGATCGGTCGGCTGGCCAAGTTCGTCGGCGAGCCGGCACTCACGATGGCGATGAAGCCTCCCGGAAACGGCTTGTACCCGATCTTTTCTTCACCGCTGCGCATCCGGCGCGTGCCAACTAGATCGCGGAGCGCCGGGGTTGCCTCGATCATCCCGCCCAGGCGTTCCTTGGCGAAATCCGCGGCGGCCGTGTCCTTCGGCTGCACCAGCAGCATCGGACACGGGTCGATGTGCGCAAAGTACCCGGCTGTCGACAGCAGCAGCGACGACTTCAGGATCTGTGTGCAGGCCATCGCTGTGATGACCCGCACGCCCGGTTCCGTGACAGCCAACATCGGGCCGCGGGCGATCTCGGCCGTCGCAGTGCGCCACCTGCCTCCACCCTCCATCCGGGACAGGTGCCTGAAACGATCCGACCACTCGGCGACGCTGATCCGCGGCGGCGGCGCCAGACCGCGGCGCCATGCCTGCCGGAGTTGCTCAGCGGGATCCGGGGCCGAAGTCGGCGCTGGGGCCGGCGAGTTCGGCGAGGTGCTGATGAACATGCTGCGTCAGGACCTCGGCGATTCGATCCGCCGGCACGCCAAGGTCGGCTGCGAGTAGCGGGGCGATGCGCGCTGGCCAAGCTGTCCAGGCGTCGCGGATGGCTCGCGCCTGCTCGAACAGAACCGACTGCGCGGTTTCGATCTCGACGAACAGGCCCGCCTTCTGCCTAAGCTCGAGGGCCCGCAGGCCGGCCAATGCATTTGCCTTCACCCGGTCGGCCTCGGCCTCGGTGGCGATCTGGCCGGCCAGCAGACGGGACAGAAATTCCGAGGCGTCCTCGGCGAAGTCCGGTGAGCCAGGGTTAACCGTCGCGGCTGGAGCCTCCTCGACCGCCGAGTTAACCAACTGGCGGCCGGAAGCAAACCTCCCGAGCTTGGCTTCGCGCAGTCGCGCGTCCGACGCTTCGACATCGATCTTGCCGGCGTCGAGAATGAGAAAGCCTCTGCGTTCCCACTTGAGGACGGCAGGCTTGCTGACCCCGTGCTGCCGTGCGAACTCGGCTTTCGAGACACAGGACATCGCCGCCCCTGGTTAACCGTTAACCGGATTTCGACCCTATTCGCTACGCTGAAAACAGGGTCCGAACTCCCCGCATCGCGCCTCGGCCGCAGGGGCCCCGCCGCCCGCCTCACCGCACCGCCTGGGCCAGCGCCGCCGCCATCCGCGGCCCGAACTCCCGCTCGAACACCCGGCCGGCGACGCCGAAGTAGTCGAACCGCTGGCCGTAGCGACCGCGGCGGACGAACCACAGCACAGGCTCGGTGAAAATGTCCTGGGAGCGCTTGAAGATGCCCATGGGCGTCCCGTCGCGACGGCGCATCACAAAGTACACGCCCTTCGCCCGGCGCCCGGCGCTGCGCTTGCTCCGGGCCGTCTGGTTTTGTGTCGGGTCGAGGGCGTTGGCCCTGAGCGCCGACAGTATCTGCGTGATCTGCCCGCCGGTGATGTTGCCGTAGCGGTCGAGCTTGGCCGCCGGACCCGGCGTGACCTGCTTGTCCCGGGGCAGGATGCCGTAGGCCTGCAGCGCCCGCTCGAAGCGCTTGGTGTTGCGCTCGCCTCCCTTGATCTGCGGCTGCAGGTACTTCCAAGGCGGCGTGCCCTTGACCGCGATGTCGCGCAGGTAGACCACCGCGAACGGGTCTTGCATCGTCGCCTTGCGGTACAGCACGGCGTTGGTCGTGAACGGCTTGGGGCGGTCGAACACCTGCTCCATCTCCGTCCGCATCTCCTGACGGATCGCGTAGGCCGTCTGCGTCAGCGCCTTGACCTGGGCGAACCGGACGTTGCGCTCCAGCCGGGACATGGCCTTGACGAGAGCCTTGTCATCGGTGGTGACGCGGATCATGTCCGACCCCCAGACAGCAGAACGCCCGGCAGCCTGTCTGGCTCCGGGCGCTCGTGTGTTGCTGACGTCATTGCAATAGCTAGCGCGAAATTTGTCAAGCGCTTTTCTCCCACGGCTCACGTTCGACCCCGATCCCGACGACGCGCCAGAGCCGCAGACCCGCCATTTCCGCCCTCAGGAGCTCGAGCCCGCCGAACCACATCCGCCACTCCTCCCGGCAGTACTCCGGGTCGGGGAAGATCGAGCACGGGCAGTACTTGACCAGCACGCGCGTCGGACGGCCGCGCCGGCTCGTGACCGTCACCTCGTACTCGATCACGGTCGGCTTGCCGTTGGCCGGCTGCAGGCGCGGCCAGTAGCGGCACACCTCGCCCCAGTCGGGCATGGTCCCGGCGGCGGCGTGCATGCTGACCAGGTGCCGGCAGAAGTCCGGCAGTCGCCCGACCGCATCGACGATCGCCGCGGCGTCGGGGTGCACGCGGTGCCCGATCTCCTTCCACTGGCCGCCGTCGATTTTGCAGCCGAGCAGGCCCTTCATCGCCTCCAGCTTGTCGAGGCTGTCGCGGGGCGAGCCGATGCGCAGGCCGAATCCCTCGCTCTCATCCGTGACGTGGGCCTTCTGCCGGCGATAGGCCCAGTCCAGGGCTCCGATCACGGTGGTGGTCTCCTGGGCGGCCGTGGCCATCTGCACCGTCATCCCTCACCCCCGTTCAGCTTCTCGCCCAGCTGCCGGACGAGCTCGCGCTCGGGCCAGGTCAGCCGGTCGTCGTCGTAGGCCACCACCAGCAGGCCATCGCGGTGGGCCCGAGCCTGCATCGCCCGGGCCCTGGCGCGCAGCTGGTCGTCGGTGAAGCTCGACGGCGCCCGATGCGCGAGGCTGGTGCGGACGTGGCTCATCGCCCCATCGCCTCGGCGAAGTCCGGATCGGCGGCCATCTCGTCGAGCAAGCGCTGCCGCTCGCGCTGAAAGGCGGCTTCCTGCTCGGCCTCGGACAGTTCTGGCGCCGGCGGCCGCGGGATGCTCCCCATCACGACCTCACGCGCCGCGCTGGCCTGCGGGCTCGGCACCCGGCGCGCCTGCGGCTTGGGCTCGTCCATCTTGAACCGCTTCAGCACCTCGAGCCGCCGCAGCGGTGCCGAACGCGCCTGCAGCTCGTCGGCGACGGCGTTGCGGAGGTCGGCCGGCAACGGCAGTTTCGCCCCCCAGCGCCAGTCGCGCACAATGGCGTCGACAGCCTCCGAAAGCAGGTCCGCCGGCAGGTCAGCAAGGCCTTGGCGGTAGAACCGCGTCGCCGTGACCACATCGGGATTTCCGATGCCGAAGGTCCTAACGAACTGGAACAGCCGGTCGATTATCACGCCGAACGCCTTGGCGTCCGCCGGCACCAGCGAAGCCTGGTAGGCCGACATGAGGCCGTCGACGACCTCCGGCGTCGCCTCGTCGGGGCGGCCATCAACCAGACGCCAGTTCGTCAGCCAGTGCGGACAGGATGGCGTCCCGGTCGGCCTGGAGCTGGAGGTCGGGATCGAGCTTGGTGTGGCGGTGAGGTCGCCCATTGGGGCCTCCTGGCGGCATGGTGGTGTTGAGGATTCGCGTCTCGGCAACGGCGCGGCTGAAAAACCGCAGCCCGTTCGGCAGCCAGGCACTGTCCTGGCGCGCCTGCCGGGCCTTGGCGATGACGGCGGTGATGGTGGGGTAGATGTCCCGCTCCGGGTCGGCGCCATCGGCCAGCCACTGCTGAACGACGCCGGTGGTTCCGTACCAGGTCGGGTCCTTGCTCGAGGTGCCGAGAATGCTCAGCACTCGCTCGGCGACGTCGGGCCACGCAGCGGCGATCTGGGCGGCACCATGATCGGTCGCGGCAGGGACGGCACCACGCACAGGGACGGCACCCTTGCGCGTGCCCGCGTCCTCATCCTCTACGGTTCCCTTTCGGTTATATGACGGTTTGGGTGTCGCAGGCGACAGGGGATCCCCTGTCGCAGACGACAGGGGTGGGGTGTCGCGGGCGACAGGGGTGTCGATTCCGACAGGTGTCGCAGGCGACAGGGGTTGATGGTCTTCGTCCCCTGTCGCAGACGACAGGGGTTCGGCCTCTTGACCCCGGTCGCGGGCGACAGGGGTGAGGTCATAGATCACGACCCCGCGGCGACCGGTTCCAGCCTTTCGGATTTCACCAGCCTCGACCAGCTTGTCGATGGCGTTGCGGACGTTGCGCTCCGTGATTCGAGCCATGCGCGCCAGCGTCGGCACGCTCGGCCAGGCCAGCATTTCCTTGCTGGCAAGTTCAGCCATGGCGAGCAGCACGACCAGCGGCGAGCCTGACTGCGTCGAGTGGGCCCACACGGCGTCTCTGGCCTCTTTGCTCATGCCGCAGCCCTCCGCAGGCGTTGGCGGCCATCGTCCGTGCCCAGCATCCACGTCGCCTGGAACGCCGCGACGAGCGCGCCCTTGCTGATGCAGTCGCTCGGCGGCAGCCCGACGGCGGCGCGACAGGCGTCGACCTCAGCGATGATCTGCCCCCAGGTCCAGCCGCAGCGGCGGCGATAGGCGACGTGCTCGCGGGCGATGTTCTCGGCCGTCATGCCGCCTCCTCTCCCGCGCTCTCGGCCAGCCGCGCCCGGTTCGTCGCCGCCCGCTCGGCGATGGCCCGCAGATCGCCCGGCGTCGCGATGCGGCGCTCGGCCACCTCCCAGCCCAGCAGGGCCTCGATGACCCGCTGCACCTCGCCGCCCTCGCGCCAGGCGGCGCATACGGGTGCCGTGGCCTGGCCGGAGGCGCGGCCCGGGTTGATGCGCTGCAGGAGCTGGGCGAACTCGACGGGGGTCATGTGCGCCCCCGCTCGGCCTCTACGGTCGGAAGCGATGCTCCGAACCCGCGCCCGGTCGTGAGGTATTCCCATGCCGCGGCAACTGCGTGCCCAAAGGCCATCGGCCATGGCCAGAGGTTGAGGCGCACCAGGAAGGCGCCGCGCAGCACCGCCCCGGTCTGTGGAACCCGACGCCACCACGGCCAGCGCTGCTCGACCATCCATGACGTCGGCAACCAATCGCGGTGACCGAGCCAGGGATCGAGTGCGCAGGCGACGCGGGTCAGGCGCGCACCGAACCACCGGGCCAGACCACCGAGCGGCGACATCCGGCAAGGCCGCTCGAGCAGCACCTCGACCCGGCCGCGCACCTCGCGCAGCTCCAGCCGTCCGCGGGCGTCGCGCACCGGGCGCCAGCCGTGGTCCACGATCATTCGCGGCGCGAGGTCGCGGCGGACGAAGCGGCTCTGCATCGTCATTCGGCGGCCCTCCGGTAGCGGTTCTGGTAAACGGCGCGCCGCTCCATCACGTTGCGGACCCAGGCCGGCTTGTAGCCCCTGATCTGCGCCACCGTGCGCAGGTCCGCCTCGGTCTTGGCGATGTCCATCAGCGCCTTGAAGTTCATCAGCATGATCTCGTCGGCCGTGAAGCCGGCGAGTCCCGGCGCCCCAGCGATTCCCTTGGCGGCGTCGGCGCGGCCGGCGATCTTCGGATAGGCGGCGCCGCAGCCCTCGCAGGCCTCGGCCCAGCGGTGGACGCGGTAGCAGCGCCGACAGCGCCGGGTGCCCTCGACCGCGCGCTCCAGCCCCTTCAGGCCGCCGCGCAAGTCCCATTTGCGCTTGGCGTCGGGCAGGCCGTGAGCGTGGACGTTGCCGACCATGTCGAGCAGCAGCGCGTGGCTCTTGCGCTCGTGCGGGCGCAGCGCCCGGCCGACCATCTGCAGATACAGGCTGGTCGACTGGGTCGGGCGCAGCATGATCGCCGTTTCGACCAGCGGCACGTCGACGCCTTCGGTGAGCAGCTGCACCGAGGTCAGCACCTGCAGGCGGCCGGCAGCGAGGTCCTCGATGGCCTCGCGGCGGTCGTCGCTGTCCATGCCGCCGTCGATCGACCGCGCCACCCAGCCGTCGGCGGTGAAGGCCGCGGCGACGTGCTCGGCGTGCTCGACGCCGGTGCAGAAGACGATGCACGCCGCGCCGGGGCTCAGGCGGGTGTACCAGCCGACGGTCTTCCTGGTGATCTCGTCGGCGTCCATCAGCCGCTGCAGCTCGCCGACGGCATAGTCGCCGCCGCGCTTCTTCACGCCGCGCAAGTCGACGGCGACCGGCGGCGCGTGGATCCGGGCCGGCGCGAGATAGCCCATCGCGGTGAGCTCGGAAATCGACGGCGCCTCCACAACGGCCTGGAAGCCGCCGACCTCGCCGATGCCCTGGCCATCGAGCCGGAACGGCGTCGCCGTCGCCCCAAGCACGACCGCCTTTTTGAGCAGCTCGATCACCGTGCGCCACATGCCGGCGACCATGTGATGGGCCTCGTCGAACACGACTAGGTCGACCTTGGCGAGGTAGTCCGCGAGCTGGTCCTTCCGCGCCACCAGCGTGTTGATGCTGGCGATCTGCACCAGGTGCGACGTCCTCGGGTAGCCGGGCGCGATCAGCCCGTGCGGGATGCCCAGCGCGTCGAGCCGGCGGCTGATCTGGTCCATCAGCTCCTGACGGTGCACGACCAGCAGCACCCACCAGCCCTGGGCCGCGAGGAACCGGACGGCCTCGCAGAACATCACCGTCTTGCCGGATCCGGTGGCGGCGACCAGCAGGGCGTTCATGCCCTGGCGCAGGAAGCGCAGCATCTGGTTGACGCACCGGATCTGGTAGCCGCGGAGGTTCATGCCGCGCCTCCGTCGAGCGGGCGGACGGTGACGATGGTC
Organism: uncultured Rhodospirillaceae bacterium; assembly: GCA_964545205.1. Classification (GTDB taxonomy): domain Bacteria; phylum Pseudomonadota; class Alphaproteobacteria; order Rhodospirillales; family Magnetospirillaceae; genus CAZJFH01. Next base: position 7,344 of record CAZJFH010000006.1, read on the forward strand.
TCGGCCACCTCGCCGTAGACCTTGCGGGCCGACACGGCGACCACCTGGGCGTCGTCGGCGTAGACCACGCCGTTGAGGGCGTCCCAGATCAGCTTCAGCGCGTTGTCGAGGTCGGGCTTCTTGGTCGGGCGGACCTCGCCGGCCAGTGCGGCGGTGCGGCGCTTCTTCGGCCAGCTCGCCGCCGGCACCAGGGTGGCGCACACCTCCATCGCCACCGGCCCGGTCAGCGGCGGCCGGCCGCCCATGACCTCCATGGCCAGCACAGCGACAACGCCCTCCTTCGAGCGCGTCTTGGCGGGCGTGAAGGCCCGGGCGTGGCCGGCAATCACCGCCAGCCGCGGCCGGCCCTTCGCCTGCGCCGCGCCCGGGATCACGATGCGGATGCTCCCCCCCGACATGCCGCCGGCCTCAGTTCACGTAGGCCGGTTCGGCTTCGGCGGCGGCGCCGCGGCGGCCGCGCTTCGGACGGCGGTCGAGCTGCTCGGGGATGTCGAGCGGGTCGGCGTCGGCCTTCGCCGCGTTCGCCCGGGCGATCTGGCCGCCTTCCCAGCCGCGGTCCCAGGCGGCGTGCACATCGGTGCCGGCGTCGTGCGGATTGGCCTCGCGCGCCTCGTCGGCCTCGCCCGCCTTGTTGCCGGCGCAGGTCGCCTCGTAGACGGCGTCGTCGTGTGCAGCCTGCTCGGTCTCGCGATCGGCGGCACCCTTGGCGCGGCCGCGCTCCCACAGCATCGCCTTCGGGGTGCCGTCGGCGTGCGGGTTGGTCTCGGGGCCGAAGCCGTCGCGGCCGGCCTCCAGGCCCTTATTGAACACGGCGCCGCCGTGTTCGACCTCGCCGTCGTCGGCGGCGGCCAGGCCCTGGCCCCAGTCGGAGTCGGCCGGCCCGATTTCCTCCGCGCCGTCGCCCTCGCCGCGGGCGGCGCCGGTGCCCTCGCCGTCGGCGTCGTCGAGCGGCTGCGGCGCGGCGCCGTCGTCACCGTCGGTGGCCGCCTCGACCGGCGGCTCGTCCTCGTCCTGCTCGACCAGGTCGGCCTTGAGCTGATCGAGCGCGTCGAGGAAGTTCAGCACCTCGCCCTGCTTCAGCGCGGTGAAGGCCCGGCGCAGATTGCTCTGGATCCGCTCGCCGTCGGCCTCGTCCTCGAGGTCCTGGGCGGTACGGTGGCGCTTGTAGAGCTTGTAGAACAGCTCGAGGTCGGCGCGTTCGATGCCGCTGTCCTTCTTCAGCCCGCGCCACAGCGCGGTGCGCTCGTCGGTCTTCGGCACGATGTGGGTGGCCTTCAGATCCGCGATCTCGCAGTCGAGCGCGTAGAGCTGCGCGAAAGCCGTCTTGATCGCGTTGGGAAGCTGGTCGGCGGAAAGCCGCGGGGCGTCGTTGCTCATGGGGTGCTGGTCTCCTGGTGGTCAGCCGCCGGCGACGACGCGCTGCAGAGCAGCGGGCGACAGCCGGTCGGGAGCGGTGGGGGAACGGGGTTCGGTGGCCGCGCGCGGCTTCAGGGTCACGCGGTAGTGCGTGCGCGAATGGCAGTCGGGACAGTAGCTCGACCCCGGCTGCGTCGGCTTGCCGCAGAACTCCCGCGTCGGCCGGACGTCGTCGCCCCAGAGCGGGAACTGGCAGGTGCGCCAGTCCGGGAACACCTTCGGCGCCGGCGCGTGTTGGACAGGCCGCGGGCCGGCTGGGCCCGCCTTTTCGCCGGATGCACTGGTCGGGAGGTTGCTCCCGGTTCGGGTTGTCCCCGTGCCCGCGGCCTGGGGCGGCGTCGCAGGTGCGGTGCCGGCCGAGACCTCGGGGCGAGCACTTTGCATTTTCTGCAAAGAAGGCCCGGGAGCGGGCGTCACCCCGCTCCCGGCAGTTGTCAGGGAGGCACGGTTCAAGATGCGATTGCCGGCGTCCTCAGCGGCGGGTGCCGCATCTTCCCGGCCGGCGGCGGGAAGCTCATTGGTCTGGGCGAGGCGCCAGTTCGGAGTCGTGTTCCCCGGCTCGGCCGTCTGGCTGCCGTCGGCGATTGTGACGCGCCGGCTGCGCTGGAAGCGCTCGACCTTGATCAGGCTCGCCGCCTCCAGGCGCTTCAACGAGTTGCTGGCCGTCGCCGGCGACTTGTCGCCGAGGCGCTGGCCGATCTCCTCGTTGCTCGGGCAGACGACGCCGGCCGTCGCGGCCTCAGTGACCACGGCCAGCACCCGGAGGTCGGTCGCGGACAGGCGCGCCCTCGGCGCCGGCGCCGGCGGCTGTGCGCCTGGCAGCGTGATCGCGCGGTGCGGCCCGCCAGAGACGGTGATTAGGCCCAGCTTCTTCAGGTGGAACAGCGCCTTGGCGACCGGGCCGTGCGTCGTCTGGCAGCGCGAGCCGATTTCCTTGTTGGTCAGGCGGCAGACGCCGTCGACGGCGGCGGCGCGGATGACGTCGAGAACGCGATGGACGTAGGGCGGAAGGATGTGCTGCGGGGCTTCCACCCGCTCCCCAGGCGTCTCCTGGTTTGCCCGATCGCCATTGGCCACCTGGTCGGGTCCGCGGCTGCCCGCTGCCGCCGGCGGGCATTCGGCCCCGGTTTCGGCTCCAGCCACGCATTCCGACCGCGGCGTTTCAATGCGGTCGACGCTCTTGGCCTTCATCGCCTCCCCGGGCTCAGGGATCTCGTACCGCTCACACAGCACCGCCGCGGCGCGCTCATCGTCGCCGATATGGGTGCCGATTTCCGGAGGGGCCGAAGAGCACTCCCCTTGGACAGCCTCCCCGGCCCCTGCAGCCTCTCCGGATCTCGGCGCGGCGACGGCTTCACCGCACTCCCCGGCTGCTGCATCTCGTTCATCGTTCGCCGCGGCCAGCTTCCGCAGCTCGGCCTGCACCTTGATCGCATCGACCTGGATCGCGCAGGCGATCGCGATCGGGTCGTGGCCGTGCTTCTTGGCGGCGCGCGCCACGCGGGCGGCGAGGTTGCTCATCAGCCCACCGCCTTCAGCGGCTCGGCGCGCATCGCGTCGATGTCGGCCAGCAGCTTGTCGAGCTGCTCGCGCAGATCGGCGGCCTCGCCGGCGATGCGAACGTATTCGGTCATGGTGACCTTGCGTCCGCCGGGCCCCTGCGGCGCAATCGCGGCGCGGACCTCACCGGTGAGCTCGCCGACCTCGCGCATCACCTCCATCAGCCGGTCGCGCGGATCGGCGGCGACGTGCGGCGGCGCCTGGACCTGGCCAAGCATGCGGGCGTAGACGTCGAAAATCGGCGGCTGCTGGCCGGCGGAGATGCAGGCGGCGTCCAGCCGCACGGCCTGGAACAGCGGGCACTGGTGCGCGTCGTCATCCTCGTCGGCCCACAGCTGCACCAGGCGCCGCGACTTGCCGGTGACCTCGGCGACGCCGCCGCCGGTCAGGATCCCGATGGCGCGCTGAATGCCGTCTTCCAGGCTCTGCGGTGTGCGCGGCTTGGTCATTGTTCGCTTCCCGGTTGGCAATGGAACAGGACGGTTGAACGGCGCTCGGCCATCCTCGCCTCATGGACATCCGAGCCCGCATCATCTCGGCCCAGCCGAAACCCCCACCCCAGCCCGGCCAGCAGCCCGCCGGCGAAGATCGCGGCGGCCAGGATCAGCAGCACGGCGAGTTCTGCTGGGTCGGAGCCTGCGACGGCTGCGAGGTCGGGTGCGCACGCCGGAAGCTGGTCGGGCGTCATGGCGTCCAGCCCTCTCCGATGTTGGACGCCGCGAATTCACCGCGGAGTCGAACGGCGGCATCGCTGTACGCGCGAGCGGCGGCCTCCGCGGTCTGGTGCCTGCCGAGATGGATTGTTTTGCCTGCAACAGTGATGGACGCCTCGAAACGCCCGTCCCTTTCGCGGACACCGACAAAGCCGGCCGCCCTGTAGGCGCCACTCTGTTCCCGGCGTTCTGCCAGGGCTCGGCTATCCGCAGATTTCCCCTGACGTTGTTCAGGCCGTTGCGATCAATGTGGTCCACCTGCTTGTCGGCGGGCGCGTTTAAAATCAGCCGATGCATGTACTCAGCGAAAAAGTCCAAGCTACGGTACGCATACCGACAAACCCCGCCGACGATCAGCGGCTGCCACTTCCATTGGTTCACCAGCGCAAAGTCGCTCTCGCTCACAAGCGATGAGAACTTGCCGCCCGAAAGCGGAACCACACGCACTCCGGGGCTGACCGCCGGCAGCGATGCCACCCAGTCCAACCAATCCCGGACAGACTTCGGAGGCGCCTTCTGCCTCTCCATCGCCGGAGCGACTCGATGCTGATCCGGAAAGTTCAACCTGGCGAAGCTTCCGAACCGATCGGCGGCGGCCCGGTCGTAGGCGGCTCCCGCCTCCTCTGCAGTCTTGAACGTGCCCAAGAACGAGCGGCCGTTCTGCCCGCCAATCCAGGCCTCGAAGGTACCGCTCTTAGTGAGGCGAACGCCGCGCAGCCCCTTTGTCGGCCGGGTCATAGGCCGGTCCTCCTGGCGCTGGGCGGAAGCGATGGCGCGCATCAACTTCATGGCCACCCTGTTCAGCATGTACGGAAGCACGTATCCGCAGCGCCTGCCGTTCCTGATGGCGGAAATCGAGGCCGAGATCGCCGCGGGAACGTTGCCGTCGCCGGATGGGAAGGCGCGGGACGCCATGATGGAGGCGCTGCGGCGCATCGTCAGCGAGCCCCACGCCGATGCGCTGCGGCAGGCGTTCCTTCGCGCCGAAGCGGCGAAAGCCGCTCAGCAGTAATCGCCTTCAGAACGCGGTCGGCATCGACGGCGGCGCGCCGGCCGCGTTCGCTGTCGCTCGGCGTATGCATATGCGCCAGGCGTCCGGGCTCGATGAGCGTGCGGTACAGCCAAGCGCCAATCGCGATACGAAGCCTGATGAGCATCGGTTCCTCCTACTCGGCGGCTTGGTCGGGGTGGGTGGGCCGGTTCTCGGGCAGGAAATCCCGCCACGTCACCGCGCCGCCGGTCTCCCGATGGATGGCGTCGATCAACTCCAGATCAGGAGTCCGATCGCCGTTGACGTACTTGTGCATCGTCTGCCGGTTCTCGACGCCGACCCTCCGGCCGAACTCGGCCACGCTGATGCCCGTCCGTGTGATGTAGTCGCGGAGCTTCATGGTGGCGACGACTGTAACCGCAATGGGGACAAGCGTCAACAGCTTGGTTATCGCGCCACGTCCCCATTCGGGTGACAAATGGGGGATGAGCAACCGCATTCGCGAACTACGGGATGAGCGCCGCTGGTCCCTGGAGCAACTGGCAGATGCCGCCGGGACCACCAGGCAGCAGATACACAAGCTTGAACGCGGGGAGCGGAAGCTCACCCAGGACTGGATGGAGCGGCTATCCTCTGCGTTCGGCGTGACGCCGGCCGAGCTGATCGCCACGAAGGGCATGCTGGCGCAGCCGCCCGCCGACCGCCGCACCAAGCCAGCAGCCAATGACCTGATCGAGATCGCCGGCGACGAGCTGGCGATGATCCCGGTCTACGATCTCGGCCTTTCGGCGGGGCACGGCGCCTGGTCCGAGCACGACGGCGATCCGATGTATCTACAGCCATATCGGCACCAGTGGCTTCGAGCCCTGACCAATGCGCCGCTGGGCTCGCTGTTCGTCGCCCGTGTCTCCGGCGACAGCATGGAGGCGACGCTGCACAACGGCGACCAGGTGCTGGTCGATCGCTCACGGGCCCGCGCCACGAAGGACGGCATTTACGCCCTGCGCTGGCAGGACGACATCATGGTCAAGCGCATCTCGGTCGACCCGCGCAACGGCATGCTGACGGTCGCCAGCGACAACCCGCGGTACCAGACCTACAAGAACGTCAAGCCGGAGAGCATCGTGATCTTGGGGCGGGTAATCTGGTTGGGGAGGGGCGTTTGACCCGGCCTTCGTCAGATGGAGGAGTCTGGATCAGCGCAATATTTCTTTGCGTAGTGACCGCCATCGCATCATGGGGCTGGCAAATCCTTCAGTGGCTAAAAACTGCGTCGTGGCACCCACTCCCCATATCGGCCGCCCTAGCACCGGCGCTCACTTACATTGATGCGATGGATTGGCTTGGGCTCCGCGCCGTTCTCCTTTGGCTTCTCGACGTCAATATAGGTGTCGCACTGATACTTGCATCCGTGACGATCATTCACTTCGGTTCGGCAAAATAGGTTCTCATGAGCCGCAGCCCCGACGACCAGCGTTTCCGAGGCTTCCTCTTTGGGGCAGCTTTCGTGGCGGTCGCGTGGCTGGGATACGAGCGCATAGGCGCGGTGTCTTTTGGCATTAAGTCTGAGCTGGGACTTGGGAGCTGGGTTGTCCCCGCAAGTCTAATTCTATGGTTTGCGCTCATGACCCACCTATTGCAGCGGGGAGTGACCGGGGAATCGTACGTAGATGCGGCCCTCCCGAAGCGTCGGTCTGGGATCACCGACATGACCGGGTGGGCCCTGGTCGCCTTCACTCTCCTCTGTGCCGCGAACTGGTCGTGAGATGATGCCTCGCCCCCTCCTCGTCGCCCTCGCCCTCCCCGCCACCGCCCTCGCCCACCCCGGAGGCTTGGACGCGAACGGCTGCCACCTCGAGCGCGCCACCGGCGAACGCCACTGCCACCGCTCGGCCGACTCGGTGCCGACGCCGGCGGCCGCGACGGAGATCGCCGGCACCGCCAGCGTCATCGACGGCGACACGATCGAGGTCCACGGCCGCCGCATTCGCCTGCATGGGATCGACGCGCCGGAGAGCCGGCAGACGTGCACGGCCGAGGGCAAGCCCTACCGCTGCGGCCAAGAGGCGGCGCTGGCGCTGGCCGACAAGATCGGCCGGCGGCCGGTCACCTGCGAGCAGCGCGACGTCGACCGCTACGGCCGAGTCGTCGGCGTCTGCCGGGCCGGCGGCGAGGATCTGAACCGCTGGATGGTGGCCGAGGGCCTGGCGCTGGCGTACCGGCGCTACAGCCACGACTACGTCGCCGCCGAGCTGGCGGCGCAGAAGGCAGGTCGTGGCATCTGGCGCGGCGAGTTCGAGGCGCCATGGGACTGGCGGAGGGCGAAGCGGTGAGCGCCGAGCGCATCATCGACATCCGGATCACCGGGCCGCTGCCGCCCGATGAGCTTCGCGCGCTGGCGCTGCTGCTGGTGAGGGCCTACGGCGGCCGCGCACTGGCCTACGCTGTCGAGCGCGCGACGGAAGCGCTGGAGGTCGGGGACGAACTCGGGCGCGACCAGTGGGCGTCAGTGCAGGAGGCCGTGCGGGATGAGCTGAGAGGTCCGCGTTGACCCCCGCCGCCATCGCCGAAGCCGCCCGCCGCCTGGTCCGCGAGTACGGTTGGGATGCCCCGATCCAGGTGGCGATGAAGGTGGATGAGGCGCTAGCCGCCGGCGACGACGATGCGCGGCTGGCCTGGAAGGCGGTGCTGGCGGAGGTCGACCGGCTGCTCGAGGCGCGGTCGGAGATGGTGCAGTGAGGGACTCGTTGAATCCGGCACGTTTCGGCGCGCAATCGCATTCCCTCGTTGGGAGGTGTTGACATTTATGGCAACACTAGCAACCCTAGAAGGCGATGGCATTCTGGTTAGGGTCGATGTCCCGCTACCCCCACGCACGCAGCCATGGCGCCGCATCTATGGAAGTCAGGGTTTCATTGTGTGGCTGGAAACGGCTCTCCCGCTCATTCCGCGTGAATGGGATGCACTCGTTGAGCCAGACCAGCAGGTTTACGACTTGCTGCAGCGGTTCATCGCCGGCGAGCCGCTGACTTGGAAGAAAGAGTTCCACCCGATGAGCCCGGTAGGTCACGGAGTGTGGGAATTAAAGACGCCCGACACCAGGATCTTTGGCTGGTTTGCAGTGGGCGATTGTTTCGTGGCGGTCGAAGGCCACGACGCATCGCGCGTGAAGAAGCACGACCTCTACCCCGGTTTTCGAGACAGCGTGGTGCGGTTTAGAGAAAACCTGGATTTGGACCACCCTAAGTATGTTGCTGGAGACGATCGCAATGCCGTCCTTTCAGTTTCGGATTAGTCCGCGCCGCGCCGCCGTGGCGCGGTTCATTGGCGACGTCCGAGTCGCCTTACAGCGGGCCCTGGCCGAGGAGGAGGCGAAGCGCGGCACCACGAAGTCGGAAGTGGCCCGGAGACTCGGGGTTCACCGCTCTGCCATCAGCCGCCGCATCAAGGGCACCGACAACATCACGCTGGCGACGCTGGCCGAGATGGCTTGGGCGATGGACCGTGATATCTCACTGCGGCTGGTTTCTCATGAGACCTCGGTCGGGGCAAATGAGTTTCAGACGACCACCACGCAACCGCCGGGATTGGAGAAGGGATCGAGAACGGTAACCTTTACAAATCAGGCGACCAAGTTCCAGCCGGTGCCCCGCTGATGTCGCAGGAACCATATATGCATGTGCTGTACTGCGATGACATTAGGCACGAGATCACAGGAAAAACAACGCTTGTTGGCGTATACGGGTCGGTGATGTTCGTTCGGGAGTTTCCAGCGATGCTCCCGCAACTGTGTGTCGCAGTCTGGGTGATGCTGCCATTTGGGGCGCCGCCCAAAAGTTTGCGGATCAAAGTCCTGTTCGATGACAATCAGCTCGCTGAGATGGACATCGGTACCGAGGACCCCGAGCAAGTCAAGCTGCCAGCCGGCGAGGATTTCGCCTGGATTTCTGCGCAACCTCAGCTTGTCTTCTCGCCGCTAGAAATACCTGGGCCCGGCAAAATATCTGTCCAGGCGGTAGCGGATGGAAAAGAGCTGAGCAGTGCCTCCTTGCGAATCATGAAGGCGCCACCAGGAGAGGGGCAGCAAACAGGAGGGGCTTGACTTCCCGCTCCGCCGGCGGGGTTTCCTGTGCCCGGCGCCTCGGCTACGGCCGGACGCCGAGGCCGAGGCCCTGCGCCTCGCCGAGCGGCTATGGCAGTCGGGCCGCTACGCCGGCGTCGCTGTGGCGCGGACCTGGTGGGATCCCGAGGCCGGGGAGTATGATCGGACGCCGGAGGTGATTAGGCGGTGGGGGCTGGTGGGGTGACCGGCAGCAATCCGCTAATGCAACGGCAATGCGATGAAGCGATCTCGCCCATTCTGGCTGACCAGCAGGAGAATAGCCTTCTTTCCCTCCGCCTTGGCACGTTCGGAAAGGCGCTGCACCGCTTCCACCGAGCTCACTGGTTGCTGCGCGACCTCACGGATGATCGTTCCGACCGCAATACCCTTGCTCCGCGCAGCCGAATCAGCCGTCCTCACGACAACAGCCCCGCCCATCACCTCAAGTTCGAGCCCGATCACCTTGCGAGCGGGCATCGCGGTTTCTGTTGGCGCGGGTGCGGGAGCAAGCGGAGCCATTCCGGCGATTTGAAGGACAGCATCCGCCACGGCTCGCATTGCTTCCCGCCGCATACTATCTGGATCCACAGGGCTCCCGCCGCCGCTGCAAGTGGTCCGCATATGGTCATTCGCGACGAACTCGGCAGGACTGACTCCGCCAAAGACGTTTACGATTCGAGCGTTTTGGCATCGGGAATGACTGCGATTAATGCTGTTCCGAACCAGCTTGTCGCCCCCAACGCCTTTGACCTCGAAGGCATAGCTCAAGGACGCGCCGCCCTTGATCAGGTCATATGAGTAGGTCGCATTGTCAGGCATCAACAGAACGGCGCCGAGCAGGTTCACCTGATGTTGGGCGTAGGAAATGGTCTGCGATGATTCGGCCTGCGTACTAAAATCCCACTGCAGCTTTTGGACCGAGACCTGGATTGGAGCAGGCTCTCTGGTAGCTCGAAGCCATGTGCTCCGATCATTGATGGCTGCGATGATGTCTTCTTGTGCCAGCCTGTCGTCGGAAAGAACTTGAATCGTCTTCCGGTGAACGGCGATGTACCGCGAAGAGATATCACTAGCCAGCCCAAGCCGATCGAAGTCAGCCTTGGGTATTTTAGTTTTTAGCAGCGCCTCCACAAACCGCTGGCGAGCCGATGATTCCGCGGGAGCGTCGTTCAAAAGTGCCACCATGCCGTCGAGTTTCGCCGTTTTCCCGACTTCGAGCTCCGCGAGGGCGGCTTCGAGAAACTGTTGCTTGGCTTTCTGGCCCACCAAATCTCTGAGCGCCGGAAGGCCGGCCGCAGTTGAAATGAAGTCGGTGTTCGCCCGAGCTTTGATTGCCATTTCGATTTCAACGTGGCGCGCTTTCGGAAGCAGGCCACGGGTAGCAGCCAAAGACGCCGAACGCCGCAAGTTGGCCAAATAGTGGGCGCTGACGCTTCCACTGATTTCCGCCTTTAACTCGTTTGCGAGCTTTTCCGGGTGATCCGGATATTTTTCCAGCGCGGCCTTTGTGGCTTCCATGCTTGCATTGTCCACCCCAAGGATCGTTGCGCGCAGCCAGTTGCCCGCAAGCAGCTCTTGCTCGGCTGCCGGCACGATCCTGCTTGACCCGCAGTTCGCAAGGCTAAGCACGAGCGCAGCGGCTATCACCAGCTTCAGTGCGCGCATCCTCTCCCCCTTTGCTCTCTTCTGTTGTCCAAGATGCCAGAAGCGGCGCACGTGGTCTGTAACCATTCCGTTGACATTTCCGGTTGACGCTTGTCCCCGCTTCGGTTACATCTTGTCCCCCAGAGACCCGCGGCGACGAGGTAGGCCGCACTCCCCCGGCAAAGGCTTCGGCCAAGCCGGCGGCCGGCAGGAGCCAGCGGCTCCGCGGGTCTCCAGCAACCAGGGAGGTCCGCATGTCCATCAGCCTTCGCATCAATTCCCAGGCCGCCGCCGCTGTCGGGCTCGACGCCGACCAGCTCGACGCGCTCACCCGCGATCTGATCTGCAGGACGAGCTTCGCCGACCTGATGGCGACCGACGAGCACTACCACCCGACCATGCGCGTCGACATCGACCCCCGCTATGCGCAGCTCGCCCGGGCCTTCAATGAGGCCGCCGAACTCATGGGGCAGAGCCGTCGCGCCTGGACGCCGGCCTACTCCGACAAGCAGCGCAAGGCCCTGGAGCAATTCGGGCTGCGGGCGGCGTGAGCCGTCCCCGCTGACTGCGGCAGGCGCTCCGTCGGGACCGGCTCGCTCCCCTTGAGCCATCCCTCCCCAGCCGCCCGGCGGAGCGCCTTCCCCAGTCAGCCTCTACGAGAGGGAGCAGTCCCATGCTGATGATGATCACCAACCACGGCCACCAGCGCCCGACCCCGGACGAGCTCGCCGAGCTGGAGCGCCGGTTCGATGGGCCGATCCCGGCGATCGCCCTGGACGACCTGCGCCGCGAGACGCGCCTGCCGGTCGAGGCCGAACGCAGCCGCGCCCGCACCGTCCTCGATGTGGTCGAGCTGAACCTGCGCGACGCCACCAAGCGCCTGCGCATGGCGATCGACCATCGCGCCGCTGAGGCCACGATCCGCAACGCGCGGCTGGAGGTCGCCGAGTGGATGGATCGCGTCCAGGACGCCCGCGCCGTGCTCGACGAGATCGAGGCCCTGGCGCTGATCGGAGCCGCGTCATGAGCACCCACAACTTCCTCCCCGCCTCCAGGGCCGTGATGTCCTGCCTCGACCAGATCGCCGACGGCACCGCGCCCGAGTCGCTGATCCCGCTGTGGGCCGACGCCGCTCGCCGCGAGATGGAGAACCTGAACCGCCAGCTCGAGGTCGCGCATGCCGAGCTGCGCGCCATCCGACAGGGGACCGCGTCATGACGAAGCAGATCATGTCCTTCAGCTGCGCCGACTACGCCATCCCCGCCCCGACCTGGGCCGAGTCCGCCGCCGAAGACGGCGTGATCGAGGAGCGCACGGGCGAGGAGACCGAGGTCGTCTGCGTCGTCGGGCATCCCGATCTGCCGCTGAGCGAGCGCGACCGGCGCAACAAGGCGCTGCTCCTGTCGGCGCCGGCGATGCTGGCGGCGCTGAAGAAGGCCGAGGCCTTCGCCGAGCAGATGCGCAGCGGCGTTCGGTTCTCGGATCGCGCCGCGGCGGCCGATCGGCTGCTGACCACGATCCGCGCCGCGCTACCGGACGAGGGAGGCGCCTGATGTGCCCGCTCGCCCTCACCATCACCGCATGGCGCCGGCTGGCGCTGGACATCGTCACCGGCCGGCGGCCGAGCACGACCAGCCAGCGGCATGTGGCCTGGCTGTTCCTGCGCCAGCACGGGGTGGCGTGATGCATCAGGCCCCCGACGCCTACGATCAGTTCATCCGCGCGAAGATCAGGATGGCACCGGCCTCCGGCTTCAGCGTGGACCCGGCCGAGGTCAACCCGGCGCTCAAGCCCCACTGCAAGGACATCGTCCGCTGGGCCTGCGACGGCGGCCGTCGCGCCATCTTCGCCCGCTTCGGTCTGCACAAGACGGCGATGCAGTTGGAAATCATGAGGCTGGTGCTGCGCAAGATCGGCGGCCCGGTGCTCATCGTGCTGCCGCTGGGCGTGCGTCAGGAGTTTGTTCGCGAAGCGGCCGAACGCTTCACCGGCGACTTCGCCCTGCGCTGCCGGTTCATCCGCACGGCCGCAGAGGTCGATGCCGACGCTCCCGATCTGGTGCACCTGACCAACTACGAGACGATCCGCGAGGGCAAGCTCGATCCGGCGCTGTTCATGGCCACCAGCCTGGACGAGGCCGACGCGCTGCGCAGCTACGGCTCGAAGACGTTCCAGCAGTTCCTGCCGCTGTTCTCGGAGGTCCGCTACCGCTTCGTCGCCACGGCGACGCCGGACCCGAACCGCCACAAGGAACTGATCCACTACGCCGGCTTCCTCGGCATCATGGATACCGGCCAGGCGCTGACGCGATTCTTCCAGCGCGACAGCAGCAAGGCCAACAACCTCACCCTCTATCCGCACAAGGAGCGCGAGTTCTGGCTATGGGTGCATAGCTGGGCCTGCTTCCTGCAGCGGCCCAGCGACCTCGGCTATTCGGACGAAGGCTACGATCTGCCGCCGCTGGTCGTGCGCTGGCACGAGGTCCAGAGCGACCTCGCCGCCGGCGGCGCCGAGAACAACGGCCAATACCGGCTTATGCGCGACATGGCCATGGGCGTCATCCAGGCCGCAGCGGAGAAGCGCGACAGTCTGGCAGCGCGCGTCGCCAAGCTGGCCGAGATTAGGACGGCGGCGCCGGACGAGCACTTCCTTCTCTGGCACGACCTTGAGGACGAGCGCCGCGCGATCGAGGCGGCGCTGCCCCAGGCGCTCAGCGTCTACGGCAGCCAGGATCTGGAGCTTCGCGAGAGCCGCGTGATCGACTTCGCCGAGGGCCGGATCACCGACCTCGCCGCCAAGCCGGTGCTGGCCGGCGCCGGCTGCAATTTCCAGCGCCACTGCCACCGCGCGATCTTCGCCGGCGTGGGCTTCAAGTTCCGCGACTTCATCCAGGCCGTCCACCGCATCCAGCGCTACGGCCAGGAGCACACCGTCGAGATCGACATCATCCATTCAGAGGCCGAGCGCGAGGTCGTGCGCGACCTCAAGGCGAAGTGGGCCCAGCACGAGGAGAAGACCGAGAAGATGACCGAGATCATCCGCGAGTTCGGCCTCGCCCACCTGCCGATGCGCGAGGTGCTCGAGCGCACCATCGGCGTCGAGCGGATCGAGGTGTTGGGCGAGCGCTTCAAGGTCGCGAACAACGACGCCGTCGACGAGGCGCGCCGCTGGCCGACCAACAGCGTCGACCTGGTTGTGACCTCGATCCCGTTCTCGAACCACTACGAATACACGCCGAGCTACAACGACTTCGGCCACACCGACGACAACCAGCACTTCTGGGCGCAGATGGACTTCCTGACGCCCGAGCTGCTGCGGATCCTGCGCCCTGGCCGACTGGCCTGCATCCACGTCAAGGACCGGATCCTGTTCGGCAACGTCACCGGCGCCGGCTTCCCGACCGTGAGCCCGCTGCATGCCGAGGCGATCTTCCACTTCCGGCACCACGGCTTCGAGTTCGCCGGCATGATCCACGTCAACACCGACGTAGTTCGCGAGAACAACCAAACCTACCGGCTGGGGTGGTCGGAATGCTGCAAGGACGGCACCAAGATGGGCGTCGGCAGCTCCGAGTACGTGCTGTTGATGCGCAGGCCGCAGAGCGATCGCTCGAAGGGCTACGCCGACGTGCCGGTGCGGAAGGAGAAGGCGCAGTACTCGCGCGCCCGCTGGCAGGTCGACGCCCACGCCTTCTGGAGATCGAGCGGCAACAGGCTGCTGAGCGCCGAGGAGATGGCCGGCTTCGGCCCCGACCGTCTGGCGAAGATGTTCACCGAGTTCAGCCTGTCGGGCGTCTACGACTACGAGTTCCACGTCCGCATCGGCGAGGAACTGGACGCCCGCGGCGCTCTGCCCAGCACCTTCATGGCGCTGGCGCCCGGCAGTCATGACCCGAACATCTGGCACGACGTCAACCGTATGCGCACGCTCAACGGCGAACAGGCCCGGCGCAACGTCGAGCAGCACATCTGCCCGCTGCAGTTCGACATCGTCGACCGGCTGATCGACCGGTTTTCGAACCCCGACGAGCTGGTCTACGACCCGTTCGGCGGGCTCATGACCGTGCCCTACCGGGCGATCCTGAAGGGCCGCCGCGGCGCCGCTTCCGAGCTCAACACCGCCTACTTCTTCGACGGCGTGCACTACCTGCAGGCTGCCGAGCGCGAGAAGTCGATGCCGTCGCTGTTCGACCTCGCTGGTGGCGACGACCGGAGCGCCGCGTGATGCCCGCCCTCCGCCTCCTCGCCGCCTTCATTCGCAACGCCACCACCGCCTTCCGCCAGGCGCGCATCAAACGCCGCCAGCGCCGGGCCCACCAGAGGAGCTGGTCGTGAGCGACAAGACCCCTGCCCCGCCGCCGGGGATCCATGAGGACCGGCCGGCCGAGGACTACCACGCTGACTCGGCCGTGAGCCGCTCGGTGCTGTGGAGGGTCTACAGCAAGAGCCCGGCCCACGCTCGTTTCGGCGAGCGGAAGGAGACCAACGCGCTCGACCTCGGCCACGCGATCCACACGGCGATTCTGGAACCCCACGAGTTCGAGCGCCGCAACATCCGTGGTCCCGAGGATCGCCGCGGCAACAAGTGGAAGGACGCCGTCGCCGAGGCTGAGGCCTCCGGCAAGCTGCTGCTGACCGCCGGCGACTACGACCAGGTGAAGCGCGTCCGCGACGCCGTGCACGACTACGGCTTCATCAACCGCATCATCTGCGGCAACGACGCGCTGGTCGAGCACTCGGCCTACTGGCGCGACGAGGCGACCGGGCTGCTGTGCAAGTGCCGGCCCGACCTGGTGCGGCCGAACCTCGGCGTCATGGTCGACGTCAAGTCGTGCGCCAGCGCCAACGCCCGCGAGTTCGCCGCCAGCGTCGCCCGCTACGGCTACCACTTCCAGGACGCCTGGTACCGCGACGGCTGGGAGTCCGCCGGCGGCACCGCCTGCATCGGCTTTGTCTTCATCGCCATCGAGAAGGAGCCGCCGTTCGAGGTGGCCGTGTTCGAGCTCGAGGCCGCGGCGACCGAAGAGGGCCGGCTGATCGGCCGCAAGGCGCTCGACACCTACGCCCGTTGCCAGGCCGCCGACGAGTGGCCCGGCTACCCGCGCGAGGTCCAGATCATCAACCTGCCCCGCTGGGGCTACCAGGAAATTACCGAAGCCCAGGAGGCCGCAGAATGAACCAGGTTGCTACCAACACCGCCCAGCAGGGCAAGCCGCCGTCCCTGATCCAGCAGGTTCGCGGCGACATCCAGCGCATGGAGGGCGAGTTCGCCTCCGCCCTGCCCGGTCATGTCAAGCCCGAGAAGTTCGTGCGCACGGTTCTCACGGCCGTGCAGTCGAACCCCGACGTGCTGCGCGCCTGCACGACCGCGGAGGGACGGCGCTCCCTGTACTCGTCGGCGATGAAGGCCGCGGCCGATGGCCTGCTGCCCGACGGCCGGGAATCGGCGTTCGTCACCTTCGGCGGCAAGGACGGCGCCCGCGTCCAGTACATGCCGATGGCGCAGGGCCTGATGAAGACCATGCGCAACAGCGGCGAGATCGAGAGCATCGCGGCGCGCGTCGTCTACACCAACGACCGGTTCGAGTTCGTGATGGGCGACGAGGAGAAGATCATCCACGAGCCGGCGCCCCTCGATCAGGAGCCGGGCGCGGCGATCGGCGCCTACTGCGTCATTCGGCTGAAAGGCGGCGACTGCATCCGCGAGGTGATGCGCAAGGCCGAGATCGAGAAGGTGCGCAACGTCTCCCGCGCCAAGAACGCCGGCACCTGGTCCCAGTGGTGGGAGGAGATGGCCCGCAAGACGGTGCTGCGCCGCGCCTACAAGTACGCGCCGAAGTCGGCCGACGTCGACCAGATGCTCGAGCACGACAACGCCGGCTACGACCTGGACCGTCACGAGGCGCACAACAAGCGCAGCGCCGCGGCGATCCTGAATGGCCTCGGCAGCGCCGCCGAGCCGGCGCACGATCCGGATACCGGCGAGATCATCGACGGCGAGTACAGCGAGACCGGCGACCAGCCCGACGAGTCCCTCGAAGCCGACCGACGCCACCTCGAGCAGATGTCCGAGCAGCCGATCCCGGCCCAGCAGACGCAGCCGCAGCGCCAGGCCGAGAAGGTCGAGCAGCCGAAGGCCTCGGGCGACCCGATGGACATCCCGCCGCACCTCGACCGCCGCGGCAAGACCGCCGAGCAGCCCAAGGCCGCGGCGCATCCGTTCGCCGCCGACATCGCCAACCTGCGCGGCGCCACCAGCCTCGCCGACCTGACCAAGCGCTGGAACCAGCTCGACCCCGACGCCGCCGGGGACGCCGACGTGAAGGCCGCGGCCGACGAGGCCCGCGAGAAGCTGCAGGGCGAGGAGTGACGGGGATGGACGAAACGACCTTCCGCACCGGACGAAACCCCGACGGCACCCCGCTGCAGCATGACGCGATCGCTGGCGACCAGCCGCGCGGCGAGTGGGTGATGCTGGAAATTTTTGGGCATCGCCGCCACTGGGGCCTGCTGACCGAGATCGAGCGCTTCGGCACCAAGCTCGCGCGCATCGACGAGTTCGTGCCCGACACCGCCGACCCGGTCGCCACGCATTTCTATGGAGGCGGCTCGATCTTCAGCGTCACCCCGGTGACCGAGGAGACGGCGCGCAAACAGGTGGCATGGCAGCACCCGCGACCGGCGGTGCAGAGCCTGCCGCCGCAGGCCTTCGATCCGGACTTTGACGAGATCGAGGAGCTCGACGCCGATGCCTGACCGCACCGCCCACCCCCAGCGCTTCCGCGTCATCGGCTATAAGACCGGCCCCGACGCGCCGATCAAGAAACTGCCGGCCGCCTACCTCGTCGACCACCTGCCGACGGCCGAGCAGCTGCGCGCGATCACCGGCAGCGCCTCGGCCTATCTGCGGCCGGTCTACAACATCCTCGGCGACGGCCACGAGCACCTGCGCTGCCCGATCTGCTTCCCGCGCGCCGGGGAGATGATTGACCAGCGCGTGGCGCCGGGTGCCTGACAAAGCCAAGGTTTGGGAGACGACGAGATGAGCATCGGCCAGACCTTTTCAGCCGCGCGCAAACCCTCTGAATAACCAGGTTAATTAGACAATGCTTGAGCTACGCCCGATCACGCGCGACGAAGCATTCCCGTTCATCCGCGAGTACCATCGGCACCACAACGTGCCGGTCGGCTGGTTGTGGGCGCATGGGGTGCAGGATCAGGATGGACGGTTGGTCGGCGTCGCAATCGTCGGCCGCCCGGTGGCGCGAGAGTATGACGACGGCTTGACCTGCGAGGTGACGCGCCTCGCCACCAACGGTTTCCCGAACGCTTGCTCGATGCTCTACGGCGCCGCGTGGCGTGTGGCGCAGTCGAAGGGCTATCGCCGCATCCTGACCTACATCCTTGGTAGCGAAGACGGCGCCACCCTCCGAGCTGCCGGCTGGCAACTGCTCGGGCATGTGAAGGGGCGCAGCTGGGATTGCCCGTCGCGCCCGCGAACCGACAAGCATCCGACCGAAGATAAGCAGCGGTGGGGCAAGGGGGCGTGGCGCGAACTGGCCGCCGCCCTGGCCTCCGCTTAACCAAGGTTATTTGTACCCACTCTAAATTGTGAGGGTGCCATGCGCATCGAACAGCTTCCGACCACCGCCGCAGCCTTGCCGATCGCGCTTTTCGCGACCGCGCTGGACGCCGCCGGCTACCACTACCACGCGACTTTGTTGATGGTCGCGCTGTCGGTCTGGCTTGCCGAGCAAGCGGGCGCGATGGCGCCGACCCAGGGGAGGTGCTGACCATGGGCCTGTCATGCTCCTGCGACTACGAATGGGACGGCGACGGCTGGTGCTACACCGGCGACACCCACTACGCCCCGCTCGCCCGCAAGCGCTCCGTCAAGTGCTGCTCCTGTGGCGCCAAGATCGCGCCCGGCGAAATGGCAATGGCGCATCACCGCATGCGCGCCGCGAGCAACGACACTGAGGAGCGCATCCACGGCGACGAAGTACCGATGGCGCCCTGGTGGCATTGCGAGCGCTGCGCCGACCTGTACCTGTCGTTGACCGAGTTGGGCTACTGCGTCGGCCCGCACGACGACCAGCGCGAGTTGGTCCGCGAATATGCCGAGATGAAGCAGAGCGAGCGATGGGCCGCCGCCGACCGGCGCCTCGCGCTCACGGAAGCGCCGATGCTCGGGTGCTTGGATGCCCGTCGTGCCGATCCGTGACTTTCCGCGCGAGTGCGTGTGGCGCGCGAGTCCGACCTGGTGCAAGTACTGCTCCTCCTTTGGCGTCTGCAAACTGGCCGTATCTGAAAAACGGCTGGCTTCCTAGAGCGCTGAAAAACCAAGGTTTAGGAGACGCCATGAAACACGAACACGACATCAAGGCGCCGGATGGCGCCTTGCTCGGCGGCTTGCGCCTAGTTCGTCCGGATGGAACCATCCTGTTCCAGCGAGGATGGTGGCAAGCCCCAATGGAATGGGCGGGTCTGGAGGTGTGGGTTCACTGCACCGATGGCGGAGCGGGCGACTTGGAAGTCGCGCCACCTGGACAGCACATCTATTCCGCTCAACTGGCTGGAACCACTGTCGCCTGCCCCCGCACCGCCCGACCCGACGCGAAACCGGGATACCGCCGCCCATCGCACAAGGCTTGGTCGCAGCGCCATAGCTCGCCAGCAAGCCTCTGAATAACCAAGGTTTAGGAGAGCGCCGTCATGGGCGAGAACAGCAAGATCGAGTGGACCGACGCCACCTGGAACCCGACCGTCGGGTGTTCGGTGGTCTCGGCCGGGTGCAAGCGCTGCTATGCGATGCGCGAGGCGGCGCGGCTGGCGCGGATGGGCGGCAAGGTCGGCGAGAAGTACGCCGGCCTGACGACCGAGACCAATGCCGGGCCGGTGTGGAACGGCACGGTGCGGCTGCATGAGGCCTCGCTCGACCAGGCGCTCCGTTGGAAGCGGCCGCGGCGGGTCTTCGTCAATAGCATGTCGGACCTCTTCCACGAAGCACTGAGCCATCACGACCAGGACAAGGTGCTGGCGGCGATGATCGAGGCGCCGCAGCACGTCTACCAGATCCTCACCAAGAGGTCGGAACGGGCGCTCGCCTACTTCCTGGACCTGCCCCGGCGTCGGCGCGAGCTGGGATGCCATTCCGGCCTGGATTGGACCGACTTTCCGCTGGGCAACATCCTGCTCGGCTGCACGGTCGAGAACCAGGCGGCGGCCGACGAGCGCCGGGAAGCGATGCGCCGCCTGGCCGAGCTGGGTTGGCGCGTGTGGGTGTCCTACGAGCCGGCGCTGGGCCCGGTCGACTGGCGCGGCTGGGAGTTCCTATCGTGGCTGGTCTGCGGCGGCGAGAGCGGCCCGAACGCGCGGCCGATGCATCCGGCCTGGGCGCGGTCGGCGCGGGACTGGAGCCAGGCGGCGGGGGTGCCGTTCTTGTTCAAGCAATGGGGGGAGTGGGGCCCCGCTGGCCACCGCGTCGGCAAGGCCAAGGCCGGCCGACTGCTCGACGGCCGCGAACACCTCGCGATGCCGTCATGAAGGCCATCACCCTGCACCAGCCCTGGGCATCGCTGATCGCCTGCGGCGCCAAGCCGTTCGAGACGCGCTCGTTCCCGCCGCCGCGCAAGCTGATCGGGCAGAGGATTGCTATCCACGGCGCGAAGCGGCCGATGCGAGCGGCCGAGATCCAGGCGCTGATGAAGGAGGTCATGAGCCCCGGTGGCCCGACCCGCGCCGCCGCCTTTGATGTGCTGGCGCGGCAGCTTCCCCTCGGCGCCGTCGTCTGCACCGTCACCCTGACCGGCGCCTATCGCCTCGGGGAGAACCGCCAGGCTCATTGGAAGGGCCTCCTGCAGGGCGTCGCCGAAGTCGTTGAGGTGATGCCGGGCTCGCGCAGCATCGACTCGATGGTGCCGATCGACCCTTTCGGCGACTACAGCCCGGGCCGTTGGATCTGGCGCTGCGAGGACGTCCGCCGCTTGGCCCAGCCGCTGCCGTGGACCGGCAAGCAGGGGTGGTTCGAAGTGCCGGATGAGATGGTGGGAGACGTGGTCCATGGCTGACCTGCACCCACTGCTCACCCGCGACATCAGCCCGGCGTTCACACCAAGTCCGCGCGATGCCGAGCTCATGGAAGACGTGATCCGATTTGAAGCTACTGACGGCGCGATCAAGCGCTTCGTCGAAGTCTGCGACCAGCTGACGGATTACGGCTACTGGTTCGGCCTTTCGACGCTCTGGGTGAGCTACAGCGGCTGGTCCGACCTGGAGCTCTGGAAGCTTCTGTTCCAGGCGCCGCGACGCCTGCGCCGGCTCAGCATCATGAAGCCGTCCGAGCTGCGGGCGTTCGATGCCCTGCCGAAGGTCATCACCGCCTATCGCGCCCACCGCCCCAACGAGAAGGACTGGATCAGCTACACGCTCGACCCGGTGACCTGCGCGAAGTTCGCCGCCTGGCGCGACGTCGACAGTTTCTCTGAATACCGGCTGCGCAAGGTCGATTGCCTGGCACTGTTCCTGCGCCGCGGCGAGAAGGAGCTGCTGATGCTGGAGCCGACCAAGGCGCGATTCGTGAAGCAGTGGAGCGTGCAGATGCGGAAGGAGGGGGGCGCCGATGGCTGAACCTGCCCACGACCCCCTCAAGCTCTACACCGTCGCCGAGCTGGCCGAGCGCCTCGGCTGCTCCACCGACACCATCTATGCCGCACTCGACGATCTCGGCTATGATCAGGGCCGCGGGCGTGGGCGCGTCATCCGGCTCACGCTCGGCGACGCCGTGCGCATCAGGGACCACCTCGCATGCCGCTCAAGCTGTACCCACCGGGAACCCGCAACAACCCGACCTGCTACTACGCGGTCGGACGCATCCTTGGGAAGTACGTCGAGGTCAGCACAGGTGAGACGAACGCGCGCGCTGCTCGAAGGCGTGCGGACGCCATCGCCAAGGTCATCCGGAACGACATCCTCCAGCAACGTCGTGAAGCTGCCGAAGCGCCGGTAGCCGCGCCGCCGGCGCCGACGACCTTCGCCACGGTGGCGGCTGACTACATGGCGGCCAAGGGCATCGCCGAGGGCAATGAGCGCTACTACATCGACAAGTTGGTCGCCGAGCTGGGCCACCTCGATGTGGCGGCCGTCACCGGCGCCGACATTGCGAAGGCCGCCCGCGCCCTGTACCCCACCCATGCAGCCACGACGCTGAACCGCCAGGCCTACACGCCGGCGGCGGCGATCCTGCATTGGGCGGCCGAGGTGGGCTTGCGGGACTATGTCCGGATCCGGAAGCTGCGCGAGGACAAGCCGAAGGCCCGGCGCCCTGCGCCCGGCGCGATCGAGCGGCTGGTGGCAGAGACCGAGGGCCGGCAACGCCTGCTGCTGATCATGCTGTGGGCGCAGGGCTGGCGCATCTCGGAGGCCTTGCGCATCACCTGGGAGGATCACGTCCGGCTGGCCGACATGGAGTTCGACCTGCAGGTGACGAAGGCGCGGACATGGAAGGTGGTGCAGATGCACCCGGACGTATTCGAGGCTCTGGCCGCGGTGCCGGCGCCGGAGCGCAAGGGGCGGCTGTTCCCGTGGCGCGACCGCTTCGCCGTCTATCGCTGGCTGAAGCCGCTGTGCAAGAGCTTGGGCGTGACCTTCACCCCGCACCAGGCGCGGCACGCCTTCGCGTCGGACCTCAACGCCGCCGGCGCCACCGACGCCGACCTGGTCAATGCCGGTTCCTGGACGTCGCCCAAGGCCATCGCCCGATACACCGAGGTCGACCGGCATCACGCTCGCGCGACGCTGGCCAAGCGGGGCAGCCTGAAGAAGGCTGAGGGCTGATTCGCAGGGCGCGACCGTGAACGGGGCGCGAACGCCTTCCCAACTGTTTCCCAACGGTTCGAGCGGATTTTCCCCGTTCGTTCCGGTTTTTTCCGGAAACACGTCGGGGCCGAGACGGGCCTGAAACCCGCATAAACGCTTGGAAAGGATGGTGCTGCTGGACAGGATTGAACTGTCGACCTCTCCCTTACCAAGGGAGTGCTCTACCACTGAGCTACAGCAGCGTACCGTGGCGAGGCGCGCTATATGCCACAATGTTCCCGGCCGTGCAACACCGACGTTGATCGTCTTGACCGCGGCCGGCGCCGGCCGCATAGATCGCGCCTGGGCGACGACGAGATGGGAAGGCCGATGAGCGACGACAAGGGCAAGGGGCCGCGCTCGAGCGACCAGGGGCGCAAGGCCGCCGAGGACAAGGCCGAGCGTCTGGCGGCGGCCCTGCGCGAGAACCTGAAGCGGCGCAAGGCCCAGGATCGGGCGCGCCGGGACGGCGGTGACGCGGGCGGGGACGGCGGCGAAGGCGGCGGCGGGTCGTGACTCCGGCGCTTGTGGGCGCCTGATCACTGCGCTACAAGAACGCCCGAGAGGAAGGAGGCCCGACATGTCCGTAATGCCCGACCACTGGATCCGCGACATGGCGCTGAACCACGGCATGATCGAGCCGTTCACGGAAAAGCTCCAGCGCGCCGGCGTCATCTCCTACGGCCTGTCCTCCTACGGCTACGACGCGCGGGTCAGCCGCGAGTTCAAGCTGTTCACCAACGTCGATTCGGCCATCGTCGACCCCAAGGAGTTCTCGCAGCAGAGCTTCGTCGACCGCGAGACCGACGTCTGCGTGATCCCGCCCAACTCCTTCGCCCTGGCGCGCACGGTCGAGTATTTCCGCATCCCGCGCGACACGCTGGTGATATGCCTCGGCAAGTCGACCTATGCCCGATGCGGCATCATCGTCAACGTCACCCCGCTCGAGCCCGAGTGGGAGGGCCACGTGACGCTGGAGTTCTCGAACACCACGCCGCTGCCGGCCAAGATCTACGCCAACGAGGGCGCCTGCCAGTTCATCTTCCTGAAATCCGACCAGGCCTGCGAAACGTCCTATCGCGACCGCGCCGGCAAGTACCAGGGCCAGCGCGGCGTCACCCTGCCCCGCCTTTAAATCGCCACGCTTGCGGATTAGATGATCGCGCATCCGGCGTAGCCCCGGCGGGCCGCCGACGTCTCCAGAACGCCCGGGAAAGCCATGGACAAGATTCGCATCGTCGGCGGCCAGCAGTTGAAGGGGATCATCCCGATCGGCGGCGCCAAGAACGCCGCGCTGGCCCTGATGCCGGCCTGCCTGCTGACCGACGAGACGCTGACGCTGTCGAACCTGCCGCATCTGGTCGACATCACCACCATGGCCCACCTGCTGGCCCAGCACGGCGTCGACATCGGCATGAGCGGCCATGACGGCCGCGTCCTGGCGCTGCGCGCCGCCGACGTCGCCAACACCACCGCCCCTTACGACCTGGTGCGCAAGATGCGCGCCTCGGTGCTGGTGCTCGGGCCGCTGCTGGCGCGCTGCGGCCATGCCCGCGTGTCCTTGCCCGGCGGCTGCGCCATCGGCACCCGGCCGGTCGACCTGCACCTGAAGGCGCTGGAGGCGATGGGCGCCGAGATCGTGCTCGAGGAAGGCTACATCGTCGCCTCGCGCAAGGGCCGGCTCAAGGGCGCCCACGTGATCTTCCCGCAGGTCACCGTCGGCGGCACCGAGAACGCGCTGATGGCCGCCTGCCTGGCCGAGGGCGAGACGGTGATCGTCAACGCCGCCCGCGAGCCCGAGGTCGCCGACCTCGCCCACTGCCTGGTGGCGATGGGCGCCGACATCGACGGCATCGGCACCGGCACATTGCGGATTCGCGGCGTCGAGAAGCTGCACGGCGCCGAGTACAACGTCATCCCCGACCGCATCGAGACCGGCTCCTACGCCGTCGCCGCCGCCATCACCCGCGGCCGCGTCGAGCTGACCGGCACCCGCTGGGAGCTGATGGAATCCACCGTCAAGGTGCTGCGCGACGCCGGCATCGTCGTCGAGCAGACGCCGCGCGGCATGCTGGTCGACGCCACCAACAACGCGGTCACCGGCGTCGACATCATGACCGAGCCCTATCCGGGCTTTCCCACCGACATGCAGGCGCAGCTCATGGCGCTGATGGCGACCGCCGCCGGCGCCTCGATGATCACCGAGAGCATCTTCGAGAACCGCTTCATGCACGTGCCCGAGCTGACCCGCATGGGCGCCCGGATCAACGTCCACGGCGCCTCGGCGATCGTGCGCGGCGTACCGCAGCTCTCGGGCGCGCCGGTGATGGCCACCGACCTGCGCGCCTCGATCTCGCTGGTCCTGGCCGGCCTGGCGGCCAAGGGCGAGACCGTCGTCAACCGCGTCTACCACCTCGACCGCGGCTACGAACGGGTCGAGGACAAGCTGTCGGCCTGCGGCGCCGTCATCGAACGGGTGAAGGACGCCTCGGCCGCGGCCGAGTAGCGGCCTTTTCTTTTCCGGCCGAGAAGCGATATCATCGATATCGATTCGGAGGCCGTGACATGGCGAACGTGACCGTTCGAGACATTCCCGACGAGGTCGTGCGCGGACTCGACGCGCGCGCCGCAGCCGCGGGCCGCTCTCGCGAAGCGGAGATTCGGAGCATCCTCGCCGAAAGCGTCGCGCCGCGCGCCGACTGGAGCCGTTTCAAGGCGGCGGCGGAACTGGCGCGACGCAGTCTCCCGCGGGGCCCCCTTTCCGACAGCGTGCAAGACTTGGCCGAGGCTCGTGCCGAACGGGTCCGGGGCTGGGAAACCGGCCAGTGACCTTGCTGGTGGTCGATGCCTCGGTTGCCGTGAAATGGCTGCTGGACGAGACCCCGGTCGAAGAGACGGCGCAGGCAAGGCGGATCATCGATCACTTCCACGTCGCCGCCCCCAGACTGCTCGATTTCGAACTGGCAAGCATCCTTTGGGTAAAGCAACGCAAGGGTCAGCTGACGCCGGAACAGGCGCGATCGGCGGCGCTCGTCTTGCACTCCGCACCGGTGCGCAGAATAGATGACGACGGCCTGTGGCTGCGCGCGCTTGCGCTGGCCGCCGAGGTCGACCACTCGCCCTACGACTGCGCATACGTCGCCTGCGGACTTGTTTGCGGCGCCCAGGCCGTGGTCACTGCGGATCGTGGCTTCGTCCGAGCCTTCCAGGCGTGGCGCTCTCCTGGCCTGCCGGATCGGCCTTATGTCGTCCCGGTGGCGCACCTGGACGTTCTCGGCCAAGCCGCCCCCCGGAACTGAGCCCGAAAACGCCGCACCGCTGTCCAGGCTTGGTCTCGCCGCGCGAGCCGTGTAAAACAGCCGCCATTGACCAGGAGAGCACAGTGGCGAGCGACGACAAGCTGGTGATCGCCCTTCCCAAGGGCCGCATTCTCGACGAGGCGATGCCGCTGGTGCGCGCCGCCGGCATCGAACCCGAGCCGGAGTTCGACAGGGACTCCAGCCGGAAACTGCGTTTCGCCACCAATCATCCGCATATCGACATCATCCGCGTGCGCTCGTTCGACGTCGCCACCTTCGTCGCCTTCGGCGCCGCCCAGCTCGGCGTGTGCGGCAACGACGTGCTGATGGAGTTCGACTACCAGGAGATCTACGCGCCGCTGGACCTGAAGATCGGCAAATGCCGCCTGGCGGTGGCCGAACCGCGCGATCTGTCGGAGCGCGACGACCCGGCGCGCTGGAGCCACGTGCGCATCGCCACCAAATACCCCGACGTCACCCGCCGCCACTTCGCGGCGCGCGGCGTCCAGGCCGAGTGCATCAAGCTGAACGGCGCCATGGAGCTGGCGCCGGTGCTGGGCCTGGCCCAGCGCATCGTCGACCTGGTCTCGACCGGCTCGACGCTGAAGGCCAACGGGCTGGTCGAGATCGAGCACATCGCCGACGTCAGCTCGCGCCTGATCGTCAACCGCACGGCCCTGAAGACGCGGCCCGAGGTCGGCGGCTGGATCGAACGTTTCCGGGAGGCGGTGAGCGATGCCGGTTGAGCTGAATGCGACGGCGCCCGGCTTCGACCGGGCCTTCGAGGCGCTGATCTCGGCCAAGCGCGAGAACGACGCCGACGTCAACGCCGCCGTCGCGGCGATCCTGGCGGACGTGCAGGCGCACGGCGACGCCGCGGTGATCGACTACACCGCCCGCTTCGACCGGCTCGAGCTGACGCCGGCGGCGATGCGCATCGGCGCCGCCGAGGTCGACGCGGCGCTGGCCGCCTGCGCGCCCGCGACGCTGCAGGCGCTGGAGCTGGCGGCCGCGCGGATCACCGACTTCCACCGCCGCCAGATGCCCACCGGCCTCGACTACGTCGACGCCGCCGGCGTGCGGCTGGGCTACCGCTGGACCGCGGTCGCCGCCGCCGGGCTCTACGTGCCGGGCGGCACCGCCGCCTATCCGTCGTCGGTGCTGATGAACGCGCTGCCGGCCAAGGTCGCCGGCGTGCCGCGGCTGGTCATGGTGGTCCCGACCCCGGACGGCCGGCTCAATCCGCTGGTCCTGGCCGCCGCCCGCCTGGCCGGAGTCGACGAGATCTACCGCATCGGCGGCGCCCAGGCGATCGGCGCGCTGGCCTACGGCACCGAGACCATCGCCGCCGTCGACAAGATCGTCGGCCCCGGCAACGCCTACGTCGCCGCCGCCAAGCGCCAGGTGTTCGGCCGCGTCGGCATCGACATGATCGCCGGCCCCTCGGAGATCCTGGTCGTCGCCGACGCCCAGAACGACCCCGCCTGGATCGCCGCCGACCTGCTCAGCCAGGCCGAGCACGACACCGCCGCGCAGTCGATCCTGATCACCGACGACGCCGGTTTCGCCGCCGCCGTCGGCCGCGCCGTCGAGGATCATCTGAAGACCCTGCCGCGCGCCGGGATCGCCCGCGAAAGCTGGCAGGCGCACGGCGCCCTGGTGCTGGTGCCGACCCTCGACGACGCCGTGCCGCTGATCGACCGCATCGCGCCCGAGCACCTGGAGCTGGCCGTCGCCGACCCGGACGCGCTGGCGGCCAAGGTTCGCAATGCCGGGGCCATCTTCCTCGGCCGCCACACGCCCGAGGCCATCGGCGACTACGTCGGCGGCCCCAACCACGTGCTGCCGACGGCCCGCAGCGCCCGGTTCTCGTCGGGCCTGGGCGTGCTCGACTTCGTCAAGCGCACGACCTTCGTCGGCTGCAGCCCCGAGGCGCTGCGTGCGATCGGTCCGGCGGCGGTGACCCTGGCCGAGGCCGAGGGGCTTGGCGCGCACGGGCTGTCGGTGGCGGCACGGCTCGCCGCCGGGAAGGATTCATGACGCCGCTGCACACCAGACAGCGGCTGGTCAACGTCCAGCTCGACGAGAAGACGGTGGTCCGGCGCAAGCCGGAAGTGGAGCACGAGCGCGCGGTCGCCATCTACGACCTGATCGAGGAGAACTACTTCGCCCCGGTCGGCGACTACAAGGGACCCTATTCGCTGCACATCAGCCTCGAAGACAACCGGCTGTGCCTGGACGTCCGCGGCGAGGACGAGACGCCTTATACCAAGGTCCAGTTGGCGCTGAAGCCGTTCCAGCGCATCGTCAAGGACTACTTCATCGTCTGCGAGAGCTACTATTCGGCAATCAAGAAGTCGTCGCCGTCGCAGATCGAGGCCATCGACATGGGCCGGCGCGGACTGCACAACGAGGGCTCGGACCTGCTGCGCGAACGTCTGGCCGGCAAGATCGACATCGACCACGACACCGCCAGGCGGCTGTTCACCCTGATCTGCGTCCTTCACATCCGGGGCTGATCGCGTGGGCGAACTGCCGGGCGCCGTCCTGTTCTGCTGCACCTGGAACGCCGTGCGCTCGCCGATGGCCGAAGCCATCATGAAGCACCTGCACGGCCGCCGGGTGTTCGTCGATTCGGTCGGCGTGCGCCAGGGCGGCGAACTGGACCCCTTCGCGGTGGCGGTCATGGACGAGATCGGCATCGACATCCGACGCCACCGGCCCAAGACCTTCGACGAACTCGAGGACGAGAGCTTCGACGTGGTCATCTCGCTGTCGCCCGAGGCGCAGCACAAGGCGGTCGAACTGACCCGGACCTCGGCCTGCGAGGTCGAGTTCTGGCCGAGCATGGACCCGACCGCCGTCGAGGGCAGCCGCGAGGTCCGGCTGCAGGCCTATCGCGATCTCCGCGACAGTATCCGCGCGCGGATACTCGCCAAGTTTCCAGTCCACAAAATCCCGCAGGCGTGATACCCGCCGCGCCGCGTCGCGGCTTCTGAAAAAGTCTTGACCGCACCACGCCTGAAACGGCACTTATTCCGGCGTCCAAGCCGCCGACGGAGGTCCAATGGCCAAAGAAGACGTGATCGAGTTTTCCGGAGTCGTGGTCGAGCTGTTGCCGAACGCGATGTTCCGGGTCAAGCTCGACAACGAGCATGAAATTCTTGCGCATACCTCGGGTAAGATGCGCAAGAATCGCATTCGCGTCCTGGCCGGCGACCGCGTCAATGTCGAGATGACGCCCTACGACCTGAGCAAGGGTCGCATCACCTTCCGGTTCAAGTAAGGTTGGGCGCGGCCGACCGCCCGGCGCTGGTTCTGGCCTCGGCTTCGCCGCGGCGCTTGGACCTGCTGAACCAGCTCGGGCTGGCGCCAGATCGCATCGACCCCGCCGCCCTGGACGAAACGCCGCGGCGCGGCGAACTGCCGGCCCCGCACGCCGAGCGCCTGGCCGCGGAAAAGGCGCGCACCGCCGCCCAACGCAATCCCGACGCCTTCGTGATCGCCGCCGACACCGTCGTCGCCGTCGGCCGCCGCATCCTGCCCAAGGCCGAGGACGAGGCCACGGCGCGCCGCTGCCTCGAGATGCTCTCGGGGCGCCGGCACCGCGTCCATGGCGGGCTGTGCGTGATCGCCCCCGGCGGGCGCGCCGTCAGCCGCCTGGTCACCACCTCCGTCGCCTTCAAGCGGCTCGACGCCGGCGAGATCGCCGCCTACCTGGCGCGTGGCGAGTGGCACGGCAAGGCCGGCGGCTACGCCATCCAGGGCCTCGCCGCCGCCTTCGTGCGCCAGATCATCGGCTCCTACTCCAACGTCGTCGGCCTGCCGCTGCACGAAACCTATCAGGTGCTGCGCGGCCTCGGCTACGGGCCGGCAGTGCTCGGCGGCGATGGCGGCTGACACCATCCTCTGCGCCGCCTCTCCGGGCGAGACCCGTCTCGCCCTGGTCGAGGACGGCCACGTCGTCGAACTGGCGGCGATCCGCCCCGGACAGGCGGCCGGCGGCATCTGGCTCGGCCGGGTGAGCGCCGTCGGACGCGCCGGCGCCTTCGTCGACATCGGCCTCGCCCGGCCCGGGCATCTCCAGGAAGCCGCCGCCGAAGGCGAGGCGGTGCTGGTGCAGGCGCTCGCCGATCCGCACGGCGCCAAGGGCGCGCGGCTGACCCGGGCGGTGTCGCTGAGCGGGCGCCTGCTGGCGCTGTCACCGCTCAAGCCCGGCGTCTCGGCGTCGCGCCGGATCGAGGCCGCCGAGCGCGAGCGGCTGCTGGCGATCGGCCGCGGCCTCGCCCGGGCCGGCGAAGGCTTCGTGATCCGCAGCGCCGCAGCCGGCGCCGCCGCCGAGGCCATCGCCGCCGAACTGGAACGCCTGCGCGCCGACTGGCACGCGGTGCAGGCCGCCGCCGCCGCGACCCGCGCCCCCGCCCTGCTGCGCGCCCCCGATCCGCTGGCCCGCATGCTCGCCGATAATCCGGCGGTAACGCGGGTGCTGGTCGACGACTCCGCCGCCTTCGCGGCGTTGCGCGGCCGCCACGGCGCGCTGATCGTCCGCGAGCCCGACCCGTTCGCCCTGTTCGACGCCGACGAGACGCTGGAGCAGGCGCTGGCCCCCCTGGTGCCGCTGCCCGGCGGCGGCAGCCTGATCATCGAGGAGGCGGCGGCGGCGACCCTGGTCGACGTCAACGCCGGCGGCGCCGATCCCGACGCCGCGAACGAGGCGGCGGTGCGGGAGCTGGCGCGGCAGCTGCGGCTGCGCAACCTGTCGGGGCGCATCCTGTTCGACGCCATCCCGACGCGCCGCCGCCGCGACGGCCTGCTGAGCGCGCTGCGCCGCGCCGTCGCCGCCGATCCGGTGCCGACCCACGTCGTCGGGACGACGCCGCTGGGCCTGGTCGAGACGACGCGCGAACGCCGGCGCGCATCGCTGGCCGAGGTCATGCTCGAACGCCGCAGCGAGCCGAGCGCCGAAACCGTCGCGCTGGCGGCCCTGCGCGCGCTGCTGCGCGAGACGGCCCGGCCGGGCGCGCCGGTCGTCCGGGCGGCGCCCGAGGTCGCGGCGGCGCTGGCCGGACTCGCCGAAGCGCGCGCCGAGACCGAGCGCCGCCTGGGCCGCCCCTTTCGCGTCGAGGCCGATTCCGGCCGCGGCCGCCATGACGTCGCCATTGCCTGGACCTGACGCGCTTCGCCCACGAGGCGGAGCGCGTCGCGTCAGCCCCCGCGAGGGAATAGGATGACCAAGAAACAGAACTCCCCTTCCGCCCCCGGCTGCCCGATCTGCGGCAAGCCCAGCGCCGAGCGCTTCCGGCCGTTCTGTTCGCGCCGCTGCGCCGACGTCGACCTGAACCGCTGGCTGGGCGGCGTCTACGCCATCCCCGGCGAGCGCGACCCGGCCAACGACGACGGCGATGAAGAGGACGTCTAGATTCCGTCTTTTTTAACCGCCCGGCGCTTTAATCCCCGCAACGGAAAACAACGCGAGGGCGTCATGGCGTTCAACATGCGCGGCTCCATCGTCGTCTCGGGCGCCGGTCCCGACGACATCGCCGACGTGATCGAGCGGGTCGCGGCGGTGCTCAAGGACGTGCCGTCGACCTGGTCGGTGGTATGGGAAAACGACGGCCGCGACGACCAGCCGGTTCCGGAGGAGGACGCCGCCGCCTGAGGGGGTCACGCCTCCTCGGGCAGCCCGGTCGGCAGGCCGTCGATGCTGACCCGGTTGTTGGCGCGGCGATAGTCGCGCAAGCCCGCCTCGCCCTTGGCCTTCGCCCAGCGCGGCAGGTCGGGGCGCTGGCGCACCAGCGCCATCTCGGGCACCCCGAACCCGCAGGACGTCACCACCAGATCGATGTCGGCGACCACGATCTGCCGCACCCCGGCCGGTGCCCCGAACGGCGCGGCCAGCGCTTGCCACTCGGCGTCGCCGGCATGGATCGCGCGGGCGGTGCCGTAGAGCTTCAGGATCAGCGGCTTCGGCCCGAAGCCGCAGAACAGGAGGGTGATGCGGCCGTCGGCCAGAAGGTGGGCGGCGGTGTCGTTGCTGCTGCCGGTCAGGTCGAGATAGCAGAGCCGGTTCTCCGACAGCAGCCGCAGGCAGTCGAGGCCCTTCGGCGAGACGTTGACGCGGCCGCCGGCGGCGGCGCTGGCGACGAAGAACATCGGCTGCTCGGCGATGAACCGCCGCAGCTCGTCGGTGATGCAGGGGTGCTTCTTGGCCATTGCGCGTCCTCTCCTCACGCGGTCCCGGCGGCCGGCGCGCGGTGCGGCAGCAGCAGCGCCACGGCGGCCGCCACCGCCACCATCGCCGCCGACGCCCACAGGCAGGCGACCAGGCCGCCGGCCTGGTAGACCGCACCCGACAGCAAGGTGCCGAGCAGCCGGCCGGCGGCGTTGGAACTGTAGTAGAAGCCGACGCTGAGCGCGACCCTGTCGGCGTCGGAATAGGCCAGGATCAGCCAGGAGTGCACGGCCGAGTTGATCGCGAACAGCACGCCGAACAGCGCCAGCCCGACGATCACCACCACGGTCGCGGCGCCAGGCGCCTCGGTCAGCGACAGCGCCATGGCCGCCGGCACCGCCGCCAGCGCGAAGCCGAACACCCGAGCCGCCCGGGCGCCGGCGCCGGCTTCGCGGGTCCGGCGCAGGAACGTGGGCGCGGCCGCCTGGACCATGCCGTAGCCGATCACCCAGGCGGCCAGGAAGCCGCCGGTCTCGGCGAAGCCCCAGCCCAGGGCCGAGGTCAGGAACAGCGGCAGCGCGACGACGAACCAGACGTCGCGGGCGCCGAACAGGAACAGCCGCGCCGCCGACAGCACGTTGACGGCGGCATTCTTCGAGAACACGTCGCCGATGCCGGTCTTGGCCTTGGCCTTGCCGAGGCCGCCGCGCAGGTATCCGGCCGAGGCGGCCAGCACCAGCGCCAGCGCCGCGGCCATCGCCCACAGCGCCCAGACGAAGCCCAGCGTCTCGAGCAGCAGCCCGCCGAGGAAGAAGCCGACGCCCTTGAGCGCGTTCTTCGAGCCGGTCAGCATCGCCACCCAGCGGAACAGCGCGCCCTCGCCGGCGACCAGCTTGACCGCGCTCTTCGAGCTCATCTTGGTCAGGTCCTTGGCGACGCCCGACAGCGCCTGCGACGCCATGACGTAGGCCACCGACACGCCGACCGCCCAGTCCGGCCGCACCGCCGAGAGCATCAGCAGGGCGGCGATCTGGATGCCGAGGCCGGAATACAGCGTCAGCTTCAACCCGTGCCGCGCCGCCAGCCAGCCGCCGGCCAGGTTGGTCACCATGCCCATGAACTCGTAGAGCAGGAACAGCAGCGCCAGGTCGAGCGGCGAGAACCCGAGCGCGTGGAAGTGCAGCAGCACCAGCATGCGCAGGGCGCCGTCGGTCAGCGTGAACGCCCAGTAGGCGGCGGTGACGCAGGCGTAGGATCTGACGTCGACGGTCATGTCACAGGGCTTTCGCCACCTTGGCCGCCAGCTCGACCATCCGGTTCACGTAGCCCCATTCGTTATCGTACCAGGCCAGCACCTTCACCTGGGTGCCGTCGACGACCATCGTCGAGGGCGCGTCGACGATGCCGGAGCGCGGATCGTCGACGAAATCGGTCGAGACCAGCGGCCGGGTCTCGTAGCCGAGGATGCCGGCCAGCGGGCCTTGCGCCGCGGCGCGGAACAGCGCGTTGACCTCGTCGGCGGTGGTCGGGCGCGCCACCTCGAAGCAGCAGTCGGTGATCGAGGCGTTGAGCAGCGGCACCCGCACCGCCAGCCCGTTCAGCTTGCCCTTCAGCTCGGGATAGATCATGGCGATCGCCGTCGCCGAGCCGGTGCTGGTCGGGATCAGCGAATTCAGCCCCGAGCGGGCGCGCCGCAGATCCTTGTGCGGCGCGTCGACCATCACCTGGGTGTTGGTGACGTCGTGGATGGTGGTGATCGCGCCGTGGACGATGCCCAGGCCCTCGTGGATCACCTTGACCACCGGCGCCAGGCAGTTCGTGGTGCACGAGGCCGCCGTCAGCAGCCGGTGCCGTGCCGGGTCGTAGAGGTGGTCGTTGACGCCCATCACGATGTTGAGCGCGCCCTCCTTGACCGGGGCGGCGACGATCACCGTCTTGACGCCGGCGGCGAAATAGGGCTCGAGCAGATGCGGCTCGCGGAACTTGCCCGAACATTCGAGCACCAGATCGCAGCCGTCCCACGGCACCGCGCCCGGCGTCTTCTCTTCCGAGAAGGCCAGCCGCCTGCCGTCGATGATGACGGCGTCCGGCGCGTGGCCGATGCGGCCCTCGCCCCAGCGGCCGTGCACGGTGTCGAATTCCAGCAGGTGGGCGGCGCATTCGGCCCCGCCCTTGACCTCGTTGACCCGGACGAAGTCCAGCCCCTCGCGCCCCCAGCCGGCGCGCAGCGCCAGACGTCCCATGCGGCCGAAGCCGTTGATTCCGATGCGGATGGTCATGCGGTTTTCCCCCTTGCCGGCCGCGCGGCGCCGGCCTCGTACCAGCCGCGCGAGCGGTTGACGATCTTGACGACGGACAGCATCACCGGCACCTCGACCAGCACGCCGACGACGGTGGCCAGGGCGGCGCCGGACTGGAAGCCGAACACCACGATCGCGGTCGCGACCGCCAGCTCGAAGAAGTTGGAGGCGCCGATCAGCGCGCTCGGGCCGGCGACGCAATGGGCGACGCCGAGCCGGCGGTTGAGCAGATAGGCCAGGCCGGAGTTGAAATAGACCTGGATCAGGATCGGCACCGCCAGCAACAGGATGATCAGCGGCTGCTCGATGATCTGCCCGCCCTGGAAGGCGAACAGCAGCACCAGCGTCGCCAGCAGCGCCAGGATCGACACCGGCCCCATGCGCCCGAGCACCGCGTCGAGCGCCGGCTGGCCGCCCCGCGCCAGCGCCCGGCGGCGCCAAGCCTGCGCGACCGCCACCGGGATCACGATGTAGAGCACGACCGACAGGAACAGCGTCTGCCACGGCACGGCGATCGCCGACAGCCCGAGCAGCAGCCCGACCACCGGCGCGAAGGCGACGACCATGATCGCGTCGTTCAGCGCCACCTGGGTCAGGGTGAAATGCGGCTCGCCGCGGCACAGGTTGCTCCAGACGAACACCATGGCCGTGCACGGCGCCGCCGCCAGCAGGATCAGGCCGGCGACGTAGGACTCGATCTGGTCCTCGGGCAGCCATGGCCGGAACAGCCAGCCGACGAACAGCCAGGCGAGCAGCGCCATCGAGAACGGCTTGACCGCCCAGTTGACGAACACGGTGACGCCGATGCCGCGCCAGTGCTCGCGCACCCGGTGCAGGGCGCCGAAATCGATCTTGAGCAGCATCGGGACGATCATCAGCCAGACCAGAACCGCCACCGGCAGATTGACCTGCGCCACCTCCATGCGGCCGAGCGCCTGGAACGGCGCCGGCAGCCAGTGGCCGAGCGCGATGCCGGCGGCGATGCACAGCGCCACCCACAGCGTCAGCCAGCGTTCGAAGAAACCCAGCGGCGCGCCTTGCGCCTGGCGGGCGATCACCTCGCATTGCGCGGACATCAGCAACTCCCCTGGCAACTGGCCGCGTCGACCACCGCCCTGCCCTCGGGCGCGCACAGCACGTCGAGCGGCGTCCGGCGCACGGCGGTCAGCCGCGCCCGGTCGGATTCGAGGACCCGATCGCCGTCGACCGCAAGCGTCGCCACCAGCTCCAGCATGCCCGGCGCGAACGGATTGGCGCCGTGCTCGGCGAGGCGGTAATAGACCCAGCGGCCCTCCTTGCGCTGGCGGACCAGGCCGGCGGTGCGCAGCAGCGACAGGTGCTTCGACACGGTGGCGGCGGCGAGGTCGAGCACGGCGGTGATCTGGCACACGCACAGCTCGCCGTCCCGCAGCATGGCGAGGATGCGCAGGCGGTTGCGATCGGCCACCGCGCGGCCCACGAGTTCGAACTGGTCAAGCATGCCGCGACCTTGCCACGGGACCGCTTATTTCGCCAAGCGACGAAATGTGAAAGATTTTCGAAGGCCTGCGCGCGGCCGGAACCGCCCTGCACCGCGCCGGCCGCCCGGTGCGGCGAGCTCAGCCGACGTCGAGCACGAAATCGTAGCGCCCGACCCCGGACGACGTTTCCATCACCAGGTCGGGGCGGAACAGGCCGTCGCGGGGGTTGCGCGGGTCGTCGGGGAAATAGAGCTGGGTCGTCAGCACCGAGCGGCGGTCGGGCGGCGCCACCTTGACGTGGAAGTGGCGGGTGCGGCCGGGATAATGGCCGGGCACCACGGTCTCGAAGCGCCAACGGCCGTCGGCGTCGGTGAACTGATGACCGCGCCAGCGATAGCCGTCGTTGTCGTAGGCGCCGTCGGGGCCGGCGTGCCACAGGTCGACGACGGCGCCGGGCAGCGGCCGGCAGGCGCCGTCGACCACCCTGCCCTCCAGCACGAACCGCTCGCCGCCGGGCTCGACCAGCGAGCTCCGGCGCGGCGAGCCCGGGGTGTAGAACGGGCCTTCGGGATTGGCCGGCGTCTCCTCGCCGCACGAGGGCGTCGGCGGCGCGGCGGCGGCGCGGGCGAGGAGGCCGAGGCCGGGCAGCAGCGCGGCGAGGGCGATCAGGCGGCGGCGGGAGACGAGCGACATCGGGACGACCTGCAGCATGGATCCTTCCACCACAGATGGGGCGGATCGGCGCGAGATCGAGTGGACAAGCGATGCGGCGCTGCCTTTGAACAGACCTTCGGCCGAACGATCCGGGGCTCACCCCGGAACCCGGCGTGGCTCGGGGCGCCTACAGCGCGCGCAGCGCCGCCAGCACCTCGTCGACATGGCCCTTGACCTTGACCTTGCGCCAGACGCGGCGGACGACGCCGTCGGCGTCGATCAGGAAGGTCGCGCGCTCGATGCCGAAATACTTGCGGCCGTACATGCTCTTCTCGACCCAGACGCCGTAGGCCGCGCACACGGCGCCGTCCTCGTCGGCGGCCAGCGGGAAGTTGAGGCCGTGCTTGGCCTTGAACCTGTCGTGCTTGGCGGCCGAATCGCGCGAGACGCCGATCACCCGGGCGTCGAGCTTCGAGAAGTCGGGCCCGGCGTCGCGGAAGGCGCAGGCCTCGGCGGTGCAGCCCGAGGTGTCGTCCTTGGGATAGAAGTACAGCACCACCGGCCGGCCGCGCAGCGCCGACAGCGAGATGGTTCCGCCGCCGTCGGCCGGCAGCGTGAAATCGGGGGCGCGGTCGCCGTCCTGAACCGTCATTTCTTCTCCTCCTCGGCCTGTCGCGCCGCCAGCAGCGCCGCGCCCGGCGTGCCGACCAATTCGTCGAACAGCGCGTGCACCTGCGCCGCGGCGCCTTCCATGCGCTCCTTGAGCACGGCGAAATCGTCGACCCCGGCCGCCTGGGCGATGCAGCGCTTGAGCCCTTCCGAGGCCTTGTCCTCGTGGAAGGCGCCCTCGATGGTCTGGCGCAGCACGGTCTGCACCGCGCACCACAGGTGATGGGCCGAGCGCAGCAGCCGGCCCTGGTCGGCGTCGAGCAGGCCCAGCTCCTCGGCTTTCTCCAGCATGCAGACGGTGCCGTTGCACAGGATCTCGGGACGGTCGTGGGCGTGGCGCAGCTGCAGGTACTGGGCGAGGAACTCGATGTCGACCAGACCGCCGCGCCGGTGCTTGACGTCCCAGGGACTGGCGCCCTTGTGCTCCTTGGCCATGCGCAGGCGCATGTCGGCGACGTCGGCCAGCAGCTTGTCGGGATCGCGCGGCCGGCGCAGGGCCTCGCGGATCACCTCCTCGATGCGCGCCGCCAGCGGCGGCGGCCCCGAGATCACCCGGGCGCGGGCCAGCGCCATGTGCTCCCAGGTCCAGGCCATGTCCTGGTGGTAGCGCACGAAGGCGTCGAGGCTGGTGGCGATCGGGCCGGCGGCGCCCGAGGGCCGCAGGCGCATGTCGACCTCATAGAGCACGCCCTCGCCGGTCGGCGCGGTGATGGCGTTGATCAGCCGCTGGGTCACCCGCGCGAAATAGGTGCTGGGCGCCAGCGGCTTGGCGCCGTCGGAACCTTCGACGTCCGGCGGCACGTCGTAGATCAGGATCAGGTCGAGATCGGAGGCCGCCGTCATCTCGCGGCTGCCCAGCTTGCCCATGGCGACGATGGCGAAGCCGGCGCCGGGCACGTGGCCGTGGCTGCGGGCGAACTCGGCCTCGACGCGCGGATGCAGGCGCGAGATCACCGTCTCGGCGATGTCGGACAGCGCGGCGCCGGCATGCTCGGGCGAGATGTGGTTGCGCAGGGTCTGGATGCCGATCTGGAACTTGTGGTCGTTGGCCCAGCGCCGGCACAGGTCCAGCACCTCGGGGAAGTCGACCGCCTGCGCCAGGCTGCGGTCGAGCTCGACGTCGAGCTCGGGCCCCTGCGGCGGCGGGTCGAAGAAGCCCTGGCTGAGCACGTTGTCCATCAGCGACGGATGCCGCGCCAGATGGTCGGCCAGCCTGGGCGCGTCGCCGAGGATGTCGGCGACCAGGTCGAGCAGATTCGGATTGGCGTAGAACAGCGAGAACAGCGGCACGCCGGCCGGCAGTCGCGACAGGAACTCGTCGAACTTCAGGAACGCCGTGTCGGGCACCGCCGTGTCGGCCAGCGCCTGAAGCAGCGCCGGAGTCAGCTCGGTCAGCAGCTCGCGCGCCCGGGTCGAGCGGGTGGCGCGCACGCGGCCGTGATGCCAGCCGCGGATCGTCGAGGCGATGCCGTCGGGATTGGAGAAGCCCATGCCGGCCAGGGTCTTCAGCGTCTCGGGGTCGTTCTCGCCGCCGGTGAAGACCAGGCTGCCGGCGCTCGACGACAGGTCGGGCGCGTCCTCGAACAGCGCCGCGTAATGCAGCTCGACGCATTCGAGCACCCCGCGCACCGTCGCGTCGAAGCGCTCGATGTCGTCGAAGCCCATGAACACCGCGATCTCGTGCAGATGCGCGTGGTCGCTGGGCAGGGTCTGGGTCTGCTGGTCGTCGATCATCTGCAGCCGGTGCTCGAGCTTGCGCAGGAAGGCGTAGCTCTCGATGAGCTGCTGCACGGTCTCGGGCTGGACATGGCCGTTGGCGGCCAGCGCCCGCAGCGCGGCGTAGGTCGCGCTCGGCCGCACCTCGGGCTCGCGGCCGCCCCAGATGAGCTGCTGGGTCTGGGCGAAGAACTCGATCTCGCGGATGCCGCCGCGGCCGAGCTTGACGTTGTGGCCGGCGACCGCGATGCGGGCGCCGCCGCGATGGGCGTGGATCTGGCGCTTGATCGAGTGGATGTCCTGGATCGCCGCGAAATCCAGCGACTTGCGCCAGATGAACGGCCGCAGGAACTTGACGAAGGCCTCGCCCGCCCGCCGGTCGCCGGCGACCGGGCGCGCCTTGATCATCGCCGCGCGTTCCCAGTTCTGGCCGAAGCCCTCGTAGTAGATTTCCGCCGCCGACAGCGACACCGCCGGCGGCGTGGCGCCCGGATCGGGGCGCAGGCGCAGGTCGGTGCGGAACACGTAGCCGTCGGCGGTGCGCTCCTCCATGATCCGCACCAGGTCGCGGGTCAGCCGCGTGAAGCATTCCTGGATGCTCTTGCGGCCGGTATAGGCGATCTTCTCGTCGTCGTAGAAGACGATGATGTCGATGTCGGACGAGTAGTTCAGCTCGCCGGCCCCGAGCTTGCCCATGCCGAGAACGATCAGCCCGGAGTCGCGTTCGGGATCGTCGGGATGGGCCAGCGCGAAGTCGCCGTTGTCGGCGGCGCGGCGCAGCAGCAGACGCGCGCCCAGCGACAGCGCCGTCTCGGCGAGGCGGGACAGCGCGCCGGTGACCTGCATCAGGTCCCAGGCGTCGGCGATGTCGGCCAGGGCGATCAGCAGCGCCGCCCGGCGCTTGGCGACGCGCAGGCCGCGCATCAGCGCGGCCATGTCGGTGGCGTCGCCGAACTCGGCGCGCAGGCCGTCGATCAGGGCGGCGAACACGGCGTCGGGCCCATGCTCGAGCAGATCGCGCAGGAAAGCCGGCTCGCGCAGCAGGCACTGGCCGAGGAACGGGCTGTTGCCGAACACCGCCTCGAGCAGCGCCCGCCCGCCCGGATCCTCCGACAGCGCACGCGCGAAGGCGGCGAGATCGGGATCGTCGCGGCGGTCGGCCTCCTCGCGCCAGCGCTCGAGACCGCTGCGGCAACGGTCGGCGTTTGCCGGCTTCGGCAGGCGGTTCGCGTCCAGCGGAAACTGCACGGTGGTGGTTCCGATCGTCGTTGTCCGGCCACACTGCGCAATGGCCCGACGGGGGTCAAGTCGAACCTGCGGGCGCGCGGGGCGCCACGCGCGCGCCCTCTTCGGGCTGGCAGGCCCCCCTCCGAACGTGCTATGCCGGTCGGGCTCCATCAGTTCGGGTCCGAACCGCGAGACGGATGCGCACCGTCGCGGCCTGGACGGCGGCCGTTTCGAATTCGCGTGGTTCAACCGCACAGCGGGTTGGCGGGGGTTTTCGTTTGAACATGGAAGTGGCCGCCGGTGGTCCAAGGCACCGTTAGAAGCCTGCTGCGCCTGCTCGAGGCCCTGATCCTCAGCCTGCTGTTCCTCGCGGCGCTGGCCGCCTGGCGGCTGTCGCAGGGACCGCTCGAACTCGACGTCCTGACGCCTTATGTCGCCGAAGCGCTGTCGGTGCCCGGCGGGCCGGTGCGGATCGAGCTGGACGGCACGGTCCTGACCTGGGCCGGCTGGGAGCGGGCGCTCGACCTGCGCGCCGTCGGCGTTCGCGCCGTGACCAGCGACGGCACCGTCCGGGCGGCGGTGCCCGAGATTTCGCTGTCGCTGTCGGGCCGGGCCCTGCTGAAGGGCGAGGTGGCGCCGCGCACCATCGAGCTGATCAATCCGCGGCTGCACCTGGTGCGCGGACCCGGCGGCGCCATGCGCTGGGGCCTCGGCGGTTCCGAGGCCGGCGAATCCGATCAGCTGGTCGCCCGGCTGTTCCATGATCTGGCGCGCCCGGCCGATCCCAGCGGCCCGGCCGGGCACCTGACCCGGGTCAATCTGGTCGACGCCCAGGCGGTGATCGAGGACGAGGTCACCGGCACCACCTGGCGCGCGCCCGACGCCGACCTGCTGCTGCTGCGCGACGAGACCGGCATCGCCGCCGAGGTGCACCTGCTGGTCGACGCCGGCGGCGTGCTGACGGAGATCGACGGCCACGCGCGCTTCCGGCCGGTCGACGGCGCCCTGCACGCCTCGCTGACCGTGCGCGACCTGCGCCCCGACGTCTATGCCAGGCTGCTGCCCGACCTGGCGCCCCTGAAGGCGGTGGACCTGCCGGTCTCGGGCGTGGTGACGCTGGCCTGGGACGTCGAGCACGGCCTCGACCGCGTCGCCTTCGACGTCTCGGGCGGCGCCGGAACCCTGAGGCTGCCGGAGCCCGTCGGCCTCGATTACGCCGTCGCGGCGCTGCAGTTGCGCGGTCAGGTGACCGACGCGCCGCGGCGGGCGGTGATCGAGGAACTGCACGTCGATCTCGGCGGCCCGGTGCTGACCGCCAACGCGGTCGCCGACCTCGTCGGCGGCGAGGTCATCGTCAAGGCCGAAGCCGGGCTGCGCGATCTGCCGGTCGACGACATCGACCGCTACTGGCCGGCGATGGCCGGCCCCAACGCGCGCGAATGGGTGACCGAGAACCTGTCGGACGGCATCGTCCGCGAGGCGCGGGCCTCGGTGGCGGCGCGCCGGACCGCCGACGGCGCCGTGATCGTCGAGGCCCTGGACGGAGCGATCCGCCCCGAGGGAGTCACCGTCGACTATCTCTCGCCGATGCCGCCGGTGCGCAATGCCGCGGCGGTGGCGACCTTCGACGCCCGCAGCTTCAGCATCGACATCGAAGGCGGCGAGGTCTACGGGCTCGAGGTCCGCGACGGCACGATCGTCTTCACCGGCCTCGACGTCGGCGACGAGAAGGCGGACATCCGCCTGCGGATCGACGGCCCGCTGGCCGATGCGCTGACGCTGATCGATCATCGGCCGCTGGGCTACACCTCGCGGCTCGGCATCGCGCCGCAGCGGGTCAAGGGCCGCGCCGCGGTCGACCTCGAACTGTCGTTTCCGCTGCTCAAGGACCTGCGGATGGACGACGTCGCCGTGCATGCGACGGCCGAGGCCGGCGACGTCTTCATCCCCGAGGTGCTGCTGGGCCTGGACCTGAGCGAGGGCAAGCTGGCCCTCGACGTCGACGGCGACGGCATGGACGTCTCCGGTCCCGTCGTCCTCGGCACCATCCCCGGCGAACTGAACTGGCGCGAGAATTTCGGCGACGACGTGACGTTCCGCAGCCGCTACCGGCTGCAGGCCACCGTGCAGGAGCACCAGCGGCACGAGTTGCGCCTGAAGGGCCCGCCGTTCATCGCGCCGTGGATCACCGGGCCGGTGCGGGCCGACGTCGTCGCGACCATGAACGGCGGCGGCAACGGCCGCATCGACGCCAAGATCGACCTCGAGCCGGCGCGGATGGCGCCGGCGGGCTTCGGCTGGACGAAACCGGTCGGCCTTCCCGGCGCCGCCGAGGTCGAGATCGTCCTGAAAGACGAGAAGCTGGCCGAAATTCCGCGCTTCGCCATCCGCGCCGCCGATCTGTCGATGGACGGCGCCGTCGCCTTCGACGGCGACGGCGAGCCGCGCCGGGTCGACTTCACCCGGCTGCGCTACGGCCGCACCGACGCCCGCGGTTCGCTGAGGCTGCGGCCGGGCGCCGGCATGGACGTCGTGCTGGAAGGCGAGGCCTTCGACGCCGCGCCGCTGCTGTCCGACCCCCCGGGCGTGCCGCCGGCGGCCGTCGCGATCGCCGAACCGGTGCCGGTCGGCGACGACGAGTTGCCGCCGATGACCGTCGACGCCCGGCTCGGCCGGCTGTGGATCGGCGAGAAGGCCGGGTTCGAGAACGTCACCGTCAGCCTGACCCGCGACGAGCGGCTGTGGCACAACGCCCGCCTGCAGGCGCCGCTGGCCGGCGGCGGCGACGTGCTGATCTCGATGGTGCCCATCGAGGGCACCCGCAGGTTCAACATCACCTCGAACAACGCCGGCGGCCTGTTGCGGGCGATGGACATCTTCGACGACATGGAGGGCGGCCGCGTCCTGGTCCAGGGCACCGTCGAGCGCCAGGGCGGCGAGGACGTCTTCGCGGGCACCGCCCGGATCAGCGACTACGAGATCCACCGCGCGCCGCTGCTGGCCCGCATCCTCACCGTGGCGGCGCTGACCGGCGTGCTCGACCTGCTGCGCGGCGACGGCATCAGCTTCAGCGACCTGGAGGCGCCGTTCCGAATGAAGGACGGGCTGGTCGAACTGTCCGAGAGCCGCGCCTTCGGCCCGGCGCTCGGCCTCACGGCCCGGGGGCAGATCGACGTGCGCGCCGAGCGGATGGCGCTGGAGGGCACCATCGTGCCGATGTACGCGGTCAACAGCGCGCTGGGCAACATCCCGCTGATCGGCCGCCTGCTCACCGGCGAGAAGGGCAGCGGCATCTTCGCCGCCACCTACGTGATCGAGGGCGCGTCGGGCGATCCGAGGATCACCGTCAATCCGCTGGCGGCGCTGACGCCCGGGTTCCTGCGCAAGTTCTTCGAGCTGTTCACCGGCGGCGCCTCGACGCTGCGTCCGGCCGAGGCGGCGACGGAAGCAACGCCGCGTTAACGTTTCGCGACGATACTGCCAGCCCAGACTCCTTCCTTTTTCGCCGGTTCTTGATCAGAATGGACCGGTTCCGGACAGCGGTGGTTTGCAGATGTCGAAGCTCAGGATCACCATCGTCGCCGCCATCGGGCTGGCGTTCGCGACCCCGGCGCAGGCGGCGGAGCTGAGCTCGGGACTGGCGGCCCTGCAGGCCGAGGACTACGAGAAGGCGCTCGCCGAGTTGCGGCCGCTGGCGCACGACACCGCCGAAGCGGCCTTCGCGCTGGCCGGAATGTACGACAACGGCTGGGGCGTGCCGGCCAGCCATTCCATCGCCGCCGGCTATTACCGGCGGGCCATGGAACTGGGCCATGCCGAGGCGACGTTCCGTTACGCGCAGCGGCTCGAGCAAGGCAAGGGCCTGCCGCGCGACGCCGCCGGCGCCCTCGAGCACTACAAGACGGCGGCCGAGAAGGACCATCCCGCGGCCCAGCGCCAGCTCGCCAAGTTCCACCTGTTCGGCGTCGCCAAGAAGCCCGACTTCCTGGAGGGCCGCAAGTGGCTGAACAAGGCCGCCAACGCGGGCGACCCCGAGGCCGAGGCGCTGATTGCCGAGCTGTCGGCGCGCGGGCTGCCGATCCTGGACATCCCGGGCACGGCGCAGCCGACCGAGGCGGCGGCGAAACGCGTGCTCGGCGAGGTCAAGGACCTGATCGCGCCGCTGCTGCGCGGCGGCCGCGGCGACGCGAGCCTGCGCCTGCGGCGCGCGCCGACCGTGGCGACCATCGCCGAAGGCCATCTGGTGACCCTGCCCTCGGTCGAGATCGCCGCAGGCTTCGGCCAGGTGCGGCTGGGCTCGGTCCAGATCGCCTTCAAGCCGCAGGGCGACGACTACGCCGTC
The DNA here is from genome assembly GCA_964545205.1 of uncultured Rhodospirillaceae bacterium. Lineage (GTDB taxonomy): Bacteria > Pseudomonadota > Alphaproteobacteria > Rhodospirillales > Magnetospirillaceae > CAZJFH01. The sequence continues at coordinate 51,464 of CAZJFH010000006.1, forward strand.
GCCGTGAGCCTGCCCAAACGCGCCAGCATCGTCGACGACGGCGACAACGAGATCGGCACGCTGTCGCTGGGCAGCCACAAGATCGACGGCACCTGGTCGACGGCGCTGCACACCATGACCGCCTACCGGGCCGAGTTCGACACGCTGAAGCTCGCCGGCCCCGGCCTGCCGGTCGGCATCGAGGTGCGCAGGATCCACGGCGAGCGCACGGTCGCCGCCGGCGACGACGGCCGTCAGGACGTCGCCGAGCGCATCGCCTTCGAGGGCGTCGACCTGATCAAGACCGGCGGCGCGCCGGTGGTGGGCGCGCGCGTCCATTTCGACGAAATCGGCTTCGCGGCCGCCTATGACGGCCTCGATCTCGGCGCCGTCGCCAGCTTCGCGGCGCGCCAGGGCCTCGACTGGCGCACCGGCGCGCCGCTGCCCGCGGCGGAGGTGGCGGCGGGCGACGAGGTCGTGCCGCCGATGATCCGGGCGATCAAGATCTCGACCACCATCGGCGGCTTCACGCTGACCGCCTCGGACGGCTCCAGCGTGGTCTCGGCGGTCAGCGGCGAGATCGCGTTCTCGGGCAGCCGGCTCGACGAGGCGCTGGCCGAATTCGGCCTGGTCTACGGGCATTCCGGGCTGACGGTGCCGAGCCTCGGCGAGTCCGCGACGGCGGCGCCGCAGACCGTGCGCCTCGCCCTCGGCATCGAGCGCTTGCCGCTGGCGCAGCTCGTCGGCACCACCCTGGGCGCGGCGGCCGACGGCCTGAAGGGCGGCACGTCCGAGGCCGCGGCGGGCGGCGTCCCGGGTCTCGGCCTCGACGCGGCGACCAAGGTCCTGGCCGGCGCCGGCGCGACGGTGCGCCTGGACGAGGCGGTGTTCGCGGGCGAGGGCTACGAGATCAGGGTGACCGGCGCCTTCGCCCCCGGCGAATCCGGGGTCGGCGGCGAACTCGACGTCACGGCGCGCGGGCTCGACGCGCTGCTGGCGGCACGCGACGCCGGCGCGCCGGTGCAGGTCGACACCGCCAAGCTCGATGCGGTCCGCGCCCTGGCGGTGCACGACAAGGACGCCGAAGGGCGCGACGTCGAGGTGTTCCGCTTCGCCTTGCGGCCCGACGGCACCGTCACCGTGAACGGCAAGGCGACCGACCTCCTGAACTAGGCGATCGCCCGCGACCGCATGAAGATTCTCGGCGTCTCAGCCCACCGCCCCGATTCGGCCGCCGCCGTCGTCGTCGACGGCCGCATCGTCGCCGCGGCGCAGGAAGAGCGCTTCAGCCGCCGCAAGAACGAGGACCGCTTTCCCCGCGCCGCGATCGCCGCCTGCCTCGAGCAGGCCGGGCTCGGCGCCGGCGATCTCGACGCGGTGGCCTTCGCCGATCCCGAACGCGCCGCCGCGCCGCCCTGGCCCGGCGACCTGCCGCCGCCACGCCTGGTCGACCGCCTGCACGCCCTGGCGGCGGCGGCGTTCCTGCCCTCGCCGTTCGCCGAGGCGGCGGTCGTCGTCCAGGACGAGTGCGGGTTCGGTCGTCAGACCGGACTGGCGGCGGGACGGGACGGCACCGTGGCGCTGCGCCGCGAACTGCCGGCGCCGCACGGCATCGGCCCGCTCTATTCGGCCGCCACCCGCCTGGCCGGATTCCGGGTCGGCACCGGCGAATTCAAGCTGATGGGCCTGGCGCCCTTCGGCAGGCCGCGGTTCCGCGCCGCCATCGAGGCCGCCGCGCTGCGCTGGCAGGACGACGGCACGCTGCTGCTCGATGCGGCCGTGTTTCCCGACTCCGACCCCGAATCCGGCGCCGCGCGGCTCGCCGCCTTGCTCGGCATTCCGTTCGGCGACGGCGGCGGCCCGGCCGAGGCGCACATGGACCTCGCCGCCTCGGTCCAGGCGGTGGCGGACGAGGCGCTCTCGCGCCTGGCCGACGGCTGGATGGCCGCGACCGGCGCCCCGGCCCTGTGCCTCGGCGGCCGGTTCGCGCTGAACTGCGCCGCCAACGGCCGGCTGCTGGCGCGCCGGCCCGGGATCCGGCTGTGGGTGCAGCCCGCGGCCGGAACGGCCGGCGCCGCGTTGGGCGCCGCGCTCGCCGTGGCCGCGGCGGAGCACGCCTGGCCGATCGTGCCGGCGGATCGCATGGCCGGGGCGCGGCTGGGTCCCGCCTTCGCGCGGCAAGAGGTCGCGACCCGGCTGACCGCGCGCGGCGCCAGATTCGACATCGTCGAGCCGCCGGCGCTGATCGCGCGCGTCGCCGAGGCGCTGGCCGCCGGACTGGTGGTCGGCTGGATGCAGGGGCGGATGGAGTTCGGCCCGCGCGCCCTGGGCGGGCGCTCGATCCTCGCCGATCCGCGCGGCGCCGGCGTGCAGCGGCTGCTCAACGTGGCGGTGAAGCGGCGCGAGCCGTTCCGGCCGTTCGCGCCGGTCGTCCCCGCGGCCGAAGCCGGAAGCTGGTTCGGCTGCGACCGGCCGTCGCCCTACATGACCCTGACCTTTCCGGTCCTGCCGGCGGCGCGGGAGCGGCTGCCGGCGATCACCCATGTCGACGGCTCGGCACGGCTGCAGACCGTCGCGCCCGACGACGATCCGCGCCTGTCGGCGCTGCTGGCCGCCTTCGCCGAGCGAACCGGCTGCCCCGTGCTGGTCAACACCAGCTTCAACGTCCGTGGCGAGCCGCTCGTCAACACGCCGGAAGACGCGTTCCGCTGCTTCATGGGCAGCGACATCGACGTGCTGGCGATCGAGAACTGTCTGCTGCGCAAGGCCGACCAGGATCCGTCGCTGGCCGGCGACCACGCCGCCGGCTTCAGCGACTGAGCGCTCAGGACCCGACGGCGCCGAAGATGCGCCGGGACTCCGCGGCGACGGCCAGCGGCGGCAGCTCGGCCTCGGCGAGGCCGGCGATCGCCTGCTCGACGCGCTCGGCCAGCATGTGGTTGCCCTCGGCGATCAGCTCGCCGCGCAGGGTCTCGAGCCGGCGGATGAGGGTTCCGATCTCGCTCAAGCCGCCGCCCATGCCGGCTCGGCGTGGCGGGACGCGCCCGCGCGCGGCGCGCGCGGCGCTTCGGCATCGTGGCGATGGACCCGGAAGCAGTCCTGACACCAGGCGTAGGTGTCCCGCCCGTCGGCGACGAGCTGGTGCTCGGTGACGCGCCCGCAGCACGGGCATTGCATCGATTGGCGCATCGGATCGACCGCTCCGCTTCGAGATGCTCCGACCCTAACCGCTTGGGTGACGAGTCAAAACTATCCGCTGGTATAAGACCTTCGGCGCCAAGGTATTATCCGTCGGCGCGCAGCCGCCCCGCCGCGGCGGCTTCGGATTGAGTTTCGCCCGCCCGCCGTCTATAACCTCGGTCGGTGCCACAGGGGACTGCCCGTGAAGTTCAACTTCCCTCTGCCCGGGCGGGTGCGCGTCGTCCTCGCTCATGATCTGATCATGGCCGCGGCCTCGTTCGCGCTGGCGCTGTACATCCGGCTGGAGGACCAGCTGTGGAGCTTCATCCGTCCGGGCGAGCTGGCGCTCTCGGCCGGGGTGTTCACCGCGGTCGCCGCGGTGGTGTTCTGGTTCCACGGCATGTATCGCAGCGTCTGGCGCTACGCCTCGCTGCCCGACCTGGTCGCCATCGTCCGCGCGGTGACGCTGACGCTGCTGATCTTCCTGCCGATCATGTTCATGATCACCCGGCTGGAGTCGCTGCCGCGCTCGTTCCTGGTGATCAACTGGTTCGTGCTGATCTTCCTGCTCGGCGCGCCGCGCCTCTGCTACCGGCTGTTCAAGGACGGCCGCGTCCAGCTCCGCCCGCGCGAGGACCGCCGCATCCCGGTGCTGCTGGCCGGCGCCGGCGACGGCGCCGACCTGTTCATCCGGGCGATGCAGGCGCCGAGGGCCAGCTATCGGCCGGTCGGCATCCTGTCGGCCTCGATGGGCCGGGTCGGCCGCGAGATCAACGGCGTGCGCGTGCTCGGGCCGGTCGAGGCGCTGACCGAGGCGGTCGAGCGGCTGGAGCGCCGGGGACGGCGACCGCACAAGATCGTCCTGGTCCCCGACGCGGTGCCGCGCGAGGCGGCGGCCAGGCTGATCGAGGACGCCGACCGCCTGGGCATCCCGGTCTCGCGCCTGCCCGACGCCAACGCCCTGCGCCAGGGCGCCTCGGACGAGATCGAGCTGCGCCCGATCGAGATCGAGGACCTGCTCGGCCGGCCGCAGACCGCGCTGGACCGCGAGGGGATGGCGGCGCTGGTCAGCGGCCGCCGCGTCGTGGTCACCGGCGCCGGCGGCTCGATCGGCTCTGAGCTGGTGCGCCAGATCGCCCGCCTGGAGCCGAGCGAGCTGCTGCTGATCGACAGCAGCGAATTCGCGCTCTACACGATCGACATGGAGATCGCCGGCACCCATCCCGACCTGCCGCGCCGGACGCTGCTGGCCGACGTGCGCGACCGGCCGCGGATCGAGCGCCTGTTCGACGCGGCGCGGCCGCAGCTCGTGTTCCACGCCGCGGCGCTCAAGCATGTGCCGATGGTCGAGAGCAACCCGCGCGAAGGCGTGCTGACCAACGCCGTCGGCACCCGCATCGTCGCCGACGCGGCGCGGCGGGCCGGCGCCGAGGTGATGGTGATGGTCTCGACCGACAAGGCGGTCAACCCGACCAGCCTGATGGGCGCCACCAAGCGCGTCGCCGAGCAGTACTGCCAGGCGCTCGACCTCGACCCGGCCGGCGGCACCAAGTTCATCACCGTGCGGTTCGGCAACGTGCTCGGCTCGACGGGATCGGTGGTGCCGCTGTTCCGGCGCCAGCTCAAGGCCGGCGGGCCGCTGACCGTCACCCATCCCGACATGATCCGCTACTTCATGACGATCCGCGAGGCGGTCGAGCTGGTGCTGCAGGCCTCGGCCTTCGGCGCCGCCAGCACGGCCTGGCGCGGCCGCATCTTCGTGCTCGACATGGGCCAGCCGGTCAAGATCGTCGACCTGGCGCGCCAGATGATCCGGCTGGCCGGGCTGCAGCCCGACAAGGACGTCGAGATCGTCTTCACCGGCATCCGGCCGGGCGAGAAGCTGTTCGAGGAGATCTTCCACGGCGCGGAAGCGCCGGTCGCCACCGACTGCAAGGGCGTGCTGGTCGCCGAGACCCGGATGCCCGACCGCGAGGCGCTGGTCGCGCTGCTCGACCGCATCGAGGAGCTGGGCCGCGGCGGCGGCGACGACGACGCCATCGTGGCGAGCGTGCGCAGCCTGGTGCCGGAATACCAGCCCTCGACCCCGGATGCCGCCGCCGCGGTCAAGGCGTCCTGAGGCGCATGGCCGCCGTCCTGGTCACCGGCGCCAGCGGCTTCGTCGGCCGCCACCTCTGCCGCAGCCTGCTCGAGGACGGCCACGAGGTGCGCGCCGCCGTGCGCGACCCGGCATCGGCGCCGCCGGGCGTCGCCGTGGTCGCGGTCGGCGAGATCGGCGCCGGCACCGACTGGGCCGCGGCGGTCGACGGCGTCGAGACGGTCGTGCATCTGGCGGCCCGGGTCCACGTGACGAGCGACGCCGCCGCCGACCCGCTGGCCGAATTCCGCCGCGTCAACGTCGCCGGCACCGAGGTCCTGGCCCGCGCCGCCGCCGCCGCCGGGGTGCGGCGGCTGGTGCTGCTGAGCTCGATCAAGGTCAACGGCGAGGCCACGACGACGACGCCGTTCCGCGAGGACGACCCGCCGGCGCCCCAGGATCCCTACGGCGTCTCGAAGCTCGAGGCCGAGCGGCGGCTGCGCGCCGTGGCCGGCGAAACCGGCCTGGAGGCGACGATCGTGCGGCCGCCGCTGGTCTACGGTCCCGGCGTGAAGGCCAACTTCCTGCGCCTGCTGCGGCTGGTCGACCGCGGGCTGCCCTTGCCGCTCGCCGCGATCGACAACCGCCGCAGCCTGGTCGGCGTGCGCAACCTGTGCGACCTGATCGGGCGTTGCGCCGTCGACCCGCGTGCCGCCGGCGAGGTCTTCCTGGCCGGCGACGGCGCGGACGTCTCGACGCCGGACCTGATCCGCCGCATCGCCGCGGCGCTGGGCCGGCCGGCGCGCCTGTTCGCGGTGCCGCCGGCGCTGCTGGTCGGCCTGGGCCGCCTGACCGGGCGCGGCGCGGCGGTCGAGCGCCTGCGCGGCTCGCTGCAGGTCGACATCGCCAAGGCGCGCCGCGTGCTCGACTGGACGCCGCCGGTGACGCTCGACGACGAGCTGGCGGCGACGGCGGCGGCGTATCGGGGCGCCCTCGGCACCTGATCGGGTAGGACTTACCCCTTTCGCCGAATCCACCGCGCGGAAGTCGCGCCCGGTTCGTCGAGGGTGCCGGGCCGGCCTATGTCGTGCTCTTGATTGCGCAACTCCTTGGCCTCGCCACATTCTTCGGGCGTCCCGTTTCCATGATCGCCCCGGGGAATGTCAGAACCGAATCCGAACCACACAGCCCTGGACTGCCTGGTCGTCGTCGGGCGGCATCACGGACTCGACCTCTCTCCGGAACGGCTGCGCCACGATCACGCGCTGGCCGGCGCCCCTTCGATCGCCGAACTGGTCAAGATCGCCCGCGAGTCCGGCTTCAAGGCCAAGGCCGCCAAGCTCGACTGGAAGGATCTCGGCGCCGTCGGCGCGGCCTTTCCGCTGCTGGCGCCCCTCGACAACGGCAACTGGGTGGCCTTGGCCGGCTACCGGCCGCAGACCGAGGACGTGGCGCTGTTCGATCCGCTGGCCGAGGGCTCGCCCGGCCTGATCTTCGTCGACCGCGAGTCGTTCGCCGCCCGCTGGACCGGCGACGTGGTGTTCCTCAAGCGCAGCTACGCGCTCGGCGATCCCGACCAGCCGTTCGGGCTGCGCTGGTTCTGGCCCGAGATCGCGCGCCAGAAGAAGCTGTTCGCCGACATCGCCGTCGCGGCGCTGGCGCTGCATCTGCTGTCGCTGGCGCTGCCGATCTTCATCCAGCTCGTCATCGACAAGGTGTTGCTGCACCAGAGCCAGACGACGCTGCAGGTGCTGACCATCGGCATCTGCGCCGCCCTGCTGTTCGACGCCGGCTTCAACTTCCTGCGCCGCTACCTGCTGCTCTACGCCTCGAACCGCATCGACATCCGGGTGGCGACGCGGACCTTCGCGCATCTGCTGGCGCTGCCCATCGGCTTTTTCGAGCGCGCCTCGGCCGGCGTCCTGGTCAAGCACATGCAGCAGGCCGAGAAAATCCGCCAGTTCCTCACCGGGCGGCTGTTCCTGACGCTGCTGGACGCCACCGCCCTGGTGGTGATGGTTCCGGCGCTGCTGATGTACAGCGGCACGCTGACGCTGGTGGTGCTGGGCTTCACGGCGGTGATCGCGGCGATCATCGGAGCGCTGATGAAGCCGTTCCAGACCCGGCTGCAGGCGCTGTACCAGGCGGAGGGCCAGCGCCAGGCGCTGCTGGTCGAGTCGATCCACGGCATGCCGACCATCAAGTCGCTGGCCCTGGAGCCGCGCCAGCGCCAGGAATGGGACCGCCGCGCCGCCAACGCGATCGAGACCAACTTCCGCGTCGGCAAGATCTCGGCGACGGCGCAGGCGCTGACCGTGCTGCTGGAGAAGCTGATGCTGGTGGCGGTGATCGCCGTCGGCGCCAGCCTGGTGTTCGACAACGCCATCACCATGGGCGCGCTGATCGCCTTCCAGATGATCGCCAGCCGCGTCTCGGGGCCGCTGGTCCAGCTCGTGTCGCTGGTCCACGAGTTCCAGGAGGCGGCGCTGTCGGTCCGCATGCTGGGCCACGTGATGAACCAGCGGCCGGAGCGTGGCGACGGCGCCCGCGGCATCCGGCCGCCGCTTGCCGGGCACGTCGCCCTGCAGGGCGTGACCTTCCGCTATCCCGGCCAGTCGGCGCCGGCGCTGGACCACGTCTCGGTCGACATCCCGGACGGCACGATCTTCGGCATCGTCGGCCGCAGCGGTTCGGGCAAGACGACGGTGACGCGCCTGGTCCAGGGGCTGTATCCGGTCCAGGAAGGCATGGTGCGCATCGACGGCCACGACGTGCGCGAGATCGACCTCGTGCACCTGCGCTCGAGCATCGGCGTCGTGCTGCAGGAGAACTTCATGTTCCGCGGCACCGTGCGCGAGAACATCGCCGCGGCCCGCCCCGACAGCACGCTGGAGGAGGTGATCGAGGCGGCGCGCATGGCCGGGGCCGACGAGTTCGTCGAGCGCCTGCCCCAGGGCTACGACACCGAGCTGGAAGAGAACGCGACCAACCTGTCGGGCGGCCAGAAGCAGCGCCTGGCCATCGCCCGCGCCCTGCTGGCGCGGCCGCGCATCCTGATCTTCGACGAGGCGACCAGCGCCCTCGACCCCGAGAGCGAGGCGATCGTGCGCCGCAACCTGCACCGCATCGCCGCCGGCCGCACGCTGATCATCGTCACCCACCGGCTGTCGTCGCTGGTCGACGCCGACCGCATCCTGGTGCTCGGCACCGGCCGGGTCGAGGCCGTCGGCCCGCATCGCGAGCTGCTGGAGACCTCGCCGACCTACAAGCTGCTGTGGGACCAGCAGACGGGATACGCGGCATGAACGTCCACGCGCCGCGCCCGAAACGGCTGCCGCCGATCGCCGACGGGCCGCCGCGCCCGCCGGCCAAGCCGCCGCGCGACGTGCTGGACTTCCTGCCCGACGCCCAGCGGATCGAGAAGGAGCCGTTTCCCGCCGCCTGGCGCCTGGTGCTGTTCCTGCTGGTCGCGCTGATGATCGGCGCCGGCACCTGGGCGGCGCTGTCGCGGACCGACATCGTCGTCGTCGGCCGCGGCAAGGTCGTCACCACCGCGCGCACCGTGGTGGTGCAGCCGCTGGAGACGGCGATCATCCGCACGCTGGAGGTCGGGGTCGGCGACACGGTGCGGAAGGGCCAGGTCCTCGCCAGCCTCGATCCCACCTTCGCCGCCGCCGACGTCTCGCAGCTCGAACAGCGCGCGCTCAGCCTGACCGCGCAGATCGAGCGGCTGCAGGCCGAGATCGACGAGCGCGACTTCGCGCCTCGATCGCAGGCGCCGGAACACTCGCTGCAGGCCGCCATCTTCGCCAAGCGGCGCGCCGAGTTCGACGCCAAGACGCGCGCGATGGCCGAACAGGCGGCCCAGATCGCGGCGATGCTGCAGACCAAGAAGAGCGACGTCGAACTGCTGGGGCGCTGGCGCGACACCCTGCTCGAGATCGAGGACATGCGGGCGTCGCTGAACGAGAGCAATCACGGCTCGAAGCTCAACCTGCTCGCCGCCCGCAACGACCGGCTGGAGGTCGAACGCCAGATGAACCTGGCCCGGCTGCAGGTCGCCGAACTGGAGCACGAGCGCGCGCGCATCCTCGCCGACCGCCGGGCCTTCGCCGAGGAATGGCGCGGCAAGGCCATGCAGGAGCTGGTGGCGGTCCGGCGCGAGCGCGACGCCATCGCCGAACAGCTCCGCAAGGCCGAGCGCCGCAGCCAGATGGTGACGCTGACCGCGCCGGTCGACGCGGTGGTGCTGGAGACCGCCGAGCGCTCGGTCGGTTCGGTGATCCGCGAGGCCGAGCCGCTGTTCACCCTGGTGCCGCTGGACGTGCCGCTGGAGCTCGAACTGATGATCCCGGCCAGCGAGATCGGCTATGTCCGGGCCGGGCAGACGGTGCGGGTCAAGCTCGACGCGCTGCCGTTCCAGAAGCACGGCACCCTGCGCGGACGCCTGCGCCATATCAGCGCCGACGCCTTCACCAGCGACAAGCCCGAGCGTCCCGGCGCCTTCTACAAGGGACAGGTCGAGATCGTCGGGCGCGAGCTGCGCGACGTCGCCGGGGATTTCCGGCTGATCCCGGGCATGACGGTCAGCGGCGAGATCAAGGTCGGCGAGCGCACGATCGCGTCCTATTTCCTCTATCCGCTGACCCGGGCCGTCGACGAAAGTCTGCGCGAGCCCTGACCGCCGCACAGTCGGAATATGCCTAAAGTCAATTCAAGTATATGCTGCAGCGCATATGCTTTCGTTGCGGCCGCCCCAGGTTCATGTAAAAAACAATGCCGCACCCCAACGGTGCTAATTCATTGTTTCATCGCTCCACCCCCAACCCTCAATTGCCCACCTGCACGGCGCTGCCTTAGTTTTTGCGAGACCGATCCTTCACGCTGCAAGACGGATTCTCGCCATGGCCACGATCAATGCATCTTCCGACGCCAAACTGGACATGGTCGCCCGACCGCTGTTCAGCGACGACAACTCGCAGGTGCTGAACGCCACCCCAAGCGCCATCTCGTTCCAGACGTCGGACGGGTTCCGGGTCACCTACCAGGGCGTGTTCTTCTATACCTACAACGGCTCGCAATATTACGTCAGCGGCGGCACGATCACCGGCATCCGCTGGGGCACGACAGACGGCGCGCTGCTGAGCTCGACCGTCGACCTGAACGTTCCGATGAGCGCGTACGGCAGCTATTCGAGCCAGGACGACATGCCCGGCCTGCAGGCCGCCGCCCTGGGCGGCGCCGACACCATCGCCGGCGGCGGGCAGGACGACGTGCTGGTCGGCTACGGCGGCGACGACACCATCAACGGCGGCGCCGGCATCGACACGGTGGTGCTCCGCGGCGCCAAATCCGAGTACTCGATCACCCGCTCGGACGGCAAGGTGATCGTCGAGCACCTCAACGGCGGCCAGGACGGCACCGAGACGCTGAGCAACGTCGAGTGGCTGCAGTTCGCGGATCAGAGCTACAAGCTGGCCAACACCGCGCCGACCGTGGACATCGCCCAGCAGGTCGTCGCCATCGGCACCTCGACGGCGGTCACGACGCTGTTCTCGGTCTCGGATCCGGACGGCGACACGATCACCAGCTACGAACTGTGGGACGCCCAAGGCGGCGGCTACTTCTCGAAATCGGGCACGCAGCAGCCGGCCGGACAGGCCATCGCGGTGACCGCCGCCGAACTCGACCAGGCCCGCTACGTGGCGGGCAGCACGATGTCGACGGAGAGCGTGTGGATGCGCGCCTTCGACGGAACGAGTTGGTCAGGCTGGACGGAGTTGTCGCTGACGAGCCGCGAAAACGCTCTTCCGGAGGTCGCGCAGGGCAGCCTTTCGGTCTCCCCCGGCACCACTTCTGCCGTCTCCTCGATGTTCTCGGTCTCGGACGCGGACGGCGACGCCATCACCCGCTACGAGCTGTGGGATTCGAACGGCGGCGGCCACATCACGAAATCCGGCGTGCAGCAGGCGACGGGCAGCGCCATTCCGCTGACCGCCGAAGAACTGGCCGATTTCCGCTACGTCGCGTCGAGCACCACCGGCAGCGACACGATCTGGATGCGCGCCTATGACGGGATCGGCTGGTCGTCCTGGGGCAAACTGTCGATCACGACGAGCCAGACCAACACGGCCCCGACCGTCACCGGCGGCAGTTCGACGATCAGCCTCGGCAGCACGGTTTCCGCGGCTTCGCTGTTCACCGTCAGCGACGCCGACGGCCAAACCCCCACCAAGTACGAGCTCTGGGACAACGCCGGCGCCGGGCACTTCAGCAAGGCGGGGACGGCGCTCGCCACCGGCACCGCCGTCGCGGTCTCCGCCGCGGAACTGGCCGACGTCAGCTACGTCGCCGGCAACGCCGCCGCCAGCGAGGTCCTGTGGATGCGGGCCTTCGACGGCTCCGCCTGGTCGAGCTGGGGCAAGCTCGACGTGACCATCCGCACCAACACCGCGCCCGTCGTTTCCGGCGGCAGCACGTCGGTCGCGACCGCGAGCACCAACGACGTCGCCGCGATGTTTTCGGTCTCCGACGGCGACGGCGACACCATCACCCGCTACGAGCTGTGGGACAATGCCGGCGCCGGGCACTTCTCCAAGTCGGGCACGCAGCTGGCCACCGGCAAGGCGGTCGGCGTCACCGCCGCCGAACTGGCCGACATCCGCTACGTCGCCGGCGACACGGCGTCTTCGGAAATCGTCTGGATGCGGGCCTACGACGGCGCCGCATGGTCGAACTGGGGCAAGCTCGAGGTGAGCGCGCTGGCCAGCAGCGGGACCGGCAACGCCGCGCCGAGCGTCACCGGCGGCACCAGCAACATCGCGACCGGCGCCACGCGCGAGGTCGGCACCATGTTCTCGGTGTCCGACGCCGACGGCGACACCATCACCCGCTACGAGCTGTGGGACAACGCCGGCGGCGGCCACTTCAGCCTGTCGGGCCAGCAGCTGGCGAGCGGCAAGGCGGTCGGAGTCACCGCGGCGGAACTGGCCCAGACCAGTTACGTCGCCGGCAACTCCGCGACCAGCGAGGCGTTGTGGATGCGCGCCTACGACGGCACCGCCTGGTCGCGCTGGGCCAAACTGGACATGACCATCACCAGCGCCGCCAACACCGCGCCCGTCATCTCGGCATCGGCCCAGTCGGTCGCCACCGGCAGCGTCAGCGACGTGGCATCGATGTTCTCGGTTTCCGATGCGGACGGCGACACGATCAGCAAGTACCGCCTCTGGGACACCGCGGGCGGCGGCCACCTTGAGAAGGCGGGCACCGCGCAGTCCGCAGGCACCGCCATCGAGTTCGCCGCCGCCGAACTGTCCCAGTTCACGTATGCAGCCGCCTCGTCGGCCGGCAGCGAGCTGCTGTGGGCGCAGGCCTTCGACGGGCAGCGCTGGAGTTCGTGGAAGGAGTGGACCATGACCACCGTCGCCTGACCGCAGGTCGCCCCGACTCGGGCGATGCCCCGTCCCGTGCCCGCGCGGAACGGGGCATCGCCGAAGCAAGCTCCGAACAACAGGGAGGCGCCAGGATGCGCAACAGTCCGGTCGCAGAACTCTTCGCCGACGGCATCGGCGACATCAGCTTCGGTGCCGGGGTGGTTCGGATCGACCTTTACAGCTTTTCGGCAACCGACAAGGACGCCGCGGGCAACCCGGGCCGCGAACTGCGGCAACGCGTGATCATGTCGCCGCAAGGCTTCGTCGAGAGCTTCGCGGCGATGCAGGCGATGATCGGCAGGCTGCGGCAGGCCGGAATCGTGAGGGCGGAATCCGACGGCGCGGGAGCGCCCGAGGAACCGGCTCGCGCCGAAGCCCCGGTCCTGCGTCGGTCGCCCAATTTCCAGAGCTGACCGCCCCGCCCCGTCCCGGCCGCCCGCCCTGCGGCAAAGGGGAACTTGCGACCGGCTCCAGCGAGCGCGTATAGATGACGCGAACGCCGTGAGGCGGCTGGAGGACGGGTTTGTCGGAAATCGAGGAGGTCTTTGCGCTGATCGGCCGCGGCCAGTTCGCGCGGGCCGAAGAACGGCTGCGCGGCATTGGTGCCGATTCGGCCTCGGCAACACCGGAGCTTCAGGCCTGCATGGCGGTGGTGCTGCTGGTGCTGCGCCAGTTCGACGCGGGGCTGAAACTCCTGCTGGCGGCGGCCGACAGGCATCCGGCCCGCAGCCTATCCGTTCACGCCCGGTTCGTCCGCATCGCCGATCGGGTCCTCGACATTCTTCCGCCCGCGTCGCGGCATGAAATATCGTTGCGGGTCGGCGATTACTTCCTGCGCTATGACAAGGCGGACGAGGCCAGGGAATGGCTGCGGCCGGCGACCGAGGCGCTTCCCGACGACCCCTGGGCGCAGTTCCTCGACGCCCACTGTCGCTTCGAACTGACGCACCAAGTCGACGCGATCCATGGCATGGAACAGGCCGCGACCGCGGCCGAGGCCCACATCGATCGCCAGATCATCGTCCCCGGGGGCCTTCCGACCCTGTGGAACCGAATCGGGCTCGCCTGGGGCAAGGTGCAGAACCTCGAAGCCGCCGCGGCCAATCTGTCGCGGGCGGCGGAAATGGACCCGACCCGCCCTCACGTTCGGCTGCAGCTCGGAAACGTGCTGTTTCGCCTGGGGGCCTTCGAGGAGGCGGTCACCCATCTGGCGGCCGTCCCGCCCTATGCCCCCGAATATCCCTGGGCCGCGCGGCTGCATGCCGCCGCACTGTTCGACCTCGGTCAGGACGACGAGGCTCTGGCACTGCTCGGCGGCCTCGTCGATCTGGACCCGATGGACGCGCTGGCCCACCGCGAGATCGGCCGCATCCACCTCGCCCGCGGCGAGCTGGAAACCGCGGAAGCCGCGCTGGCCCGCGCCTATCGCATACGCTCCGACCTCGCCGGATTGCGGAACCTGCTGCTGGAGTTCGAAAAACTCAGCGGCCGGCCGCTCGACCCCGATGCCGGGCTGCCGCCACTGACTTCGATCGTCATCCCCGAAGCGTTCCAGCTCCGCACCGACGATCCCGAACTGTCCGCCCGCCAGCCGCTTCTGCCGGCGATCCTGCGCCAGGCCCGCATCACCGCCGCGCTCATGAGCCGGGACATGTTGTCCCGCTATGGCCGCAACAAGCTCGGCTACGTCTGGGCGGTGCTGCAGCCGCTGATCTTCGTGCTGACGCTGACGCTGATCTTCCGGGTGATCGATCGCGGCGTGCCGCTGGGCATGACGGTCGAGACGTTTCTCGTCACCGGCATCGTGCCGCTGATCTGTTTCTTCATGAACCTGCAGGCGCGGGTGGCCGGGGCGGTGAAGAGCGGCAAGAACCTTCTGTTCTTTCGCGAAATATCTCGCCCCGTGATGCTGCTTTCGGCGACGGTGCTGGAATTCGTCACCGGCGTGATCGTCATGCTGGTCATTCTCGGCGGACTGGTGGTGTTCGGCTGGGAGGTCGCCATCGAGGATCCGCTGGTGGTTCTGGCGGCGCTGGCGACGATGAGCCTGCTCGGCATGGTCATCGGCGGCCTGATCGGGGTCTGCGCCCAGGTGCTGCCCTCGGTCCAGCACCTCAGCCAGTCGCTGAACCGGATCATGTTCTTCACCTCGGGCGCCTTCTTCCATGTCGGCGAGCTTCCCGCGGCGGTGCGCGACCTGCTGCTGTACAATCCGCTGATGCATCTGGTCGAAAAGGTGCGCGACGGTTTCTTCGTCTCGTACCGCGCGGATCTGGTCACCTGGAGCTATCCGCTCAGCTTCGTGGTGATCGGCCTGGCGCTGCTGCTGGTTTGCGAGCGGGCGTCGCGGCGCTATATGGTGGCCGCGCCATGATCCACATGATCGACGTCAGCAAGTCGTATCGCACCTGGGCAGGCGACCGTGTGGTCCTGCACCCGACCACCCTGTCGATTCCGTGCGACCGCGGCGTGGCGGTCCTGGGCCGCAACGGCGCCGGCAAGTCGACGCTGCTGCGCCTGATCGCCGGCGTCGAGGTGCCCGACCAGGGCACCGTGCTGCGCACGGCGTCGCTGTCGTGGCCGCTCGGCCACGGCGGCGGCATCAGCCCGAACATGACCGGACGGCAGAATGTGCGCTTCATCGCGCGCGTCAACGACGCCGACCAGGACGCCACGATCCGGTTCGTCGAGGATTTCGCCGAACTCGGCGCCTATTTCGACGAGCCGGTCAACACCTACAGCTCGGGCATGCGGGCGCGGCTGAGCTTCGGGATCAGCCTGGCGATCGACTTCGACTGCTATCTGATCGACGAGGCCACGTCGGTCGGCGACCAGTGGTTCCGCGACAAGTGCGCCGCCGCCTTCGCCGAGCGCCGCACCCGTTCGGGCCTGCTGATGGTCTCCCACAATCCCGCCACGATCCGGCAGTATTGCGAGATCGGTCTGGTGCTTTACCGGGGGCAGTTGGTGCCCTTCATGGATCTCGACGAGGCCATACACTTCTATTGCCACGGAATGAGCGCATGAATCTCGTCGCCCTCGCCCGCTCCCTCGCGCAGCGCAAGGCCGAACCCGAAGTCGAACGCGGTCGCGCGCTCGCCCCGCAGACGGCGGCCAGCGTCCCGCAGATCAGGATCCGCACCGCCCCCCGACGCGGCCGGCGGCGGCTGCTCGGCTTCCTGGTGATGGTGATCCTGCCGACCCTGGCGGCGGCCGCCTATTACGGCGGGATCGCCTCGGACCGCTACGTCTCGCAAAGCAAGCTGGTGCTGTCGACCGAGGGCGGCGGCGCCGGACTGCAGGGCGAACTGCTGAACCTGATCGGGGCCGGCAAGACGGACTCGGCGCCGAGCCAGGCGGCGATGCTGTTCGAATTCATCCGCTCGCCCGAGATGGTGCGGCGCCTGGATTCGATGATCGACCTGCGCAACCTGTGGGGCCGCATGGAGGTCGATCCGCTGTCGCGGCTTCCGGCGGACGCGACGCGCGAGGAACTGCTGGACTACTATCTCGACCACGTCCACGTGACGGCCGAACCCGGCCATCCGATCCTTGACGTCAAGACCGAAGCATTCTCGGCGCCCGACGCGCAGTTGCTGCTCAACACGCTGGTGATCATCAGCGAGGAGGCGGTCAACCGCGTGTTCACCAACATGCGCTCCGACGCGCTGGCCTTCGCGCGCGAGGAACTGCAGCGCGCCGAGGACCGGCTCGCCGCGGCGCAGACGCGGCTCAGCGCGTTCCGCAACCAGCACGGGGAACTCGACCCGCTGCAGGCCGCCTCGGCCCTCGGCGCCATCGCCAGCGGCCTGCAGAGCCAGTTGTCGACCGAAAAGGCCAAGCTGGAGGCGATGCTGCATCAGATGCGGCCGGAAAGCCCGCAGGTGCGCGCCCAGAAAGCCCTGATCGCCGGTTTGGAAAAGCAGATCGCCGAGGATCGCAGCGTCCTCGCGGGCACGCCGAAATCGGTCTACGCCGACCTCCTCGGCGAATGGGAAGGTCTGCTCATCGAGCACAAGTTCGCCGAGACCGCATACACCTCGGCGATGGCGTTCCTCGAGACGACCCGCGCCGACACGCTGCGTCAGCACAGCTACGTCATCGACTTCGTGCCGCCGACCCTGCCGGAGGAGGCGACCGAGCCTCAACGCATCCGCAACACCATCGTCGTGTTCCTGGGCAGCCTGCTGACCTGGATCATTCTCAGCCTGGTCGTCTCGACGATGCGCGAGCACACCCGCTACTGATCACGCCATGGCCGCGCGCCGGTACATGCCATGCCAGCGCGCCATGACATCGCTCCACGAGGGCACCTGCGCCGCGCCGGCGAAGGCGCCGACCTGCAGCCGGCGAAGCTCTTGCTGGTCGTGGTCGAGCAGCGTCATCAGCCGGGCGCCGTCCTCGGCCGGGTTCCTGGTCAGCACCAGCCCGTTGACGCCGTCGCGGACGAAATCCGGGCACATGCCGACAGGCGTGCACGCCACCGGCGTGCCGCCGCCCAGCGCCTCGGGCAGGCTGGCCGGGCCGCCTTCGAAGGCGCTGAGGATCAGAAGCACGTCCACGCGTTCGTAAATCCGGCCGAGCAGGCGATACGGCGGCTGCTCGACCGCCTCGGCGACGAATCCGCGGCTGCGCAGCATCGCGGCGTCGCGCCAGCGGTCGCGTCCGGCCAGCAGGAACGACACGCGCGCGGGATCGAGGTGGTCGAGCAGCGCCTCGAGCAGCCCCTCGCCCTTGACGCCGCGGTCGTAGCGCCGCGAGAAGACGCCCAGGCGCAATCGCCCGGGAGAAGGCTGGCGCGGGGCCACCGGCACCGGAAACACCGTGCGGTCGACGCCGTGTGGCACGACCTCGACATGGGTGATGCCGTGCCCGGCCAGAATCGTCTTCTGGGTCGTGTTGAGGCAGTGGACCACCGCCGCCTCGCGGTAGCGCGGCAGGAACCGCCGGAGCGCCAGCCAGGATTCGGCCTCGGACAGGTCGTGGTGGACCGTCGCCACCGAACGCGGCCTGAGTCGGAATTCGAGGTTCGGGCGGTGGTAGTGATAGGCGTCGGCGCCGGCGGCCGGCCGGATCGAGCACGTCACGCGCGTGCCATCCGGCGCCGCCGCCGCCGACCGCGCGATCAGGTCGGCGAAGATGGCGCTCTGCAGCAGTCGCGTCGAAAGGACGTGGTCGAGATGGAACGGCGGCATCGATTCCCGTGGCGACTCCATGCGGACCGCCGGCGCCGGGCGGATTCCGAGCCCGCCCGCGCCGTCGGTTCCTCGGCGACATTCGGCGAAGAAAGCCTTTGCTGTCCAGCACATAACCGCCCGGCCGGCATCGGCGGACAAAAACTTGTTGCTTCGTCGATGCCGGCGCAGCTTATATCGACCCCCGATGACGGGGGCTTCCAGGCACATGACTTCCCAATGTCTCGTCGGCACGGCACCGGCATGATCCATGCCGCAGTCTTCGTGGGCACTCGTCCCGAGGGGATCAAGATGGCTCCGGTCGTCAAAGCCCTGCGCGCCGCCGACGGCTTCCGCTGCACGCTGGTCTCGACGGGGCAGCACCGCGAGATGCTCGCGCCGGTGCTCGCGGCCTTCGACCTTGCGCCCGACCACGACCTGTCGGTGATGGAGCCGGAACAGACGCTCGCCGGGTTGAGCAGCCGCCTGTTCGAGGGGATCGACGAGGCGCTGGAGCGGCTGCGCCCCGATTGGGTGCTGGTCCAGGGCGACACGACCACGGTGATGGTCGCGGCGCTTTGCGCCTTCTATCGCCGTATTCCGGTCGGGCACGTCGAGGCCGGGTTGCGCAGCCACGACCTGCGCTCCCCCTTCCCCGAGGAGATGAACCGGCGGGTCGCGACCCTGGTCTCGGGCCTCCATTTCGCGCCGACCGAGCGGGCCGCGGCCAATCTGCGGCGCGAAGGCGTTCCCGCCGACGACATCGCGATCACCGGCAACACCGTGGTCGACGCGCTGATGCTGATGGCCGAGTCGGTGCGCAAGGCGCCGCCGCCACTGCCGCCGGACGTCGCCGCCTTCCTCGCCGCGCACGAACGCTTCGTCCTGATCACCGCCCACCGGCGCGAGAGCATCGGCGACGGGTTCCGAAACATCTGCCGCGCCGTGTCGGCGCTCGCGGCCGAGCACCCGGACGTCGGCTTCCTCTACCCCGTGCACCTGAACCCGCTCGTCCGCGGCCCCGTGTTCGAGATGATCGGGACCAGACCCAACGTGCTGCTCACCGAGCCGCAGGACTACAGAGGCTTCGTCTACCTGATGAGCCGCGCCCGCCTGCTGCTGTCCGATTCGGGCGGCATTCAGGAAGAGGCGCCGACCCTCGGCAAGCCGGTGCTGGTGATGCGCGACGTCACCGAACGCCACGAGGGCATCGCGGCGGGCTGCGCCGAGCTGGTCGGCTCATCGGCCGAACGCATCCAGGCCCGCGCGAGCAGACTGCTACGCGACGAGGCCGCCTACCTGCGGATGGCGCGCGCGGGGAATCCCTACGGCGACGGCCAGGCCAGCCGCCGCATCCTCGAGGCGCTGGCGGGCCGCGGCGGCGTCCAGGCCCAGCGGATCGAACCCGTGCCGATAGGCGAGCCGGCATGACGCCGCGCAAGTTCAAGACCGTCTGCGTGGTCGGGCTCGGCTATATCGGCCTGCCGACCGCCGCCGTCATGGCCAGCCGCGGCATCGAAGTGATCGGTGTCGACGTCGACCGCGGCGCCGTCGCGGCGATCAATTCCGGCAAGGCGCATTTCTTCGAACCGGACCTGGACGCGCTGGTCAAGGGGGCCGTCGCCGCGGGGCGGCTGCGCGCGACGGCGTGCCCGGAACCCGCGGAAGCCTTCCTGATCGCGGTGCCGACGCCCGTGACGGAGGAATCCGCGCCGGACCTTCGCCACGTCGAGGCCGCGACCAGCGCCATCGCGCCGGTGCTGCGGAAGGGCAACCTGATCATCCTGGAATCGACCTCGCCGGTCGGAACGCTGGAGACGCTGTCCCAGCAACTGGCGATCGCCCGCCCGGACCTGAGCTTCCCGCATGGCCGCGGCGGCGAGGCCGACGTGCTGATGGCCTACTGTCCCGAGCGGGTGATGCCCGGGCGCATGATGACCGAACTGGTCGAGAACGACCGCGTCGTCGGCGGCCTTTCGCAGGCCTCGGTCGAGGCTGCGGCGGCGCTGTACGCCAGCTTCGTGCGCGGCGAAATCCTGCGCACCGACGCCCGCAGCGCCGAGATGGTCAAGCTGGCCGAGAACGCCTTCCGCGACATCAACATCGCTTTCGCCAACGAGCTGTCGATCATCTGCGACCGTTTCGGCATCGAGGTCCACGACGTCATCCGGCTGGCGAACCACCACCCCAGGGTCAACATCCTCAGCCCCGGCCCGGGCGTCGGCGGCCACTGCATCGCCGTCGATCCGTGGTTCATCATCCATGCCGCGCAGGACCTCGCGCCGCTGATGCGGACGGCGCGCGCGGTCAACGACGGCAAACCGGCCTACGTCGCCGCCCGGATCGCCAGGCTTGCGCGGCCCGGGGACACGATCGCCTGCCTGGGTCTGGCCTACAAGGCGGATACCGACGACCTGCGCGAGAGCCCGGCGATCGAGGTCGTCTCGCGACTGGCCGATGCCGGCCTCGGGCCGCTGCTGGCGGTCGAACCCAACGTGGCCGCCCTGCCCGAGAGGCTGGCGGCGCGCGGCGTCGAGCAGGCCGCGATCGAGCCCGCCCTGGCGCGGGCCGACGTCGTCCTCCTGCTGGTCGCGCATCGCGAGTTCCGCGAACTGGATGTCCGGCTGCTGGCCGGCAAGCGGGTTCACGACGCCTGCGGCGCCTGGCGATCGCGCGGCGATTTCCGCGATGGCGGGCAAGCGCGCGCGGTGCCGCAGGAGATTGGCCAAACGACTGAAAACACAATGTAATCGCCTTGAAATCGCCTCGACCTTTACGTGGCGCTTTCAACGGATACACCTTGTCAGTATACTCCGGCCGGCATTGGCATTAGCCGGACGGAGTGCAAGCTCCGAGACGGTGGTATACCGAACGGCATAGTCAAAGGGGGTCGTAGTGCACGGTAACAGCGCGGAACGAGTCGGTTTTTTCAGCGACATGCGCGTGGTCATCACCGGCGCCGCCGGTACGGTCGGCAGCGAGTTGGTGCGCCAGCTTCTTTCGTTGCCGGTGGCCGAGATTCGGGCTCTGGACAATAACGAGAACGGCCTGTTCTTCCTCAATGAGGAGCACAAGGCGGACCCGCGGTTCCAGACCTTCATGTGCGACGTGCGCAGCGAAGGCAAGCTCGAGCGCCTGTTCCACGGCATGGACTACGCCTTCCACGTCGCCGCGCTCAAGCACGTGCCGCTGTCCGAGCGCTCGCCGTTCGAGACGGTCCAGACCAACATCAACGGCGTCCAGAACGTCATCCGGGCGGCGCTGAACAACAACATCAAACGCGTGCTGTTCACCAGCTCGGACAAGGCGGTCAACCCGACCAACGTCATGGGCACCACGAAGCTGATGGGCGAGCGCCTGATGACGGCGGCCAACGCGCTGACCAACGGCGTGTCCGACACCATCTTCACCTCGACCCGTTTCGGCAACGTCGCCGGATCGGCCGGATCGGTGGTGCCGCTGTTCTGCCAGCAGATCGCGCGCGGCGGCCCGGTTACCCTGACCGACGCCCAGATGACCCGGTTCCTCATGACCCTCGAGGAGGCGGTCCATCTGGTGCTGCATTCGATGGAGATCGCCTGCGGCGGCGAGGCCTTCGTGACCAAGATGCCGGTGGTGCGCATCCGCGACATCGCCGAGGTCCTGGTCGACATGGTGGCCCCGGTCTACGGCCGCAATCCCGCCAGCATCGAAATCGTCGAGGTCGGATCGCGCCCGGGCGAGAAGCTGTTCGAGGAGCTGACGACCGAGGAGGAACTGCGCCGCACCCTCGAGCTCGACGACCTGTTCGCGGTCCTGCCGGCGTTCCGGAACATCTACGACCGGATCAAGTACGCCTATCCGGGCGACCACGCGCGTCCGGCGACCCGCGTCTACAACTCGGCGATCGAGGAGCCGCAGAACAAGGCCTGGGTCCGCAGTTTCCTGCTTCGTTCCGGCGTCCTGCCGGTGGAAGTCAGCAACCTCATGGCGGTAGAGAAGGCCGGCGCCGCCTGACCAGTCCGCCGGCCCGGATCCAGGCGCGCCGACCGGGCCGAAACCGGCGCCGTCGCGGCGCCGATTTTCGTGGCTCGGCCTTCGCCTGTCGTGCAAGTCCAAGGGCGCGCGAGCCCGCGCCCAACAACGAGAATTGAGCAATGAGTCGCGAAATCAAGATTCTGCAGACCAACGACCTGCGTCCGGAGGTCGCCATCACGGTCGGCACGCGCCCGGGCATCGTCATGTTCGCCCCGATCATCCATGAGTTCCGGCGCCGCGGCGTGCCGCATTTCGTGATCCATACGGGCCAGCACTACTCTCCCAACATGGATGCCCAGTTCTTCGAGGATCTCGAGCTGCCCAAGCCGGACTACCGCCTCGAAGGCGTCGCCGAGCGACGCACGCACGGCGGCCAGACGGCGGTGATGCTGGAGGGCATCGAAGGGGTGCTGCTGGAGCGCCGCCCCTGCCTGCTGCTGGTCGGCGGCGACGCCAACACCAACCTGGCCGGCGCCCTCGCCGCACGCAAGCTGCGGATCAACGTCGGCCACGTCGAGGCCGGCGAGCGCAGCTACGATTGGCGCATGCCCGAGGAGCACAACCGCGTCGTCATCGACCACGTCTCGGACCTTTTGTTCGTGACCAGCGAGAACAGCGTGCGCAATCTGCAGAAGGAAGGCATCCGCGGCCGCGTCCTGGTGACCGGCAATCCGATCGTCGACGCGTCGCTGCAGCACCTCGACGTGGCGCGCCGCAAGTCGGGCGTGCTCGAGCGGCTCGGGGTCGAGCCCGGCCGCTACGCCATCATGACCTCGCACCGCGAAGAGAACGTCGACGTCGAGGAAAACCTGCGCGGCAGCCTGCAGGGCGTGTCGGACGCGGCCACCGCCGTCGGCCTTCCGGTGCTGTTCCTGGCCCATCCGCGCACGCAGAAGCGGCTGGGCGAGTTCGGCCTGGCCGAATGGGCTCGGGGCCTGCCGAACCTGCTCGTGCACGACGCCGTCGGCTATCTCGATTTCCTCAACCTGCTCGGCCACGCCCGCCTGGTGTTCACCGACTCGGGCGGCGTGCAGCAGGAAGCGGCCATCCACAAGGTTCCCTGCGTGACCCTGCGCGAGAACACCGAATGGATCGAGACGCTCGAGCTGGGGGCCAACCGGCTGGCCGGGACCGATCCGGCCCGCATCCTGGCCGCGGCCGGCGAGGCGATGCGTTCGACCCGCGACTGGCCGCTGCCGTTCGGCGACGGAACCACCGCGAAGCAGATCGTCGACGCTGCGGCCGAAGTGGTCGCGAGCTGCCGCGCCGCCAGCGCCGCCTGACAGACGGGGCCAGCGCCGCCGGACGAGCCGCGGGCCAAGCCATTCCGGCCGGTCGCGCCGAGTCGCGACCGGCCCAACGTATGAGGAGTTTCGGATGCGGATCATGATTTTGGGCGGCGACGGCTACCTCGGTTGGCCGACCGCGATGGATTTCGCCGCGAAGGGGCACGAGGTCATCGTCGTCGATAACTATCTGCGCCGCATGATCGCGCGCTCGACGTGCTCGGAGCCCCTGATCGACAGCCCCAATCTCGACGACCGCGCCCGGCGCTTCGAGCAGGTCGCGGGCAAGCGGATCGAGGTCGCGGTCGGCGACTGCGCCGACATGATGTTCCTCGACGAGACCTTCGCGAAGTTCATGCCCGACTGCGTCATCCACTACGCGGAACAGCCGTCGGCGCCCTATTCGATGCGCGGCTTCCAGGAAGCCAACCTGACGATGCGCAACAACTTGGGCGTCACGTTCAACGTCATCTGGGCGGTGTTGCGCCACAAGCCCGACTGCCACATCGTCAAGCTGGGCACGATGGGCGAATACGGCACGCCCAACATCGACATCGAGGAAGGCTGGCTGGAGATCGACCACAACGGCCGCAAGGACAAGTTCCTGTTCCCGCGCCAGGCCGGCAGCCTCTATCACACCACCAAGGTGCTCGACACCGACCTGCTGTGGTTCTACGTGCGCACCTATGGCCTGCGGGTCACCGATCTCATGCAGGGCCCGGTCTACGGCCTGTCGACGGATGAGGCCGACGCCGACGACCAGCTGCTGCCGAATTTCCACTACGACGACATCTTCGGCACCGTCGTCAACCGGTTCCTGGTCCAGGCCGTCGCCGGCGTGCCACTGACCGTCTACGGCAAGGGCGGCCAGACCCGCGGCTACCTGAACCTTCGCGACACCCTCCAGTGCGTCCACCTGGCTTCGGAGAATCCGGCCGGCAAGGGCGAACTGCGCATCTTCAACCAGTTCACGGAACAGTTCACGGTCAACGAGCTGGCCGAGCGCGTCAAGCGCGTCGGCGACCACATGGGCCTGAACGTCGAGATCAAGCCGATCCCGAATCCGCGCAAGGAGCTGGAGGAGCACTACTACAACGCCAAGCATTCGGGTCTGATCGAGCTCGGCCTGAAGCCGCACCTCATGACCGACGACGTGCTGGCGGCGATGCTCGACAAGGTCCTGACGTACAAGGACCGGATCGATCCCGGCAAGATCATGCCGCGCGTGCGGTGGTCGAGCTGACGGTAGCGGCCACGCAACCGGCGCCAGGTCAGGGCCGATGACGAAAGAGCCAGAATCCGGACGGAAATCGGTCCTGCGCCGCTTCGGGCACCACCTCGTCCGCAAGCTGTCCCAGGGCGCGCCGATGGTTCCCATCGAGCGCGTCCCGGGCGCCCTCGCCAGACGCGACGTCGTGCTGGTGCAGCCCAGCGGCGTCCGCAACAGGCACCGCGTGCTGAAAGTGGCGCAAAGCCTGTTGGACGACGGCCTGTCGGTCGCCTTCGTCACCAAGCTCCCGCCGTCGGCGACCGGGACCAAAGTCTTGGTCGATCACGTGCTCGGCTGCCCGGTGCTCAACTTCCCCGACGCCCACTGCTTCCTCGGCGCCGCGCGCACCCGCGTTCCGGCGTTGAACTGGCAGCTGATGGTGCTGTACCTGCAGGCGGCGAGCTGGCACTACGTCCGCCAGATCCGCCCGCGCGTCGTGCACAGCTTCGGCGCCGCCGCAATCTCGCTCGGCCACGACTGGCGCGACCGACTGCGGGCCGAAGGGCATGAGGCCGCGTGGTTCCACGACTTCCTCGAATACACCGCCGGCCACGAGTTCCGGGACGATCGCGTCGCCGCGGCCGAGCCCGACCGCGAATGGCATCGCACTGTGGTCGAGCACGAGGCCCGCCACGCCGTTCATGCCGACCACCTGTTCACGGTCTCCGAACGGCTCGCCGAACTCCTTCAGGCCGACTACGCGCTCCCGGCGCGCCCGAGCGTGCTGCTGAACGCACCGCGGTTCGCCGACACTTCGATGGAGTCGGAGAGCCCCGGCGTGCGCCGCGGTCTCGGACTGCCGTCCGACACGCCGTTGCTGGTCTATTCCGGCGGCGTTTCGCCGTTGCGCGGCATTCACGTCCTGATGTCCGCGCTCGCCAAGCTCCCGGACATGCATTTGGCGCTGATCACCAACGCCGCCACGCCGTATCTGGAGTCGCTGATGCGAGCGGCCACAGCCGGCGGCTACCGCGACCGCATCCATCTGCTGCCCTATCTCGACCCCCATCTCGTGCCCGGCTTCCTGCGCGAAGCCGACGTCGGGGTTCATCCGCTCACCCGATACGGCAATGCCGACGTGGCGCTGCCGAACAAGCTGTTCGATTATCTGCACGCCGGCCTGCCGATGGTGGTCAGCGACTGCACCGCGATGGCCGGCTTCGTTCGCGAGCACCGTCTGGGCGAGGTCTTCCCGGCCGACGACGCCGAGGCTCTGGCGGCCGCGCTGCGCCGGACGCTGGCCGCCGCGCCGGCCATTCGCGCCCGAATTTCGGAGCAGATGCTGCGCGAGCACTCCTGGGAGCGCCAGCACCGGATTCTGAGCGACGTCTATCGCTCGGCGCTGCGATCCGCCAATGGGGCGTCCAGCCGATCGCCTGCCAAGGTGCCGTTGCGCATCGTTGGCGACTGACCCGGACCGAGCCGATCATTGACTCGTCGGGGGGCCGCGTCTACAACCCCGCCACGGCAGTCACGGCTTCGGAAGTAATGACGGCGGCATCCCGAGCGCCTCCCCATGTGGAACGCGCCCGATGCCGCGCCGGAGATTGCGCAAGTACTCAAACCTGGAGCCGTCTCGAAATGACAAAGCCGATCGAGTTCATCGACCTCAAGACGCAGCGCGACCGCGTTCGCGACCGGGTGGAAAAGGGCTGGCAGAAAGTCGTCGACCACGGGATCTACATCATGGGTCCGGAGGTCAAGACGCTGGAGAAGCAGCTGTCGGACTTCTGCGGCGCCAAGGAAGTGGTGTCCTGCTCCAGCGGCACCGACGCCGTGTGGCTGCCGATGCTGGCGCTGGGCATCGGCCCCGGCGACGCCGTGTTCCTGCCGAGCTGGACCTTCACCGCCACCGCGGAAGCGGTGTGCCTGGTCGGCGCCACCCCGGTCTTCGTCGATGTCGATCCCGATCACTTCAACCTGTGCCCCGAAAGCCTGAAGGCGGCCGTCGCGCAGGTGAAGAAGGATGGCCAGCTGACGCCGAAAGCCATCATCCCGGTCGATCTGTTCGGCATGGTCGCCCCCTACGAGGCGATCAACGCCATCGCCAAGGAAAACGGACTGAAGGTGGTCGCCGACGCGGCACAGTCGTTCGGCGCGGCGCTGAACGGCAAGCGGGTGGGCGTGCTGGCCGACATCACCGCGACCAGCTTTTTCCCGGCCAAGCCGCTGGGCTGCTGGGGCGACGGCGGCGCCATCTTCACCGATGACCCGGAGATCGCCGAGGTCCTGCGCTCGATCCGCATTCACGGCCGCGGCGGCCAGGGCAAGTACGACAACGTCCGCGTCGGGACCAACGCCCGCCTCGACACCATCCAGGCGGTGGTGCTGATCGAGAAGCTGGCGATCTTCGAGGACGAGCTGGCGCTGCGCCAGCAGGTCGCCGACCGCTATGCCGCCGGCCTCCAGGGCCTCGTCACCGTGCCGCCGGTGCCGGCCGGCAGCACCTCGGCCTGGGCGCAGTACACCATCAAGACCGACAAGCGGGCGCAGTTGCAGAAGGGCCTGCAGGAGCAGGGCGTTCCGACGCAGATCTATTATCCCAGGCCCTTGCACATGCAGCCGCCGTACGAGCACTTCCCGGTCGCGCCGGGCGGCCTGCCGGTCACCGAGCGGCTGAAGGACGAGGTGCTGAGCCTGCCGATGCACCCCTACCTGGACGCCGAGCAGAGCGAGCGCATCTGCGCCGCCTTCCGCGCCGTCCTGGCCTGAGGCGGAACTCGGAATCCGCGGTGATCAGCCTCTCGGTCTGCATCGTCGCCTACAAGGACCTGCGCCTGAACACGCGCGTCGCGCGTCAGGCGCGGGTTCTGGCCGAGGCGGGCCACCGCGTCACCATCATCTGCTTCGAGCGGCCGGCGGAGGCGAGCGCCGGAATCGAGGTGCTCGAGACCGGCCTGCCGGCCATGTCGCGGGCGGTTCTCGCCGTGCCGCGCCCGCTGCGCGGCGATTTTCTGGCGCACCTGGCGGCCGGCCTCGGCCGGACGCGCTGTCACGATTTTGCGCGCCGCGCCTGCCGACTGGCGGCGGGCCGCCGTTTCGACCTGATCCAGGCCCATCACGAGAAGGCGCTGATCGCCGCCGACGCGCTCCGGCGCCGGTGCGGCGGCAAATTGCTGTTCGACGCGATAGAATGGCCGTTCGATCCGGCACTGCTGCCCAGGCGCCCCGACATGCTGGCGTTGCGCCGCGCCGAAATGGCGCGCGAACGGGCGATCGCGACCAACTGCGACGGCTGGATGACGGTCAACGACAGCCTCGCCGAGATGGCGGCGGCGCGCTTCGGCGTGCCGCGGCCGCTGGTCGTGCGCAACTGCCGTTTCCGGACGCCGCCGGGGGACGACGGTGGATTGCGCGCCGACATCGGCCTCCCCCCGGAGCACAAGCTGGTGCTCTACCTCAATTCGGTCCGGCCCGGCGAGGGGCTCGAACAGGCCGTCGCTGCGCTCGCGCGCCTGCCGGGCGACGTTCACCTCGCGGTCCTCGGGCCGGCCAGAGCCGATTACCGCGCGGCGCTGACCGAGCAGGCGGCGCGGACGGGCGTGGCCGGCCGCTTCCATTTGTTGCCGCTACAGCCGCCGTCGCGGCTGATCGCCTATGCCGCCGGCGCCGATCTCGGCATCGTGCCGCGGCGACCCGAGGGCGACAACATGCGCTTCAGCCTGCCGAATCGGGTGTTCGAGATGATCGCGGCGCGGCTACCTTTGGTGGTTTCCGATCTGCCGGAAATCTCGCGTCTGGTGACGGAACACCGAATCGGCATCGTGTGCGACGCCGGCGATCCAGACGCCATCGCCGCGGCGATCCGCCGCGTCCTGGCGCCCGAATCATACCCGACATTCAGGCGGGCGGTGGCGCAGGCGGCCGAAACACTGACCTGGGAGCGCGAGAGCGCCGGCTACCTCGCGTTCGTCGAGGCCCTCGCGGCGCGAGATGCCGATTGTCTGAATCGGCCCGAGTTGCTAGCTTCCGGCGGCGCGGATCGGAAGGCGTGACGTGCCCGACCCAGCACGGGGGACATCAGCGATGTACGAGCATTACATGGAGGCCGGCGCCGACTGCGAGGTGCAGCCGGGCGCCCAGATCGGCCTGAAGTACAAGAGCGACTGCGGCCCGGTGCGCCTGGGAGCGCACGCCCGCATCCGCTCGGGAACGATCATCTATGCCGACGTCGCCGCCGGCGAGCATTTCCAGACCGGTCACCACGCGATGATCCGCGCCCAGACGACGATCGGCGACCACGTCGTCGTCGGCACCAACACGGTCATCGAGGGCTTGGTCACGATCGGCAGCTTCGTCAAGATCGAGGCCAACTGCTTCATTCCGACCCACTGCACGATCGGCAATCGAGTGTTCATGGGGCCGGGGATCACCGTCACCAACGACCGCTACCCCCTGAAGCTGCGCGACGAATACGTGCCGGAAGGCTGCGTGCTCGAGGACAACGTGACCATCGGCGGCGGCGTCGTGCTGTGCCCGGGCGTGCGCATCGGCGCCGGTTCGTTCGTCGCGGCCGGTGCGGTGGTGACCCGCGACGTGCCGCCGAACAGCCTGGTGGTCGGCGTTCCCGGCGTGATCAAGCCGCTGCCGGAACGGCTCCGCGAGCCCAACATGGCGCTGTCCTGGCGCAAGTACCTGTCGGAATAGAGGAAGCAAGATGAGCCAACGCATCGCCATCATCGGCTGCGGCAAGCAGGCGCCCAAGCACGTCAGCGGCCTGCGCAAGTGCGGCGGGGTCGAGATCGTCCTGGTCGACAAGGATCCGGCGCTGGCCCAGGCGCTCGCCGAGAAGGAAAAGCTGCCCTGGCTGCCCAGCGTCGAGGCGGTGTTCGAGGACCCCGGCATCGGTGCCGTCGACATCTGCACGCCGACGCCGTTCCACGCGCCGCTGATCCGCGAGGCGATGGTCGCCGGAAAGGACTTCTTCTGCGAGAAGCCGCTGTGCGAGACCGCGGCCGAGGCGCGCGAGCTGCGCGACCAGGCCGAGGCCGCCGGCCGCATCGGCATGGTCGGCTACATCTATCGCTACGCCCCGATCTTCGAACGCGCCCGCGACATCCTGGGCGAGGCGCGCCTGAGCGGCGAAAGTCCGGTGCTCGGCCGTCTGACCGCCTGCACCCTGCGCATCGGCGGCCGCGGCTCGGCCGCGGTGTGGAAGCACCGGAAGGACCAGGGCGGCGGCGCGATGTCCGAGATGCTGGTGCACATGCTCGACCTCGCGGTGTGGTATTTCGGCCGGGTGGTCGAGGCCGAGATGCTGGTCGAGGATCTGCTGCGGCCCCAGCGCATGATCAACGGCCGCATGGAGGCCGCCGACGCCGAGGATTTCGTCGTCGCGCGGCTCAAGACCGAAGCCGGCGTCACCGTTCTGATCCAGGCAGACCTGATCACCCCGTCCTTCACCCAGCTCCTGGAGGTCCAGGGCGACAACGGCAGCCTGATGGGCTCGATACAGGCCGACATGCCGCAGTTCGTCTTCACCATCAAGGAATCCGGCGGCTACAAGGCCGGCCGGACCGAACTGGGCGTCGGCCAGGTCAACATGTTCGAGGCCCAGATGGCCGCGTTCGTCGAGGCGGTGAAGACCCGCACCGCACCCGACCGCTGCACGCTGACCGATTCCGTGCGCGTGCTCGACGCGCTGGAAATGCTCCGCCGTCCGGTGCTGATGCCGGCCTGATCTTTCCGGCTTGCTGCCGGCTGTCAGGGCCGGCAGCCCTCGGCGACCGCCGCCGCCAGTTCGGCGCCGACTCGGGAGAACGCGAAACGCCGCGCCACCTCCAGGGAGCGTGCGGCCGCCGCCTGATGCAGCGTCGGGTCGCCGGCCAGTCGCCCCAGCACCGAAACCACCTCATCGGCGGTGGCCGCGAACAGCGGATAGTCGTCGCCAAACAGCCGGCGGTGCATCGGCGTCGGGTTGCACAGCACCGGAAGGCCCACGGCGCCGTATTCCAGCAGCTTCGTCGACAGCTCCAGCGAGCCGTCCATGCCGGGCGCCCGCCAGCTCATGCCGACGTGCCCCCGGGCCGCCAGCGCCATGGCGGCGGACCGCGGATGGCCGCGGTGCCAGACCACGCCCGCCGCCGTATCCAGCGCCCTGCGCATCCGCTCCTCGAACCCGACCGCCTCGGACTTCTGGAACTTGTCGCCGATCATGTGAAGTTCGGCCGCGACGCCGCGACCGGCAAGCGCGGACGGCAGCGCGGTCATCTCCAGCGTGTTCCACAGCGGCGCGAACTTGCCGACATAGACCAGCCGTAGCGGCGTCCCGGAAGGTGGCGGCAGCGGCAGTGCGCCCACCGCTTCGTCGGGCACCATCGGTGGCGCCGCCACGCACCGCCCCGCCGCCCGCGGCGCCAGGCGCACCAGGTGCGCCGCGAGTTCCGGTGTCTGGCACAACAGCCGGTGCGCCGCCCAGCCGATCCGCCACACCCGCAGTCGGCGCCGCAGCGAGGCCGGCGGCTCGTTCGGCTGCGGGATGTCGGTCAGGTAGGCCCACAGTCGCGGGCGCAGCCGCCGGCTGAACGTGGCGCGAAAGGCGGTGCGGCTGCCACGCAGGATCAGCGCGTCGAAGGGATCGGTCTCGCTCAGCCGCTCCAGCGCCCGCACCGCCCCGCCCGCGTCGAGCGGCGTCTCGGTGCCGGGATCGAGCAGCCGCACGCCCGCCACCGCCGAAAGCGGTCCGAGCAGCACGTCGCGCCGCCGCGGCGAGCGCAGCAGCACCGTGACGCGCAGCCCCTGGCGGGCCAGCATCTCCGCCAGCGACACCAGCCAGACCGAGGAGCCGTCGATGATGTTCGCGTCGACCTCGCCGTACAGCGCGAGGTGCAAGGGACGCGGCGCGGCCGTCATGCCGGCACCTTCCCCGCCAAGCCGTAGGCCTGCAGCAGCAGCGCGCCCGAGACGCTCCAGTCCCTGTTCTCGGCCGCCCAGGCCGCCGCGGCGGCGGCGATCGCGGTCCGGGCGTCCACGTCGCCGGACAGGCGGCACAGCGCGTCGGTGAGCGCGTCGACGCCGGACGCGACGACACCCGTCACGCCGTCGGCGACCATCTCGCGCAACGGCGGCAGATCACTGACCACCGGGGCGACGCCGCAGGCCATCGCCTCGGCCAGCTTGAGCGGCGGCACCAGTTCGGCGATGCCGGGGCGGCGGGGAAACGCGCAGGCGTCGAAGGCGGCGTAGTGGTCGGGCACGGCCGAAAACGGGATGCGGCCGGGGAAGCTGGCCGGCACCGCCCGCCGCCGCGCCAGCCGCCGCAACCGCGCCTCCTCGGCGCCGCCGCCGACCAGGGCGAGGACGGCGTCGACACCTCGGCGCCGCATCCGCGCCACCGCCTCGACCAGCGTGTCGAGGCCCTCGTAGGGCGCGAACGTGCCGACATAACCGACGAGGAAGCTGCGCGGCCCCGCGCCCAGCGCCGTTCGCAGGGCCTCGTCGCGACAGCGCGGCCGAAACACCGTCCGGTCGATGCCGTTGGGCGCCACGGTGATCCGCTCGGCGGCGACGCCCCAGGCGCGCACGTGCTCGGCCAGAGCCTGCGACAGGACGATCACGTGGTCGGCACGCAGGGCCGCCTGCCGCTCCAGCGCCTCGTGCAGCGCGTATTTTTCGGAGCGTTCCCAGCCTGGCCGCGCGACCGCCGTGCTGCGGTGCCACAGCCCACGGATCTCGTAGACGCTGCGACACCCCGCGCGCTCGGCGGCGAGGCAGGCGGCAAGGCCGCAGACGTGGTTCGACGCCGCGTGGATCACCGCCGCCCCGCTGTCGCGGGCGACCGCGGCAAGCCGATCGGCGAAGTCCTCGACGTAGGACGACAGCGGATCGCCCCACATTCGCACCGGGCTGGCGAGGCGCAGATAGCGATGGCCGTCCGCCTCCTCTTCGGCGACCTGCGGAACGGTGCGGAAGGCGCGGAGGTCCTGCGGGAAATTGGGCCGGGTCACCGCGGTGCACGGGACCTTCCGGCGCGCCAGCTCGTCGAGCAGACAGCGGGTCCGCACCGCATAGCCGTTGTTCAGCCAGGGCGCCGAACCATACAGGGCCATGACGACGCCGCGACGGCCCTCGGCGGCGCGACGGCGGTCGACGGGCGGCGGCGGCAACGGCAATCCGCCGGCCGACAGCGCAGCCAACTCCTCGCCCAGGCGCGCGCCGTAGCCGCTCTGCCGTTCCGCCGCGCCGAGCGCCGCCACCGCGCGCCCGATCCGTCCCTGCGCATCGTGCACCGCGGCGGCGGCGGCGGCGAGCGCGGGAACGCGACCGGCGGCGTCGAACAGCCAGGCCGGAACCGCCGCCAGCAACCGCCACCGGTCCTCGGGCCGCAACCAGTTCACGACACCCCCGCTTCCGCGGCCGCGAAATCGATGCGCAATTCGAGCACCGCGCCGGGCGCGGCATCGATGACCACCTCGAGCGCCTCTCCGTCGGCGGCGTTTCGCCACGCTGCGGGAAGCCCGTCGAGCCGGCAGTCCGAGACCTTGCGCCCCCCCGTGCTCAACGCGAGAACGACCTTCCGGGCTCCGCGGTCGAAGCGCAGCGCAAAGACCAGCCCCTCGGGGCCTGCGCGGAGCTTGTCGATGGCGACGGCCGCCGAATCGTGAGTCGCGCCCCACCAGGTGGCGACCTGCGCCTGGGTCCAGTCGAGCCGGCCCTGCTGCGGCAGGCCGTCCACGTAATCCACCAGGGCCTGGAAGTTGATGTCGGGGTGGTTGAGCAGGCAGACGTGTCCGCCCTGGGCGATCCACTCGGTCACCAACTCCCGGCGCCTGACCTCGTCATGAACCGTCGCCACCGCGCTGAGGTGGTCGACCGAATCGCTTCGCGTGATGCCCACCAGGCCGCGCAGAACCGTGACCACGCCGTCCGGGCGCAACATCGGAAAACCGGCATAGGGGCGGCCGCGACAGTCCGGGACCATCTCGGCATAGGCGAAGCCGGCATCCACGGCCGCCACCACCGACGGCGCCCCGAGCCAGTAGTCCGACGCGGATCCGTGCGCGGCCTCGCCGACCAGGGGCGCGGCAGCGAGATGCCGCGCCACCGCCGCCGCTTCGAGCCGCTTGCGCCCCAGCTGCACCGAGTGCAGGCCGACCTCCTGGCCCGCCTCTTCCTGGGTCCGCACGATCTCCGGCCTGATGCGCCAGGGCAACCAGAAGTTCGACACGGCGAGGCCGCGGGAGCCGTGAAACGCCATCAGGCGCGCCAGCGCCTCCTGTTCCGGAATGCGGTCGACGTCGTGCCGGAGGGTCAGGCAGTAGCGATGGCCGTCGGGCCATGGCCTGAGGCGCAGCATCGGCGCGCCGGCGGCCCGGGCGGCCGTCTCGATGAGCAGCGGCACCAGCCGCTCCAGAGTCAGGAAATCGAGCGAGGCGAGTTCGAGATACGGCTCGGGCAGAGGCTCCGCCGTGTGGTGGTGCACGACGTGGCCGATGAGCGGAAACGCGGTCACCACGACGGCGCCCATCGCGACGATCGCCGGGGCACCGTCGCCGAACCGCGCCAGCACGCGACCATCGGCGAAGTCGAGCCGCTGGCGCGCCAGCGGCGAACGCGACCAGGCGGCCAGGTGCTCCGGCGCGTAGCCCGCGCGCAGGTCCGAGGCGTTGTGCGGCATGTCGAGCGGCGCTGCCAGCGTCACCATCGCGATCAGCAGCAGCGGACTCGACTCGAAGCGCCTGGCCGCCGCCAGTCCCGGGCCTTGCGGCTCGAACGCGTGGAACGCCCCCCGCGATGCGTCGTACAGAAGGTCTCGCAACGCGACGAAGATCGCATCCGCCGCCGCCCGGTTCCGCTGCCGCAGGGCGCAGACGACCAGGAAGGCGACGGCCGCACCTGCGCCGCGCAGCAGATCGCCGATGCTGTCGAGCGAACCGTCCCAGGCGCGCTCGACGGCAGCGGCGATATCGGCGGCGCGCTCTTCCTGCGGGCAGCGGGGCGCCGTCTCGCCCGGATCCGCCGCCGCCGCGAACCGGTACAGCCGTGCCTCGGCCTCGGACATCGTCGCGACCTCGGCCGCCAGCCGCTCGGTCTCGGCCGCCAGCGCGGAGCCCAGACGCCCGCGCATCCGCTCGCAGTGGCGGCCGGCGCCGAGCTTGCCCAGGGCGCATCGGAGGGCGCGCAGGACCAGAAGCGCGTCGCCGCGATCCGGCGCGAACCGTCCCTTGGCCTTCAGGACGTTGAGCTGCTGGAACAACGCCGCGATCACGAAATCGCGGGCGATCCGCGGCACGTCCGTGCCCTCGGCGACAGCCGCCCGGCTGGTGAAGTGGTCGAATGCCTTGTCGTGGCACCGCAGCTCCCGCGGCCGCAGGGGGATCGTGCGCTCGGCAGCCGAGAAGGTGCGAGGGCAGTCCCGGGCCAAGGCTTCGGCCAAGACATCGTCGGAAACGACGAGGACGTCGCCCTCGGCAATCGGCTCGGCAACGGAAGCACCGGCGCCCTGCGGCAGCGGCCCCTCGACCAGCGCCGCGCCCCCGAGTTCCCGCAGGATTCCGAGCAGCCTCGGCGCGTCGTGGAGTGCCGTACGCCCGACCACCACGACGTCGTAGCCGGCCGTCAGCGCCGCAGGCGTGACCCGGTCGGCGGACAAGCGATGGAAGCTCAAGAATCCGAGCTTCTCCAACAGGATCTCCGCCGCCGCCGACCAGTCGGCCGCCTCCCGCTCGGCGACCGCGCGCCGTTGCGCCGCGTCCGAACCGTGCACGAGGAGGATGTTAGCTGCCGCGGCCATGCCCGCCTCTATTGGTCGATCCGCACGGTCGTCACCTTGGCGGCCGTTCCGCCGCACGGCACGCGGGCACCGGAAAAGACGCTGTGGCACTCGGCGGCGCCAAGGTTTTCCGCGACGATGCGGGACAGTTCCCCGGCCTCGAACATCAGATCGTATTGCGGGTTCGCCGGCGAGCTTGCCTCCCTGACCACTTCGTAGAGGGCGAAGACGCCGCCGGGCCGCAACATGCCGCGAACCGTGCGCAACAGCTCGGGAATCGCGCCCCTGTCGACATAGAGCAGGGCGGACATGATGGCGATCATGTCCCAGCCGCCGCCCATTTCGCCGGCCCGCTCCATCGGCATCGCCCGGAACGCCAGCCGGTCCTCGACCCCGCAACGCCGCGCCAGCCAGCCGCCGACGCCGTCGAGCCGCTGCGGATGGATGTCGGTCACCGTCACCTGATGTCCCTGCAGCGCCAGTTCGGCGCCGAGGAAGCCGAAGCCGCCACCGAGCTCGAGCACCCGCGCCGGCCTGCCGCCGCACGCCTCGCTCAGCACCCGCTGCAGCACGAAGCCGCGGGTCCAGGTGCCGTGCAGGGCGTAGTTCAGGGCGCCGTCGACATCGCTGTTCTGCAACTGCAGGGAATTGCCGATCTCGCGGTCGCACTGGCGGAACAGGGCTCCGAAGGTGTCCCGCTGGTCGTAGACCCGCGGGAACACCGAGGCCAGCGGCCGCCGCAGGCTCTCGTCGCCGATGCGGATCGACGTCCAGCCGCCTTGCGGCTCGACGACCAGCCACGGCGCGCGCCGGGCGAGCGCGGCGGCGCCGAGCCGAAGATCGCCTTGACCATCGGCGGCCAGACCGTCGGTCCACAGGACCGCGTCGGGCGCGGCGCGGGCCAGCAGCCCGTCGAGCCAGGCGACGGTGAAATCGCTGGCGAACAGGAATGGAAAGCTGCGATCGACCAGGATCAGGCGCGTCGGCAACGGAACCGCCGACAGCGCCGAAAGGGGGCCGGCCGCGGCATCCTCCCAGGCCCGGAGCGGTCCGGTCGGCACCATGAAACGCGGCCGGGCGCCGTCGAGGTCGCCGGGGAAGCTCGCGGCGATCGAGCGCATCACCTCCGCCTCCGCCCCGCCGGCCGACTTGACGACGAGCACGTCCATCTCCGGCCCTTACGAACCGAGTTTCAAAGTGCCCAGCACCGCCTCGACCTTTGCCCGGTCGGCGCCGAGGGTCAGCGGCAGGTCGCGAAGAAGCGCGCCGTACTCGTTCGTGAGTTCGGGCATCTCCGCCTCGGCGAGGCGGCCCATGATGATCGCCATTCTGCAATCGACCACCCGGTGACCGGCCTCGATGCCGCGGCGCAGTTCGGCGACGCCGGCCTCGACGCGTTGCGCAAAGACGCGGGCGCTGCCGAGCAGGAAGCCGCGATCGGGATCGTCCTCGGACATCGCCTCGAACGCCGCCACCGCCGGCGCCGGGCGGCGCCGGTTCATCTCGACGAGGCCGCGGGTCTTGGCGTCCAGCCCCTTGGCCGCCAGGCCGTCGATGACCGCGTCGTTGTCCGGCCCGCCCTGGAGCAGGGCCCGGACGTACAGGTTGCGGATTTCCGGGTCGTCCAGGTCCTCGCCGCGCTCGTCCATCACCCGCCGCACCATGCGGCCAAGACCGATGCGAACCAGGCCGAGGAATTCCGCCCGCCCCGCCGCATCGGCGGCCGAGGTCTCGCGCAGCTTGGCGAGATGGTCGTCGACCGTCGCCTTCTTGATGCACAGCAGGTCGATGGTCGCCGGAAGCCCGGCGAATTCGTGGACGCCGTCCTGAAAGCCCGGCTGGTCGACGAAGCCAAGCCCGAACACGTGGCACAGTCTGACCAGTTCGTCGATGGTCAGCATCCGCACCCGTGCCCAAGGCGATTCCGCGACGCCTTCCTTCTGCCAGGTCCCGCCGAGATAGCCGGACAGGTTCGATTTCATCAACGCCTTGTTGCCCTTGAGCACGCCCGTATAGGTGCCGCTGAGCCGGAATCCGACGCTGGAATAGCCGCAGTAGAAGCTGCCGCCCCGATTGAGGACGCGCGAAATCTCGGAAAACGAGAGCTCGTTGTCGCAGAACATCAGCACGCCGTGCGACCACACGGCATCGAAGCTGGAGTCGGGATACGGCAGGGCCTCGGCCTTGCCGACCTCGCTGCCGACCCGATCCGCGTAGCCGAATTGCTGCGCGACCCGGTTGGCGACGATCACGAAATTCTCGTTGACGTCGATTCCCACCGCCTTCTGGTTGTCCTGCACGAAGGCGACCAGCCAGTGTCCGGCGCCGCTGCCGATGTCGAGGCCCTTGACCTTTCCGACCATCCCGAGCTGCTGGAAGACGCTGCGGTAGTGGTCGATCCCGACGGCGTAGCGCTTCGCCGAGTATTCGACGGCGTAGGTGTGCTGCTGCGGCGTGATGTGTTCGGGGCGTTCGTCGCGTTGCGTCTCCAACCAGTCGGCGATTCGTTGGCCGAGGCCGTCTCCCTGCTGAGGCTCCGCGTGCCAGCTCGGCGAAATGGTCGTCATGGGTCCCTCTTGGACTGAGTAATCGGTGTGGTCGGGCTCGAACCATGCGATCCCGAGCACGCAACGGTTCGCTTCGGCGTCATCGTGCCGACGCAGGTAACGGGCACTGACGCCCTTGCCCTTGACCAGGAGCCTGGCCTGCCGCGCGCCCTCGATCACGAAGGTGAGGCCGCGCAGGCGATCGATCAGCGGCGCCATCTTGCCGCGCACCGGGTCGTCTATGCCCAGGATGTCGACGACGACGGTGTCGCCGTCACGGCTCGTCTCGTAAACGACATGGTCGCGCATGGCGACATAGCCGAGCAGACGCGCGGTCCGCGCGACCAGAACCTCGCCGGCGTCCTGGCGGTCCTTCAGCCGGCGCAGGGCTTCGACGGCAGGCAGCCCGAAGCGCCGCAACGGCTCGCCGGATCCGAAATGCTGCGCCAGAATCGCGAAGCCCTGCCGCGCGACCAACTCGTCGAGGTTCGCCTCGGACAGTTGCAGGTGCATCACCTGCGGGTGCCACAGCATCAGGAACGGATTGGCCTGGTTGGTGCGCGCCACCGCGCCGTAACGCGCCGCCAGCGCCTCGGCATCGGGAGCGAAGGCAAAGTCCTGCCGCTCGAACAGCCACACCTTGCCGCCGTCCGCCAGCGCCTGCGCCCGGATCACCGGATCGCGCACGAAATCGCCGCTGGTCCGCCCCGACCACAGGAACCGGACACCGTTGCGCACCAGCAGATCGGCGTGATACGCCGCCGCACCTCTGACGTCGCCCTCCATGTACTCGGCGGCGCCGATGTTCTGGCGATTCTTGCTGTTGCCGTGGTTCACCCAGACGCTCGGCGCGGCGCCGGCGTCGCGCAGAACCGCGAAGGCCTCTTCGGCGTGACGGCGCTCGAAGACCGGCGCCGAGGAGAAATTGCCGTAGGTGTGCAACGTGTCGATCCAGCCGCACCGCATGTAGGACAGGATCTTGTCGGCAAAGGGCGTCCGGCGGCCCGGTTCGAGCCCGTCGAAGAACGACATCTGCCAGGTGGCGGCATCCGGACGCCTGCCTTCCGGCGCGTAGAACCACATCGAATCGGCGATGTCGAGGCCGAGCCCTTCGCCCATCGGCGTGGGCTCGCGGGTGTTCAGGAAGCGATGCAGCGCATCGAACTTCTGGGGCGTCGCCCGGTCGATGTCGTTGCAGATCGCCAGCATCGCCCGATACGGCCACGGATGCGGCCGTATCGAAACGCCAGACGATGACTGCACCAGGTTTTCATGCTCCATGGGCGGCGCTTATGCTGCCCCCGCCTGCGCGGGTTCCGGCCGCTCCGCCGCCTCGACGGCCGGCTGGCCCGCCTTGGCGGCCGGCGCGCCGAACATCTCGACGTAAGGCTTGCTCTCGCTCTCCCAACTGAAGCTCTCGGCGACCTTGAACACGTTCTCGCGCAGGCGCGCATAGGTCTCGGGTTCGAGCATGCCCGCGATCGTCTCCGCCACCACCTTGGGGTCGTTGGACGGGAACACGGCGCCGATGCCGTACTTGTTGACGGTGTCGGCCATGTCCTTCAACTGCGACACGGCGATCGGCAGGCGCGCCATGGTCATTTCGAGGAACTTGTTGGGCATGCTGTAGTAGTTGTTCAGCAGCTCCGTCGGCCGCGGGATGACGCCGATATCGGCGCCCGAGGCGTACTGCACCAGATCGTTCGGCCCCCGCGGCGGCAGCACGTGCACCCGGTGCGAGGCGCCGGCGGCGGCGGCGCGCTGGGGCAGCCCCTCGAGGAACGGCTGCCAGCGCGGCAGGGCGGTCGCGACGATCGCCAGGTGCACGTCGTCCGGCAGGAACGGCATCGTGTCGACGATCAGTTCCAGCCCCTGTTGCGGATAGGCGCTGCCGATCCACACCAGCAGGCGGTGCCCCTCGGGAATCTTGGCATCGCGGCGGATGCGACGGTCGACCTTGTGCGGCCAATAATAGCGGCAGTTGCGCACCACGAGCGGCCGCGGCACGCCGTAGCGCTTGCTGTACCAGTCCGCCAGGCCCTCGCTGACGGTGATCATCCGCCAGGCCTTCTTGAAGATGCGCGCCTCCTCGCGACGCTCGTAGCGCTCGCGGAACTTCTCGAACAGGCAGAAATCGGTCGCCAGCCGGTGTTCGCTGATCTCGACGGCGTCGTAGACGATCTTCGCGCCGCGCGGCTTGGCGATGCGTTCGGCGGCGACCAGGGCGTAGTTGTCGTGGGCCTGGACGTAGTCGAAATGCCGCCCGGCCAGAACCTTTTCGGCCTCGTCGGCGAAGCCGTTGGTGACTGCGACTTGACGCAGCATGTGCTGATAGACGACGCGAAGCTGAAACACGTCCATCGTCAAGAAGCGCTTCAAGGCTACGCTGAAGCCTTCCCCCTTCTTGCGTGTGAGAATGGCGCTGGGCAAATCGAGGAACGGCGCCTTGACGAAAATCCGAAACGCCCAGGCGCGCACTTTCTCGGCCGTGGTTCCGCGAAACTCCCTTCGCCGTTCGGCTCGCTGTTTGTTGATCTGCGCGACCCGCCGTGTGGTCGCGGGCACGACCGGCGCCTCGATGTACTGGACCGTCGGAGTTGTCTTGCGCAGTTCCTCGATCGGGGCTTCAAGGGAAACCACGGTGACCCGGTGGCCCGCATCCGATAGGGCTTTCGCCAGGCGCACGACGCGAGTGATGTCGCGAAGGGCCTTTCTGGACAGGATGCAAATCTCGTATCCGGTCGACGTACTGGTGGCTGAGGACTGGACGGCAGCCTGCCCTTTGCTCGCGCGCCAGACCTTGAACAAGGTGATCGGGTTGCGACGAAGTTCTTCGTACCTTTTGGCGCGATATCGCAACTGCGGCAGCTCGGGTTTCAGCTTTTCGTACTGCTCGGCCTTGTAGCGGAGGCTCACGATCTCCGCCCTGAGGTCCTTCACCTTTCGCTCGAGAAAACGGATCCGCATCGGGTTAGGAGCGCCCTGGCCCGCTTCTCTCTCGGAGGGAATTTCAGCATCGGCCTTGCCACCATCCGCCGACGCTCCTTCTAATTGCGCCTGGAGGCGAGCGATTTCCTTCTGCTGCTCGATCTTCTTCTTTTCAAGAAATTTGATCCGCATCTGGCCGTGGAACAGATTGTTGATCTCGCTCGTCATCTCCAGATGATAGTCGAGACTTGGAGCGCGTGCCGGCTGCGGCTTGGCCAGCAGTTCGACGTAGGCATCCCTCAGCTTGGCGGCGACCGCCTCGCTATCGTGAACCCGCTCGACGAAACCGCGCCCCCGGCGCCCGAGCTCACGGCGCAGTTCGAAATCCGAGATCGCCTGCTGCAGGACGCTCTCGATCGTATCCGGATTCGCCGCCAGCAGCGGCATCTCGCCGCCGAAATAATCCAGCAGGTCCTCCCGAATATAGGCCACCACCGTCTTGCCCATCGCCATCGCCTCGACGGCGACGACGCCGTACCAGCCGATCAGAAGCTGGTCGACGACGATGTCGGCGCGCCGGTACCACTGCAGGGCCTCCTCGTGACTCATCCCCTGGATCAGCTTGAACTCGAAGGACAGCCCCTTCTCCTTCAAAGCCGCGACCGCCTTTTCGACGAAATCCGACCCCTTCAGCAGGCGGTCGGTCGGGGCATGGACGATCAGCGGCTTGTCGCCGGGAACCGCCTCGGCAAAGGCGAAGTTCTGCAATTCCAGCGCCCGGGGGACGATGATGGCTTCCGGCGCGTAGGTCTGCATCTCGGGGTCCTGGACGACGAGCGCGTCCACCGTCGAGCGGAGGAAATCGAGATAACGCTGCTGATTGGCCTCGTCGTAGCTCGATTCGAAGCCGTACCGGAACGGGCTGTAGGGGTTGAGCTCCAGTTCCAGCGATTTGCGGCGCAATTCGTAACCGGTGAAGCGATACGCCATTCTCCTGCCGGCCGACTTGAACAGGGGGATGTCCATGCCGTTGAAGAACGAGTCGCCGTGTCGGTACACCAGCGAGCGATTCCAGAAGTGCACGACGTCGTAGCCTTCGCTCAGCGCGTCGCGGACGACCGAGAGTTCCTCGACCAGCCAGCCGCCAAACGAAATGTCAACCGTCCGGTGTGCGCCGAACCCGAACGAACTGGCGCTCTTGTTGCGCTGGTAGGTCAACAGCGTCGAATCGACGCCGATCTTCCGCAAAGCCTCGCTGACCACGAAAGCTTGGTTCGCGTAGTTCAACGGCGCATGCAGCACCTTCAGCGACACCGAAGTGCCTTCGCCGCTGTTTGCCGACCCCATGACTCACACACCCCCTGCTTATGAGCGATAGAAACGCTCGATGATCGTCCTGCACGCCATTTCCACGGTCCGGACGTCTTCGCCGGAAAGCCTTTGGCGGCTGCCGCCCACCGACGAGCCCGCCAGAGGCCCGCCGTATTTATCCGTGATCGCCGTTCCGAAGAATGGATTCTCTTCGGAAAAATCGACCGCCGTGCGGGACCATTCCGTCTGCGCGTCGCAAGACGACAGATCGATACCCAGAAACGTCCCGATCCGGTCGCAGGCCGCCCGTGGCTCTGAAACCAGATCCTCGTACCGGACCACCATGATCCGCCCGTCGTTCGCGTCCAGGTGTTTCAGTATCTTCGAATAATAGGAAAGGAACATCCGCGCCAGCGCCGCGACACTGGGATCGCCGGGAACCAGCGAATCCTTGCCCATCGCCATCTGCTTCTCCTGCCAGCGCAGCAGGGACGCAACGGCGTCCGCCGGGCTCCGGATCATACCGATCACCCGGATCTCGAAACCAGCGGCTTCGGACATGGCGAACAGGGCGTCGATGTAGCGCGACATGACCGGCGCACGGATCACGGCCAGATCGCTCTCGTAGCGCCGCCGCAGATGGTCGAGGAACGACCGCACCGCGTCGCCGAAGAAGGATTCGATCTCACCCGCCGAATCGAAGTGGAGACCGGGGAACATCTGATGGTTGACAATGGCCCGGTGCCGGGCATCCATGATCGGGATCAGCGGCGCCGTCTCGCTCAGCATCGGCATCACCGCCGGCGACGAAGACAGGATGCCGTTGAGCAGGTGCGTCCCGGTGCGGGGACCGCCGCAGATGCACACGACGCGGGTGCGCTCGCTCCGTGCGCCGCCCGGCCGCCGCAGCACGGCGGCGTTCAGCAACGCGTTCAGCTCCTGCCGTTTCAGCGGCTGCGGCCCCGGCCGCGCGGCGCCGGCCTCGTCGAGCAGCGCGCCTTCGAGGTGGTCGAGCGCCGCGGCGCGGTATTCGTCGAGCAGCGAGCCGACCAGCGCGTCGGCGGTCTCCGCGAACAGGCGGATCGACTGGAGGTGACGCAGGTCGTCGAAGACGGTCCGGAACGCCGCCGTCGCCAGCCGGCGGATCTTGTCCGAGCGGGCCGCCGGCGGCAGCACGATGGCCTCGGCCCGGGCCCCCATTTCCTGCCAGTCCACCCGTGGCGCGGCGGCGACATCCGTCCGGCCGAGCGCCGTCTGGACGGCCGCGTACGCTTCGCCCAGCAGCGTCGTGAACCGGTCGGGGTCGGCCGCGGCGTAGCGGTCGGCCGGCCAGCCGGCCGCAACCGCCAGCTTCTGCGCCAGGGCACGATCGAGAGCGCCCGCGCAGGCCGCGATGAAATCGCGCGAATGGCTGTCGCCGTCGTCGCTGAACGTCCGCAGACGCGCGAGCAGCGCCCGATCGACCAGGTAGGCGCCGAGGAATTCCTTTGCCGCCTCGACCGAGAGTTCGCCCCCGAACAGGTCCTGCAGAGCGGCGGCCGGGGCATGCCAGGTCTCGTTGGCGGCCACGGCCGCCTCGAACGGCGCGCGCTCGACCGCCGGCGGCCAGCGCAAGCTCATCGGGGTCGACTGCTGGTCCTTGCGCCCCATCAGCACGTAGCGCTGCCGCAGGAACCGGCTCTTCTGCGGCACGATCGCGGACAGGTTGGTGTCGGCGTCATACCGGAAATCGCCGAATCCGGCCCGCTCCAGATGCGCCATCAGCCCGGCCGGCGACAGCGGTCGGTGAACCAATGTCGAGCCCCCGCCCTTGCCGTAGAAGCGCGCGGCGCGGTCGGACGCCTGCGGTTCCAGGAACTGGCTGCCCTGGCGGTGACTGACGACGGACGGCCCGTGCAGGCGGTTGACGTTGCGGAACAGCACGATGCCGCCCGGCTTCAGCAGCGCGTGGCACACGGCGGCGACCCGGGTCGGATCGAGATTCGACGTGTACATGACGTCGTTGAGCAGGACCACGTCCATCTGGCCGCGGTAGCCGTCGAGGTCCTGGAAATCGGCCTCGACGACTTCGATGGCGGGGACCTTGAATTCCGCCGCCACCTCGCGCAGGGCCTTGGCGTAATGCGGCGTGCGGTCGACCGCCACCACCCGCGCCGCCTTGTGCTCCAGCGCGAAGGAGATGCACAGGCCGCCGTAGCCGGACCCGAGTTCGCAGACGTTCTTGCCCTCGAAACTGGCGCCGTAGCCCGCTTCGACGAAACGCACCAGGTTTGCGGCGCGAGACCGGCACTGCGTACCGTTGTAGCCGACGTTGGTGACGACGTGCGGGGCGTCGGCGGCGTCGCCGCGGGCAACCCACCACGCTTCGACGATCCGCCCGAGCCGGTCGAGCGCCGCGGCCTGGCGCTCGCCACAGGTCGCCGGCTCGCTCTCGACCGCAGCCGGCGCCGGTGCCGGCGCCGGACTCGGTGCAGATGTCGGCGCCGGTGGCTGGACGGGGACCAGCGGCTTCACCGCGTCCTCGGGCTTCAGTTCCCCAAGCCAGGACAGCCGGCCGCCGGTCCAGGTGGCCGGGTGAAACAGCGCCACGAAACCGAGACCAGCGCCGACACGACCGCAATACCAGTCGCGCAGCATCTCGGTCGGGTTGCTCTCCAGCATCACCCGCGGCCCGGGCCCGCCGTCGCTGCCGAAGCCGGTGATTTCGCGGGCGAATCCGAAGCGGCCGACATCCTTGCCCTGCAGGTACTTGACCGGATGGAACAAGGGTTCCAGCACCGAGAACTCCGGCCGCTCCTGGCGCGCCATGACATAGGCGCGGGTCAGGAAATTCCCGTGCCCGGAGATCGTCGACCAGTCGCCGAACGCCGCGCGAAACGACTCGGCCGTC
Source organism: uncultured Rhodospirillaceae bacterium (assembly GCA_964545205.1). Classification (GTDB taxonomy): domain Bacteria; phylum Pseudomonadota; class Alphaproteobacteria; order Rhodospirillales; family Magnetospirillaceae; genus CAZJFH01. The sequence continues at coordinate 96,269 of CAZJFH010000006.1, forward strand.
CTGGTCAGATACTCCTCGCCGCCGGCATCGATGCGCCGCAGTTCGGCGGCGTCGAATCCGTCGCGCTCGTAGGCCGCGAACAACGCGCCGAGATAGGCCTTGAACTCCGGCCCCGCCGCCACCTCGCGCGCCTTGGGGTGATCGTCGCCGCACATCTCCGCGATGTACCAGGTCGAGGTCGGCGCGCTGTGAAACCCGAACTGGACGTAGCGGGAGTCGAAGGCGCGCAACGCCTGGAAATAGCGGCCGACCCTCTTCTCGTCCTGCGAAAACTCCCAGGTGATCTGGAACGAGCCCGGAATCTTCAGGCGTTCGTGGATGCCGGCGAGAAGATAGGCGGCGAGCAGGTCCTGTCCGTGCACGTCGTAGCGGAAGTAGACGCGCCGCGCTCCGAACTCCGGCGGTCCGTCCTCGAGACTGCCGAATTCGTAGCCGCAGGCGCTCAGCCAGTCGAGAAAGCGCCCGAAGCTCTCCTCCATCCCGGGCTCGATCCGGGAACGCGCCGCGGCGAGCAGCCGCTCCTTGTCGCCGAGATCGGCGTCGGGCGGCAGTATCTGTTCGAGCAGCCCGGCGCTCGTCAGCACGGCATTGGTTGGCAGTGACATCCGGATCCTATCCGACAGGTCCTATGGCGGGCGCGAGTATAATGACCGCGATCTCGATTTGGCTACCCTGGCGTGGCACCACTATCGCGCCCTCAGCGCAGGCCACAGAGGCGACTTGCACGGGAGCCGGGCGTCTGACCAGATTTGCCTTCCGGACCGGACGACATTCCGCTATCTTGGCGCCCGTCCGGTGGAGGGCACCCGCAGAAAGTCTCAGCCTACCAGACACAAAGAAGCTATAAATAAATCCATCCGGTTCGCGCCAGGAATCAAGGCATGCCGAAAATCGTTATTGTATCGTCAGGCCCGATCTCTTCTTGTCTTAATACACTTGGCAGCCACGCCGATGCGGATGATATTGCGAAGGCATTGCGGCTTTCCAGTTCGGGTGATCATTTCAGGCTCGATGCAGCCGCCTCGGCCCCCGCCAATCTTTACGCCTCCCTGGACCCATCGTTCAAGAAGCTGTTCATCCTCAGGGACGAGAGCGCACGGCTGCTCCAGAGCGACTTTACGGTGGCGTGGCTGGGATGTCTCCTCCTGGACATGGCGCCGGATGGCGAACTGTTCATCGAGACCTGCCAACAGCAGGACGATTGTCCCGACGGATTGGTGACCGCCACCCACCTTGCGGGTAAGTTGCCCGGCGCGGGAGTCGAGATCGTCGATGGTAAATGGATACGACTGCGCTGGTCGCCAACGTTGTCGCAAGACGTTGAAAGGCTGGAGACGATCTATCACCGCGTGCACGGCAAACTCGACGAATTCGTTGCAGACTGGCTGGAGGAGGTCGGCGCCGACGCGTCCAATCCATCTTTCCTGGACAATCAGACGGCACTCGCCACGTATCACTTCCGCTACACCTTGGCCGGCGCCAACATCAAGAGCTTCTTCGCAAAGCGCCTGATCAAGCTACACTTCGGCGATAGGAAAATCCGCGGCTTCGACATGGCCGGCGGGTTCGGCTTCACTGCGGCAGAGCTTGCCGCAGCCGGGCATACCTACGGAATGCTCGACTATGATGGGAAGACCGTGAATGTTGGCCGGCGTTTCCTAGGCAGGCGCGGTCTGACGGCGCGGGTGGACTTCCACCAGGGCGACGTGCGGGAGATAAGGAAGCTCGATTCGGGATTCGACGTGATGAGTTGCTTTGAGGCGCTCTACGCGATCGGCAAGGACGTGGTCCCGGAACTGTTCCAAGAGGCGACGAAGCTCCTGAACGATGGCGGCATTCTCGTGATCAAGGAAGGGAGCCTGCAAGAAAGCCGTCGCCCTGATGAGCCAATCTACCCCAAGCTCTTCGCCCTCCAGGAACTGATCGACTGCCTCACCGAGAACGCAGGCTCGCCGTGCTTTTACGATCCCGTTACCGGAGAACATATTCCTCGGGAACGGCTGCACAATCGCTCGCTCGCCGCCTTCGTTCGCAAGAACTCGGGATCGGCAAGTTCCCCTGACGAGCCGGCACCGGTGGAAATTTGGCCGGAGGCGGCCATCGATGAAGCGGAGCGTTACCACCTTGAACTGAATGGCCGCGCCGAAGGCCCGGACGCCGTGGTATTGGGCGGCGAGGCGAGCGAGATTCGAAAGAACCTCCTTAATCCCTGGATCGTTTGGCCGGAGACTTCGGGTGCCGAGCGCTATCGGGTGTCGATCGTCGACCAGACAAATGGGATCGATGCCCTGGGAGGCAACGTCGAAACGACCCAAACTTGCTTCCAGGTCCCGCTGACCTATGCATTCACGCCGGGGCACAGCTACCTCATCAAGGTCCAGCCCAAATTAAAGACGGGCTGGGGAGAATGGAGCCCCGGACAACTTTACCGGGTGGGAGGAACGCCGGCGGGCGCGCTCCTCGGACGCGTAGGAGAGCGGAGCGCGAAATTCGACACCAAATCTCCCTGGTCCGCCACAAAGGCTGGCAGGGAAGTCCTCGCCATTTCCGAATGCATGAGCGATCCGACCGAGATCAGGGTGGCACTGCGCCCGTATTTCGCCGAAGCCGATGGTGTATATCGTGAACTTATCGAGCGGATCCGCGACCTTGGATACACCTTCAAAGCGACCCACCTGTTCACCCCCGACGACCTGGGAAAGCGGCTGGCTTTTCTGCGCTACGACCTGCACATCAAGGACATTGCAGGTGCGTACGGAATGATCGATGCCAACCTAAGCCTGGAAATTCCGGCCGATTTCCATGTCACCTGGGAGATGACACCACAGGAAAGAGCGCATTCCAGAGATTTTTGGAATCTCCGGAAGATGATGCGCGGAACGGACCTGATCCACTTTGGCTTCCACACCAATCCGACCAGAAGTTGGCTAGTCGCCACGCGGTTCAATTGGGACATCGCGCAGTACCAGGACTGGGAAGACAGCGGGCGGTCCACTTCTGATTTCGCGGAATTAGCCGAGACGGGCAAATGCTCACTTGGATC
>CAZJFH010000007.1:0-98967 GCA_964545205.1 uncultured Rhodospirillaceae bacterium
TGTCGGCGCCGAAGCCGGCGATCACCACGTTGGCGCCGTCGCCGGCGGTGACGATGTCGGCGCCGCCCTGATCGAGCGCCGTGCTCTCGGCGGTGGTCAGGGAGCCGGCGAAGCTGATCTCGGCCGAGTCGCCGAACATGATGTCCGCGCCGGACCCCGCCGAAACGGTATCGCCGCCGAGGCCGGCGATCACCAGATTCGCGCCCTCGCCGAGGTCGACGACATCCGCACCGCCGCGCATCTCGTCGCGCGAGCGCACCGCCAGCCTTGCGGCGGCGGCCAGGTCGTAGACCACCTCGCCGAAATCGCCGAGCACGGTGTCGTCGCCGGCGCCGGTTTCGATCGCGTCGCCGCCTGCGCCGCCGAACACGATATCGTCGCCGTCCGCGGTCACGATGGTGTCGGCGTCGCCCAGCAGCGGATCGCCGGTGGCATAGGTGACGGTGTCGCCAAGAGTGGTGGCGCTGCCAAGATCGCCGAACACGACGTCGGCGCCGGTGTCGCCATCGATCGTGTCGCGGCCCTCGTCGCCATGGACCAGGTCGCGGCCGCCCAGGACATCGCGGCCGGCGACGTAGGACAGGCTGCCGTCGAGCGCGGCGGTCACGACGACGGTGTCGCCGTACAACAGGTCGTCGCCGAGGCCGCCGAAAACGGTGTCGTCGCCGAGGCCGCCGACGACGATGTCGGCGCCGCTGCCGGCCGAGACGGCGTCGTCGTCGGCGCCGGCGAACACGATCAGCGGCAGGCTCGATGCGGTGGCATCGACGTTGTCGGCGCCGGCCTGGGTACTGACGACGAGGCGGCGCTGGCCGGCAGGCAGTGCCGAGAGCCCGACCGCCTCGGCGATGTCGACGGTCACCGTGTCGGCCCCGGCGCCGGTGTAGAGCCTGGTGACGGTCTGGCCGACCAGCGGCAGGCCGAGGAGCGTGACGGTGTCGTCGGCCTGTCCGGTCCACACCGACAGGCCGCGATCGAACGTCCCGCCGTCGGCCGAGAAGCGGATGGTGGCCGGGGCCAGCCCGGCGACGGTGGTGACCTCGGTGGCGACGGTCTGACCGACGAGCGTGTCTGCGGTCCCGGAATCCCGCTTGCGGTCGACGGATTCGGTGGCGATTCCGACCACCACCCCGGCATCGCCGGCCAGGCTGTCCCAGTCGCTGAGGAAGAGGGCGTTGTCGCCGCTGCCGGCGTGCAGGTTCAGCGCCCCGGCGATCAGCGACAGGTCGCCCTTGCCGTCGTGGCCCTCGGCGTCGGCGAGGTCGCCGACGGCCAGCGAGGCGACGTGGAAGGCGTCGTCGCCGCCGACGAGATCGACGGTGGTGGTGGCGCCGGCGGCGGTGCCGCGCACCGTGAAGACGTCGGCGCCCTCGCCGGTGGTGACGTGCACGGTCTCGGCGCCGCCATAGGTCAGGCCGCGGGCCATGCCGAGCCCGGTCAGGGTGGTGGCGTCGAGAACGGCGCTGCGGCCGGTGGCCTCGCCGCCGGCGTGGATGATCAGGTCATCGCTGCCGGCGCCGGCGTCGATGGTCAGCGCCACGTCGATGCCCTCGAGCGTCCAGCCGGCGTCGGTCTGCTTGCCGACGGTGATGCGATCGGCGCCCGCGGCCGTCGTCACGCCGACCGTGCCGGTGGTGACGAAATCGCGGATGTCGACCACGTAGTCCTCGACCGCGCCGCCGCCCAGCAACTGCAGGTCCACCACCTCGATCGAGTTGTAGTAGATGGCGTGGTTGCCGGTGCCCTTGGCGTCGATGCCGAAGCCCTGGATGGCGTCGAAGGCGGTGACGTCGCCGGGGAATTTCTGCGTCACGAAGGCACTGGGCGCGTCGAGCGTCAGGCCGTCGACGGCGTAGATCTGAATCTGGTCGAGCACCGACTGCCCGCCACTGCCGCGATAGGTCCTGACCACCTCGATGTTGGAGACGACGCCGTTCTGGCTCGAGGTGTAGACCTCCTTCTCGATGCCCGGCGTGTGCAGCCGCAAGGTCGACGCCTCGACCCCGTACGTCGCCTTCACGTAATCGTCGACGGCCGTGTCGGTGAGGGCGGCGCCGAACGTCGCCTCGGTGATGGTCTCGACCAGCGGGTCGGAGTTGGTGCCGTCGCCGTCGGCCCTGTAGACCAGGACGCGATACGGCACCTGCGTGCCGTCGGCACCCGGGTGATAGTCGGTGTAGGTGTAGTAATAGCCGTATTCGATGCCGAGGTCGCTCATCGCCGAGGCGAGGAGCTGATCGCGGTCGGCGCCGTCGGTGTAGGTCACCGTCCGCACCAGGGTGCCGAGTTCGTCGCTGATGTCGACCGATTCCCACAGACCGGCGGCGTGATTGGCCTCGGTGCCATAGCGGTACGTGTTGACGAACTTGGTCGGGTCGCCGGTCAGCACCTTCTCGTAGACGCGGAAGGCGCCTGCGTCGGCGTTCCAGACCAGGTCCTGGTTCGATGCCACCACGGTGCCCGCCGAGACGCCGTACCATTTCTGCAGGAAGGAATCGACGTTGGCGGCGGTGAATTCCGAGGCCAGCTGCGACCAGCCGAACCACGCGGCGTAGTAGTTGTAGTAGCCCACCCAGCTGGAGAAGTTGCTGGCCGTCAACTGGATCCACGGTTGCTGCGGATCGTTGGCGTAGAAGTCGACCTTCTTCAGCACGCCGTCGGCGCTGACCCAGGACGAATTGTAGGTCGCGGGCCCGCGCGCGTGGGTTTTGTAGACGATGCTCGACTGGACGTCCTCGACATAGCCGAACTGATCGAGATAGCGGGTCAGCGAGTCGGTGAGCTGCTGCTCCTGCACCGCCGCCATGTCGACCAGCGCCGTGTCGATGCGGTCGCTGGCGAACGACTTGATGAGCTGGCCATCCGGCAGCGTCATCGTCACCGAGGCCCGGCCGGTCGCCGGATCGGCGTTGTGGGCGATCAGGTCGTCGAGCAGCGTGAGGTCGGTCGCGGCCTTGAACTTGATGTCGGTGGCCACCGCCTCGGCGATCAGCGCCGGGTCGATGTTGTTCAGGCCGTTGCTGCTGGCGATCGCCGCCAACAGGGCGTCGGCGTCGAAGCTGAATTCGGACGAATCGATCTCCAGCTTGCCCAGCGCGCCCGTCGCGCCCATGGCGTCCTGCGCGCGATGGGCGACGATCACCTCGTCGTCGCCGGACGCGCCGGACAGCCGAACGTGACCGCGGATCTTCGAGAGATCGTAGTTTGCCGCCATGGTGTAAGGCATGGCGGTCAGCTCCGGCACCGTGGCCGTCAGCGTCATCTCGATCGTCTCGAGCGCGGTGGTCTCGTCGACATTGTAGGCCGACACCAGACGCTGGTCGAAGAACAGGCCCAGGATGCGGTCGCCGAGGGCGTCCAGCGTGGTGTCGGAGGTGGCGGTGTCGGCCAGCAGCCCGTCGATGCGGCTGCCGCCGTCCCGAAGTCCGTAGTAGTAGTAGAACCAGTAGCTGCCGCTGGTCTTGAGCTGCTCCAGATACGGCCGCAGCACCTCGCGCAGGGCGTCCGGATCGCCGATCGTGTCGGTGCGGTAGGCGTCCGTCGCCAGGAACGAGTCCTGCCACAGGGAAAGGAACTTGTAGTACTGGTAGTCCCAGTACCACAGTGGCGCAGAATAGCCGAAATACGAATAGGCGATGTAGTTCCAGGCATAATAGGTCGAGTAGTTCCACCACGGACGCTTGCTGTACATCAGGTCGCTGGTATCCACCGAGGTCATGGTGGTGTAGCCGTCGCCGATGTAATGCTCGCTGAAGTCCGACTGCGGCAGCGTCACGTTGAAGGTCTGTTCCGGCCCGCCGAAGAAGATCTTGTCGTTGCCGCTGCCGGTGTTGATGAACACCTGCTGGCCTTCCAGAGTTCCGTAGACGTAGATCTCGTCGTCGCCGCCGCCGGTCAGCAGCAGGAAGCGCTCGACATTCGTCACCCGGTCGATCTTGAGGCCGGCGCCGTAGATGCGCTGCACCTCCTGGCCGGTCTCGTCGGTCTCGGTGAAGATGTAGAACTTGTCGGCGGCCGCGGTGCCCGAGACGATGACGGTGTCGAAGCCGGCGCCGCCGTCGATGCTGGCGCGGTTGTTCTCGACGTAGCCGCCGAGATCGATCAGCGAGTCGTGCTCCTCGGCCGACTTGGCGCCGTCGCGGGTGCCGCCGGCCATCTGGATCGACTGGCCGTCGCCGGCATCGTTGACCGCCTCGTAGGCCTTGAGGAACACCGTGTCGTCGCCGAATTCGCCGAAGATGCCGATCTGGCCGACGTTGCGGTTGACCTCGAAGTAGTCGTTGCCGATGCCGCCGAAGAAGTTGGTGTTGTAGGAGACGCCGTTGGTCATGTGCCCGGCGGCCAGATCGACCTTGCCGTCGGCGGTCAGGCCGAGCACGCGGCCGATGATGAAGCTGTCGTTGCCGGCCTCGCCGTGCACCTCGATCGCCCGCGCGGTGTCGTCCATCAGGAAGAAGTCGTTGCGCGAGCCGCCGAACACCTGGACGTCGTCGACGGCGCCGTAATAGAGCCGGTGCCTGTCGATCACCTGACTGTCGTCGACGTTCTGGACCCGCGCCACCGTCCATTCGTCGGCGCTGCCGCTCTCGGCGTCGCGCATCAGCTCTTCGACGATGATCGGCTGGAAGTCGTGCGCGAAGCCGCTGTTTTCGGCGAAATAGTCGATGACGCCGCGATCGACGCCGTCCTCGACCAGCTTGCGGAACCAGAAGGTGTCGCGCTGGTCGGTGCCGTAGACGCTCATCCGGTCGGTGTAGCCGGAATCGGTGTCGGTGATCCGGATCTCGGACGAGCCGCCGCCCGACAGACTGACGAAGTAGCTGTCGCTGTGCTCCTCGCCGTCGACGAACAGCCGGGCGTTGAGGGCCGCCGCGCCGGCGGACTCGCCGATATGGATCTCGTCCTGGCCCTGGCCGGCCAACAGTCTGGTTTCGCCGGCGATGGCCTGGATGTCGACATAATCGTGGCCGGAGCCGGCGGTCAGCGCCGTGGTGCCGAGATGGGTGTCGACGACGGCCAGCCGATCGCCGCCTTTGCCGAGGCTCAGACGGAGATCCTCGAAGCCGAGGTAGCCGAGGCCGCCGGCACCGAGGCCGAGGCCGGTCAGGGTCGCCGCGCCGAGCGTGCCGGTGTCGGCCGCGATCTCGCCTCCGTCGTCGATGTCGATGCGGTCGGTGCCGGCGCCGGCGTCGATGGTCAGCGTGCCGCCGATGGCGTTCAGGGTGCCGGCTTCGTCGCTCAGCGAGGCCGCACTGCTGCCCAGGCGGTAATGGTCGCCGCCGCCTTGGCTGGTGATGTCGGTGCGGCCGGCGTGAGTCGAGACGATGTCGAGGGTGTTGGCACCCGAGCCGAGCGCGATGTCGAGGTCCTCGATCGCGGTGTAGTCGACGCGCCCCGTCATGCCGAATCCGGTCAGGCGGCTGGCGGTCAAGGTGCCGCTGCGGGCATTCGCGTCACCGGCGTTGCTGATCACCGCCCGGTCGGCATCGCCGCCGCCCGCCAGGGTGAGCGTGGCGCCGATGCCGGCGAGCGTCTCGGCGTCGTTCCAGACTTCGATCGTGTCGGCGCCGGTGCCGCCGTCGACGGTCAGGGCATGCTGGATCGTCTTGACGCGGATCGAATCGGCGCCGCCGAGGCCGTAGATGCCGGTCGCCGTTCCGGTGCTTTCGACCACCATCAGGTCTGCCTGGTCGCCGAGTTCGAGCCGCAGGGACTCGATGGTGCCGTAGGTCACCGTGCCGCCGAGATCGAGGCCGGTGAGCGTCGTCGTGGTCAGCACGCCCGCCGCGGCGCCGGCGTTGCCGTCCGCGTCGCCGTGGTCGTACACCTTCAGACTGTCGGATCCGCCCTCGCCGGAGACGTTCAGATCGGCACCGATCGCCGCCAGCGCCCCGGCCTGTGCGATCCGGACCTCGTCGGCGCCGTCGCCGCCGAAGACGCTGGTCACGCCGCCGATCGCCTCGACCTCGACGGTATCGTCGCCGCGGCCGGCGCGCAGCATCGACACCGCGGCATGGGTCCCGAGCACCAGCAGCCGGTCGGCGGCGGTGCCGAGCTGGAGATTCAACGTCTCGAAGCCGAGATAGCCGAGCCCGCCGAGGCCGAGCCCGAGACCGGTCAGGGTGGTGGCGTTCAGGGTGCCGTCATTGGCCGCGCCGTCGCCGCCGTCGTCGATGTCGACGCGGTCCGCGCCGGCGCCGGCGTCGATCGTCAGCGTCCCGGCGACGGCGTTCAGGCTGCCGACCTCGTCGGTCAGCGAGGTCGCGCTGCTGCCCAGCCGGTAGTGGTCGCCGCCGCCCTGGCTGGTGACATCGGTACGGGTCGCGTGCGTCGAGACGACGTCGAGGGTGTTGGCCCCCGAGCCGAGCGCGATGTCGAGGTCGTCGATGCCGCCATAGGCGATCTGCCCGGCCATGCCCAGGCCGATCAGGTTGGTGGCGCTCAGCGTGCCGGCGCGGGTGTTGGCGTCGCCGGTGTTGCTGAAAATCGCCTGATCGGCATCGGCGCCGCCGGCCACGGTCAGGGTGGCGCCGATGCCGGCCAGCGTGCCGGCGTCGTTCCAGACCTCGATGACGTCGGCACCGCTGCCGCCGTCGACCGTGACCGCGTTCTGGATCGTCTTGACGCGGATCGAGTCGGCGCCGCCGAGGCCGTAGAGATTGATCGCGGCCCCGGTGCTCAGGATTTCGAAACGGTCCGCCTGCTGGCTGAGCTCGAGACGCAGGCTCTCGACGTCGTCGTAGCTGACGGTGCCGCCGAGATCGAGGCCGGTCAGCGTCGTCGCGGTCAGGATGCCGGCCTGGGCCTCGGTGTTGCCGTCGCCGTCGCCGCGGTCGAAGAGTTGGAGCAGGTCCGAGCCGAGCTGGCCGAACACCCGCAGGCTGGCGCGGATCGTCGCCAGCGACTCGGCCGAGCCGGTGCCGTCGCTGTCGACCACGACGGTATCGTTGCCCCACGGGCTGGTGACCGCGTTTTCGGCCAGCATCAGCCGCCAGATGTCGAGGCGGTAATCGTCGAGATAGACGTTGGGGACGATGGCGATGTCGGCGGTCTTGATGCCGAGCTTGAACAGGTCGTTGAGCACCTGGCTCATCGCCGTGGCGTCGGGGACGTCACCCGGATCGAAATCGCCGGCCAGGTCGGTGGCGCTGACCGTCACCGGCGAGGTCGACATGCCGAGCCGGTTGGCGCGGGCGGTGTCGCCGTTGGCGAGAGCGCGCAGCAGTTCGCTGAGATCGGCCAGCCTGGTCCGGTAATCGCCGCTCTCGGCCAGCGGGTTGTACTTGGCCCCGCCGGAATATGTCAGGTCCGATTTCAGCATCGACCAGACGTAGGACTGGTAGGCCGACAGGCCGTTCTCGTAGAGCTGGCGCCGTTCGACGGACGAGACCGAGTCGCTGACGATCTGGATCTCGACCTTGGTGTTGTAGGCGGCCGCGTTGATGGCCTTGACCAACTGCTCGAGATCGCCGCGCTTGGCGGTGTCGAAGGCCGCGCTCAGTCCGAAGTGCTCGCCGAGCTGAACCGTGTAGTCCTTCCAGTTGCCGGTCTGCGTCGGCATGGTGTCGCCGTCCGCCAGATTGGCCCGCATCCACTGCCAGACGAAGTCGTCGTACATGTCCAGCCGCGCGACCATGGTCGCCACCGGACTGGCGGGGTCGATGAAGACCTTGGCGGCGTAGTTCTTCGCGTTCAGCTTCTGCGCCAGTGCCTTCAGATGCGCCGCGTTGGTCGGGTCGAAGGCGACCTCGCCCAGGCCGACGAAGCGGCCGAGATCGGTCTTGGCGTTCGGATAGGCGGCGGCCTCCAGGAAGTTGCGGTAGTCGCCGTTGTCGCCGGTCAGCGCGTTCTTGTCCTTCTTCAGGACTTCCCAGACGTGCCCCTTGTAGTTGTCGAGGTTCAGGTTGATCAGCGGCGCGATCTGATCGACGGTCAGCGTCGTGCGGCGGATCGATTCGATGACCAGGTCGGGATCGGCGGCCTGCAGCCTCGTGAACAGCGTCTTGATGTGCGCGACGCTGGCGGGGTCGAAATCGACAGGATTGCCGTCGACGTCGACCAGGCCCAGCAGCGAGCCCAGCTCGGTGGCGTAGTTGCGGAAGTCCTCGTCGTACTGCCCCGCGACCAGCGAGTTGGTGTCCTTGGCCTTGGCGGTCATGTCGGCGGTGTCGCCGAAGATGTTGGTCTCGCCGCCGACGCCGCGCACGGTGATGGTGTCGTTGCCACCGCCGCCATAGACGTTGGTCGTCGAGTCGGCCTCGGTGTCCTCGATGACGAGTTGGTCGGCCGAATTGGAAAGCTGCAGGTCGAGCACGTCGAAGTTGCGGTAGAAGACGCCGTAGCCGGTGCCGAAGCCGTGGACCTTGCGGTAGGTCTTGTTCGACGCCTCGTCGACATAGGTGCTGCGGACGATGGCGTTGGGCACCGCCAGCGTGTGGTCGACGGTGGAATAGACCGCCACCCCGATCACCACCCCGTCGACGTCGTAGATCATCTCGACCTCGACCGCGCCCAGCCCGCCGAGGACGTCCATCGTGAAGACGTCGTTGGGCAGGAAGTCGTTGCCGCTGGTCTCGCTCAGGTCGTTCAGGGACGCGAAGGTCTTGGTGGTCGCGTTGCCGTAGGCGTCGGTCTCGACGTAGCGCAGGTTCGAATAGGAGCGGTCGTTCGCCCAGCTCTTGAACCCGGTCAGCGTGTCGAACGCGGCGACCTTCGCCTTCTTCTCCAGCAGCAGGCTGGTGGTGCCGCTCTGGTTGGCCAGCATGCGCTCGGCGAGGCCAGCGTCGCGGACCTTGCTCAGGCGCTCGATCTGGTCGGCCAGGCCGTCGTAGACGACGGCGGCCTGCATGCCGGTCACCAGCGCGCCCGAACTCGCCAGCGCGTCGATCGCCGCCTGGCGCTCGGCCGCGGCGGCGTCGAGCTCGGCCTGGGTGGCGCCGTCGCCGACATGGCGCTTGTTGATGGTCAGCGCCTCGATGACCTCGGAGGTCAGCTTGTCGCTGGCGGTCGAACTGCCGAGACGGTTGTCGATGACGACGGCGTCCTGGCCCATCACCGTCTCGCCGCCTTCCTGCAGCGGCAGGCCGTCCGAACCGTAGACCGGGCCGTTGATGCTGCCGTCGATGAACACCGGCCCCTTGATGGCGTTCAGGTTGCGCGCCTCGGGCACGGTGACCGACAACGTGTATTCGGGAACCGTGATGACCTCGGGCACCTCCAGCGGCGCCTGCGGCTTGCGGGTGGTCCAGGTGTAGGTCCAGGACGGCTGGTAATGCCAGGACTTCCACCAGTCGGTCCAACTCCACCACAGGAAGCTGTGGGTCGTTGAATGCCAGCTGTACCACCAGTATCCCTGATAGGTGCGCGAATGCTGCTCGATGATGTCGGGCCGCGGGATCAGCTTCTTCTTGGTGTAGCTCGATTCCGGGATGGTGACGTCGATGTGCAGCTCGGGCCCGCCCAACTGGACGGTGTCGTTGCCGCTGCCGGTGTCGACGATGATCTCCTGGCCGTCGAGCGTGCCGTAGACATAGACCGTGTCGTCGCCGCCGCCGGTCAGGATCATCAGGCGCTCGACGCTGTCGATGGTCGGCACCACCAGCCCGGCGCCGAAGATGCGCTGCACCAGCTTGCCGTCGACCATCTCGGTGTAGATGACGAAGGTGTCGCCGATCTCGGTTCCGGTGATGACCAGGGTGTCGAAACCGGCGCCGCCGAAGATGTTGACCGGCGCGTTCTTGACGTAGGCGAGGGTGTCGTGCTGTCCCTCCTCGCTGTGGACGCCGACCTCCTCCTGGGTCTTCAGGTTGGTGCTGCTGTCGGCGATCGGCGTGCCGGCCGAATCGACTTCGAGCGTCAGCAGCGCCTTGAGGAAGAAGGTGTCGTCGCCGTCCTCGCCGAAGAGGTTGATCTCGGCGATGTTGTGGTTGACCTCGAAGTAGTCGTCGCCCTTGCCGCCGTAGAAGTTGGCCGGGAACGACACGCCGTTGGTGATGCCGCCGTCGGGGTCGACGACGGTGAGGGTCTGGTTGGCGATGGTCGGGTGCGGGATCGTCAGCACCTTGCGGACGCTGCCGATGAAGAAGCGGTCGCTGCCGCCGTCGCCGAAGATGTCGAGTTCTGTCGAGGAATCGTCGACCACGAACAGGTCGTCGCCGCCGCGGCCGTGCACGACCACGTCCTCGGTCGTCAGGTAGCGCACGGTCTGGCGCGACAGCGACGGGTCGTCGGTGTTGCCGGTGGTCGCCACCTCGGTCGAGAAGTCGCCCTCGCCCTTGGCGCCGAAGCCGGTCAGGCCGCCGTTGATGCGCTCGACGACGTCGGCGCGGAAGGCGAAGGTCTCCTCGCCGTCGGTGCCCTCGACGAACAGCTTGTCGAAGCCGTCGGCGCCCTGGTCGTTGATGTCGGTCAGCGACGTGAAATTGGCGCGGTCGCCGCCCGAGAGCTGGATGGTGTAGATGTCGCCGGCGGCGCCGCCGTCGAGCACGGCGTCGGCGGTGAAGTCGTGGACGAAGAACCGGTTGACGCTGGTCTCGACCGCGGTGCCCTCGGCGTCGTTGTAGGCGGTCAGGTTGACCTGCTCGAACACCCGGTTGTCGCTGCCGGTGATCTGGTGGAAGGTGTCGGTCTCGGCGGCGCCGACCCGCTCGCGGACGACCTTGGTGACCTCCTGGGTGGTCGGATCGCGCGTCACCTCGACGCCGGACCCGTCCTCGAGCCGGTGAATGATCAGGTTGGCGTCGGACAGCTCGAAATCGACGTCGCGGGCCTCGATCAGGATGTCGAAGCCGCCGGCGTCGTAGAAGTCGTCGTCGCCGGCGCCGCCGGTGATCACGTCGTTGCCGGCGCCGGCACGGATCACGTCGTCGAAGGCCGAGCCGATGATGCGGTCGGCGCCGGCGCTGCCGCGCAGTTCGAGCAGGTTCAGGCCGTCGCCGGCCATCGCCGAGGCGTCGACGAGGTTCGCGTAGAGGGCGGCGTCATGCTGGATCGTGCCGGTCGGCGTCGCCGCGGGTTCGCCGTCCTCGTTGACGTCGACGACGAGTTCGTCGTAGGTGGCGCTGGCGTTCGAAATCACGAAGCCGATGCCCGAGCCGGCGGCGCGGGCGTGCTGGACGTTGACCAGCAGACCGCCGCTGCGGTCGGGATCGGGATCGGTCGAGAGCGTGAACGCGTCGGCGTCGCTGCCACCATGGATGGTCAGCTTGTCGATCTGCGAGTCGAGGCCGTAGCGCGGCGAGACGAACACGTCGAAGGCGGCATCGTCGACCGAGGTCGCCGCCAGCAGCTTGCCGGCGGCGTCGCGCGCCAGCGTGCCGTCGGCGTTGCGCTTGGCCACCACGGTGTTGCCGTCGGCATCGGTGGTCAGGATCGCCTTGCGCTCGACATGCGACGACTGCTGCCACCGGGTCTCGACCTCCTTCAGCGTCGCCCCGGTGGCGGTCTCGCCGGTCCAGTCCTGGACCAGGTAATCGAGGCCGCCGACATTCACCGTCTTGAGCTTCGGCGTGCCGTCGGCGTCGTACAGGTACTGCCCGCCCTCGGCGAGGTCGTAGCGGTGGAACTGCTGCTTCGACGTCCAGATGCCCTCGCCCGGATCGGTGCGGTCATAGACTTTCTCGACCGGGGCGATGACCGAGGTCGTCTCGCGCCGCACCTCGACGGCCTCCAGCACCTTGTTGCCGCCGACGACGGCCTGGGTGCCCGCATAGGCCTGCACCCAGAAACGCTGCCCGTTGATCCACTGCTCCTCGAGCACCGGCTTGCCGGTGGTGGGATCGAAGGTGTAGGTGCCGCCGCTGGCGAGCTGCCAGCGATAGAAGCCGTCCACCGTCACGTCGTTGCCGTCGGCGTCGACGCCGACGACCAGCGGCTCGACCGACTGCGCGACGAGGCGCCGCGTCTCGACCGGCTCGTAGAGATTCTTGCCCTCGTGCTGCAGCACCGTGCCGGTGTGCTTCTGGAACTTGTAGGTGGCGCCGTCGATGGTGACGTCCTGCAGGTCCGGGCTGCCGTCGGCGGTGTACAGATAGCTGCCGCCATCGGCCAGGATGTAGCGGTAGAAGACGAAGTTCTCCTCGACCGGCGCCGGGCTCGAGGTGGCGTAGACCATGCGGATGGCGTCGCTGGACAGCGCCACGTGGCGGGTCTCGACCGCCACCGGGTTGGCGGTGTCGCCGGCGGTGCCGGTGTAGTCCTGGAGCTGCAGCGTCTGGCCGCCGATGACGACGGTGTCGGCCTTCAGCTTCGGCGACCCGTCGGCGTTGTACAGGTATTCGCCGTCGGTCAGCGTGTACCGGGCGAAGGTCTGGTGCACCACCTCGCCGTCGAGCAGCGGATCGGCGACGTGGTCCTGCAGGAACACCTGCTGGTTCTCGTCCTGGCGGAACACCTGGTAGCTGGTGCTGGAAGCCTGCAGCATGACGTGGCTGGCCTCGGAGACCTGCACGGTGTCGAGCTGGCGGTTGCGGTCGTAGATCTCGCCGACGCCCATGTCGAGCTGGAAGTCGGTCAGCTCGGTGGCGCGCAGGTCGTAGGCGGTGATGGCGTCGGCGCCCTCGCCGGCCTCGATGCGCAGGCTTTCCAGGCCCGTGATGACGAAATTGGTGTCGGCGCTGTCGCCACCGCCGCGGTAGGCGAGCGCGATCTTGCGATAGCTCTTGCCGTCGCCGCCGGTGTAGGTGGCGGTCGACTGGCTGACGGAGATGGTCTCGTTGCTGATGCCGGCCGGGGCGGCGATGACCAGCTTGTCCTCGTCGGACCCGGTGACGGTGGTCGTGGTCGTGCCGTCGTCGCCGACCACCTGGCGGCTCGAGGTCGACCAGCCGCCGGTGATGGTGTCGCCGCCGTCTCCCGCCGCCCACTGGAACACGTCGGCTTCGGTGCCGCCGTCGATCACGTCGGCGCCCAGGCCGCCGGTGATCGTGTCCTTGCCGGCATCGCCCCAGATCGTGTCGACGCCGGCGTCGCCGAAGATCAGGTCGCTGCCGGAGCCGCCGCGGATCTGGTCGGTGCCGGCACCGCCGGTGACGCGGTCGTCGCCGCCGCCGGCCCACACCACGTCGTCGCCGTCGCCGGCGTCGATGATGTCGCGATCGGCGGCATCGCCGCCGGTCTGGGTGCTGTAGCCCCAGATGGTGTCGTTGCCGGCCAGCGCGGTGATCTTGTCGGCGCCGGCGCCGCCCTTGAGGGTGTCGGCCTTTCTGCCGCCGGTGATGACGTCGTCGCCGTCGCCGCCGTCGATGGCGGCGCTGGTGTAGGTGGCGGCGACGCCGTCGTCGCCGTCGAGCTTGATGCGGTCCTTGCCGGCGCCGCCGAGCAGCGACACCGCGCCGGTGACGATGTCGGCGACGGTGATGGTGTCGTCGCCGGCGTCGGCGTTGATGGTGACCGCGCCGCCGCCGAGGACCACGAAGGTATCGTTGCCGGCGCCGCCCGACAGGTCGATGTCGGCGGCGATGCCGGCGGCGACGGTGTAGGTGTCGTCGAGACCGGTGCCCGTGCCGGTGATCCGGGTCACCTGGTCCTTGGTGTAGTAATCCGAGCGGCGGCCGTACTTGACGCGGATGACCTCGTCGCCGTCGGCGTCCTCGATCCACTGGCCCTCGGCGCTGTCCCAGCGCGCGTTGACCAGCGAGACGCTGTGGCGATGCGCCTTGTCGGTGATGGCGGTGCCGTCGGTCTTCTCGTGCACCAGCGACAGCGTCGTGCCGCTGAGTTCCGAGATGGTGGTCGGCGTCGGCGGCGGGCACTCGTGGTCGAAGGTGGCGATGACCGCGTCGACGAAGCGCTGCCTGTACTCGTAGAGGGTGATCTCGGCGCCCCAGAACCTGACGCCGACCCACAGGAACGCCTCCAGGAACGCGTTCAGCGAGCCGTGCATGTCGAACACGCACAACGGGCTCTGGTCCAGCCGCTCCAGGATCTCGTCGACCCGCAGCTTGCCGTCGTAGGCCGCGGCGACGCCGGTGCCGGGTCCGGTGCCGATGTTCGGCATGTCGTTGAGGTCGAACTCGATGCGGGCTTCGAGGCCGCCGTCGACGCCGGCCTCGACCAGGCCGCCGATGCCCAGCGAGGCGCCGGCCCTGATGCCTGCGGTCAGCACGACCTCGGGCCGGTCGCCGGCGGTGTTCTCGATGCCGTGGTCGTCGACGAAGAAGCCCTCGAAGATGCGGTCGACGGAGCCGATGGCGAAATTCTCGACCTCGGCCCAGGCGCGCAGGCCCGAGGTGTCGAAGCCGAACGAGAAGTCGGTCTTGGCGGTGATGTAGCCTTCGAAACGGGCGTTGAGGCCGGGGAACACCGGGTAGGACTGGGCGTAGCGGAACTCCAGGTCCAGCGCCGGCAGGTCGTAGATGAACAGGTCGACGTCCTTGCCCATCAGCAGGCCGAAGACAGCGGTCGGCTCCTGCAGCAGCGGGAAGCGGAAGCTGCCCTTGGTCGTGCCCAGGCGCTTGACCACTTCGCGCTGGTTGGCGGTGCCGCCGGCGCTGTTCAGGTTGGGGGACGTCGTGGTCGGCGGCGGCAGGTCGGCGGTCTTGCTGGCGAGCTGGGCGCCGCCGACGACGAAGGTGCCGAAGTTGATCAGGATGCTGTCGCCCTCGGCGGCGCGCACCAGGTCGATGAACGCCATCACCTCCTGGATCGCCACGATCGCCTTCTCGACCAGCGCGAACTGGGCCGGCGGCAGCTTCAGGCGGGCGAGGTCGAGCAGCCGGAACTGGGCGACGCCGAGATCGATCCGGGTCATCAGCAGATCGACGACCGGCCTGATCGGATCGATGATGGTGCCGACCTTTTCGGCGATCGGGCCGATGAAGCCGCTGATGGCGCCGCCGAGGTCGAGGGTGACGTCCTCGAACACCACCACCGCCGCCTCGACCAGGCTGACGCTGGTCGCGCCGCCGGTGCCGATCACCACGTCGGCGAAGGTCTGGTCGTAGTGGATTGTGGTCTTGATCTCGGGCAACGACAGGCTGCCGGCCTCGATGCTGACCAGCGCATTCAGGTCGACGTTGGCGTAGGCGTTGAAGCGCGCCTCGACGTCGAGGCGCTCGAGCCCGGTGGCGCCGGTCTTGAACCCGAACAGCCGCCACTTGCCGTCGCCGCCGGCATCCTTGAGGTCGAGCTCGAAGCGGCCGTAGAGCCCGCTGGCGCCGTCGTCGTCGAGCGCGTCTTCCAGGCTGGCGCGCAGGAAGGCGATGCGGGCGTCGAGCTGCGCCTGCGGCACCGTCACCGCCAGGCCGAGCGCCAGCTCGGCGCCCGATTCCGAAACGCCGCCGACATCGACGTAGAAGCCGTCGTCGGCGCCGAAGCCGAAACCGAGGCCGAAGGCGTAGTCGAGCTTGATGTCGATGGTGTCGTTGGCGTCGGTCTTCAGCTCGAAACCGGGGAAGGCGGTCGAGAAGTCGATCGGGATCGCCTTGTCGACGGCATAGCCGGCCAGCAGCACGTTGAACTGCAGCCGGTCGCCGGTGAACACCAGGTCGATGTCCTCGGGCCCGGTGCAGGCGCGGTACTTGAGCTTGCCGGCCTCGAACACGTAGTTGCCGTCGGCGTCGCGCTCGGCGACCTGCAGGTAGCTGCCGAGCTTGTCGTAGAGCTCGGTGCGGATCTTGTCGATCAGCAGCTCGAACGTGCCCTGGCCGCTGTCGATCGCCTCCTGCAGGAATCCGCCCAGGCTGGCCGGATAGCCGTTGGTCGAATCGCCGTAGGTGCCGCCGCTCTTGGTCCCGAGCAGCGTCGTCTTCAGGTCGTCGACGAAGCCGGCCGCATCGGCCAGCTCGTCGCCGATCAGCGGCAGCTTCAGCGCCGCGACGCGGTCGGCGATCTGGCTCTTGACGCCGTCGAACATGCCTTCCAGCGCCGCCAGCACCTGGGCCGGATCGTTGAGCAGGGCGTAGAGGTCAAAGGCCGGCAGCAGGTTGGGGATGTAGCGCTCGACCTCGCCCAGGCCCGAGGCGTCGAACCCGGTCGCGAAGTGCAGGACGTTGTCGGCCATCCCGTCGCCGTTGACGTCGGCCGTGGTGCCGCCCATCGGCAGGCCGCGGGTCGGGAAGTACAGCGGCACGTCGAGTTCGGCGACGCCCTCGATGCCGATCTCGAAGGCGCTGGAATTGAGCTCCGAGATCGAATAGCGGCCGCCGGCGACGTCCTTGAGCCCGGCCAGCGCGGTCAGCGCCAGGCGGCCGCTGCCGTCCTTGCCGAACAGGCCGAGGTCGAGCCCGCCCAGTTCCAGATTGGCGTCGAAGTCGATGTCCTCGGCCAGCAGCTCGGCGCCGAACTCGACCCCGGTCGAGTCCTCGAACCACCATTCGGGATTGAGCACGTCGCTGAGCGCGATGCCCATGCCGAAGTCGAACTCGGCCCAGGCGGCGGCGGCCATGTCGACGGCGGTCGACAGATTCAGCGGCACCGCCGCGGCGAGGCTGGGATCGTAGGCGGCCAGGAACTCCTTCAGGTCGAGGTCGAGCCCGAAGGTGTCGGCGATGCGCTTCTCGAAGCCGAAGTCGATCTCCAGCGTCGAGTTCGCGTAGGTCATCGACAGCGGGTCTTCGTCGCCGGTCCCGAGCCCGAGCACGCCGCGCAGGCTGGTGTTGATGTCGCCCAGCAGGTCGTCGAGACTGTCGCCGTCCTGCATCGCGGCGCGCACGTCTTCCAGCGAGGTCTTGATCTGCGCCAGGAAGTCGGTGGTGCCGTTGCCCAGCATGTCGGCGACCGACAGCTCGACCAGCGGCATGTCGCGGAAGAACCAGCCGTCCTGGCCGCCGACGGCGGTGTCCAGGGCGGCGATCACCATGTCGATCACCGCCTCCAGCGACAGGCCCTTGAACTTCAGCAGCTGGCTGAAATCGACGTCGGTCGGCACCAGGGTGCTGCCGATGCGGCCAAGCAGTTGGGCGACGCTCTCGACCTCGCCCATGCCCAGGCTGGACGAGTGCAGGATGATCGGCTGGCTTTCCAGCCCCGTCAGGCCGGTCGACAAGGTCAGCGGCAGGTAGATGTCGTAGCCGGTGTTCGGGGTCACCGAGACGTCGAGGGCGTCGAGCGGGCTGCCGCCGCCGGTCAGTTCGGCCAGATCGAAACGGTCGTTGACCGCGAGGTCGATGCCGAGTTCCAGCCCGACCGAGGCGTCTTCCGCCATCAAGGCCAGCGGCCCGAAGCCGATGCCGAAATCGTCCAGCGTCGGCCGGACGTGGCCGTAGTCGTGCGGCAGCGGCACCGCGAACACCACCCGCAGGTCGTGATCGACGCTGGCGGCGGAATTGTCCTCGGCGACCACCACGGTGGTCCGGTCGGTGGCGACGTCGTAGCTGCTGGAGGCCAGGGTGTAGGCGGTGCCGTTGACCGACAGCGCCGTGACTTGGTCGAGATAGCGCGTCTGGTCGCCGGCCAGGGCGAAGCTCTTGGCCGCGGCGTCGATCGCGACGACATCGAGATTGACGGCGAAGGACTGGCTCTCCCGGGCGACGCTGCCACGGAGCTGCTCGGTGAGCTGGACCACCGTGTTGCCGCCGGACAGGCCGATCGCGGCGATGGTGTAGATGCCGGAGCCGAAGTCGGGGCTCGACATCAGGAAGGTGTCGCCGACCGCGTAGGCGGCGGTGACGTCGCCGGCCAGGGTGACGCTGTCGTTGCCGGCGGTGTAGGCGTCGACCGCGAAGCCCACCGACAGCGCGCCGTCGGCGACGCTGCTCGACAGCGCCTGGGTGACGGTGACGGTGGTGGCGTCGGTTGCCGCGTCGTAGCTCACGGAATCGACTGTGAAGGCGCCCTCGTTGGCCCCGGTGACCGCGACCGCATCGCCGGCGCGGATGGCGCCGGTCCGGTCGCCGCCGACCTTGAAGGCGCTCCCGGACGCGCCGAGGATGTCGAACGCCGCCACCGAGACGGTGCCGGGCGTTGCCTGCGCCGCGTCGACCCAGCCCTCCGCCACCCGGACGACGGTGCTGCCGCCGACCTCGGTGGCGTCGACGACGGTGTAGAGGCCGTCGTTGCCGGTCGAACCGGCGATCGCGACCATCTCGCCGGCCACGAAGCGGGCGGCATGGGCGCCGGCGACGGTGAAGCTGCTGCCGGCCCAGTCGGCGTCGACGATCTGGTTCGAGGCGTCGCCGAAGCGCAGGTCGGCGACGACGTGCGGGTTGGCGAGGTAGAAGGCGTCGGCGTCGTCGAGGCCGAAATTGAACTCGAGCCGGATGCCGCCGGTCAGCGCGAGGGTCGGCGCCGTGCCCTTGACCTTCAGGCCGAGGTCGGACAGGTCGAAACCGCCGAACAGATCGCTGGAGAATTCGAGTCGCGCCGGATCGAGGGTCACCGAGGCGTTCAGCGCCTCGATCAGGTCGATGCTGGCGTGGAACTCGCGGCCGCTGCTGGCCGGCGCGAAGTCGAGGCCGTCGACCAGGCTCACCAGGTCGCGGGTGGTGGCGATGCTGGCGTTGTTGGCCAGGATGGCGTCGATCAGCCCCTGCACCTTCGACGACAGCGTGGTCGCGAAGTCGGTGACGCCGATCAGGTCGCCCAGCGTCTGGTCGGTGAACGGCAGCGGCGGCGCCAGAGCCGAGGCGATCTCGCCGCCGACGTCGTCGATCCAGCCCTTGAACCCGTCGAGGCCGGTGAGCAGCCGGTCCTTGAGCGCCGAGCCGGTGTCGAACAGATACCCGGTCCACGGGGTGCCGGTGGCCAGGGCGGCGTCGGCCTCGGTCGGCAGCACGCGGGTGCCGGTGTCGAGGCTGACGTCCATCAGGTCGTAGCCGGCGCTGGTGTCGTGCCCGATGCCCCAGACGTGGCCGAGTTCGTGCAGCAGCGTCGTCAGCAGGTCGACGCCGCCCGCCGCCTCGCTGTCCGCCGCAGCCTTCAGCGCGCCGTCGAGGGCGAGCGCGAACTCGCTGTCCTCCCATGGCGTGCGGTCGACAAACCAGCCGGTGCCGGCGGCGTTCGGATCGATCTCGATGACGCCGTTCGCGGTGTAGCCGAGCGCGCCGCCGCTCAGCTCCGACAGCCGGACGTCCCAGCCGTCGAGGAGGCCGGTGTCGACGCCGAGCGCCGACCAGCGGTCGAGCGCCGCGGTCAGCGTCGCCGCCAGATCGGCCTCGCTGATCGCGGCGGCGTCGCCGCCGGCGGTGCCGGCCAGCATCTGCACCGGCAGGTTCAGCGGCGAATAGGTGTTCAGGTCCTTGATGACGCTGCGCCAGCCGGCGAGCTTGTCGTCGAGCCCGGTCGCCGTGTGGCTGCCGTGCACCACGACGCGGTGGGTCTTGCCGTCCTCGGTGTAGCTGTAGACGGCGGTGCTGGCGTTCGCCTGCTCCACAGTCACCGTCGATTCCATCGTCACCGTCGATTCGACGCCGGTGAAGTCGACGATGTCGTTGCCGCCGTTGGTGAACACCACGTCGG
This sequence comes from uncultured Rhodospirillaceae bacterium, assembly GCA_964545205.1. Taxonomy (GTDB): domain Bacteria; phylum Pseudomonadota; class Alphaproteobacteria; order Rhodospirillales; family Magnetospirillaceae; genus CAZJFH01. The sequence continues at coordinate 19,396 of CAZJFH010000007.1, forward strand.
TGCCGAAACCGGCCTTGAAGTAGAAGATGTTGCGGCCGGCGTCGCCGAACAGGACGTCGTCGCCCTTGCCGGCGGTCAGGTTCTGGATGTTGAGCAGCGTGCTGGCGCCGGCGCCGGGCGTCATCGAGCGGGTCAGCGCCGTGGCGTCGATGGTCAGTTGGGTCGCGTCGGCGCCGGACTCGAATGTGACCCGCCACGGGCTGGCGGCGGTGCCGCCGCCGGTCACCGACACGCCGCCGGTGATCAGGGGATCGCCGCTGCCGTCGACCAGCGCCTCGAGCGCCGCCTCGACCTCGGCGGCGGTGGCGTTCCAGGCCAGCGCCGTGGTCGTGCCGCTGTCGTAGGTCAGGGTGAAGGTGCCGGCGTCGCCGTCGTGCCTGACCTCCTGGACCTCCTTGACCGCGGCCTTGCCCTGCGTGGTCGTGGCGATGGTCAGGTTGCCGTCGAACCCGGCCACCGCGGTGCCGCCCAGCGCCGCCTGGGCGCCGAGGGCCGTGAAGGCGACCTCCCAGCCGAGATCGGCGGTTCCGGCGGCGCTGGCGGCGGTGACGGTGACGTCGCCGATGCCGGTCAGCGCTTCGAGCGCCGCCTCGACCTCGGCGGCCGAGGCGTTCCAGGCCAGATCGCCGGTGGTCTCGCCGTCGAAGGTCAGCCGGAACAGCCCGCCGGTGCGCTCGGTGTGGTAGATGCGCTGGATTTCGGCGGTGGTGTCGTTGCCGGCCGTCACGACCTCGGTGCGGAAGCTGCCGGTGAAATCGGTGGTCGACAGCGCGTGCCATCCGAGCTGCGGCACGTCGGTGGCCGCCGGATTGGTGAAGGTGACCACGAACGGCGTCGAATCGGAGCCGTCCCCCTCGACCGTGACGCCGTCGACGGCGCTCAGGCCCTGCAGCGCCGACTGCACATCGGCGGCCAAGGCGTTCCAGGCCAGCGGCGCGGTGGTCTCGGCACCCAGCGACAGCACGTAGAAGCCCTTGCTCGGGGTCCCGAGGGCGATGCTCTGGACCTCGTCGCGGGTGGTGGCGTCGGCGGTGGCGACCGTGGCGACGCTGCCCTGCGCGGCGCTGCCCGACATGCTCTGGACCACCCGCAGCAGCGACACGTCGAGGGTCAGCTTGGTGGCATCGGGCAGGCTGCCGATCGTGAAATCGCCGCCCGAGGCGGTGACGGTGACGTCCGGCAGCAGCGTCGTGGTGCCGTCGGCGGCCTTCATGTCGCGCAGCGCCGTCTGCACGTCCGCGGCCGCAGCGTTCCAGGTCAGCCAGCGGCTGGTGACGCCGTCATAGGTCAGCCGGTAGGCGCCGGCGTTCGGACCGCCGAGGCTCAGCAGTCCGGTGCCGCTGTCGAAGCCCGCCGTCGTCACCTGGCCGTGGGCGGTGCCGTACCAGCTCTTGCCCATGCCCAAGCTGGCGGTGACCGCCTGGGCGGCGTCCTCGAAGCTGACCGTGTTGCCGACCGTCGCGCCGTCGGCCGTGAACAGGCTGTTCTTCTCGGTGACGCCCTTGCCGTCGACGGAATCGGTGCCGCCGCTGCCGATGCGGAAGGTGTTGTCGGCGCCGTTGCCGACCAGGGTGTCGTCGCCGGCGCTGCCGACCGCCCCGGCGCCGCCTGCCACCCCGAAGTCGTGGGTGATCGGGTTGCTGGCGTCGCCGCCGCTCCAGGAGGCGACGACGCTGTCGAAACCGCCGAAGCGGTTGCCCTGCACGCCGTCGGCGCCGCCGAAGGTGAAGCCGAGCTCGCGCAGCTTGAGGATGTCCGGCACCTCGTAGCCGAACAGCTCGAATCCGGGGACGATCACCGTCTCGGGCAGCAGCGTCCAGTCGCCGCCGGCACCGAGGTCGACGTTCACGCCGCTGCCGCCCGGATCCTTGAACTCGCTGTAGTCGAGGATCAGCGATCCGCCCTGCCCCGCCGACAGCGTGCCCTGGATCTCGGCGCCGTCGCGGAAGCTGACCTGCGTCTGCTTGCTGCCGCCGACGATGTTCTCGATGTCGGTGGCGAAGATGTAGTTGAGGCCGCCGAGCAGCGGGATCTCCGCCGGCTGCGCCTCGCCGAACGCCTTGTCGCCGACGAAGACGATGTTGGTGCCGACCGCCAGCCCGTCCCAGCCGAAATCCTCGCCGCTGCGGTCCTGCCATGCCGTGAGCAGGTCGGTGAAGGTCGACAGGTTCTCGGTGGTGATCTCGTAGACGTTGACGTAAAGGTCGGTCTCCACCTGCGACAGGTCGAGGGTGTCGTAGCCCTCGGGCCAGGCGGCGCCGCCGACCACGATGTCCGGCGCCTCCAGCACCGCCGCCATGCCCCAGGTGCCGGAGAACTTGTAGGTGTCGCCGCCGCCGCCGCCCATCAGCAGGTGCAGGCCGGGGGCGTAGGTGTCGTCGACCAGCGAGTCGGCCAGCTTGCCGGCCAGGCCGTCGCCCAACGCCGAGCTGCCGAGCCCGCCGAGGATCGAGCCGCCGATCTCGAAGGTGTTCTGGCCGCCGACCAGGCTGCCGAACAGCGCCTGGCCGACCAGGCCGACGTCGGCGGCGAAGTCGTCCTTCGAGAACGACAGATCCTTGAGCGCCATCAGCCCGCCGAGACCGGAGCCGCGCACGACGTTGAGCCCGGCGCCGTAGGTGACGTCGGTGACGTGGTCGATGTGGCCGAAGCCGCGCAGCCGCTGGCTGCCGTCGGCGCGCTTGCCGAGGTCGTAGTAGTTGGCGAGGTTCTTCAGGGTCTGCAACGGATCGGTCAGCAGGTCCTTGGCGCGGAGATTGCTGTAGTCGACCTTGTTGGTCACCCACCAGGTCGGCGCCTGCAGCCCGAGCAGCGCGCCCGGATCGGCCAGGGTCTCGCCGGCCAGTTCGGCCAGATTGCGCCGGCCCTCGCCGCCGTGGAAGGTGCCGGCGAAGGTGGCGTTGCCTTCGAGGACGATGGTGTTCTGGTCGCGGCCGGCGCGGATGGTGGTGTTGGCGTCGACGCTGGTGATCGTCAGCTTGGCGAAGCTCTTGTCCTGGAGCAGCTTCTTGATCGCGCCGTCGCCGGCGCCGAACTCGACGAGGTCGCTCAGCTTCTCGTGCGCCACCCGCTCGATTTCCAGGCTGGTGCTGCCGTCGTCGTTGCGCTTGAAGGTGAAGGTCAGTTCCTTGGAGACGTTGCTGAAGTCCAGCTCCAGGCTGCCGAGGCCGCTGTACGCCGCCGGCGACGCCGCGCCGTCGGCGTTGCGCAGCGTCAAGGTGCGCGTCGTGCCGTCGGCGGCGGTCACGGTGATCGTGGCGCCGGCGCCGAGCGCGTCGAAATAGGCCGCCGCGTCGCCGCGCACCAGCAGGGTGTCGGCGGCGTTGCCGAGCGCGGCCACCGCCGTCTGCTCGGCCTTGACGTGCATCAGGCCGAGCGAGGTCAGGTCGAGGTCGCCGAGCCGCCAGAAGAACGAGAACCGCGCCTGCGACGCGGCGTCGACGGTTATCAGCGTCGTCTGCGCGGTCGAGTCGTACTGCGCCGATGTGACGACGTATTCGCCGTCGAGGCTGTAGCCCGCGCGCGAGCGCGAACCGCCGATGACGATGGTGTCGCCGGCGACCAGGCCGGCATCGCCGGCGACCGTGAACGTGCCGTCGCCGACGTCGACCGCGACCACCTTGGCGGCCTGCGCCACCTTGCCCGGCACCGAGGTGTCGGTGATCGCCTGGGCGACGGTGAGCACGGTGTTGCCGCCGGACAGCGCGACCTTGTCGATCGTGTAGGTCGTCGGATTGCCGGCGGCGCCGTCGATCATCACCAGCGTGGCGCCGATCGCGTACTGGGTGGTGAGGTCGCCGCTCAGGGTGATGGTGTCGCCGCCGGCATCGGCGCCGACGATGTCGATCTCGCGCGCGATCTTGCCCTTGGCGCCGGCGCCGGGATCCTTCAGCGCGTCGGCGACGGTGATCTTGGTCTGGCCGAGGCCGTCGTAGGTCGCGGCGACAATCGTGTAGGTGCCGTCGTTGGCGCGAAGCTCCGAACCGGACAGGATCAGGGTCTTGCCCGCCTGGTAGAGCCCGGTGTGGTCGCCGCTGACCGTGATGGTGTCGCCGCCGGAATCGGCGCCGGCGAGATCGAAGCGCGCCCGCAGCTTGGCGGCGGTGCCGCCGCCCAGGGCGGCGGTGTCGCCCGACACCGTGAGCGTGGTCTGGCCGGCGCCCGAATCGTAGGTCGCCGACGCCACCGAGAACGCGCCCAACGCGGCGTCGCTGGCGTCGAGCAGCGAAACCATCGTCTTGGCCGCCAGCGACGCGGTGTGGTCTCCCGCCAGCACCACGGTGGCGCTCTTGGCGTTTGCGACCGACACCGAGGCCGTCGCCACCTCGAAGGCGGTCGACAGCTTCGCCGCGGTGCCGGCGCCCAGCGCCGCGGTATCGCCCGAGACGGTGAGCGTCGTCTTGCCGGTGCCCGAATTGTAGGCGGCCGAGGCGATGGTGAACGAGCCCAGGCTGGCGTCGCTGCCATCGCGCAGCGCCACGACCATGTTGGCCGCCAGCGCCTTGGTATGGTCGCCGGCCAGCACCACCTTGGCGTTGCTGGCGTCGTCCACGGTGACCGAACTGGTCGCCACCGCCATGCCGGTGATCGCCCCGACCGCGACGTTCGAGGCGATGGCCTCGCTGACGACGAGGCGGGTCCGCTCCTCGTTGGCCAGCTTCTCGGCGGCGACCACCGTGTAGGTGCCGTCGTTGCCGCCGCTGCCGCCGCCGGAGACGGTGAAGGTCGTGCCGGCCCCGAAGCGGGCGGACTGGTCGCCGAGCAGGTAGAAGAGGTCGTTGCCGGCGTCGATTCCGGCGATCGCGTTCTCGACCACCAGCGGCTTGCCGGCGGTGAAATCGTGCAGCGCCTCGTCCACCGCGACGCGGGTGACGTCGTTGCGGGTCGGATCGAGCAGCACGCTGGTGTCGATCACCAGTTCGCGGTCGGCGTTGCGCCAGGCGGTGAGGTAGTCGGGCTCGGCCGCGAACAGCTTTTCGAGGCCCCAGTCGTTGCCGAACAGCAGCTTATTGTCGCCCTGGCCGAGCAGGAGGCGCTCGAGGTTCTTCAGGGCCTCGGACGTGACCTTGTCGCCGCCCGTGAAGCTGCCGTCGACGACGCCCGAGGCGCCGTTGAGCCACATGTCGACGAGCGGGTCCTTGCCGGCGGTATAGGCGAAGGTGCCGGTGCCCGAGGTCAGCGTGCCGCCGCTGAGCACGTGGGTCATCGCCTCGGCGATGCGCGAGAAGTCGACCGTGTCGCCGCCCTGGCCCTTCGCCTCGCTGAGCGTGTCGGTGCCCCAGCCGCTCTCGAACTGGTAGCGGTCGTCGCCGGCGCCGCCGGTCAGCGTGTCGTTGCCGGCCCCGCCGATCAGGGTGTCGGCGCCGCCGCCGCCGTCCAGCGCGTCGTCGCCGCCGCCGCCCAGCAGCCGGTCGTCGCCGCGGTCGCCGTAAAGGTTGTCGGCTTCCGCGCCGCCGTCGAGCGCGTCGTCGCCCAGCCCGCCGCGCAGCGTGTCGATGCCGGCGCCGCCGTCGAGCCGGTCGGACCCGGCGCCGCCGGTCATGGTGTCGCCGCCGGCGCCGCCGTCGAGCACGTCGCTGCCGGCGCCGCCGTCGAGCGTGTCGGCGCCGTCGCCGCCGGCGATATGGTCGCCGGCGTCGCCGCCGGTCAGGGTGTTGGCGTTGGCGTCGCCGGTCAGGCCGTCGGTTCCGGCCGCCGCCTCGACACTCTGGATGTTGCTGATGCGTCCGGCGACGATCGCCGCGCTGGCGGTGCCGGCGGCGAGGTCGATCTCGGCGTCGCGGCCGCCGAGCAGCACCAGGGTGTTGGTGCCGCTGCCGCCGTCGAGCCAGCCGTTGAGGCCGGCGCCGTCCTCGATCACGATCCGGTCGGCGCCGGTGCCGCACTTCAGGTTGGCGACATTGTCGACAACCAGCTTGGTGCCGGCGGCGTTGGTGACCACGACCTGATTCTCGCCCGCCGCCCCCGCCTTGGCCTTGACGGTGACGGTCACCGCCTCGGTCAGCGCCGACAGATCGAGCGTGCCGCGCGGCAGCCCGTCGGCCTCGACGGCCATGTCGGCGAGCGCGGTGACCTTGTAGACGTTGTCCTGGGTCGGCGCCCGGATCACCTCGACGTTCTTGGCCGAAACCTTGTGGTTCGTCGTGGTTTCGGTCGTCTCGCTGGCCGGCGGCGCGTTCCACAGCGTGACCGAGGTCGTCGCGCCCTGGCCCAGGAACACGAGCTGGCCGGCCTCGTGCGCGACCTTCCAGTCGACCGTCGAGGCGCCGTTGGCGGCCTTGTGCGCGGCGGCCACCGCCTTGCGCACGTCCTCGAGCCAGGCCTCTTCCAGCGCCGCCGCGAGATCGGCGGCGGTGGCCTCGGCTTGCGCGAACAAGGCCGAATAGGCGGTATCGATCGCCGCCTGGACGTCGGCGACCCAGGCCTTGCGGGCGGCGACGGCGTCGCCGGCGTAGTCCTTGGCCGCCACCTGGATGTGCAGCGGCCCGCGCAGCACCCCGTTCTCGTGGATACCCAGCTTGAAGTCGACCGCGGCGCTGCGCCAGGTGGCGCCGTTCTGGGTCGGCGCCGCGATCTGCAGCAGCACGGTGCCCAGCGACTGGTCGGCGTTCGAGGTGGTCGGCGTCGCGTAGTCGGGGTTGGAGCTCTTCCACAGGTACAGATGCGCCGAGGCGCTGGCCATCGACAACGTGCCGGCGGCGTGGTTGACGGCGACGTCGGGGGCGATCGTCTGCTGCGCCGCGACCGCCGCGGCATGGGCGTCGGCGACGGCGGTGTAGTCGGTGGTCGCCAGACTGACCGAGAAAATGGTCTCGCCCTCGACCTTCAGCGCGAACGCGCCGACGCTGCCGCTCTTGGTCGCGGTCGTCGGCGCGACGACGCCGTCGTTCAGATAGACCGGCCCCTCGCCGGCCGCCTTCTCGTCGTAGGTCGGCTGGGTCGCGGTCTGGTCGGAGGATGCCGTCACCGTGCCGGCGCCGCCGTCGATGGTGAAGGTGACCGCGTGGTTGGCGCCCGAGAAGTCGAGGGCGTCGCGGCCGGCGCCCGCCGCCTCGTCGACGGTGTCGGTGGCGGCTTCGGCCCAGCCGTCGCCGAACACGTAGGTGTCGTCGCCGGCGCCGCCGGCCAGCGTGTCGGCGCCGCCCGCCCCGGTCAGCTTGTCGGCGCCGGCGCCGCCCTTCAGCGTGTCGGCGCCGGCCGAGCCCGCGACGACGTCGTTCTTGGCGCCGCCCTCGACGGTGGCGATGCCCTTGACGCCGCCGGCGATGCCGCCGGCCTTCATGAACGTGCTGCCGCTCGCCACCGGCGTGCCGAGATCGACCTGGGCCGGCACCGCCCGGTAGCGCAGCACGTTGGTGCCGCCGCCGGCGTCGATCGAGCCCGTCAGCGCCGCGCCCGGCCCCATCTCGAAGGTGTCGTTGCCGCTGCCCGAGACGATGCTGCCGACGTCGCGCACCGTGATCAGCACCGTGCCGGAGCCGTCCTTGACCTGGACCTGGTTCTTGGCCCCCTGGCTGGTCACCAGATAGGTCAGCGCGCCGCCGGTATAGGCCGACAGGTCGAGCGTGTTGGTGCCCTTGCCGCCGACCACCACCTCGACGTTGACCAGGTTGCCGCCGCTGCTGCCGGTGACCTTGTTGGTGCCGTCGGTGATCTGGGTCAGCACGCCCGAGGCGTTCAGCGCCACGCTCAGATTTTGGGCGACGGCGCTGAAATCGAGGGTGTCGGTGCCCTGGCTGGCGGCCTCGATGACCTGGTCCGATCCCCAGCTGCCGCTGAAGACGTAGGCGTCGTCGCCGGCCAGTCCCTTGAGAGTGTCGGCGGCCGAGGTGCCGATCATGCGGTCGTTGCCGGCGGTGCCTTCCTTGACTTCGAGCAGGAAGTCCCAGTCCAGGGCGAGGCTGGGCGCCTCGATCAGCCCGGTGCTGCGCTCGAGCAGCCAGTCGCCGCCCAGGCCGCCGTCGCCTGTGGCGTCGTCCGAGGCGGCGACGTCGAGGCCCGAGACGGCGGCGAGATCGCGCACGAAGGCGGCGCCCACCTCGCCCTCGGCGATGCGGCAGCCGTAGAGCAGCAGATCGCCGCCGCGCCTGAGCGCCTTCGCCCAGTCGGCGATGTCGCCGCGCCGCTGTTGCAGGCGCGCCTCGTCGACGACGCCGGAGCCGAGCCGGAGGAAACCGGCGGCGCCGTGGGAAAGCACGTGGACGGCGTCGAGGTCCCGGTACGCGGAGAGGATTTCCGAAATCTGGTCGAGACCGTCGCGGGCGCCGTCCAGCACCACGACCACGCGGCGGGCCTCCGACTCCGATGCGGCCGCTCGCACCGCGCCTCCGGTCTCGTCGTCGCGCTCGCCAAGCAGGGCGAGCGGCTCGGGGTCCTGATCGAATTCGTCTGCCGATGCGGCTGGTGCGGCCTCGGCCGCCGGCTTGGCGGCCCGATCGACGATCGCCGTGCCCGGCTGCCGCTCGAGTTCCGCGATCAGGGCGTCGGCCCCGGGCAACCCGGCGTCGACGATCACCAGCTCGCGACCGGCCGCCTGCGCCAACTCTGCGGCGAAGGCCGCCGCGCGCACGGCCTCGGCGGGCGGGCCGGTGGTCGGCGCGCCGTCGCCCGGCGCGGGTACGGGCGCCGCCCCGTCGCTTGCGGGGGCCGCGTTCTCCGGCCGCTCGGCGACGTCGGCCTTCGCTTCCGGCCCGGCGTCCCCGCTTGCCTGGCGGTCCGGCGCGCCTTCGGCGCCGGTTTCGCCGGGATCGTCGGGCAGGATCACCTTCGGGGCGTCGACGGGCGGCGAGTCGGGCAGCTGGAACTCGTACCACTGCGTGCCGGCGAGCCCGTCGGCGAAAATCTGCGGATCGAGGGCCGCGGTGATGGGGTCGCCGGACATCAACAGGCGCGGCTCGAGCGTCTCCAACTCGAAGCGCGGCATCCGCTCGCCCATGCCCCGAATGCCGAGAGCCCGTCTCAACATCGCGCGGCGGGCGGCGAGGGACTGCGCAAGCCTTCCGACGTGTCCCATTGGGTCCGATCCTGACCGGTGGAGGGAGGCGCCACGGCTGGCCCTGCCACCACCGATGAATTGTCCTACCCCGTAATTGCAGGGTCAATAGGCCTGATGGTTAAAAACGGTTCCAGACAACGAAACATGTTGCTGCATTGCAACGGGATCGGCCGGACGGACGAGGCCGCCCCCCGTCCTTCGCCGGACCGATGCGAGCGCTGCTTGCCACCCGTCCGTTTCGCGTTAGAATGCTGGCGAAGTTTGTTGGGGGTGTGAGTTGAGATTGCTGCTCGCCGGCGTCGCGGCCGTTGCATCAACCCTGACGTTCGCCGCGGCGGGCTCGGCCGCCGACCTGCCGCCGCCGGTGATCGAGGGCTTCGATGCCTATGCCCGGCGCGGCGACGGCGCGGCCGAGGCGTTGCGGGGCTGGCTGAAGGACAGCCCGCTGAACCGGCTGACCGATCTCGGCCAGCTCACCGCCCAACTGCAACGCATCGAGCAGGTCTGCGGCGGTTATTCCGGCTGGCGCGGCCTTGGCGAGACGCGCCTGAGCGAGACGACCCGCATCCTCTACCTGCAGATCGACTACGCCGACTGCCCGCTGTTCGCCCGCTTCACGGCGTATTCCGGCGGCGGTCGCTGGGTGGTGACGCAGCTCACGTTCAAGACCGATCCGGCCGACGTGCTGCCGGCATCGCTGCTGGAGCCGAAGCCTTGAGCCCCCGCCTGCGCTCGCTGGCGCTGGCGACGGCGCTGCTGGGCTGGCCCGGCGTGGCGGCGGCGGCCGACCTGATGGAGATCTACCGTCTGGCCGCCGAGCGCGATCCCCAGCTCCGCGGCCAGATGTACCAGCGCGAAGCCTATGCCGAGGACCGCTATCAGGCCGGCGCCGCCTACATGCCGCAGATCGGTTTCGAGATGCAGCGGTACAAAAGCCACCAGGAGGTGATCAGCACCGACGTGGCGGTCTACTCGGACCCCGACGCCGAGTTCTGGGTCACCGACTGGACGCTGCGGCTGACCCAGCCGATCTTCCGGCTGGAGAACATCTACGACTACCGCCGCGCCAGCGCGCGCGCCGAGGCGGCCGAGTACGAGTACCGGGCCGCCGAACTCGAACTGATGGCGCGCGTCGCCGAGTTGTATTTCGCCGTCCTGCAGACCCGCGACGAACTGGAGTTCACCCGCGCCGAACGCGAGGCGGTCGAACAGAACACCCGCCTGATCGAGACCAAGCACGCCGGCGGGCTGGTCGCCCGCACCGACCTGCGCGACGCGCAGGCGCGGCTGGCCTCGGTGCTGGCCTCGGTGGTCGAGGCCGAGCGGATGCTCGAGGACGCCAAACAGGCGCTGGCCGAGGTGATCGGGCAGGACCTGACCGAGGAGGTCGCGACGCTGCGCCAGGCCTTGCCCCTGGTCGCCCCCGACCCGGCCGACCCCGAGGCATGGCGCCATGCCGCCGCGACCCGCAATCCCGAGGTCATCGCGCAGCAGCGCATCGTCGACGCGGCGCGCGAGGAGGTCAGCCGCGAGCGCGCCGGGCATGCCCCGACGCTGGACTTCGTCGCCCGCCGCAACAGCCGCGACGCCGGCGGCTCGCTGTTCGGCGGCGGCAGCGAGATCGAGACCACCGACCTGATGCTGCAGCTCGAAGTGCCGATCTTCTCCGGCGGCGCCGTCAACTCCCGGACCCGCCAGGCGCAGCAGATGCTGGCCAAGGCGGAGATGGACCTCGAGGCCGCCCGCCGCGCCGCCGTCCGCCAGGCCGCCGACAGCTACCGCGGCGTGCTGAGCGCGATCAGCCGCGTCAAGGCCAGCCGCCAGGCGGTCGAAGCGCAGGAGCTGGCGCGCGAGGCCAAGCGCGAGGGCTTCCGCGCCGGCCTGTTCACGCTGGTGGCCGTGCTCGACGCCGAGCGCGACCTGCACCAGGCGCGCCGCGACCTCGCCCAGGCCCGCTACGAGTACCTGCTCGATTCGCTGCGCCTGAAGCAGGCCGCCGGCAACCTCGCCGACACCGACATCGCCGCCGTCAACAACCTGCTGCAGTAGCGCGACTTACATCAGGATGGTGGCGCCGCCGTCGACGACCAGGACGTGGCCGTTGACGTAGGACGCCGCGCCCGAAGCCAGGAACACGGCGGCGCCGGCGACCTCTTCCGGGCGTCCCCAGCGGCCCGACGCCGTGCGGCGCTCGAAATAGGCGGCGGCTTGCGGGTCGCCGAAGATGGCGGCATTGGCTTCCGTCGCGAAGAAGCCGGGGGCGATGGCGTTGCTGGTGATGCCGGCGGGCCCGTATTCGGCGGCCAGCGCCCGCGTCATTCCGGTCAGCCCCGCCTTGGCCGCGGTGTAGACCGCGTCGTTGGCCCGGGCGATGTGCCCGGCGACCGAGGTGACGGTGATCAGCCGGCCGTCCCGCCGCGGCAGCATCAGCCGCGCCGCCTCGCGCGCCAGCACCAGCGCCGCGGCGAGGTCGACGTTCAGCAGCGCGTCGATCTCGGCGTCCGAGAACTCGACCAGCGGCTTGCGGTTGCGCTGGCCGACATTCTGCACCAGCACGTCGAGCCGGCCGAAACCGGTCGCGATCCGGGCGAAGGCCTCGGGGACGGCCGCGCGGTCGGCGACGTCGAACGCCAGCACCGAGGCGGCGCCGCCGGCGGCGCGGATCGCCGCGGCCTCGGCGTCGAGCCGCGCCGCGTCGCGCCCGTTCAGCAGCACATGCGCGCCGGCCCCGGCCAGCGCACGGGCGATCTCCAGCCCCAGGCCGCGGCCCGAGCCGGTGACCAGCGCCACCTTCCCTTCGAGCGAGAACGCCGACAGATAGGGCGGAACGGATGAAGCGGGCACGCGGGGCTCCGTCAGCGGTCGTGCGCCGCGCCCGGCCTGCGGGCGACCAGGTCCACCAACGCCGACATGCCGTGATGCCCCTTGCCCTCGGCGATCTCCGAGTCGTGCTCGTCGAGGTGCAGGATCGTCAGATCGCGGAATGCCTCGCGGAGCATCGCGGCGGAGTACATGTTCTCGGCGTGCGGCGGACCGCCGGTGCCGTAGGCGAGCTGCTCGCGGCGGTAGCCCTGCAGCAGCAGGAGTCCGCCCGGCCGCAGGCTGCCGACGAGGCCGCGGAAGATGGACGCGCGAATCCCGGGCGGCGCGAACTGGATGAAGATGGCGGCGACGACGTCGAAACGCTCGGACGGCCAGTCCCAGGCGCTCAGGTCGGCCTGCTCGGTCCGGATCGCGACGCCGCGCTCGGCCGCCAGTCGCCGCGCCTTGCCGAGCGCGACGGCCGACACGTCGACCGACAGGACGTCGAGGCCCTGCTCGGCCAGCCAGACGCCGTTGCGCCCCTCGCCGTCGGCGACCGCCAGCGCCCTGCCCGCGGGCGGCAGCAGCGGCCGCTGGCGCGCCAGGAACGCGTTCGGGGCGGTGCCGAACACGTAATCCTCGGCCGCGAACCGCTCGTCCCAGCGCTCCTTTTCGGATTTCATCGTCATGTCCTCGTCCCGTCGGCCCGGGCGTAGAGTAGCCCGGCGCGGCGCCAAAAGGAACGCGGGCGCCGGCGCATCGGTGCGGCCTGATCCAGATTAGTCCGGCCGTCGCGCCATCGGCCTAGGATCGGACGACATGAAGCCGTCGGCGAGGAACGCCGTGCCGACCATCCAGCCAGAGACGTGGCGGGCGCTGATGGCGAGCGCCCAGCATGGGGACCAGGCCGCCTACGACCGCCTGCTGCACGAGCTCGAACCGCTGCTGCTGCGTCTCGCCCGCCGGCGCTGGCGCAATTCGGCCGCCGATGCCGAGGATCTGGTCCAGGACGTGCTGATGTCGCTGCACGAGACACGCATGGACTACGACCCGGACAGGCCGTTCATGCCCTGGCTGATGGGCATCTTCAGCCACCGGCTGGCCGACATCGCCCGCCACAACGCCGGCCACGCGACCCGGGAACTGCCGATGGACAGGCTCGACAGCTTGACCGAAGCCGCCGCCCCGATGCCCGACGGCCAGATCGACTACCCGGTGCTGCGCAAGGCGCTGGCCGGCCTGCCGCCGCACCAGAGGCTGGCGGTCGAGCTGCTGAGGATCCGGGAACTGTCGGCGGAGCACGCGGCCGCCATGACGGGGATCAACGCGGCCACCTTGCGGGTCTCGGCGCATCGGGCGGTGAAGAAGCTGCGCGACAGAATGAGCCCCTGACGGCGAAGGGGCCTCCGGAGGGAGGCCCCATCGTCGCCGGCGCCTAACGCCAGACCGGCATCAGGACGCCCTCGTCGTTGAAGAAGTCCGGCAGACGATCGCCATCGCGGTCCACCTCGGCGATGCTCGGGGTTTCGCGCTCCTTGATCATCTCGTCGGGCTCGGGCAGCAACGCCCGCTCGGCTCCGATCTTCTCCTCCGTCCACGGCATCGTCGGGACGTACACGCCCTCGTCGTAGTAGCACCCCTCCTGGGCCGTGGTGTGGTACGGCTCGGCGGCGACCGCTCCAGCGGCGAGGCCAAGGCCGATCGCGGCGACGGTCAGCATCATCAGCTTCCTCATCTCAGCCTCCTCTCTTCAATGGCCTCGATTGGTTATTCGCGGGCCGTCCGGGGATCATTACCGGGGTCTCGGAAGATCCCCGGCATACCCGAACGCGTGTCGCGTCAAATCGCCGTGCGGCCGGCCGATGTCGTTTTGAGCCTCGTTTGATCGCCGCCCTGATCGGGCGATGACGCCGGGCGGGTACTCCTGGCGCCGTCAGCCGGGCAAGGCGCCCGGCCTTCATCAAACAGGAGGCCCGCAATGAACACCACCGTCCAGACCGCCACCGTCAAGCAGCCGCCGCAGCCCCGCAACGGCGTCGACACGCCCACCCTGTTCGCGACCATAAACGCGGTCGCCGGCCAGCCCGAACTCGCGAAGTTCCAGTTCCGGGCCCAGAGCCGCTGGATGGGCGGCACCCACAGCCGCAGCACGATGTCGGGCTTCTCGGGGGCCGGCGGCGAGCACGTGCACAAGCAGGCCTACACCGCCGACGCCGATCATCCCGGCGTGCTGTGCGGCGGCGACGACGGCCCGACGCCGGTCGAATACCTGCTGCACGCGCTGGCGGCCTGCCTGACCGCCGGCATCGCCAACGTCGCGGCGGCCCGGGGCGTCACGCTGGAGAGCGTCGAATCGCGCATCGAGGGCGACATCGACCTGCGCGGCATCCTCGGCATCTCCGACATGGTGCGCAACGGCTACGAGGGCATCCGCATCACCTTCCGGATCAAGGGCGACGCGCCCGAGGAAACGCTGCGGCAGATCGTCGAGCAGTCGCGCGCCCGCTCGGCCGTGTTCGACGTCCTGCGCAACGGGGTGCCCGTCAGCGTCACGGCCGAGGCCTGATCCATTCCGCCCCGCCGGCCCGGCCGGCGGGGCCTTTCCCCGGAGATCGGACATGCGACGTTGCGACGCAGTCATCATCGGCGCCGGCCAGGCCGGACTCGCCATGAGCCATTGCCTGGGCCGGCGCGGCATCGAGCACGTGGTCCTCGAGCGCGGCCGCGTCGGCCAGCGCTGGCGCGCGGAGCGCCGGGACACGCTGCGCCTGCTGACGCCGAACTGGATGACCCGGCTGCCGGGCTTCGCCTATCGCGGCGCCGATCCCGACGGCTACATGGCGATGCCCGACGTCGTCGCCCTGCTCGCCGGCTACGCCGCCGCCGCTCCGGTGCGCGAAGGCGTCGCCGTGCGGTCGCTGGAGCGCGACGGCGACGGCTATCGCCTGGCAACGACCGACGGCAGCTGGACGGCACGGGCGGTGGTGCTGGCCACCGGCTACTGCGACCGGCCGGCGGTGCCCGGCTTGGCGCGCCGGCTGCCGTCCGACGTCCTGCAACTGACACCGGCCACCTACCGCAGCCCGGAACTGCTGCCGGAGGGCGGCGTGCTGGTGGTCGGCGCCGGGGCGTCGGGCGTGCAGATCGCCGAGGAGATCCAACGCTCGGGCCGCCCGGTCACCTTGTCGGCCGGCCGCCACACCCGCCTGCCCCGGCGCTATCGCGGTCGCGACGTGCTGTGGTGGCTGGACCGCGCCGGCATCCTGGCCGAACCGGCCGAGCGGCTCGCCGAGCCGGCGCGGCGGCAGCCGTCGTTCCAGCTCGTCGGTCGCCACGCCCCCGGCATCGATCTCGGCAGCCTGCACGCGCAGGGCGTGCGCGTGACCGGCCGCCTGGAGGACGCGGACGGTGCCCGGCTGCGGTTCCGCGACGACCTCGACGCCAATGTCGCCGCCGCCCAGCGGCGCCTGGAGCGGGTGCTCGACCGCGTCGACGCCGTTGCCGGCCTCGACGCGCCGGTCGACCCCGAGGCGCGCCGCCCGCTCGCCCTGCCGCCGCCCCCCGCCGCCATCGACCTGCGCGCCGAGGCCATCCGCACCGTCGTCTGGGCGGTCGGCTACCGCCGGGCCTACGACTGGCTGCGGGTGCCGGTGCTCGACGCGGCCGGCGAGATCGTCCACCGCGGCGGCGTGACGCCGGCGCCGGGCCTGTACGTGCTGGGACTGCCGCTGCTGCGCCGGCGCAACTCGACCTTCATCGACGGGGTCGGCGCCGACGCCGAGGAACTGGCCGTCCACCTGCATGACCACCTGGCGGCGCGCGCCGCCGCCTGACACGAAAGGAACCCGCCATGTCGTCCGAGACTCGATTCGACGCGATCGTGGTCGGCGCCCGCTGCGCCGGCGCCGCGACGGCCCTGGAAATGGCGCGGCGCGGCATGCGCGTGCTGGCGCTCGACAAGGGCGCGTACGGCACCGAGACCCTGTCCACGCACGCCCTGATGCGCGGCGCCGTGCTGCAGCTTCATCGCTGGGGCGTGCTGCCGAGGATCGCCGCAGTCACCCCGGCCGTCCGCGCCACCAGCTTCCATTACGGCGACGAGACCATCCGGGTCGACATCCGGCCCGGTCACGGCGTCGACGCGCTTTACGCTCCGCGCCGCGGCGTTCTCGACGCCGCGCTGGTCGACGCCGCCCGGGAAGCCGGCGCCGAAATCCGCCACCGTCACGCGGTCACCGAGCTGCTCCGCGGCGACGACGGCCGGGTGCGCGGCGTCGCCGGCTACGATCACGCCGGCCGGCGCTTCGAGATCGCCGCCGACCTGGTGGTCGGCGCCGACGGCCTCGGCTCGGCGGTGGCGCGCCTGGCCGACGCGCCGGTGCTGCGCCGGGGCCGGCACGCGACGGCGGTGATTTTCGGCTATTGGCCGGGCATCGCCGAGGACGGCTACCACTGGCACTACCGGCCCGGGCTGGGCGCCGGCGTGATCCCGACCAACGCCGGCCGCCACTGCGTCTTCCTGGCGATGCCGCCCGAGCGCCTGCATGGGCTGGCCGGCGATCCCGAGTCGGCGTTGCGCGCCATCGTCGCCGAGGCCTGGCCCGACCTCGCGGCGCGCCTCGGAACGTCGACGGCCGACCGCCGGCCGTGGATGTTCGCCGGGCGCAAAGGATTCCTGCGGCGGCCGTGGGGTCCCGGCTGGGCGTTGGTCGGCGACGCCGGCTACTTCAAGGACCCGTTGACGGCGCACGGCATCACCGACGCCCTGCGCGACGCCGAACTGCTGGCGGCGGCGGCGGCCGAGGGCACGCCGGCGGCCTTCGCCCGCTACGCCGAGATCCGCGACGCGCTCTCGCGCCCGCTGTTCGACGTCACCGACGCCATCGCCTCCTTCGACTGGGATCTGGAGCGGCTCAAGGCGCTGCACCAGGGCCTGAACCGGGCGATGAAGGCCGAGGTCGAGGCCATCGCCGGCGCTCGACCTGCCCTGGAGCCGGCGGCCTAGGCGCCTCCGGCTGGGCCAGGAACCGCCGGATCTCGGCGAGCATGCGCGGCCACTCCGACTCGTCGGGCAGCATCAGGTGATTGCACCCGTCGAGCTGGACGAAGCGGGCGCCTGGAATGCGCGCCGCCATCAGCCGGCCTTCCGCGAACGGCACCACGGCGTCGCGGCGGGCGTGCAGCACCAGGGTCGGCGCCCGCACCTGCGGCAGCAGCGGCGACACGTCGCAGCTGCCGCAGGCCTGACGCACCCGCACCGCGGTGGCCGGGGTCGCCGAGACCCGCTGCAGCTCGGTGAACCAGCCGATCTGCTCGGCGTTGCCCTCGGGCAGGTAGAGGGCGCAGAACATCTGCCGGAACCCTGCGTGGTCCTGGCCCCAGCCCTCGCGGATCAGGGTGTTGAGCGCCTCCTCGAAGGCGGCCGCGCCGGGTTCGCCACGGCGCAGCCGGCCGCGGCTGTAGCCGCCGAACAGCACGAGATGGCTGACCCGCTCGGGATGGCGCACGGCATAGGCGATCGACACCGCCGCCCCCTGCGAGATGCCGAGCAGGGCGAAGCGTTCCAGCCCGGCGGCATCGACGACGGCGGCGAGGTCGTCGACCCAGCGGTCGAACGAAATCTCCGGCGGATCCCAGTCGGACAGCCCGGTGCCGCGCGGATCGTAGCGGACCAGCCGGTTGGTGCTCGCCAGCTCCTCGAACAGCGGCCGCCAGATCGGGCTGTTCCAGTCGTGCTCGAGATGGGTCAGCCAATTGCCGGCCTTGACCAGCGGCAACCCGGCTCCGGTCTCGCTGTAGGCGATGCAGGCGCCGTCGACGGCGCTGCAGAACCGCACCTGCTGGACCGGCATCGGCTTGGCGAGGCCGGCCAGCAGCTCGGCCGCCGCGGCGACGGCCGGGGATGGAGGCCGCTCGTTCAGGGGCGGGTTCAGGCCGCGCAGCACCTGCTCGGCTTCGGCCGGTCGATCGCGCCGCAGCCACAGCCGGGCGAGGTCGACGGCGGCGCGGGTCTCGCTGGCGATGCCGCCATTGGCCCGCGCCACCGACAGAGCCGAGCGCAGCGCCTGTTCGCCCCCGGCCTCGTCGTCGGGCAGGCGGAGCTGGGCGATCAAGCGCAGGATTTCCGCCTCGTAGAAGAAGCCGTCGCGCACGCGCGCCTGCGCCAACGCCTCCTCGAGCACCGCCATGGCCGCCGACGGCCGGCCGGCCGCGACATGGGCCTTGGCCAGCAAGGCCAGGTAGTACGGGTATTCGAGCACCGCGCCCAAGGCGCGGCAGCCGGCGAGCCCGCGTTCGATGTCGGCGACTCCCTCGGCCGGATCGCCGAGCACGGCGCGCGCCCAGCCGCGCATCACCAGGCCCGAGGCGACGCGGTAGGGGAACCCGTAGGCCTCGCCCAGCACGATCGCCTGCTCGGCGTGGTCGCGCGCCAGCGTCGGCTCGTCCCGGTGCTCGCGCAGCCGCGCCATGTGCTCGTGGGCCAGGGCGCGCGCGAAGGAATGGTCGGCGTCCTCGGCGGCGCGCAAGGCCTGCTCGAGCCGCGCCACCGCGTCATCGGGCCGTCCCAGGAACCACAGGGCGCGGCCGGCCCAGCAATGGCACGACACCAGCGGGTTCTCGCCCAGGAAGGCGACCAGCTGCATGTCGCGCTGGGCGACGTAACCGGCGATGGCCTGGTCGGCTTCCATGATCGACTCGGCGAAGCGCGCGTTGTGGAAGGTCGAGCATGCCATCAGCTCGCAGGCCGAGACCGCGACCGCGCTGTCGCAACGGTCCTCGAGCAGCGCCCGGCGCTCCGTCAGCAGCGCCTGGGTGGTGCGGTAGTCGCCGCGGAATTCCATCAGCGCCGCGAGGCCGAACAGCGCCGACGAGACGCCCTCGCGGTCGTCGATCTCGCGGCTGAGCTCGCAGGCGCGGCGGAACGCCGCCTCGGGCTCGGGGTCGGAGAAGCCGCGCGTCGCAACCAGGGCCGGGCCGCGCATGCCTTGGAGCCGCGCCTCGCGCGCGGTCCTGTCGCGCGGCTCGAGCGAGGGCAGCAGCGCCATGGCGCGGTCGAGCAGGTCCACGGCCTCGCGGTGGGCGCTGCGCCGCAGCGCCTGCGCCGCCGCCAGTTCGAGGTAGCGCAAGGCGCGGCGGCTGTCGCGGGCGGCGACGAAATGCATCGCCAGCTCGGCCGCCGGCGCCTCGCCGTCGGCGAAGGCACGTTCCAGACGCTCGCCGATGGCGCCGTGCAGCCGGCGCCGCGACGCCGGGGCCAGCCGCTCGTAGATGCATTCGCGGTAGAGCTGGTGGATGAACGCGAAGCGGGCGGTCTCGGTGCCGTCCGGCCAGCTCGCGGGCGCGGCGGCGGTCACGAAACTGCTGTCGCGCGCGAGGCCGCCCAGCACGGCCTCGGCCGTCTCGTCGGTCACGTCGAGCGCCGCCGCGACGCAAGCCGCGGCGACGGTGTCGCCGGCGACCGCCGCCGCTTCCAGGGCCGCCCGCTGCCCGGGATCGAGCGCCTCCAGCTGCTGGCCGACCAGGAATCCGAGGCTCTCCGGCACCCCGGTCTCCAGGGCCGCAGGATCGGGCAGCGTCAGCGCCCTGTCCTCCCGGACCAGCAGACCGCGGTCGATCCACCAGTCGAGCAGGTTGAACATGAACAGCGGATTGCCGCCGCCGCGCCGCGCCAGCGCCGCCGCAAGCCCGTCCGGCGGCGCGGCGCCGGGGAAGCGCTCGGCCAGGCAGCGCTCGACGGCGTCGGTGCCCAACGGCGCCAGCGGCAGCATCGACGCGAGGCTGCGGTAGGCGAGCGTGCGGGTCAGGTCGAAGACCCCGCGCGGCGTCGCCGCCGCCTCGGGATCGCGGCAGGTCGCCAGCACCATCAGCGGCACCGGCGCGCGGCGGCGGGCGATGCCGTCGATCAGGTCCAGGGTCGAGGCGTCGCTCCAGTGCAGATCCTCGATCACCAGCAGCAGCGGCGCCTGCCCGGCCGCCGCCTCGAGCGCGTCGAGCAGTTCGCGCAGCATGCGCTCGCGGGTGCCGAAGCCGCCCGGGGGCTCCTGCGCCGCCAGTCCAGGCAGCTGCGCCAGCCAGCTCGGCGCGTGGGCGGCCAGCGCCGCCCGCATCTGGGACTCGGTCCGGCACAGGCCGCCGAGCGCGTCGAGCACCGGCATGAACGGCTCGCTGGCGCCGCGATGATCGATGCACTGGCCGCGGCCGATCATCACCCGGGCGCGCTCGGCGGCGCGGCCGAGGAAGGCGTCGACCAGGGTCGTCTTGCCGATGCCGGCCGACCCGGTGACGAACACAACCCGGCGGCGGCTGGCCATGACGTCGGCCAGCCACAGCTCCAGCTTCTCCAGCTCGCCCTCGCGGCCGAGCGGCGTGGCGCAACGCGGCGGCGGCGGCGCCGGCGGCCGGACGACGGGACTGGGCGTTTCGGCCGGCTTCGGCACCACGGCCTGCGCGCTGCGCCGGCGGCGGCCGATCTCGGCATGAAGCTGGCGGGTTTCGGGCTCCGGCTCCTCGTCGAGTTCGCGCTTCAGGATGGCGGCGCAACGCTCGAACTGGCGCAGCGCGGCGGCCGGCCGGCCCTGGGCGGCGTACAGGCGCATCAGCGTGCGATGGCCGCTTTCCTGCAGGGGATCGAGCGCCACCAGGCGCACCGCGTCGTGGACGGCGCCGTCGAGATCGCCGTCGCGTTCGCGCAGGGCGGCGGAACGGGCCAGCACCGACAGCGCCAGCTCCTTGTAGCGGGTGCGCTCGGCCGCCAGCCAGTCCTGCACCGCCGCCTCGCGCAGATTGATGCCCTGCAGCAGCTCGCCGCGGTACAGCCCCGCCGCCTGCGAAAGCGTCGCCCGGTCCTCGAGCGCCGCCAGACGCTCGAAATCAAGGGCGTCGACGGCGGCGTGCTCGGGCAGGAAGGTGACGGTATCGCCGTCGATGGCCAGGCAGGCGCCGGCCTCCTCGCCCAACGCCTTGCGGATCGAGAACAGGGTCTGGCTCAGGCTGTGGCGGGCCTGCTTCTCGGCGCGGTCCTCCCACAACAGCCCGAGCAGGCTGTCGCGGCGATGCGCCCGGCCGGCGCCCAGGGCCAAATAGGCGACCAGCACCTCGGCCTTTCGGGTCGGCAGGCGCGCGCCGCCGAGATCGAGCGGACCCAGCAGGCGCAAAGTCAGGCTCGGGATGGTCTCTGGCATCGGACAGGCTCCTCGCCGCCGAGCCGCCGCGCGTTGGCATCGCCACGCTCGGTGGCCGGGACGCTGACGTGACGAAGAGGTCACGGGATCGCAGATCGCGCAGAGATGCGCAAGATTATCATTCGCTTAAACCACCATAGGCGTATGCGCCCTCCCGGAAATATCTTGCATTCAGAGTGGGTTGGCGGCTCTCCCCGGCAGCCGTAACCCGCCCGAGGCAAGTCCGGCGCCGACGGCGATCGTCGCCACCGCCGCGGTTTCGGAGCCCGTGGGCACCTCGCCGAGCAGCACGGCGCCGAGCAGGTTGGCGAGCACCGGCACCACCGCCCCGAACAGCGCCGCGCGCGCGGCACCCAGCGCCTGCACCGCGCGACCGAAGCAGTAGACGGCGACGATCGCCGAGACCACGCCCTGGTAGAGGGCGTGCGGCAGCGTCCGCGCGTCGAGCGCCACCGTGTCGGCGCCGATCAGAAGATAGCCGGGCAGGTAGAGGGCGGCCGAGGCGACGCTCACCACGGCGATGGCGGCGTCGACCGGCAAACGCGACAGTCGCAGCGTCACCGTGAAGCCGGCCCACATCAGCCCGGCGGTCAGGAACAGCGGCAGCGACGCGGCTGCGCTCGCGGCGGCGCCGGCGAGGCCGAGCATGCCGGCGAGGATGACCGCCAGCCCGATCCAGCGGCCGGCCGCCACCGTCTCGCGCAGCACCAGCACCGAAAGCAGGGTGGTGAACAGCGGCAGCGCGCCCGAGACCAGCGCGCCGCCATTGCCGGCCTCGGCCAGCCGCAGCCCGCCGGCGACGAGCAGCGAATAGGGCGCGCCGGCGCAAAGCGCCATCACCGCCAACAGCGGCGCCGGCACGGCGGCGAGCGCCTGGCGGCGGCGCCACAGCACCGGGGCGAGCAGCGCTCCGGAAACCGCGAAGCGTAGCGCGGCGCTGTCGTAAGGGTCCATCGCCGTGGTCACCCCCTGGCGCGTCATCACCCACCAGCCGGCGGTCAGCAACGCCGCCGCCGATCCCCAGGCCGCTCCCGCGGCGGTGCGTCTATCCAGCATGGTCTCCTCCTCGCTCCGCCGGCTTCGTTGCCGGCACGGCGGACCTTAGGAGGGCGATGTCAGGCGGCTCTCAGGCCCGGGGTCAGGCCCGGATCAAATCGCCGCCGGCGGCAAATCGGCCGCGACGGCGTTTTTCATGCTTCGTTGACGCCGCCGATGACAGGGGGCTGACCGGCCGGGCGCAGGGTGTGGCCATCGCAACCGAACGACAGGAGACGACCATGACCGATCATCTGCAGATCTGGCCCCCCGCCGAGGCGCCGCGGCGCCCGGACCGCCTGCACCGCATGGGCGAATTCGTCCGCCACCTCGCGGCCGCCGCCGCCAAGCGGCATCGCGACCGCCGCGCCATGGCGCTGCTGCGCGGCCTCGACGACCGCGCGCTGAAGGACATCGGCCTGAGCCGAGGCGACATCGACCGCGCCGTCCGCCACGGCGCCGCCGGCCGCTCGTGAGGGAGACAGACGATGGATCGCGACATCCGGCTGCCCAACGGCCACATGACCGCCCCGCGGCGCATCGCCGCCGTGCGCGTCTTCCCCGATCTGTCCGAGGGCCCCCACCGGCCGTACCTGCAGGTCTACGAGCACGACGGACTGGTGTTCGAGGGCATGATGGACCTGCGCCCGCTTCCCGTCGCGACGACGGAGTGATCACACCCGACCGGCAGGCCCGCGCCGTCCCACGGCGCGGGCCTGCCTTTTCGCGGCCGCCGCTCGCGTGACGACGCCGTCGCTTCCGCGCATCGAACAGGAGTCACTCGAACGGCCCGACGCTTGCGTCGGGCCGTTCTCGCGATGTCGTCGCCGGCTAGTCCAAGGTCTTCAGGACGTAGCTCCCCTCGTCATAGTACCTGTCGATCGACGCGACGCTGGAGAAGACCTCGGGCTCCTGTCCCGGGGTCTCGGCCGCCGGCGCCACGAAGTAGCGGCGGTGGTCGGCCATTTCCCGGCCGGGCGGCACGCCGTCGACATGGGCCGACACCCAGACGCCCTCGTCGTAGTAGAGATCGGACCCGGCGACGGTGCTTTCGGCCAGGGCGTGGCCGGAATTCGCCACGAGGATGGCGGCGGCGAAGGCTTGCACGAGATTACGGTTCATGACTGTCTCTCCGTTGCTTGGCTGTTTGCGCCCGTTGCGCAGGAACAAGTTCGCCGAAGCCCTTCATCGAGGTGTCAGCAGCAGCATCAAAACAGGATGAAAAAACATAGGCGCCCCGAATCCGACATCTTTGATGGCCGGATGGGACGCAAATGGGGAAGCGGACAGCAATAAAGGCCGGTGCGCGCAGGTTGGCCTTAATTTTTCCATGGGCATATAGCTAACTGGTGGGAATACGGCGGCCGCGCATTGCGGCCGGCGCAAAGAAGAGAGGGTAGGTTTGGACAACGTCTTCTTCCGCAGGTTTCTTCTGGCATGCGGCTTGGCCGCGACCTTGGGCGTTTCGGCCCCGGCCCAGGCAGCCGCGCCGGCGGCGCAGGCCGCCCCGGGCCCGGGCACGCTGCTTCAGCATGTGCGCGCCGGCGACGCCGAGCGGCGCCAGCGCATCGCCCGCGTCAGCGAGCGTCTGTTCGCGGCCGTGGCGCCGCTTTGCCGCGGTTACGACATCGACTGCCGCCCGGCGGTCGGGTTCGAGAACGGCCGCGGCCTCAACGCGCATGCCCGCGCCGGCCGGATCACGGTGTCGCGGGCGCTCGTCGACCTGGCGAGCGACGACCAACTGGCGCTGGTGATCGGCCATGAGCTCGCGCATCTGCTGCTCGGCCATGCCGGCGGCGGCGAGAGCGCGATCTCGCTCGGCGGGGGCTCGGTGCGCGACGAGGAACGCCAGGCCGACCATGTCGGGCTCTATCTGGTCGCCCGCGCCGGCTTCCGGCCGCGCGAGGCGGTCGATCTGTGGCGCCGGGTGGCGATGACGGACCCCAGGCTGACCGCCGCCGGCACCGTTCATCCCGGCCTTGCCGAGCGCTACCGGGCGCTTCGGCGCACCTGCATGGAGATCGAGGCCAAGCAGCGTGCCGGCCGCGCGCTGGTGCCCGGCTGACCCCGGCGTCGCCGCACCACCACGTTCACGAGTCCGTGAGGCGACGTAACGTCCTCGGGGCCTCATGCGAAACCAGGGCAACGAACCATTTCAGGAGGTTGCCATGAATCGCTTGATGATCCCGACCCTCGCCGCCCTCGCCGGTCTCGGCCTCGCCGCCGGCGGCGCCCAGGCCCTGGAGTCGACGGTCGATCGCCCCGGCTACTACTACGACCAGGGCGTCTACGTGCCGGCCTTCCCGCGCACCACGCCGCCGGAGCGGCTGGAGCGTGGCGCTGTGGAACGCGGCATCCCCGAACGCGAACGCGCCCTTCTGCCGGAGATGGACGAGCCTCGGACCGACAGGGCCCTGGCCGATCACGACGGCGACGGCATGATCGACTACTTCTACGACGAGGGCCGCTACGTGCCGGCCTTTCCGGAGTGACCGCCGCCGAGCCCCTCCCGCCACGGCGGGAGGTGGTTCGGGCAGGCACGGCCCCGTCCGTCAATCCTCGTCGTCGCGCATCGCCGCCCTCAGGGTCCTGACCGCCCGATGCGCCGCCACCTTCAGGGCCGCCACGCTCATCCCGGTGGCCGAGGCGGCCTCTTTCAGCGACATCTCCCGGAGCTTCAGGGTCTCGACCGCCTTGCGCTGACCCGGCGGCAGCTCGTCGACGGCCTTTCGCAGCGCGTCCCTGTCCGCCAGCCCGTCGAGCCCGGAATCCACGGAGAGGTCGCCGAACCTTTCCTCGAGATTGTCGACCGGCATCTCCTCCGAGCGGCGCTCGCCCCGGCGCGCCGCGTCGGCGACGCGGTGGCGCGCGATCGCCATCAGCCACGGCAGGAACGGCCGCGCCGGGTCATAGGTGTGGCGCACCGCGTGCAGCGACAGCAGCACGTCCTGGACGACGTCCTCGACCTCCTCCGCGGTGCCCTGCCAGCGCGCGCCGGCGATGCGGCGCAGCACCGGGGCGAGTTCGTCGATCAGCCGGCGGTAGCTTTCGGAATCGCCGTCCTGGGCGGCGGCCATCAGCCGCGCCCATTCGGCCCTGTCGTCTTGTCCTGCCATCGGGGGAAGCTTGGGGTCGCCCACGCCGCCCGGCAACGGGCGGGCAGGCCGATTGGCCATCCTCGGCCCGGAAGGACCCGCATTCGCACGGGATCTTTGCGGGCGGTGTCCCGGCTCACATCGCAGTTTGGATGCTTGACGCATCAGTTTCCACGGCTTAGCGTTTAACTACCAAGCTTCTCCGTGGAATCGAGAATGTTGACCGCCGCACAATTGAAGGCCGCGCGCGCGCTGCTCGGCATCGACCAAAGAACGCTTGCCGAGATGGCCGGCGTGTCGCTGCCGACCATCCAGCGCATGGAGGCCAGCCCCGGCGTCGTGCGCGGGGTGATCGAGACCCTCACCAAGGTCGTCGAGGCCCTCGACCGCTCCGGCATCGAACTGATCGCCGAGAACGCGCCCAGCCGGGCGACCGGACGCGGCGTGCGGCTCAAGGAACCGAAATGACCTCCCGGACTGCCGCGGCCGGCGGGCCGACGGACGATTTCGCGCAGTTGTTCACGCCGAAGCTGGTCACCGTGCTGCGCGAAGGCTACCGCCTGTCGCACCTCAAGGCCGATGCCGTCGCCGGGTTGACGGTGGCCATCGTCGCGCTGCCGCTGTCGATGGCGATCGCGATCGCCTCCGGGGCTTCGCCGGCGCAGGGGCTCTACGCCGCGATCTTCGGCGGCTTCTTGGTTTCGGCCCTGGGCGGCAGCCGGTTTCAGATCGGCGGGCCCGCCGGCGCCTTCATCGTCCTGGTCGCCGCCACCGTGCAGACCCACGGCATGGACGGGCTGTTCCTGGCCACCATCCTCTCGGGGATCATGCTGGCGGCGATCGGCCTCTTGCGCCTGGGCACCTACGTCAAGTTCGTGCCCTATCCGGTGACGGTCGGCTTCACCGCCGGCATCGCCGTGATCATCTTCACCAGCCAGATCAAGGATTTGCTCGGCCTGACCCTGGCCGCGCCCGAGCCGGGACCGCTGCTGGACAAGCTGCCGGTGCTGTGGGCGGGCCTGCCAAGCCTGCAGCCGGCCAGCCTGGGCCTGGCGCTGGCGACCGTGGCGGTGATCGCCGGCCTGAAGCGGCTGCGCCCGCACTGGCCCGGCCTGCTGCTGGCGGTGGCCGGCAGCGCCGTGGCGACGGCGCTGCTCGGGCTGCCGGTCGAGACGATCGGCACCCGCTTCGGCGGCATCCCCGACACGCTGCCGGTGCCGGCCTTGCCCGAGATCAGCCTCGCCAAGCTGCAGGCCGTGCTGCCGAGCGCCGTCGCCTTCGCGCTGCTCGGCGCCATCGAATCGCTGCTCTCGGCGGTGGTCGCGGACGGCATGACGGGGCGGCGCCACCGCTCGAACTGCGAGCTCGTCGGCCAGGGCATCGCCAACGTCGCCTCCGGGCTGCTCGGCGGCATCTGCGTCACCGGCACCATCGCCCGCACCGCGACCAACGTCCGCGCCGGCGCGCACGGGCCGGTCGCCGGCATGCTGCATTCGCTGTTCCTGCTCGGCTTCCTGTTGCTGGCCGCCCCGGTCGCCAGCTACATCCCGCTCGCCAGCCTGGCCGGCGTGCTGGCGGTGGTGGCCTGGAACATGGTCGAGAAGCACGCCTTCGCCGCGCTGCTGCGCGCCTCGCGCGAGGACGCCGCCGTGCTGCTGACGACCTTCCTCCTGACCGTGTTCCGCGACCTCACCGAGGCGATCGTCGTCGGCATCGCGCTGGGATCGGTGCTGTTCATCCACCGGCTGTCGAAGACCACGGCGATCCAGGCCCAGACGCCCCTGGTGCCCGAGGACCGCGCCGACGCCACCGGCGTGACGCTGCAGAACGCCGCGGAGGCCGGGCGCGACCCCGACGTCGTGGTCTACCGCATTTCGGGGGCCTTCTTCTTCGGCGCCGCCGCCGCCATCGGCGCGGTGCTCGATCGCATCGCCGACAGCCACCGGGTGCTGATCATCGACTTCGCCGCCGTGCCGCTGCTCGATTCCACCGGCGCCAACACCATCGAGGTGCTGGCGCACAAGGCGCTGCGGCGCGGCGTCCGGGTGATCCTGACCGGAACGCGGCGCGACGTGCGCAAGGCGCTGTTCATGCTCGGCATCAAGCCGCCGGTGGTGCGCTACGCGCGCAGCATCGAGTCCGCCGTCGCCCATATCCGGACGGCGCCGCCCGACGGGGCATCGACGCCGGCTTGACGCGACCGTCCGTCTTGCCCTCCGGCTAGTCGGCGAGTTCCTCCTCGGCGGCGAGAGCCCTGCCCGGGGCCGGCGGCGGCTCGGGCCACGACTTGATGTGCAGGTCGCGCTGCGGGAACGGAATCGAGATGCCGTGGGCGCGGAAGGCCTTGTCGATGGCGAAGTTGACGTCCGAGATCACCTGCAGCCGGTCCTCGACGTTGGCGAGCATGAAGCGCAGCTCGAAATTCAGCGCGCTGTCGCCGAAGGCCCGGAACAGCACCACCGGCGGCGTCACGCTGCCGTGCCTGAGGATGCCCGGATGCTCGTTGGCGACCTCCAGCAGCACCTTGCGCACCAGGTCGGTGTCCGAGCCGTAGGCGACGCCGATCGGCACCCGGGCGCGGCCGTGGCGGTCGCGCAGGGTCCAGTTGGTGACCTGGTTGGTGATGAAGTCGGAATTCGGCACCGTGACGTCGGAGCGGTCGAAGGTCTGGATCTCGGTGGCGCGCACGCGGATCTTCTTGACGTAGCCCTCGGTGTTGCCGACCACCACCCAGTCGCCGGCCTTGATGGGGCGCTCGAACAGCAGGATGATGCCGGCGACGAAGTTGCTGACCACGTTCTGCAGGCCGAAGCCGATGCCGACGGACAGGGCGCTGGCGATGATCGCCAGGTTGGTGAAGTCGACGCCGGCCGTCGACAGACCGAGCAGCACCGCGAAGATGAAGCCGACATAGCCCGAGACGGTGACCAGCGCCTCGCGCGCGCCCCTGTCCATGCGGCTGCGCGCCAGCCAGCTGTCCTCGATCCAGTCGCGCAGCCAGCGGCTCAGCGTCAGCGCCACCCAGAACACCAGGATGCCGGTCAGCACCTTGCTGGGGACGATGCGCATCTCGCCGATGGTGAAGCCGTCGAGCAGGTACTGGAAGACCAGCGCGGTGCCGGCATCCGACAGGCCCCAGGCGCGCATCGCCAGCAGCGCCGCGCCGCCCCACAGCGTCGCGGAGAGCAGGAAGCGCAGCCACACCAGGCCGGGGAACGACTCGTCCGGCTCCAGGCCGAGCCGCTCGCGCACCGCCGCCTGCCAGGGGCTGCGGCCGGAATCGAGGCCGTCGACCAGTTCGGCGGCCAGCATCGTCACCAGCCACAGCCCGGCGGCCACCAGACCGCTCTGCAGCAGGCCGAGCAGCACGTATTCCGACAGGTTGCGGTAGCCCAGCGCCTCCGCCAGCAGCACGCCGGCGAGCACCAGCAGCAGCACGAAACGCAACGAACGGCCGCTGCGCGCCAGCGCCGGCATGTGGCCGACCAGCCCGATCATCCAGCCGAGATTCACCACCAGCGCGGCGATGAAGACCGCCCGCGACAGCAGCCCGACATGCTCGGGCAGCGCGGAGGCCAGCGGGCTCAGGAACAGCAGCACCCCGACCAGCACCAGCGTGCCGAGCGCCGCCAGCCGCCGGGCCAGCGCGCGGGCCAGCTTGTCGTCGAGCGCCGTGACCTGCCGCGCCGGCGCCGGCGGCGCCAGGACGGCGCGCAGCGCGGCCAGCGCGACGGCGAAGGCGGTGACGCCATGAACGGCGATGGCGACGAAGGTAACCCCCGCCTCGGCCTCGCGCGTGGCGTAGAGCGCGGCCGACAGGCCGAGCAGCAGGCCGAGCGACGGGCCGCGGCGGGCGGCGACGGCGGTGCCGGCGCGTGCCAGCCGGGCCGCGAAGCCGTCGCCGCCCGACTCCCTGGCCTGCAGCAGGCGACGCCGCAGCAGGATGCCGCCGGCCAGGCCGAGGCCGCCGAACAGCCCCAACACGAACAGCCGCCGCGGCCCGAAGCGGTCGAAGCCGGCCTGATTGACGGTGAAGTCCAGCGCCACGGTGATCCAGGCGTTGGGATCCTCCAGATTGGCGGCGATGACGGTGAACAGATCGCCTGCACGCAGCGCCAGACGCTCCTTGAGCAGGCTCTGCTGGCGCTCGGTATAGCGGTTGACCTGCTCCTCGGCCTGCACCGCGATCAGCCGGCACTCGGCGGCTTGCGCCTCGGCGCGGCTCTTCTGGTTCTGCAGTTCCTTGCGCTGGCGCGCGATGTCGCGGCTCTCGCCCACCACCGCCTCGCCGATCGCCGCGATCGCCTGGGCGAGCCGGTCGATGTCGGCCTGGCGCTCGGCGACGCAGCTGCCGCCCCAGGTGCGCAGGCTCGAGGCGCGCTTGATGGCGGCACCGAGCGCGTCGTGGTCGGCGCGCGCGACGTCGACCTCGCGGGTCAGCCGCTGCAGCTCGGCCCGGGCCTCCTTCAGGCCGTCGCTCTCCTGGGCGACGGCGAGGCCCGGCACCAGCAACAGCAGCACGACGAGAATCAGGCGCGGCAAGGACATGGCGCGGCATTCCGGATGAGCGGTTCCGCCATCTTGCGCCGGTGCTGGTTAACGCGGTGTTGCGTCTCGGCGCACGCTGCTGATGGGGAAGAAGTCCGATCCTTCGAAATGGAACGCCGGCTCCTGCTTGTGGCCGGGTGCGACGTCGCGCACCACGGCCGGCACCTGGGCCTTGGTGAACCGGGCGATCTCGTAGACGTCGACGGCGCCGCTGTTGTCGCCCGAGGCCACCGTATCGGCCTTGCCGCGGAGACCCTCCAGCAGCACGCCGGTGAACACGCCATTGTCGCCGAAGCCATCCAGCGCCTCCTGCTCGTCGCTGGTGCTGGCCAGCGTGAAGCGGCCGGTCGAGCGGCCCAGCGACTTGACCCAGGTGTCGTCGCGGGCCATCCGGCCGATGCGGTCGTCGATCGATCCGGCAAAGCAGGTGTCGATCATCAGCATCATCCGCGACGCCGGAACGCGCGCAAACAGCTCGGCCAGGACGTCCTGGGTCAGTCCGCGCCCGCGCACCGCTTCCGGGGTGGCGGCCGGCAGATCGGCGGGCAGGAACACGTAGCGGCCGTCCAGGGCCAGTCCGTGCCCGGCCAGGAACACCAGGACGGCGTCCTCGGGCTTGGCGGCCGCCGCCAGCTCCTGGAAAGCGGCGCGGATGCCGTCGAGGCTGGCGGCGCCGTCGAGCAGCGTGGTGACCGCGACACCGCGATAGATGCCGCGGCCGCCCTCGCTCATCAGCCGGGCCACCGCTTCGGCGTCGCGCCGGGCGTTCGCCAGTTCCAGTTCGGGCAGGGCGTACGCGCTGATTCCGATCGCCAGCACGTGCAGCATCGGCAACTCGGTGCCGGCCTCGGGCGCCCGCAGCCGCGCCGTCACCTGCTCGCGGGCGTTGACCTCGACGCGGCGGTCGCCCGACGTGGCCGAGACCGTCAGGGCATTGTCGCCCGGCTCGAGCGGAATGCGCACCTCGTCGAGGCGGTCGCCGTCGCCGCTTTCGGGCAGCCGGGTCGAGCGCAGGCCCTCGCCCGTCACCACGGCGCCGTTGCGGCGCACGATCAGCGGCCCGATGCCGCCGCCGCGGTCCTCGAGGCGCACCTTCAGGACCGCGCGGTCGCCCGGCATCTCCACCTCGCGCCCGGCGCCGGCCGAAAGCGCCGTGCAGGCGCCGCCGGCCGCCGGGCAGACCTCCACCGCCGCGACGCGCGGCGGCAGGCCGCGCCCGAGCACATGCTCGACCTTGCCGATCTGCGCCAGCTGCGCGGCGATCTCGGCCTCGTGGCCGCCGCGCAGCGCCTTGACCACCAGGTCGCGGCGGAAGAACGGGCGGTAGAGCTGGGCCGACTCGATCAGCTCGCCGAGGCGGTTGCGGCCGTGGTTCAGGTGGTAGCCGAACAGGCTGTCGCCGCCCGGCGCGTGGTCGAAGAAGCCGTCTGGCGTCCACGCGATCCACCGCTTTCCGTCGGCGTGGACGAACAGCGCCAGCCGCTCGCGGCCGTCCGCCATGTCGTACCAGCGCACGGTGCCGTCGCCGAGGCCGGCGACCGCCAGTCCCGCCGCCGGCGCCAGCGCCACCGTCCACACCGTGCCCGGCACCTGCACCGCCCACGACAGTGCGTCGCCGTCATAGAGCCGCAGCGCATGGTCGGCGCCGAGCAGCCAGCGGCGGCCGCCGGCATGGGCGATGCTGCGGGCGACCTCGCCGGCGCCCAGGCGCAGCGGCCGGCCGTCGACGCGCGGCGCCGCGCCGTTGCGCCAGTCGGTGACGTCGACGCCGGCCGAAAGCGGCGCCGCCAAGCCGCCGGTGCCGGCGCCGGGCGCCAGCGCGCGGGCGACCAGATCGAAGCGCAACGGCCGCCGACCGCCCTGCTCCAGGCCGAACTGCACGACCGAGCCATCGGCCGAGACCCGGAAGGCCTCGGCGCCGTCGCGGAAATCGGCGACGCTCTTGCCCCGGCCGCCGGTCCTGCGCCCGGCGCCGTCGACGAGCCCCCAGGACGGCTCGGCCGTCGCGAACGCCACCCCGCCGCCGTGGGCGTCGAGGTCGACCACGGTGTCGCGGCCGACCGGGATGTCGTTGGCGCCGGCGCCGTCGAACCGGCGCACGAACCGGGTGCCGTCGGCGGCGCCGTAGGTGCCGGCCGCGAACAGCCGCGCCCCGTCGCCGCCATAGGCGACGACGCTGAGCGCGCCGCCGCGGCCCTCGGCGCCGGCCAGCGTTCCGGCCGGGGCGAGGTCGCGGCCGCCGAACAGGCTGACCCGGGCGGCGTCGAGATGTCCGACGGCGAGTTGGCGGCCGTCGGGCGAGAACGCCACCGAGAACGGCCGCGCCGCCACGACGCGGCTGGCGACGGCCTGGAAGCCGGCGTCGTAGAGGCGCAACGTGCCCTCGACTCCCACCGCCGCCAGCCGGCCGCCGGCGTCGAAGCTCGTCCAGGTGACGGCGTCGCGCCAGGCGCGGTCCTCGGCGATCAGGCGCGAGGCGGTGAGGTCGAACACCTTGACGCCGACCCCGTCCGAGAACGCCGCGGCCAGGAAGCGGCCGTCGGGCGAGAACGCCAGATGATTGACGGTGCCCGCGAACGGTCCGATGCGGCCGCGCATCTTCAAGCCGCGGCCGTCGATCAGATAGATGAAGGCGCCGCCGTCCCAGGCGACGCCGGTCCAGCCGCCGACCGCGACGACCGAGCCGTCTGGCCGCGCGGCGACGGCGTAGAGCTTGCCCTCGTTGCCCGGGCCGGCGGGAACGCGCAGGGTCGCCAACAGGTCGCCGCCCGCGATCTCCCACAGGCGCAGCGTCTTGTCGTCCGAGACGGTGGCGAGGAAGCCGGCGGCGGTGTCGATGCGGTTGATCGCGGCGCCGTGCATGCCGGTTTCGATGACCGGGATCGGAACGGTGCCGACCTCGCCGGCGGCGGCCGGAGGCGCCAGCAGCGCCGCCGCCAGCGCCAGCAACCGCAGCCGACCGACGCCCCTCGCCACCGCGAACGCCCTCAGCCCAGAGGCGCGGCGGCGGTGGCCGCCGAGGTCTCGCTCGCCAGCTCGAACAGCGGCGCGTCGGCCTGGGCCTGCTGCACGCTCTGGGCGAAGCCGGCCTGCTTGAGCTGGCTGGTGCTGGTCAGCTCGACGATGCCGGTTTCCGAGACCGGGACCTCCTTGGCGACCACCACCGGCTGCGGCGCGGCGCGCTTGACCTCGCCGAAATCCGCCGCCGGCACGAAGCCGGTGCGGCCGCCGTTCAGCACCACCTCGACCCAGCCGCGGTCGTCGGGAGCGCCGACCACCTCGACCAGCGCGCCCCTCTTCAAGCTGGCGAGCACCGGCGACTTGCCGTCGCGCTTGCTCCGCACCTTGGCGTCGCGGGCCAGCGCCTGAAGCTGGATCGCCGGGGCCGGCGCGGCGGGCGCGGCCTCGATGCCGGTCAGCTCCTTGCTGGCGTGGCGGAAGCTCTCGGCGCGCTTGGCCATGTTGGCGCTGAGCGCCTCGGCGACGGCGATGTCGTCGTCGTGCTGGCGCTTCAGGCGCTGCAGCCGCGCCTCGGCCTCGGCGCGGCTCAGCCGGCCGGCCTTGTAGTCGGCCTTGACCTGCGCCGCCGCCGCGACGCGGCACTCGCGGGCCTTGGCGAAGGCGACGGTGGCGCGATCGATCTCCTCGTTTTCGCGCACGAGGTCCGAATGCACCGAGGCCATCAGCGCCATGCGGTCGGCGTGCTCGCGCTGCTTGGCGGCGAGATAGCCGCCGACGCCGCCGATCGCCGCGCCGGCCGCGGCGCCGACCAGCACGCGCTCGCCGACATTGCTGCCGCCGCCGGTCAACGCGCCGGCGAGGCCGCCGACCAGGGCGCCGATCGCCACGCCGGTGACGATCTCGTCGGTGAAGAAGTCGCCCGCGGCCGCCAGGTTCTGGTGCTCGCGGTAGCAGACGTCCTGGCCGGCGTCGCCGGCGCCGTTGATGCTGATCACCGGCGATCCTTGCGGCACGCAGGCCGTCAGCCCGACCGAAAGAGCGACTCCGGACAGAAGACCGCCACGCGCGGCCCTGCGAAGCTGAATCCTCATTTTCGCTGCATCCCCCTCAGTGCCGCCGCCATCGGGCAACGGAGGGTTGAAGAGTATCTTCGTGCCCCGGAGCTTGTCCAGCGGCGGCGTCCGGTGCGACGATGGGACGTCGAGACGGCGGACGGGAACACGGGATGAGCAACGGCCGCGGAGCACTCAGCGCTTTCGGGCAGATGGCGGCGATCGTCCTGGCGATCATCGGCGCCTGGTCGGTGGCCGAGGAGATCCTGTACCGGGTCAGGGCCTGGGACGCCGAGCCGCAGCCGGTCTTGGCGCGCGGCGACCTCGCCGAGTTCGAGCGAACGGCGGTGGCGCTGTTCGAGGCGGCGGCGCCCTCGGTGGCCTACATCTTCGCCGTCCAGCGCTCGCTGTCGCCGTTCGGCGGCGCCGCGCAGGGTGCCGGCTCCGGCTTCGTGTGGGACCGCGACGGCCACATCGTGACCAACTACCACGTCGTCGCCGAGGCCGACCGGGTGGCGGTGCGCCTCGACGGCGGCGAGCCGGTTCCGGCGCGGGTGGTCGGCCGCGCCCCCGACTACGACCTCGCCGTCCTGCGCCTCGAGCACGTGCCGCGGCGGTTGCAGCCGCTGCCCATCGGTTCGTCCGACGACCTGCGGGTCGGCCAGGCGACCTTCGCGATCGGCAATCCGTTCGGACTGAGCCGCAGCCTGACGACAGGCGTCGTCAGCGCCCTCGACCGCCGCCTGCCGACCGAGACCGGCCGCGAAATCCGCGGCGTCATCCAGACCGACGCCGCGATCAACCCCGGCAACTCCGGCGGACCGCTGCTCGATTCGGCGGGGCGGCTGATCGGGGTGAACACGGCGATCCTGTCGGGCAGCGGCAGCAGCGCCGGCGTCGGTTTCGCGGTGCCGGTCGACGTCGTCAACCGCGTGGTGCCGCAACTGATCGCCGGCGGCCGCGTCGCCCGACCCGGCATCGGCATCGCCGCGGCGCCGGAGGAAATCGCGCTGCGCGCCGGCTTCGAAGGCATCGTCATCATCGAGGTGATTCCGGGCAGTCCCGCAGACGCCGCCGGCCTGCGCGGCGTCGACCAGTACGGGCGCGCCGGCGACGTGATCACCGCCATCGAGGGCGTCCCGGTGCATTCGATCGCCGAGATGGCCGAGATCCTGGACGAGGTCGGCATCGGCGACGTGGTGACGCTGACCGTCGAGCGCGACGGCCGCACCCGCATGGTCGAGGTCCGCGTCGCCGACATCGGCGGCTGAAGGGGAACAGTCGGGCGGCCCCGGCGTTTGCCCGGCGAGGCAACCCGAAGGGAGACCGCGCCATGGCGGAACCGAAGAAGGCACCCACCACCCGGCCGCCCGATCTCGACGAGCGCACGGTCGCCGACGCCGCCTACGACAAGATCAGGCAGCGGGCGCACGAGATCTGGGAACACGAGGGCCGCCCAAGCGGGCGCCAGCGCGAGCATTGGGCCCAGGCCGAACGCGAGGTGCTGTCGGAAGCCGGTATCGAGGCCAGGCCCGGCGACGCCGAGCGGCACTGACCTAGCCCCGGAAATCCACCCCGGCCTGGGGCCGCGGCAGGCCGAGATGGGCGGCGATGGTGGCGCCGATGTCGGCGAAGCCGTCGCGCCGGCCCAGCGAGCCGGGCCGCACCGCGCCGCAGGCCAGCACCGGCACCTGCTCGCGCGTGTGGTCCGAGCCGGGCCAGGTCGGGTCGCAGCCGTGGTCGGCGCTCAACACCAGCAGGTCGCCGTCGTGAACCGCCGCCAGTATCTCCGGCAGCCGGGCGTCGAAACGCTCGAGCGCCGCCGCGTAGCCTGCGACGTCGCGGCGATGGCCATGGAGCGTGTCGAAATCGACGTAGTTGGCGACCAGCAGGCCGCCGTCGGGCAGCGCCGCCATCGCTTCCAGCGTGCGATCGAGGAGCACGCCGTCGTTTTCGCCCTTGAGCACCATGCCGGTGCCGACATGGGCGAAGATGTCGGCGATCTTGCCGATCGAGACCACCTTGCGCCCCGCCGCTTCCGCCGTCTCCAGAATGGTCGGCGCCGGAGGCGGCGTCGTCAGGTCGCGGCGGTTGGCGGTGCGGGTGAAGCCGGTCGCGGGCGTACCGACGAAGGGACGCGCGATCACGCGGCCGATACGCAAGGGATCGACCAGGCGGCGGGCGATGTCGCAGACCCGGTACAGCCGCTCGAGCCCGAAAGCCTCCTCGTGGGCGGCAATCTGGAACACGCTGTCGGCCGAGGTGTAGATGATCGGCTTGCCGGTGCGGATGTGCTCGGCGCCGAGTTCGGCGACGATGGCCGTACCCGAGGCATGGCGGTCGCCGAGGATGCCGGGCAGGTCGGCCTCGCGGCACAGGGCGTCGATCAGCTCCGGCGGGAAGCACGGGGCGACCCGGGGAAACAGTCCCCATTCGAAGGAAACCGGCACGCCCGCCATTTCCCAATGGCCGGACGGCGTGTCCTTGCCGGCCGAACGCTCGACCGCGCTGCCGAACGCCGCGCGCGGCGTGCCGTCGCATTCCAGCCCCGGCGGCACCCTCCCGGTCGCCAGCCGGCACGCCTCGCCGAGCCCCAGCGCGGCGAGGGTCGGCACCCGCAGCGGCCCGGCGCGCAGGGCCGTCCGGTCGGCGGCGCCGGCGGCGCAGGCCTCGGCGACATGGCCCAGCGTGTCGGAACCGGCGTCGCCGAAACGCGCCGCGTCGGGGCCGCCGCCGATGCCGACCGAGTCCATGACCAGAAGAAACGCGCGCGCCATCGTGTGCTCCTAGGATTCGCTCGATTTTACCAGCCGGTACACCCCGCCGTCCCAATGCCGGAAGGTGTTCTTGCCCTCCGGCGCCAGCGCCAGTCCGTGCGCGGCGGCCAGCGCCCCCGCCTCGGCGCGGTCGCGCTCGGGATCGCCGCGATAGGACCAGTTCATGATCAGCAGCGTGCCGCCGGGGCACAGCACGCGCGCCGCCTCGCGGACATGCGCCGCCGCGACGCCGGCGGCGACGAGACAGGGGAAGGCGTCGATGCTGTACACCAGGTCGACCGAGGCATCCGCGATGCAGGACAGGTCCTGGCCGGCTGTCCGCACCGCCAGGGCGCCGGCGGGGCAGCGCCGCGCCGCCTCGGCGAGCATGCCGGCCGAGACGTCGACGCCGACCACGGCAGTGCCGGCCGCGACCAGCGGCGCCAGGAACCGGCCGATTCCGCAGCCGATCTCGACGGCGCGGCGAGCGGGCCCGATCACTCCGAGATCGGCCATCAGCGCCACGATCTCGGCGGTCGCGGCGTCGAGCAGCTCGGGGCGGCCGAATGAATACAGCGCCACGCTGGCCTCGGGCGAGATCGCGACGGCACGGTCGTACACCGCCGCCCAGTCGCCGACGCCCTCGCCCGCCGTCTCCGCCGCGGCCATCACGCCCCGCAGCAGGTTCCAGGCGTTCGGAGTCGCCTGCCAGAGCTCACGCGCCGCGCGCAGCCGCTCGTCGCCCAGAGCCGCCTCGACGGCCTCCGGGCTCTCGGCGCCCGAGACGAGGCGCATCAAGGCGACGTTGGGCGGCAGGGCGGACAGTCCGTCATAGTCCAGCATGCGCGGCGACCCTTTCGAAGCGGCGACAGCGGCTGACGCGACGCGCGGCGCCCCAGGCGAACTTGTAGGCCTCCGAGCCGCGCAGCATGTCGAACTCGCGCGCCCCCTCGGCCTCCGCGGCGGCTATGGCGTGGCCCAGCAGCAACGTGCCGGGGCTTTCGTGCGCGAAGGCGGGATCGAAGCCGCCCATGTAGGCGTAGACCCGGCCGCGATGCGAAAACCCGAGCCAGGCGCCGGCCACCGCGTCGCCGATGCGGACGGCGTACAGGCGCACGAGACCGGCCCCGTGCATCGCCGGGACCGCCTCGGCCAGAAAGGCGCCGACGCGGGCGTCGGCGAGCACGCCGCCCGGCTCGCCGCGCCGGGTCCAGCGGGCGGCGTGCAGCCGCAGCAGCGCGTCCAGCATCCGCGCGTCGCCGGTTTCGAACCGCAGGACGCCGCGCCGCCGCGCCCGGTTCACGGCCATGCGGTGTTTGCGCCGCTGCCGCGGCGGAATTGCGGCCGGCAGCTCCAGCACGGCGCCGGCGGCGGCCTCGGACTCGGACGAGCGCGTCCCCGCCGGCGCCGGCAGCCGCCAGGCCGCGGCGTCGTCGCGCAGGTCGGGCAGTTCCCAGCTCGGCCAGTCCAGGCGCCCGGCCTCGGCGGCGACGGCCTCGGCGACGGCCTCGAAACGGCCCGGCTCGATCAGCACGTCGTGATAGTCGCTGAGCGAAATGCCGATCGGCAGCAGCCGGCCGCCGCCGTGTTCGCGATAGAGCGGCGCCAGCCCGACCAGGCGGCCGCCGTCGCGCACCGCGACGACCGCGAGCGCGCCGGGAGCGAAATGGCGCCACCAGGCCAACAGCCAGGCCGGCGCCTGGAACGGCGTCGCCTCGGGGACGGAGCGCCACAACGCCCACCACTCGTCGGCAAGGGCCGCGAGCGCCGCCGTCGTGTTCAGCGTCTCGGCCCTCACGCCGCCCCTCCCAGCGCCCGCCGCGCGAGATCGGCGTAGAGGCGCAGATAGCGCCCGGTCATCGTCTCGGCGTCGAAGCGGGCGGCGGCCAGGCTGCGGCAGTCCTCGGGTCTGATCGCGTCGACGCGGCCGATGGCGGCGGCCATTTCCGAAGCATCGGCGACCAGGAACCCGGTGCGGCCGTCGGCGATCGCCTCCGGCAGCGCGCCGCGGCGGAAGGCGATCACCGCCGTGCCGGCCGCCGCCGCCTCGCGCGCCACCAACGAGCTGGTCTCCTCGGCCAGGGACGGGATCAGCACGCACCGCGCCGCCTGCAGCAGGCGCCGTTTCCGCGCGGGTCCGACCGGGCCGATCCAGCGCCTCCGCTCGTCGAGGCGCGGCCTGACCTCGGCCTCGAAATACGCGCGGTGCGCGGCATAGGGGAAGAGATCGCCGGCGATCAGCAGCGGGCAGTCGGCGGCCTTGGCGGCGTCGAGCGCGAGATGAACGCCCTTTTCGGGGCAGATGCGGGTCAGCATCAGCGCAAACCGGCGCCGCGCGTGGCGGCCTGCGAAGGCCGCCAGATCGACGCCGTTCTCGATCGGCGGCAGCAGCGCCGTGCCCGGCGGGGCGGCGGCATGCTGGGCGGCCGAGACGCCGTGCAGCCAGGTGTCGGGCCGCTCCGGCCGCAACGCCGCCGGCGGATAGAACGACAGCGGCATGTGCAGCGTCACCAGCGTCGGCAGGCCCGGCGCCGGCAGGTAGTTGTGGAAGTCCACGCCGTGCAGATGGATCACGTCGACCCGTCGGCGGGCGAGCACGCCGGCGATCGCTTCGAGGCAGCGCGCATGGCCGCGGCCGTAATCGGCGCCGCCGATGTCGCCTTCGGGCCGCGGCAGCGGCACCAGTTCGCCGGTCAGCTCCGAGCCAACGCAGGCGATCACCACCGAGTCGTGGCCGGCCCGGCACAAGGCGCGATCGAGCGTCCACAACACCTGCTCGGCGCCGCCGGCCGTGGCCGGGGCGACCGGCGCGAACGGGTAGGCGACGCTGAGCACCCTCAGGCGCATTGGCGGCTCCCGGTTCCGAGCGCGGCACCGGCGGCGGCGGTCAGCGCCGCCCACTCCGCGCCGGTCAGGCACCAGCGGCGCCACTCGTAGAACAGCCGTCCGCCGTTGGGCAGGACGGCGAAGTCGCGCGCCGGCACCGGGCGGAACAGTTCGGCCTCGCAGCCGAACGGCGCCAGCACCGCCGCCTGGGTGCGGTAGGCGTCCAACATGCGCCGCTTGCGCCGCCGCTCGGCCCGCGACAGCGCCACCCGGAGAGCGACCTCGCCCTCGGCGAAGCTCTGCACCGCCATGCGGCCGTGCTCGAGCCGGTAGTACGGCATCTCGACCACCGCCGGCGGCTCCGCCGTCAGCCGCGCCGCCGCGTGCACGGCGAAGCAGGTGGCGTCGTGGTCGGGATGGCCGCCCTCGTAGGCGTGGGTCAGCACGACGCGGATGCGCCGCTCCTCCAGCACCTCGGCAAGGCGCCGCGAGAGCTCCGGCAGCGCGAAGGCGGCGCCCTGATCGGGAAAGCCGAGTCCGAGGCACTGCCCGGGTCCGCAGCCGGCCATGGCGGTGGCGGCCCGGAACTCGCGCGCACGGGCGGCGGCGTAGTCGGCGGCGGTGGCGAAGCCGTGCTCGCGGGCGTCATGCAAATCCCGCGGGGCGCCGTCGGTGACCACCACCAGCGTCGCGCCGCTCATGCGGCCGAGCAGACCGCCGCAGCCGATGGTCTCGTCGTCGGGATGCGCCACCACGACGGCGAGGTCGGCGGCGTCGACGCGCCGGTCGGCGGCGGCGGCGATCGCCGCCAGCGGATGCCGCCCGGCCATGGTCACTGCGCCGCGGCGGTGGCGCCCGACGCGGCGACGCCGGTGCGCTCGGCGTAGCGGTCGAGCATGCGGGCGCAGAACTCCGCGTATTCGGTCGGGTCGATCGGCGGGCTGGTGTGGTGCTGGGCGATGCCGCGGTGCTCGGGCGTGAAGCAGAAGGTCACGGTGACGTCGAACTCGGCCAGCGCGTCCATCTGGCGGTCGAACCAGTCCATCGCGTCGGGCCGGAAGCTGTCGGCCCAGGACAGGCCGGTGCGCAGGTGCCTGACCCCCAGGCGCCGCAGCCACCGCACGGCGTCGTCGAGGCGGTGGTCCTCGTAATGGAACCACTGGCAGATGCCGAGATCGGGCGTGTGCCTGGCGAACTCGTCCAGCGCCAGCTTCGGCGTGCCGTCCTCGCGCAGGATGCCCATGTAGAAGTGGCGGTAATAGGACGAGCCCTCGGCCTCCTTGTGGCGGGTCGTCGCCCCCCAGGCCTGCGGCAGGTCGTAGAGGCTGTACCAGTGGATGCGCGGCGCCTTGCCCTTCAGCAATTCGGCCGTGCGCGCCAGGCCCCAGGCCTGGACCTCCTCGGCGCCGAAGCTCGAAACCCCGACCTCGCTGACCCAGATCGGCAGCTTGGTCACGGCGCGGATCTCGTCGATCTTGTTCGGCCAGTCGTGGATCGGCCACAGGTTCCAGTCCAACGGGAAGCCGTGCACGGCGACGACGTCGACATGGTCGAGCACGCCCCTGCCGGCCATGTTGCGCATGAACATCGGGTCGATCGGCGAGATGCCGCCCAGCACCCGCGGCAGGTCCGGGCATTGCGCCTTGATCGCCTTGCCGGCCGCGATGGCGGTCTCGGCGAACATGGTCCATTCGGGGTCGAGCTCGATGTCCCAGTGGGACTTGTTGTTCGGCTCGTTCCAGATCATTGCCGCTTCGATCATTCCCCTCGTCCTCTCGCAGGATAAACGGCGCCGCGCTCGTATTCCTCGGACGGCCGGCAGACGAAGACCTCCTCCTCGGGATGGCCGAGGATCGCGAAACCGGCGCTGCGCAGCATCGCCTCGGCGCAGGCCCGGTTCGGCACCCACCAGTTGGTGGGATCGTCGGCGTAGCGACGCTCGATGAAGTGCATCTTGGGATAGCCAGGCCGGTCGAAAAGCTCGGTCTGCCAGAAGTCCATGTCCTCGGGCACCGGCTCGACCTCGGTCGCGCCGCGCTGCATCGACTGGAACACGAACAGCTCGCGCACGACATGCTCGCGGATCAGATCGAGCGCCAGCAGCGGATGGCGCAGGTGGTAGAGCACGCCCATGAACAGCACGATGTCGAAGCGCTCGCCCAAGGCGCCGACGTCGTAGACCGACATGCGGCGGAACTCGACCTCCTGGCCGGTGACCTCGGCGGCGTAGCGGGCCTGCGCGAGATAGGCCTCGTCGAAATCGATTCCGAGCACCCGGGCGGCGCCGCGGCGTTTCATCTCGATCGCGTAGAATCCGCCGTTGCAGCCGATGTCGAGCACCGTCCTGCCCGAGAGATCGGCCGGAATGGCGTCGCGGAAGCGCCGCCACTTGACGCGCGGGTAGTCGCCCAGGAAGTGGTCCGGCGCGGTGGCGACGCCGTTCAGGTCGATATTGTGGAACCAGGGCCCGAGTTGGCGCACCCGAGCCCGGATCTCGTCCTGCTCGAGATCGCGGTGCAAACTCATGTCCGCTCCTGGTGTGGATTGGGCCGGAACGCCGTATCGAGCCCGGGCCAGCCGATGGTGATGCGCGCCCCGTCGCCGGCTTCGCCGCGCGCGGCCTGCTCGAGCAGGTTGATGGCGGCGCGATAGCCGTGCAGCGTGCCGACGTCGACATAGGCCTGGCCCGCCTTGACGCCGACCGCCTCGCCGCCCCGGGCCAGCCAGGCGTTGACCAGCGTGCCGACGTATTCGTCCTGGCACTTGCGCGCCAGCCACAACTCGCGCAGCTCGGCCAGCACGCGGCCGGGCATCTTGAACGCCCCCCACACCCAATGCGTCGTCGCCGCCTTCGACTTGACCTGGATCTCGCGGACGCGGTCGTCGGCGTCGAGCACGACCGCGTCGAACAGCTCGGGCCGCTCGACCGGGAACAGCAGGAACGACAGCTTGTCGTCGGGAAGCTCCGCCAGCGCGTCCTCGGGGAACCAGATCGTGTCCGGCAGCCCGACGATCACCGGCTCGTCCTCGGGGATCAGCGGCAGGGCGCGGAAGATCGAATCGCACAGCCCGACCGGGCGCGGCTGCACGACGTAGGCGATCGCCGCCGGGCCGTAGGCGCCGCCGAAATACTCGACGATGTCCGACTTGCCGGGCGAGATCACGAAGCAGATCCGCTCGGCGCCGCCGCGGATCATCCGCTCGACCAGATACTCGCTGACCGCGCAGGGCCGCTCGGTCGGGCCGTCGAGGCGGCTGCCGACCGGCAGCAGCTCCTTCGAAAACCCGAGCGGCTGGATTCTGCTGCCGCGCCCGGCGGCCGGTACGATTCCCCACATGCTCACGCCTCCGCGGTGCGATCCGACATCGCCGCCTCCATGGCGGCGACGAACTGACGGGCGCGGTGGGCCGAGGTGTGCTCGGCCAGCAGCCGCTCGCGGCCGGCGGCGGCGATGCGCGCCAGCTCGGCCGCGCCAAGATCGAGCGCCGCCAGCGCCTCGCCGGTGTCGCGCGCCACCAGGATTTCGCGCCCCGGCTCGAAGAACTCGTCCAGCCCCGGCCACCAGTCCGACAGCACGGCGGTGCCGCAGGACGCCGCCTCGAACAGCCGGCCCGACGGGCACCAGCCCATCGCCGCCATGTCGCGGCGGGTGACGTTCAGGGTCAGCCGCGACGACGAATAGAACTGCGGATGCTCGACCGGCGGCAGGTGGCGGACGAAGTAGATGTTCGACGACCACGGGAAGTCGGCCGGGTACTGGGCGCCGGCGATCACGAAGCGCTGCCCGGGGCGCAGCCGCGCCGGCTCGATCAGCAGCGATTCCAGCCGCTGCTGGCGGTCGGCGGCGTAGGTGCCGATGTAGGACAGGTCGGCGCTGTAATGCGCGGCCGGAGCGACGCGGGCGTGGACGTGCGGGTCGGCATGGCCGTAGAGCGGCGCCACCCGCCGCGCGCCCAGGCGCTGCTTCAGCGCGTCCAGCGCGCCGGCGCCGGTGTAACTCAGCACGAGGCCGAAGCCGCCGAGCCCGCCCGTCGGGATGTAAGGCACGCTCTCGCCGGCGTCGAGCCGCGCCAGGGTGACCGGCGTGTCGAGGTCGTAGAACACCGGAAAGGCACGCGACTCCTGGATCAGCGCCGTCGCCGCATCGGCGTCGGGACAGTAGGACGTCACGACCCCGGCATCGGCGTCGGCCAGCTCGGCGGCGGCGCGCCCGCGCGCCTCGTCCCATTCCCGGTACAGCACCAGTTCGGCGCCAGGGACCTGCCAGAGATCGCGGGCCTCGGCGTAATACGGCACGTCCTTCTCGAAGAACACGACGCGATGGCCCGCCGCGCCCAGCGCCCGGCACAGCCCGCGCCACAGCGTGGCGTGGCCGTTGCCCCAGGACGAGGAAACCGTCAGGCCGAAGATGACGATCTTCATGCGGCGATCCGTTCGTTCAGGCCGACGACCTTGCCGCCCCAGTCGCCGACGACGATCGTCGAGATGCTTGCCGGCGCGACCTCGAAGCGCAGGATGAAGTCCAGCGAGCAGCCGAGCAGGTAGGCGACGGCGGCCTTGATGACGTCGCCGTGGCTGACCAGGGCGATGCGCCCGTCGGGGCGTTCGGCGGCGAGGCGCTCGAGATGCCCGACCACGCGGGCCTGGACCTCGCGCATGCTCTCGCCGCCGGGAGCGCGTGCGCTGGCGCGGGCGGCGTTCCACAGCCGCCACTGCGGATCGTCCGCCAGCGCCGCGAAGGTCCTGCCGGTCCAGACGCCGAAATCGATCTCGTCGAGCGCCGCCGCCGTCTCGACCGGCCGACCCAAGGCCGCCGCGGTCTGCTGGGCGCGCTCCAGCGGACCCGCCTGCACGAGGTCGAGCCCGGCCAGCCCCGGGTGCGTCGCCAGCGCCACCGCCTGGGCGCGGCCGGCCGGAGCCAGGCCGATACCGGGCGTGCGTCCGACGAGCGCCCTGCCCTGCAGCGCGTGCTCGGCGTGCCGCACCAGCATGACCGTCGTCGCCATCGGCTATTCGCCGCCGATGAATTGGTCGATGCGGGCGCAGGCCTCGTCGTCGGAGAACTGCTCGGGCGGCGACTTCATCAGGTAGCTCGACGGCCCGATCAGGGCGCCGCCGATCTTGCGGTCGAGCGCCAGCTTGGCGCAGCGGATGGCATCGACGACGACGCCGGCGGAATTGGGCGAGTCCCAGACCTCGAGCTTGAGCTCGATGTTCAGCGGCAGGCCGCCGAAGCCGGTGCCCTCC
The DNA here is from genome assembly GCA_964545205.1 of uncultured Rhodospirillaceae bacterium. GTDB lineage: Bacteria > Pseudomonadota > Alphaproteobacteria > Rhodospirillales > Magnetospirillaceae > CAZJFH01. The sequence continues at coordinate 63,896 of CAZJFH010000007.1, forward strand.
ATGCGGATATGCGCCCATTTGCGGTCGGTCAGCCAGGGGACGTGGTCGCTGGGGCCGATATGGATGTTGCCGGCCTCCATCGGCACCGCGAGTTGGCTGGTCACCGCGCGGGTCTTCGAGATCTTCTTCGACTGCAGCCGGTCGCGCTCCAGCATGTTCTGGAAATCGGTGTTGCCGCCGAAATTGAGCTGGTAGGTGCGGTCGAGCCGCACCCCGCGTTCCTTGAACAGGTGGGTCAGCACGCGGTGGACGATGGTGGCGCCGACCTGGCTCTTGACGTCGTCGCCGACCAGCGGCAGGCCGCGCACCTCGAAGCGGCGGCGCCATTCGGGATCGGAGGCGATGAACACCGGGATGCAGTTGACGAAGGCGCAGCCGGCCTCCAGCGCCCGTTCGGCATAGAACTCGGTGGCCTTCTGCGAGCCGACCGGCAGGTACGAGACCAGCACTTCGGTCTTGGTGCGTTCCAGTTCGGCGGTGACGTCGTCCTCGGGCGCGTCGGACTCGGCGATCTCGTCGCGCAGGTAGCGGCCGAGCCCGTCGAGGGTCGGGCCGCGGCGGACGACGACTCCGGTCTTCGCCACCTCGGCGAAGCAATAGGTGTTGTTGGGTTCGGCCAGGATGGCCTCGGCGACGTCGCGGCCGACCTTGGCGGCGCTGACGTCGAAGGCCGAGGCGACGCGGATGTCGGCCATGCGGTAGCCGCCGATCTCGGGCCGGATCAGCCCCGGCACCGGCTCGTTGTCCAGCGCGTCGCGATAAAAGGAAAGTCCCTGAACCAGCGAAGAGGCACAGTTTCCGACGCCGACGATCCCCACCCGGATGTCGGTGGATCGCCCCATGCCCGTGTCCAACATGTCCTCGCGTCCTCCGCTTCGAACTCGTGGGGCGCCGGCCCGCAACTTTCGGTCCGGCCCCAATCACTTGGTGGCCGCGAGCCCACCGGCCAGTGCGGACGCCCAAGCGAAGGCAGAGAACCCGCCGGAATTTCCCACCCCCCTCTTTCGGCTGCTTCATATGGCGAGGCTATGACCTAAGGCGAGAGGAGGCGCTTCGGACATGGTCGAGGTCGAGGCCGAAGCGCGCCGCGAGGCGCTGCGACAGCGGCGCGCCATGGGCGTTCACCCCGGCGTTGAGGGCCCGGCGCCACGCGGCGAAGGGGCCGGCGGTCTCGGAATGGTTTTCGGCGGTGTTGACGAGATAGGCGCCGGCGACCGGCAGTTCGGCGACGGGCAGGCCGTGGCGGCGGGCCATCTCGGGAAAGCGGTAATGCTCGTGCAGGACGGCGAACGGATTGCGCCGCAGCGGATCGGGCGCGGCGGGCGACAGGCGCGCCAGCGTGCTGGAGCCGCACAGGGCATGGAACCCGCGGTCGAAGATCGCCGGATGCGGCAGCGGCGCCACCCGCAGGCTGCGGATGTCGACGGCGACGCCGCCGCCGACCACCGCCCCGCAGCGGCCGTCGGCCAGGGCGGCGCGGGCGGCGGCGACCAGGCCGGTGTCGACCCAGTCGTCGGCGTCGACGAACATCAGCAGCCCGCCGCCGCGCGCCATCACCGCCTCTTCGATCGCCTTCTTCTTGCGGCCGGCGTCGTTGTTGGCGGCGTCGGGCGCGTCGGCCGGCCAGTCGGCCTTGATGAACTGGACCCGGCCGCGGGCGGGCTCGGGCAGGTCGTGTCCGGCCAGCAGCACGCTGAATCCGCCGGCGCTCTGGGCCTCCAGCGAGCCGAGCGTCAGATCGAGCAGCGTCCCGATGCGGTCCCAGTCACGGGCCGCCCGCCGAGCGATCAGCGGTATTCCGAAGAAGAACGGCTCGTGCATGCGTGCCCCCGTCGCCTCGACAAGCCGTGCAACAGTGGCGGCACGGCCAGGTTCCCGGGCGCGCCGCTATTACCAACCGCCAGTTGCCGCGAAATCGGGCTCTCTGTAGCCTTCCACGAATGTTCCTGAGGACGATCGAAGCGGCAAAGACTCTACTGGGCGCCGAGCGCGTCAACAGGCACTATTACGAACTCGTCTACGGATCGGGCTGCTGGGACGAGGTTTCGACGTTCAACTACGGCTTCTCGCCGGTCTCGCCTGAGGTCGCGGCGGCGCCGCGCGCCGCCGGCCAGGCGTTCCAGATCCAGCTCTACGACGAGGTGGCCAAGGCGGCCGGCGACCCGGCGCAGTGGCTGACCGGCAAGCGCCTGCTCGAAATCTCGTGCGGACGCGGCGGCGGCCTGGCCTTCCTGTCCGACCGCCATGCGCCGGCAGTGGCCATCGGGCTCGACCGCTCGTTCAACGCCGCGCGGTTCGCCACCCGGCGAAGCGGGGTCGCGGCGGTCAATGCCGTGGTCCAGGCGGCGCCGTTCGCCGACGCTTCGTTCGACGCCGTGATCAGCGTCGAGGCGCTGCACCATTACCACAACGGCTGCATCCGCGAGCTGCGGCGCCTGCTGCGGCCTTCGGGCCTGTGCATCGTCGCCGACTCCCGGCCCGGCGACGTGGCCGATGTCAGGGCGCTGATGGAGGGCTGGTGGGCCAGGCTGGGCATGGTGCCGCTGAGCTTCCGCGACATCACGGCCAACGTCGCCGAGAGTTGCAGGCTCGACGCCCAACGCCGCGAGCGCCTGATCCGCCGGGCGCCGCTCGCGGTCCGGCCCGTGGTTCGTCAGCTCGTCGGCATCGGCGGCGGCGACCGTCACCGCGACTTCGTCACCGGCCAGCGCTGCTATTTCATCACCGTGGCCCGCAAGCCTTAGGCCGGCGATAGGCGAACCAGTAGGCGCCGCCGACCAGCACGGCGCCCCCGATCCAGTTGCCGAGGCTGACGGCGGCGAGGTTCAGCGCGAAACCGCCGGCCGAGACGGCGGGACCGGCGACCGCGGGCGCCCACCAGTCGATGAACAGCCCGACCGGGACGAAGTACATGTTGGCGACGCTGTGCTCGAAGCCGGCGGCGACGAAGGCGGTGACCGGCAGCGACAGGCCGAGGATCTTGTCGGTGACGCTGCGTCCGGCCAGAGCCAGCCACACCGCCATGCAGACCAGCACGTTGCACAGGACGCCGAGGACGAAGGCCTGGCCGACCGGCAGCGCGCTCTTGGCGGCGGCGATCTTGACGGCGGCTTCGCCGATGGCGCCGTCGCCGAAGCCGTGCTGGCCGGAGGCGAACACCAGGGCGGCCGTCGCCACCGCGCCGACCAGATTGCCGAGCCAGACCACCGTCCACACCCGCATCATCTGGCGCTTGCGGATGCGACCGCTGGCCCAGGCCATCACCATCAACGCGTCGCCGGTGAACAGCTGGCCGCCGCCGACCATCACCAGCACCAAGCCGAGCGAGAACACCGCCCCGCCCAGCAGCTTGGCGACGCCGTAGGGCAGCTCGCCCGCCCCGGCCGTCACCGTGGTCGCGAACATCGCCCCCAGGCCGATGAAGGCGCCGGCCAGCACGGCGAGGACGAACAGGGTCGCGGTGTCGCAGCCGGCCTTGCGCACGCCCAAGGCCTCGGCAGCCTCGGCGATGGCGTCGGGGCTGCGGGCCTCGCCGGGCGCGGTGGCCGACAGTCCGGCCTGCGGTTCGATCAGCATGACGGCGGCCTCCTGCCGCGTGGCGGGACCGCGATCATCGTCGACGCGGGTTGGGATTTGGTTAGCGGCCCGCCCGCGAGACCGGGCTAGGCGCCGCCGCGTGCGAATAGGCCCGGTTCCAATCCGTCGACCGCGAACCAGATCGCGGAGATGGCACCCAAGATCGACGACCATGGCGACAACGAGGTCCTGGAGACCGGCAACATCTACTTCCTCTACCGGCCGCGGGTCGAGGAGGAGGCCCCCGAGGGCTTGGACGACGTCGAGCGCTTCTACGTGGTGCTCAAGCCGGACCGCGCGCGGAGCTTCCGCCTGCTGGTGCTGGGCCGCAAGCGCCTGCCCGACGTCGAGGCGCACGAGCGCGTCTGGGGCTTCGTCGACGCCATCACCGGATCGACCGACACGCTCGAGAAGGAACTCGGGCCGCAGGAGTACGACACCAAGACCCGCGGCCGGCGCCATCGCCCGGCGGCGCGCCCCGCCGGCGAAGGCGTCTACGCGATGGTCCAGAAGGGCCGCAACATGCACCTGGCCTATGCCCTGGAGCTGCCGAAACGGCCGCGCGAGGTTCAGGACGCGCTGAATATCGAGGACGAAGGCAGCATCGTGCTGTCGGTCAAGAACCCGAAGAAGGGCAGCCCGCGCAACGCCGGCCTGTCCGATGAACGCAAGGCCGAGTACCCGAAATCGCTGCAGCAGGAGTTCGCCGGCCGCCGCTTCGCGCCCAGCGACCCGCGGCTGCTCGACTACGAGGGCGCCGAGTTCATCATGATCGGCGCGCGCGAGGACGTCTCGGAAGACCTCGACGTCAGCCTCAGGCCGCAGGACGAATCCGAGAGCAGCGCCGACCTGTTCCGGGAACTGCGCCTGAAGAAGGAGCGCCATCCCGTCGAGCCGCTGCTCGGCGGGCATTGGGACTGACCAAAGCCAAGGAGGACGAAATGGCGAACCAACCGCCGAAAGGCGCGCGCGAAGGCCGCCGGATGATGGACGCGCCGGTCGACCTCAACCACGCCGACCGCGAGCAACTGTCGGCGGTCGAGGGCATCGGCAACGCCCGTGCCGACCGCATCATCGAATGGCGCGAGCGCAACGGCAGCTTCGCCGCCGTCGAGGATCTGCAGCGGGTGCCCGAATTCACCCCCGAGGTGATCGCCGATATCCGCGACCAGGTCCGCGTCTGACCGCGAAGAGGAGGCTCCATGAACTTCCTGCTCAGCAGTCCGGCGTTCCGGGACGGATCGCCGATCCCCGAGAAGTACGCGCGCGACGGCGACAACGTCGCGCCGCCGCTCGAATGGAGCAACGCGCCCGCAGGCACGCGCAGCTACGTGCTGGTGGTCGAGGACCCCGACGCGCCGCAGGGCACCTTCCGGCACTGGGGCGTCTACAACATTGCCGGCGGCCGCGACCGCCTGCCCGAGGCGGCGGATGCCGGCGCCAAGACCGAGAGCCTGGGCCTGGCGGTCAACGATTTCGGCGACCGCCACTACGACGGCCCCGAGCCGCCGCGCGGCCATGGCCGCCACCACTACCACTTCCGCCTGGCGGCCCTCGACGTCGAGGAACTGCGTCTGGCCCAGGACGCCAGGGTCGAGGACGTGTGGAAGGCGGCCGAGCCCCACATGCTCGGCCAGGCCGAGCTGGTCGGCACCTACGAGCGGCACTGAACGGGCCGTCGTCCGCCTCCTCCCCCGCCGGGAGGGCAACGCGCCTCGTCGGAGTGGACCTCGCGAGCAAACGGGCCCGGCGCGAACCGACCGCGCCGTCGACCGTTCTCTCTGATGAACCAACGAGAGAAAGGAGGCAGACATGAAGCGTCTCGCCATCATCACCGCATCCGCGCTCATGGCCGTCGCGCCGCAGGCGCTGGCGCAGGACCGTCCGGCCGACGAGGCCCGGATGCAGGACGCCGGCAAGGCTGCGGAGACGATGATCATGCGCACCTACGTCCATCCGGCCACGCCGATCCCGCCGGCGCAGGTGATCGAGCGGCTTCAGGAGATGGGCTACACCGACATCCACGACTTCGACGTCGAACCTGGCGAATACGAACTCGAGGCCAAGGCGCCGAACGGCGAGGACGTCGAGATCGAGATCGACCCGATCACCGGCGCCATCCTGGAGATCGAGGAAGACTTCTTCTGACCCGACCGGCGGCCACCGCGCCACGCGTGCGGCGGCCGCGACGTCTCGACCGTTTCCATCGCCGATCGGAGATTCGATGGGTACGCCTGTCTGGGGCTTCGCCCTTTGGCTCGTCTTCCTGCTGGCGGCGATCCCCTACGTGCGCACGGCGCGCCATCCCGCCACCAAGCCGCTGGCGGCCTATCTGATCTTCGTGCTGGCGTTTTCCGCCGTCGCGGCGGTGGTGTATGCCTTGCTCGGGTTCGCCTTCGCCGCCGCCGACGCCGGCTGGTTCATCCGCACCCCGGTCGGGGCGGTGATCTTTCTGTTCGCGGTCTTCGTCCCGGGGGCGCTGATCGGCCATCGCCTGATCCGCAAGCCGCCGCGGCGGTCGCCGCGAATATAGGCCGCGCCGGGAACCGGAAGCCCTGGTCGGGGTTCCCCCGAACGAAGGCGGTTTCGGACGAGGAGGCCGAGATGACTCGAGGCTGGCGGCGCGAAGGCGCGATCGACTGGGTCAACCTGTTCCTGGCGGCGGCATTGGCGCTGTCGCCCTGGCTGGGCGGCTACGCGGATTCGGCGGCCGCGACCTGGACGGCGGTGCTGCTGGCGGCGCTGGTGGCGGCCGTCGCCCTGGCGGCATTGCTGTCTTTCGCCCGCTGGGAGGAATGGCTGAACGCGGCGTTCGGCGCCCTGATCGTCGTCGCGCCATGGCTGGTCGGCTTCTCCGATGTCGCCGCGGCGATGTGGTGGCATGTGGTCACCGGTGCCGTGATCGCCGCCCTGGCGCTGTACGAGATCAGCATCGAGAACCGGAAACGCACGCGCTCGCGGTGACCGGCGGCGGCGACGGCGCCGCGGTCGCCGCTTCTCAGCGGAACATCAGCACCGGCACCTGACAGGTCCGGACCATCGCCGTCGTCGTGCTGCCGACGATGAGCTGGCGGATGCGCGAGTGGCCGTAGGCGCCCATCACCAGCAGGCCGACGCCGTCCGCCTTGACCGTCTCGGCGATCACCTCTTCCGGCTCGCCGGGGCGGACGGAGGCCTCGACCCGCACGCCGCCGCGGCGCAGCATGTCCTCGGCCCAGGCCAGCGGCTCGCCGCCGTCGTCGCGGCCGACCATCAGCAGACGGCACTCGAGGCCCTTCAGCAAAGGCTTCTGCGCCGCGTATTCGACCGCCTTGCGGGCGGACGGCCCGCCGTCGAAGGCGATCAGGAAGCGCTCGACCGGCGCGAAGCCGCGCGAGGCCACCAGCACCGGCCGATGGCTCTGGCGGATCACCCGCTCGATGTTGGCGCCGAGATGCAGGCGGGCGAAGTCGGCGGCGTCGCCGCGCTTGCCGATCACCACCAGGTCGGCGCGGGCCTCGAATTCGTCCAGGGTCTCGACCAGGCTGCCGTGGCGCTGGGTCAGGGTGACGTCGGCGAGACCGGCGGCGAGCAGATGGCGGCCGGCGTCCTGCAGGATCGCCTTGGCCTTCTTCTGCGCCAGCCGGCCCTTGGCCTCGTCGAGTTCGGCGAGCTGGGACAAGAGCTCGTCCCCGGCATCCGGGCCGATGGTGCCGGACAGGTCGGCCAGGGCGGCGCGCTCGCGGTGGTGGTCGAGGACGTGCAGCACCTCGACGGCGGCGGCCATGCGCTGGGCGGCCCAGGCGGCATGGCCGTAGACGCTGGCCGCGTAGATCGAGCCGTCGGTGCAGGCGAGAATGCGGGGCATGGCCGGGGCTCCTTCAGTGTTCCACCAGGCGCTCGAGCGCGCCCGGCCTGTTGTGGATCGCCAGACGGTCGACCAGGGTCGCGCTGGCCTCGTTGAGGCCGATCAGCTCGACCGTCGTGCCTTCGCGGCGGAACTTCAGCACCACCTTGTCCAACGCCGAGATCGCCGAGATGTCCCAGAAGTGGGCCCGCGTCAGGTCGATGCGCACCCGCTCGACGACCTCGCGGAAATCGAAGGCGGCCACGAAGCTCCCGGCCGAGGCGAAGAAGATCTGCCCGACGACGTGATAGGTGCGTTCCTCGCCCGAGGCGTCGGCGGTCGAGGTGACGCGGGCGAGCTGGGCGACCTTGTGGGCGAAGAACAACGCGCTCATCAGCACGCCGGCGAGCACGCCCTTGGCGAGGTCGTGCGTGGCGACGACGACCACCACCGTGGTGATCATCACCACGCTCGAGCTCTTGGGGTGCTCGCGCAGGTCCTTCAGCGAGCTCCAGCTGAAGGTGCCGATCGCCACCATGATCATCACCGCCACCAGCGCCGCCATCGGGATCCGCGCCACCCAGTCGCCGAGGACGACGATCAGGAACAGCAGGAAGGCGCCGGCGCAAAAGGCCGAAAGCCGGCCGCGGCCGCCCGACTTCACGTTGATCACCGACTGGCCGATCATCGCGCAGCCGGCCATGCCGCCGAAGCAGCCGGCGACGATGTTGGCGACGCCCTGGCCGGCGCATTCACGGTTCTTGCCGCTGTCCGAGTCGGTCAGGTCGTCGACGATCGAGGCGGTCATCAGCGATTCCAGCAGCCCGACCAGGGCCAGCGGCACCGAATAGGGCAGGATGATCCACAGCGTCTCCAGGCTCAGCGGCACGTCGGGCAGCAGGAACACCGGCAGGCTCGAGGGCAGCTGGCCCATGTCGCCGACGGTGCGCAGATCGAGCCCGGCATAGAGCGCGAAGGCGGTCAGCACGACGATCGCCACCAGCGGCGACGGCACCGCCCGGGTCAGCCGCGGCAGCAGGTAGATGATGCCGAGCCCGGCGGCGACCATCGCGTACATCTGCCAGCCGGCGCCGATGAACTCGGGGATCTGCGCCATGAAGATCAGGATCGCCAGCGCGTTGACGAAGCCGGTCATCACCGAGCGCGAGACGAACTTCATGTGGTCGCCCAGCCGCAAGGCGCCGGCCGCGATCTGCAGCAGGCCGGTCAGCAGGGTGGCGGCGAGCAGGTACTGCAGGCCGTGATCCTTGACCAGGTCGACCATCAGCAGCGCCATCGCGCCGGTCGCCGCCGAGATCATGCCCGGCCGGCCGCCGACGAAGGCGATCACCACGGCGATGCAGAACGAGGCGTAGAGGCCGACCTTGGGATCGACGCCGGCGATGATCGAGAAGGCGATGGCTTCGGGGATCAGCGCCAGCGCCACCACCATGCCGGCCAGGACGTCGCGCGGCACGTTGCCGAACCACTCGGAGGAAATATCGGAAAGACGCATAAAGAAATCCCGTCAAAATCAAAACAGCCGCCGATGGCCAAGGGCGCAAAGCCCCCGCCGCTGGCGACATCTGCAAATCTTCATCGATGCTCGAGAGTGTCTTGCCCCGCGCATAATGGACCGGCGCGGACTATTGCCACCGGCCAGGCTCCACATCGGCTCGTTCTTGATGTCCCGAATGCCGAAGGACCGTCCGGGGGCGGCCCTTTTGGACCCGTTCCGGATTCGGATCAAGCGAAAAATGGGCGGAGGCTTTCCCGGACTCAAACGAAAATCCCGCCAAGTCCTGGACCTGACGGGATTTGCTGTTGGTAGCGGAGACCCGATACCGCCGGTGCAGTCAGGGGCCCCTGCTCACCGTCGCGTGCTGATAGCAGGCGAGGCGCCGGCCCGACCAGTCGCCACCCCCCTTCCACGACACGACCCAGCGGACACAATGGCTGACGGTACGGCCGCGATCGCCTGAAGAGGAGACAGCGCGGATGTGTTCGTGAGGCGTCGAGAGCTTTCCCGCCATCATCCCGGCCCACCAAAATTTCCGGCCTTCGGAAAACGGTAATTTGGGTTGGGCCGGGTTGGGAAAGGGTGTGAACTCCAGCGTTTGAGCGGGTTTGAATGACTGCAGGAAAAGGTAATTATCAGGTAATTTACAGGTAACACCCTAACCCACAGCAGCGGTCATTTCGGCGTACAACAATGTTCAGAAATATCAATGAGATAGGATTTGATTACCTTTTGAGTTACTCGGAATAACCCATTAGAGGTAATGCGCGTTCCGAAGCAAAATCAGCGCCTTAACCACAACCCCGACCCAGCCCAACCGAAATTACCTTTTTCCGGCGGCGATCCTGATTTTCGGTTCGAGCCACAATAGGCGGCGGACCATCAGCGCCTGTGTCGTTCACCAGGGCGCAGAAATCCGCAGAGACGTTGGAGCCCCTTCCAGCGCTCGCTTCGGCACTCCCTGGGCCGTTTTCAGGCGATCTCTGCGGTGCAGAGGTTAGGGCACACGATGATCGCAGGCGTGGCGGGGGGAGACTTCGTTTCGTGGGCCGGTTTTCCGGCGGCCGCACGGGCTGGCCTCCTGGGGAGCTGGGCGCTCTTGCACCCGGCGGTTACATTGGAACTTCGGCACGAGGAAGGAGATGACGCTTGGGTGAGAGTGATGGCGCTCCGGATCACGAAGGTACCTCTGGGGACACACCTGGTGGTGGCCTACCGCCTGGCGCAGGTCGAGGTCTGCCGCCGAACTCGTCCTGCCTGGAACAATTGCTGTTCCTGCTGGTCAACGTCATCGGTGCCTTCGCGGGAACCGCATGGCTGTTCTTCGTTGTATTTATGGTCGAGCCGGAAAGTGTCATCGGCTGGATCGGCGCAATATTACTCTGGGTAGTGTCGAGCACCTTTCTTGCTGGTCAGCTCATATTGCTCTTGCCAAAGGACAAGCCACCGAAAAAGCCCCCGCCGGCCGTGTAGCGCGAGGATTTGTAGGATGATCGCTCCCACGTCATAAGCCCAACCGTCTGATGGAAAGCTGAGCTTGATTTTCGCTGAGCTATGCCATTCCATTGACGAACGAACGGCTGGCAAAGGTTGCTATCGGTGGGCGAGGAAAAGGGGAGTGAACAGGTGCCTGATCCGGTCACGTCAGGAGCGGCCATCGCTGGCAAGGCAGCCAGTGCGCTGGTGACACCTAAGCTGCGAGATCAGCTCTTCGGCCCGATGGCCAAGGCTTACGGTGATCATTGGGGCGACGTCACGAAGGAGAGACTGGAAGCGAAGCGCGCTGAGAAAAGAAAGAAGAACGCGCGCAGCCATATGGAAGCGCTGCCCGCCTTGCCACTAAATCGCACGTACGAGGACATCTTCACCGATCCACAGTTCGAGGAATGGGCTTCGGGTGCCGCCGATGTTGATCCCGAACTAGATCCCGAGCTTGCCGATTTCTGGCGGGCCGCCTTGGCAGCAATTGCACAGGGATATCCCGCCAGGCTTCGCTTGCTCAGGTTGGTAAAGACGCTCGCCCCCGACGACGCAGTGTTTCTTGCCTGCGGTCGCGTGCAAAAGAACGCATTTCATGCACGTGCCCGCAACAAGCCCGCACTAGACAGACTAGAAAATGCGGGAGTGGTGGTGAATATATGGGCATCTGTACTAAATAAGCATCATGTTACTACATTTCCGTTCGTCGTGTTTATGTATTTTTTTCTCCACGCTATTGTAGATTATATGTATGCTTCTGGATATGAACATGAATTTCCAGCTAGCCTCTTCAGTTCATCTATTGATATTTTTGCGATTGGTGTGGCAACAGGAGCAATTCCACTTTTGATGACAAAACTGGAGTTTCATGCAAATCGGGCAAGAAGGCTCACTCATGACGGCCTTCAGCTGATGCGCCTTCTGGACGTCGTCCGCACAACTTCCGCCAGCCCCCAGAAAGAGGCCCAGGCCGATTCCGCGTCCGCCTCGCCTCAACAATAGGGCGCCCTTGGGCCGGCGCCGCGCCTACCCGGCGGCCCCCGCCCCCTCCACCCCCACCGCATACGGCTCGAACGCCACCGCCTCTTCCCCCACCCAGGCGTTGATGTCGCGGAACGTCGCCATTAGCGGCCCCAATTCGTTGGTGGCGAACACCCGCGCCGCCTTGTCGACGTCGCCGAAGCCGCCGGTGTTGTTGGGGATGATGCCCATGAGCTGGGGCGGCACGCGGTGGGCGGCCATGACGTCGTCGCGGCTGACGTTCTTCAGGTTCAGGAACTCGTCCTTCGCCGCCACTTCGGCGATCGGGATGACCTTCAGGCCGTCGGCCTTGCCGTTTGGCGCGTACATGAACAGGTTCTTGAAGTTGCCCGGCCCCTTGGCCTCCTTCATCGCCTTGCGCACCGCGTCGACGTCGTCTTGCGTGTGGGCGGGATCCGTCATGTAGAGGATGAAGCCGGCATGGCTGCCGTTGACGTAGTATTTGCGCCGGAACAGGGTCGCCGCCTCGTTCAGCAGCGCCGACTGTATCGCCGCCGTATAGCCCGGCATGCCGTAGATTTCCTGGTTGATGTCGGGCTCCAACAGGTGCAGCACCTCGCCCTCGACCGGGCGTTCCTCGCCGTCGATCAGCACCAGGAATCCGCCGTCGCGGTTGCGCCTAGTCCAGCGCGCCGGCGTCGGGAGGCGCCCAGGGGCGGCGGGCCGTGGGTAACGCCGCGACGGCGCTGTTACCCAATCTGTTACCCAAAGGCCCCAGAAACGCCCAAGGGGCTAGGCCATCTCTGGCCTAACCCCTTGGTTTTGTTGGTAGCGGAGGAGGGACTTGAACCCCCGACACGCGGATTATGATTCCGCTGCTCTAACCAGCTGAGCTACTCCGCCGCAGCGAGAGATGGCGATATAACGGCTGGGGCGGGTGGTGTCAAGCGTCGCTGTCGCGCGCGATCCAGCCGCCGCCCAGGCAGCGGTCGCCCTGGTAGAAGACGCAGGCCTGGCCGGCGGCGACGCCGTGTTCCGGCCGGTCGAGTTCGACCGTGGCGGTGCCGTCGGCGGCGAGGCGCAGGCCGGCCGGGACCGGCGGGCGGGTCGAGCGGATCTTGACGGCGGCGCGCAAGGCCGTGCCGGGCTCGGCCGCGGGGCCCAGCCAGTTGACGCCGCGCAGGCGGATCGTCCGGCGGCCCAGCGCCTCGCGCGGGCCGACGACGACGCGGCGCGTCTCGGGCTCCAGGCGCACGACGTAGAGCGCCGGGCCGCCGCCGATGCCGAGGCCCTTGCGCTGGCCGACCGTGTAGTCGATGACGCCCTGGTGGCGGCCGAGCACGCGGCCGTCGACATGGACGATCTCGCCGGGGTCGACGGCCCCGGGGCGCAGCTTGCGCACCAGCCCGGCATAGTCGCCGTCGGGCACGAAGCAGATGTCCTGGCTGTCGGGCTTGCTGGCGACCGGCAGGCGCAGCTCGGCCGCCAGGCGCCGGGTCTCGTCCTTGCTGGCGACGCCGCCCAGCGGAAAGCGCAGGAAATCGAGCTGGTCGCGGGTGGTGGCGAACAGGAAATAGCTCTGGTCGCGGGCCGGATCGACGCCGGTACGCATCTCGGCGCCCTCGGGGCCGCGGGTGCGGCGCACGTAGTGGCCGGTCGCCAGCGCCTGCGCGCCGAGGTCGCGGGCGGCGCCGAGCAGGTCGCGGAACTTGACCGTCTGGTTGCACAGCACGCACGGGATCGGCGTCTCGCCGGCGACGTAGGAATCGGCGAAGCGCTCGACGACGTCGTCGCGGAAACGGCCCTCGTAGTCGAGCACGTAATGCGGCACGCCGATCGCCTCGGCGACGCGGCGGGCGTCGTGGATGTCGCGGCCGGCGCAGCACGAATTGGCGCGCTTGACGGCGGCGCCGTGGTCGTAGAGCTGCAGCGTCACGCCGACGACCTCGTAGCCCTGGCGGCGCAGCACCGCCGCGGTCACCGAGCTGTCGACGCCGCCCGACATCGCGACGACGACGCGGGCGCCCTGGGGGAGATCGATGTCGAACATCCGGCTAGGAACAATTCACCACAGAGACACAGAGACACAGAGATCGCACCGAGATGGGGTTCCGGCGGCTTCGCCGCCAGTCATGCCCTCTCCGTGCCTTCTCTGTGCCTCTGTGTCTCTGTGGTTCGCTCACGTGGTCAAACTCTTCAGCGTCTTCGACTTGAACTCGCGCCGGTACAGCACGCCGACCACCGCCAGCACCGCCGCCATCAGCAGCAGCGGATGCACGAACCAGCACAGCGTCGCCAGGCCGAAATAATAGGCGCGCAGGCCGCCGTTGAAGCTGCGGCCGGCGAGCTGGTGCAGCCGCGCCGCCCTCTTGACGAAGGCGGCCTTCTCGGGCGGCTCGGCATCGGGCGGCGGCGCGCCGCCGATCAGGATGCAGGCGTAGTTGAACTGGCGCAGCGACCAGGTGAAGGTGAAGAACGCGTAGACGAAGATCAAGGCCAGCACGCCGACCTTGACCGCATGCGCCTCCTTGCTGGCCTCGACGACGAAGGGCAGGCCGGCCAGCAGCGCGTGCATGCGGTCGAGCGCGCCGATCAGCGCCACCAGGCCGCCCAGGATCAGGATCGTCGTCGAGGCGAAGAACGAGACGCTGCGCATCAGATTGCCGATCAGCGCCGCGTCGCCGATGCGGTTGTCACGCTCGGCCATCGCCTGCAACCAGTGCAGCCGCTGCACGTTCATCGCCGCCGACAGGCTTCGCGGGCCCCAGGCGCGGCTGTCGGCCAGCGCGGCATAGCCGAACCACGACAGGGCCAGCAGGCCGAGCGCGGCGAGGTCGAGGGCGGGCAGCATCGGTCGCCGCTCAGTCGCGCTCGTCGATCCACGCCATCTGGATGGCCTCCAGGATCTTCTCGCTGGACTTCGACGGCTCGTCGTCGAACTCGGGCAGTTCGGTGATCCAGCGATGCAGATCGGTGTAGCGCAGGTTGACGTTGTCGGCGTCGGGATGACGCTCCTCGAGCGCGATGGCGATGTCGCGAACGTCGGTCCATTTCATAGGAAGCCTCCCCTGCAGCTCATTGAACCACAGAGGCACAGAGACACCGAGGCGGCACAGAGAAGGGAGACATCTCTCGGTGGCTTCTCTGTGTCTCTGCGCCTCTGTGGTGATTGTCCAGCCTCAGCCCTTGTCGACCATCATGTTGCGGGTCGCCGCCGGCAGGGTGACCTCGAGGCCGTCGAGGTCCTTGTTCATGATGATCTGGCAGCCCAGGCGCGAGGTCTGGGTCAGCGCGAAGGCCAGATCCAGCATGTCCTCCTCGTCCTCGGTCGGGTCCGCCAGCTTCTCGTACCACTCCGGCGCCACGATGACGTGGCAGGTCGAGCAGGCCAGCGAGCCCTCGCAGGCGCCTTCGAGGTTGATCTTGTTGCGGTGAGCGATCTCGAGCACCGAAAGCCCCTCCGGCGCCTCGACTTCCTTGCGGTTGCCGTCGGGATCGATGAAGGTCATCTTGGGCATTCCGGTCCGTCTCCAATCCATCGGAAATCCGGCCGGTTCTAAGCCGAGCCGGCGCGGATGTCCAGAAGCCTGATCCCCGCTTCGTCGTCTCGGGTCACGGGCGCCCCGGGAGCGCGGCGCTAAGGACGTTCGTCGCCCAGGGCGCGGCCGACCGTCTCGACGTCCTGGCCGGCCAGCGCCGCGCGGATGCCGCGGTCCATGCGGCGCTCGGCGAAGGTCTTGGTCGCCGCCTCCAGCGCTTCCGCCGCCGCCTGCACCGCCTCGCGATCGCCGCCTTGCGCCGCCGCGGCGACGGCGGCGACGGCGGCGTCGATCGCGGCGCGCTCGGCCGCCGAGAGCAGGTCGCCGTCGGCCTTCAGCGCCGCCTCGACCGCCAGCACGCCGCGCTCGGCCTCGACGCGGGCCTCGGTCAGCAGGCGCAGTTCCATGTCCTCGCGGGCGTGGGCCATCGAATCGCGCAGCATGTCGGCCATCTCGTCCTCGGTCAGCCCATAGGACGGCTTGACCTGGACCTGCTGCTCGACGCCGGTCGTCTCCTCGCGCGCCGAGACGGTCAGCAGGCCGTCGGCGTCGACGGCGAAGGTGACGCGGATGCGCGCCGCGCCGGCGGTCATCGCCGGAATGCCGGTCAGCACGAAGCGGGCCAGCGAGCGGCACTGGTCGACCATCTCGCGCTCGCCCTGGACGACGTGGATCAGCATCGCCCCCTGGCCGTCCTGGTAGGTGGTGAACTCCTGCGCCATCGCCACCGGAATCGGCGTGTTGCGGTGGATCACCTTCTCGACGATGCCGCCCATGGTCTCCAGACCCAGCGACAGCGGCGTGACGTCGAGCAGCAGCGTGTCGGAGCCATGGGTCAGCGCCCCCGCCTGCAGGGCGGCGCCGACGGCGACGACCTCGTCGGGATCGATGTCGGCCAGCGGCTCGCGGCCGAAGGCCTCGGCGACGCGCCGGCGCACCAGCGGCACCCGCGTCGAGCCGCCGACCAGCACGACGCCGTTGACCTCGTCCGGGCCGACGCCGGCGTCTTCGAGCACGCCCCGGATCAGCGCGATCGTGCGGTCGACCAGCGGCGCGATCAGCGCCTCGAAGCCGGCGCGGTCGAGGAAATGGCGCGAGCGCTTGCCGTCGACCTCGACCACCCACTCGCCGCCCATCGAATGGCTCAGGCATTCCTTGGCCAGCCGCGCGGTGGCCAGCGCCTGCTTGACCTCGGCCGGGGTGATGCGCTCCTCGCCGAGATCCTGGGCTCGCTCGGCCAGGAACCGCTCGGCCACGGCGTGGTCGAAGTCGTCACCGCCCAGGGCCGCGTCGCCGCCGGTCGCCTTGACCTGGAAGACGCCCTTCTCCATGCGCAGCAGCGAGATGTCGAAGGTGCCGCCGCCGAGATCGTAGACGGCGTAGAGCCCCTCGGCCGCGTTGTCGAGGCCGTAGGCCAGGGCGGCCGCCGTCGGCTCGTTGATCAGCCGCAGCACCTCCAGCCCGGCCAGCCGCGCCGCGTCCTTGGTGGCGCTGCGGGCGGCGTCGTCGAAATAGGCCGGCACGGTGATCACCGCCTGGGTCACCGGCTGCTCCAGCCGCGCCTCGGCGCGGCTTTTCAGCGCCCGCAGGATGTCGGCCGAGACCTCGACCGGGGTGAGCGTGCGCGCGCCGGCCCTGATGCGCACCATGCCGCCCTCGGCGGCGCCGTCGAGCTCGAACGGCAGGCTGCCGGCCAGAGTCTTGAGGTCGCCGACGCCGCGGCCCATCAGCCGCTTGATCGAGCCGACCACCGTCTCGGGCCGCTCCAGGAGCTGCTTGCGGGCCTCGCGGCCGACCACCGGATCGCCGTCGCCATAGGCCACCACCGAGGGGACCAGGCCGGCGCCGTCGCCGTCGCGCAGCACCTCGACCGCGTCCTCGCGGGCGCAGGCGACCACCGAGTTGGTGGTGCCGAGGTCGATGCCGACCGCCAGCCGGCGCTCCTGCTGATGCGGAAGCGGGGTCTGTCCGGGCTCGTGAATGTCCAGCAGCATCAGGGAATCAACCTCTTCATCCGGGCCTTGCGGGCGCGCGCCTCGTCGGCGAGCTTGCTCAGGTATTTCAGCCGGGTCGTCATGTGGGCGGCGCGGTCGAGATCGTCGCGGCCGAAGGCGACCGAGATCTCGCACTGGCAGTGCAGCACCTCCTCGTCGGCCTTCGCGGCGAGATGCTCGACGGCGGCGACGTCCTCGGCCTGGGCCAGCGCCTCGCGCATCTCCATCGCCTCCATCAGCAGTTCGGGGTCGGCGATGGTGGCGGCGGCGTCGAGGTCGAGCGGATGGCCGGCCAAGCGCAGCAGATAGCCGGCACGGCGCAGCGGGTCCTTGAGCGTCTCGTAGGCCTCGTTCAGCGCCACCGCCTGACTCTGCGACAGCGCCCGCTCGCGCGGGCCGCGGGTGGCGAAGCGGTCGGGATGCAGGCGGCGCTGGAAACCGAAATACTGCCGCTCCAGCGCCTCCTGATCGACGTCGAAGCCGCGCTGCAGCCCCAGCCGCGTGAAGTGGTCGACCGTCCCCGGCCCCTGCACCGCGCTGCAGGTCGAACAGAACAGCGCCCGCGTCGCCACCGGCCCCTTGCACGACCAGCACGGCTGGATGTCCGCCCGTTGCGCCGATTGCATGGATTTCCCCCTGAAGAACCGCCCTCACCCCCCGTCCCCCTCTCCCGCAAGCGGGCGAGGGGGTGCCGCGCCCTCCCCTCTCCCGCTTGCGGGAGAGGGGCCGGGGGTGAGGGAAAAGCGTTTATACGTGGAAGCTCTCGCCGCAGCCGCAGCGGCCCTTCTCGTTCGGGTTCCGGAACACGAAACCCGACTGCATCTTGTCCTCGACGAAGTCCATCTCGGTGCCGAAGATGAACATGGTCGCCTTGGGGTCGATGAACAGCGTCACCCCGTGCATCTCGACAACCTCGTCGAACTGGTTCTTCTCGTCGGCGTATTCCAGCGTGTAGGACATGCCCGAGCAGCCCTTGGCGCGCACGCCGATGCGGATGCCGGCCGAGGGCTTGCCGCGCTTGGCCAGCAGCGCCTTGACGCGCTCGGCGGCGCTTTCCGTCACGGTGATCGGGGATCTGCGCTGTGCGGTCATCGCGAACCTCTTTGTCGGTTGTTCTTCCTGCGTGTCGCCTTACTGGGCCGCGGGTTCGGCCTCTTCGTCGACGTGCTTCTTGCGGTAGTCGGTGATCGCCGCCTTGATCGCGTCCTCGGCCAGGACCGAGCAGTGGATCTTGACCGGCGGCAGCGCCAGATGCTGGGCGATTTCGGTGTTCTTGATCGCCTCGGCCTCGGCCAGGGTCTTGCCCTTGACCCATTCGGTGACCAGCGAGCTCGACGCGATCGCCGAGCCGCAGCCGAAGGTCTTGAACTTGGCGTCCTCGATGATGCCCTCGGGGCTGACCTTAATCTGCAGGCGCATCACGTCGCCGCAGGCCGGGGCGCCGACCAGGCCGGTGCCGACGTCCTTCTCCTTGCCGTCCAGGGAGCCGACGTTGCGCGGGTTCTCGTAATGGTCGACGACCTTGTCGCTGTAAGACATTTCCTGCTCCCTAGCCTCAGTGCTCGGCCCACGTGATCGACTTGATGTCGACGCCCTGCAGATGCATCTCCCACAACGGGCTCATTTCGCGCAACTTCGTCACCGCCGCGGCGATCTGGTCGACGGCGTGGTCGACCTCCTGTTCGGTGGTGAAGCGACCCAGGCCGAGGCGCAACGACGTATGCGCCAGCTCCTCTTCGACGCCCAGGGCCCGCAACACATAAGATGGCTCTAATGAAGCCGAGGTGCAAGCCGAGCCCGACGAGACCGCCAGGTCCTTGATGCCCATCATCAGGCCCTCGCCCTCGACGAAGGCGAAGCTGATGTTGAGGTTGCCTGGGATGCGGGCGTCGAGGTCGCCGTTGACGTAGATTTCGGGCAGCCGCTCGCGCAGGCCGTTCAACATGCGGTCGCGCAAAGCGCTCAGCCGCCCGGCCTCGCTTTGCATCTCGGCCAGCGCGATGCGGCAGGCCTCGCCGAGGCCGACGACCAGCGGTGTGGGCAGCGTGCCCGAGCGCATGCCGCGCTCCTGGCCGCCGCCGTTGATCAGCGCCTGCAGCCGCACGCGCGGCCGGCGGCGCACGTACAGCGCGCCGATGCCCTTGGGCCCGTACAGCTTGTGGCCCGAGATCGACAGCAGGTCGATGTTCATGGCGTTGACGTCGATGGCGATCTTGCCCGCCGCCTGCGCCGCGTCGGTGTGGAAGAAGGCGCCCTTCTCGCGGCAGATGCGGCCGATCTCGGCCAGCGGCTGGATGACGCCGATCTCGTTGTTGACGGCCATGATCGAGACCAGCACGGTCCGCTCGGTGACCGCCTCGCGGAGCAGGTCGAGATCGACCAGGCCGCTGGCCTGCACCGGCAGATAGGTGACCTCGAAGCCGTCCTGCTCGAGGTGGCGGCAGGTGTCGAGCACGCATTTGTGCTCGGTCACGCAGGTGACGACGTGGTTCTTCTTGGCCTTGTAGAACTGGGCGACGCCCTTGATCGCCAGGTTGTTCGATTCGGTGGCGCCCGAGGTGAAGATGATCTCCTTGGCATCGGCGCCGATCACCGCCGCGACCTGCTCGCGCGCGATCTCGACCGCCTCCTCGGTCTCCCAGCCGTAGACGTGGTTGCGGGAATGCGGATTGCCGAACTTCTCGGTGAAGTACGGCAGCATCGCCTCGACGACCCGCGGATCGGTCGGCGTCGTCGCCTGGTAATCGAGATAGATCGGCCTGTTCAGCCGGCCACCAACGTTCTGGGTCACAGCCACCATGTCTCCCCGCAAACCTTTCCTCAGGCGGCCGCAGCCGCGTCGTTTCTCTTGCGCGCCGCCAGCCGGCGCCACGCCTCCAGGAACCGCTCGACGTCGTCGGCGCCGCTGCTCCAGCCCAGGCTGACGCGGATCGCGCCGGCGGCCAGGTCCGCGGGCACCGCCATCGCGCGGAGCACGTGCGAGGCCTTGACCTTGCCCGACGAGCACGCGGCCCCGGCGCTGACCGCGACGCCGTCGAGGTCGAGCGCCATCACCTGCACCGCCGAATCGACGCCCGGCAACGCCAGGCAACTCGTGTTCGGCAGCCGCGGCGCCCCGCCGGCGATCACCCGGCCGCCGGCGGCGGCGACCGCCTCTTCGATTCGGTCGCGCAACGCCGCCAGGTCCGCGAAGGCGCCGAGTTCGGCCGCGGCGATCTCGGCGGCCAGGCCGAACGCGGCGATGCCGGCGACGTTCTCGGTGCCGGCGCGGCGGCCGCGCTCCTGGCCGCCGCCGAGCAGCAGCGGCGTCAACAGCCGGTCCCCCGCCGCGACCAGCGCGCCGACGCCCTGCGGTCCGCCCAGCTTGTGCGCCGACAGGGTCAGGAAGTCGACGCCGAGTTCGGCCGTCGCGACCGGGATCTTGCCGGCCGCCTGGCTGGCGTCGCAATGGACCAGCGCTCCGGCGGCGTGCGCGGCGGCCGCGATCTCGGCCACCGGCTGCAGCACCCCGGTCTCGTTGTTGGCGAGCATCACCGAGACCAGCGCCGGCCGCTCGTCCGCGGCCAGGGCGGCGCTCACCGCGGCCGGGTCGACCCGCCCGGCGCCGTCGACCGGGAGCAGCTCGGCGCCGGGCGCCGCCCGCAGGACCGAATCGTGCTCGACGGCCGAAACCAGCACCCGCTCCCGACCGCCGCCGCGCAGCGCCAGCGTGTTGGCCTCGGTGCCGCCCGAGGTGAACACCACGTCCTCGGCGCAGGCGCCGACCAGCGCCGCGACCCGCGCCCGCGCCTCCTCGACCCGGCGGCGCGCGCGGCGGCCGAAACCGTGCACCGACGACGGATTGCCGGCGTCGGCCAGGCATTCGGACAGCAGCCGGATCACGGCCGGCCGCATCGGCGCCGACGCGTTGTGGTCGAGATAGACGGGACTCATGACGGGTGGCGCGGTTTCCCTACTGCGCCGCCGCGACGCCGCCGCCCGCGCCGTGATAGAGCCCGCTGGTGCCCAGCACCCGGCGCTCCGTCACGTCGGCGAGCGAGACCGAGCTGAGATAGAGGTAGATCTGGTTGCCCAGTTCCTCCCACAGGTCGTGCGTCAGGCAACGGCCCTTGTTGTTGTGGCAGCCCGCCGGCGAACCGGGCGTGCAGCGCGTGGTCTGGATCGGCTCGTCGACCGCCAGGATGATGTCGGACACCCGCATCTGCGCCGGCGGCCGCGACAGCAGGTAGCCGCCGCCCGGACCGCGCACGCTCTTGACGAGCCCCCCTTTGCGCAGCTTGCCGAACAGCTGTTCCAGATAGGACAGCGAAATCTCCTGGCGCTGGGCGATGTCCGCCAGCGCGACCGGATTGCCGCTGGAATGGCAGGCCAGGTCGACCATCGCCATCACGGCATAACGCCCCTTGGTACTCAGCTTCACGCCCCGTCCTCCTTAAGAAACATCCCCCTCACCCCTGTCCCGAGGCGACCGCCGGCGGCTCGTCGCCGCCGCCGTCGACCACGCGCGGCTGGCGGCTTGCCGCCGCCCGGCCATGCTGCTCGCGCTCGAGTTCCTCGACCCTGTCCATCAGGGCACAGACCTGCTGGCGCAACGTCTCGATCGTCCGCGCCACTGGGTCCGGCAGATCCTCGGTCGGAACGCCGTAGGCGCAGAACTCCTTATCTTCCCGCTTCGGCTTGCGCATGATCATGCGCGCCGGAATACCGACCATCGTCACCCCCGACGGCACGTCGCCCAGCACGACGGCGTTGGCGCCGATCCGGGCGCCGGCCCCGATGGTCCACGGCCCCAGGATCTGGGCGCCCGAGCCGACGATGACGCCGTCCTCCAGCGTCGGGTGGCGCTTCTCGCGGTGCAGCGAGGTGCCGCCCAGGGTCACGCCCTGATACAGCGTCACGTCGTCGCCGACCACCGCCGTCTCGCCGATCACCACGCCGGTGCCATGGTCGATGAACACCCGCCGCCCGATCTGGGCGCCGGGATGGATCTCGATCCCGGTCAGAATCTTGGCCACGTGCGAGACGAACCGCCCCAGCGTGTGCAGCCCCGCCGTCCAGGCGCGATGCGCGAGCCGGTAGAACAGCAGCGCGTGCAGCCCCGGGTAGCACAGCACGATCTCGAGCGACGACCGCGCGGCGGGGTCCCGCGTGCGGATGGACTCGATATCTTCCCGAAATCTCTTGAAAAACATAGGTGTGGCTATGCTAATGTTGCGACCCGGCCATTCGTAAGCGCTTGCCGGCCAGCCATTTCGGAATCACCGTAGCGCCGATGGGGAATATATGATGCCCGACTGGGCTGGTCAAGAATGACTTAATCCCGTTTGTCCCAGTCCCATTTTTTGCCCGTTGACGGCGCAGGGGGAAGTGCGCCGCCGACGGTTTTGGAATAGTGGAGCCAATGCCGGAAGTGATTTTCAACGGGCCCGACGGCCGCCTCGAAGGCCGTTATCACCACAGCAAGACGCCCAACGCGCCGATCGCCCTGCTGCTGCACCCGCATCCGCAGCACGGGGGGACGATGAACCACAAGGTGGTCTACTCGCTGTATCACGCCTTCGTGCGCCAGGGCTTCTCGACGCTGCGCTTCAACTTCCGCGGGGTCGGCCGGTCGCAGGGACGGTTCGACAACGGCCAGGGCGAGCTGTCGGACGCGGCGGCGGCGCTGGACTGGATGCAGACCTACAACGCCAACGCGCAGGGCTGCTGGGTCGGCGGCTATTCCTTCGGCGCCTGGATCGGGATGCAGCTGCTGATGCGCCGCCCCGAGATCGAGGGCTTCATCGCCGTCTCGCCGCCGGCCAACGTCTACGACTTCTCGTTCCTGGCGCCGTGCCCGGCCTCGGGGCTGATCGTCCACGGCGCCGCCGACGAGGTGGTGCCCGAGCCGTCGGTGGCGAAGCTGGCCACCAAGCTCTCGTCGCAGCGCAACATCACGATCAGCTACCGCCCGATGGAAGGGGCCAACCACTTCTACTCCCAGCAGATCGAAGAGCTGAACGCCGAGATCGACGGCTATCTCGGCCGGGCCCTGTCGCAGCCGCGCTCGCCGCTGCCGGAACTGGCTCCCGCCCTGCCCTGACCGCGGCGCCGGCCGGTCAGGGCCGGTGCAGCCTGCCGCCGATGCTCGGCCTCGGGCCGCCCGTGGTCTCGGGCAGGGTCAGCGGCAGGCCGCGCAGCGAGCGTACCGCCAGATAGGCGAAGGCCTGGGCCTCCAGCGCGTCGCCGTCCCACTCCACCGCTTCGACCGGCTCGACCGGCGCCGACAGTCGCTGCCGCAGTTCGGCCATGATGGCCGGATTGCGCCGGCCGCCGCCGCAGACCAGCCAGCGCGCGGGCGCCGCCGGGAAATGCCGTTGCGCCAGCGCCACCGCGACTCCGGTGAAGGCCGTCAGCGTCGCGGCGCCGTCGGCCGGGGCCATGCCCTCGACCAGACCGCCGACGAAGGCGCGGAAATCGTCGCGGTCGAGCGATTTCGGGGGCTTGGCCGCGAAATACGGATGCGCCGCGAACGCCGCCACCGTGCCGGCGTCGGCGTTGCCGGCGCGGGCCAGCAGCCCGTCGGCGTCGACCGGCCGGCCGGTGTGGCGCAGCGCCCAGTCGTCGATCAGCGCGTTGCCCGGCCCGGTGTCGAAGGCCATCAGCCGGCCGTCGGCGGCGATGAAGGTGACGTTGCCGACGCCGCCCAGGTTGAGAATCGCCAGCGGCCGCTCCAGCCCGTGCGCCAGTCCGGCATGGAAGATCGGCACCAGCGGCGCGCCCTGGCCGCCGGCGGCGACGTCGGCCGAGCGGAAGTCGTCGACCACGGCGACTCCGGTCTCGCGCGCCAGCAGCGCGCCATCGCCGATCTGCCAGGTGCGGCGCTCGGCCGGGCGGTGCAGCACGGTGTGGCCGTGGAATCCGATCAGGTCGACGTAGCGCGGCTCAAGGCTGGCGGCTTCCAGCAGCATGCGCACGGCCGCGGCGTGATGCAGGGTGACGTCGCGCTCGACCGCGGCGACCGCGCCGACGCCGCCGAGCACGCCGCGCAGCCGCTCGCGCAGCCCGTCGGGATAGGGCAGCGTCAGCGCCGGGCCGCGCCACTCGACGGTCTCGCCGTCGGTGACCAGCAGGGCGGCGTCGACGCCGTCCAGCGACGTGCCGCTCATGAGGCCGAGGGATAGGCGGAAGTTCGACACGTCGTCACCGGTTCAAAAGGCCCGGGGATTATGGTATTGGAGCCGCCTTGCCGCAATCCTAACGAACCGGCCCCCATGACCACGCTCCGCTCCGAGTTCCTGCGCACCGTCACCGCGCGCGGTTTCGTCCACCAGTGCACCGACACCGACGGCCTCGACGCCGCCCTGGCCGAAGGCCGGCCGCGGCTGGCCTATATCGGCTTCGACTGCACCGCCGACAGCCTGCACGTCGGCAGCCTGGTGCCGATCATGCTGCTGCGCTGGCTGCAGAAGACCGGGCACAAGCCGGTCGTGCTGATGGGCGGCGGCACCACCAAGGTCGGCGACCCCAGCTTCCGCGACACCAGCCGGCCGCTGCTCGACGACGCGCAGATCGACCGCAACATGGCCGGCATCAAGAAGGTGTTCTCGAAATACCTGACCTTCGGCAACGGCCCCACCGACGCGATCATGGTCAACAACGACGACTGGCTGAGCGGGCTGCAGTACATCCCGTTCCTGCGCGAGTACGGCCGCCACTTCTCGGTCAACCGCATGCTGAGCTTCGAATCGGTCAAGCTGCGGCTGGAACGCGAGCAGCCGCTGACCTTCCTCGAGTTCAACTACATGATCCTGCAGGCCTACGACTTCGCCGAGCTGTACCGGCGCATGGGCGTGGTGCTGCAGATGGGCGGCTCGGACCAGTGGGGCAACATCGTCAACGGCGTCGAGCTGGGCCGGCGCGTCGACGAGGCGCAGCTGTTCGGCCTGACCAGCCCGCTGATCACCACCGCCTCGGGCGCCAAGATGGGCAAGACCGCCCAGGGCGCCATCTGGCTCAACGAGGAGCGGCTGTCGGCCTACGACTACTGGCAGTTCTGGCGCAACACCGAGGACGCCGACGTCGGCCGCTTCCTGCGCCTGTTCACCGAGCTGCCCGAGGACGAGATCCGCCGCCTGGAAAGCCTGCCCGGCGCCGAGATCAACGAGGCCAAGAAGGTGCTGGCGATGGAGGCCACCACCCTGTGCCACGGCCGCGAGGCGGCGGAAGCCGCCGCCGAGACGGCGCGCCGGACCTTCGAGGAAGGCGCCCTGGGCGAGAGCCTGCCCAGGGTCGACATCCCGGCCGCCGAACTGGCCGACGGCATCGCCGCCTTCGAGCTGTTCCGCCGCGCCGGCCTGGCCGAGTCCAACGGCGACGCCAAGCGCCTGATCAAGGGCGGCGGCGCCCGCGTCAACGACCAGCCGGTGAAGAGCGAGCAGGACAAGATCGGCGCCGACGCGCTTGCCGACGGCGTGATCAAGCTCTCGGCCGGCAAGAAGCGCCACGCGCTGGTCAGGGCGGTCTAGCCACCAGGGGTATCCATCCTGACGATTTGCCGGGCTGGACATTCGTCCCACATCCCGAGGACCGGGTGAATCCTGCCCGCCCGAAGGATGGAGTAGACGAATGCACTGGACGCTCAAAGTCATCGCCGCTGCCGGCGTTCTCGGCAGCCTCGCCGCCTGTGCCGAGCGCGAGGTCGCGGCCGTGCCGGTCGTGGTCGAACGCCAGCCGGTGATCACCCAGCCGCAGGTGATCCTTCCCGACAGCTACTACAGCTCCTCGACGGTGATCGAGGAGGACACCGGCTGGACGACGCCGCCGGACGACGACGTCAGCTATCAGTACCAGCGCCGGGTGATCGAGCGCGCCTACTGACGCGACCGGCCGGGCGGCCAGGCCGTCCGGCCGGCCATCACGCATTGTTGATTGGCATCGCCGGTTCCCGACCATAGGTTCTAACGGCAAGGACGATTCGGGAGACGATGCCGATGCCGATGACGCAGCCGCTCGCCGCGCCCGCCGGCGCCAAATTCCAGGATCCGGAGCGCACCGCCGCCGGCGAGCCGCGCGCCCGCGTGCGCCTGAGCCGGATCGAGACGCTGTGGTTCAACACCGGCACGCTGTGCAACATCGCCTGTCCGCGCTGCTACATCGAATCCTCGCCGCGCAACGACCGCCTGGCCTACCTGTCGGCCGCCGAGGTGGCGGCGTATCTCGACGAGCTCGACGCCGATGGCGCCGGCCCGCGCACGATCGGCTTCACCGGCGGCGAGCCGTTCATGAACAGGGAACTGGCCGCGATGCTGGCCGACGCCCTGGGGCGCGGTCATTCGGCGATGGTGCTGACCAACGCCATGGCGCCGCTGCGCCAGGCGCGGCGCTGGCTGGCCGCGCTGAACGCCGGCTGCGGCGGCCGGCTGCGGCTGCGGGTGTCGCTCGATCACTGGAGCGCCGCCGTCCATGACGGCGAGCGCGGCGCCGGCGCCTTCGCCCAGGCGGTCGAGGGCATGGAATGGCTGGCGGCCGAGGGCATCGGCTTCGACGTCGCCGGCCGCCATTTCACCGCCGAGACCGACGCCGAGCTGCGGGCCGGCTTCGCCGCCCTGTTCGCGCGCCACCGCCTGCCGGTCGACGCCGACGACCCGACGGCGCTGATCCTGTTCCCCGAAATGGACGTCGCCGCCGAAGTCCCCGAGATCACCACCGGCTGCTGGGACATCCTCGGCAAATCGCCCGACGAGGTGATGTGCGCCTCGAGCCGCATGATCGCCAAGCGTCGCGGCGCCGACCGGCCGGTGGTGCTGGCCTGCACCCTGCTGGCCTACGACGAGCGCTTCGAGCTCGGCCCGACCCTGGCCGACGCGGCGCGCGAGGTGGCGCTGAACCACCCCCACTGCGCCAAATTCTGCGTGCTCGGCGGCGGTTCTTGCCGGAGATGACGGCGGCTTGAATCCGGGCTAGGCTCGCCCGATGCCGCTGCACAACCTCTCCGCCCTGTTCGATCCCGCCGCGATCGCCGTCGTCGGCGCCTCCGACCGCGAGGACGCCGTCGGCCACGTGGTGATGCGCAACCTGCTGGAAGGCGGCTTCCGCGGCCCGGTGATGCCGGTCAATCCGAAGCACCGCGCCGTCGGCGGCGTGCTCGCCTATCGCGACGTCGCCAGCCTGCCCGAGCAGCCCGAGTTGGCGCTGATCTGCACACCCGCCGCCACCGTGCCCGGCATCGTCGAGGAACTCGGCCGGCGCGGCACCAAGGCGGCGATCGTGCTGACCGGCGATCTCGACAAGCCGGCGCCCGAGGTCGGCGCCACCTTCCGCCGCGACATGCTGGCCGCCGCGCGGCCCTACGGGCTGCGCATCCTCGGCGGCAACTCGCTGGGCGTCGTCGTGCCCAAGGCGGGGCTGAACGCCAGCTTCTCGCACGTCAAGGCGCTGCCGGGCCGCATCGCCTTCGTCTCGCAGTCCGGCGCGCTGGCCTCGGCGGTGCTCGACTGGGCGCAGCCGCGCGGCATCGGATTCTCGCGGTTCGTGGCCCTGGGCGACGGCGACGACGTCGGCTTCGACGACCTGCTCGACTTCCTCGGCACCGATCCGGCGACCAGCGCCATCCTGCTCTACATCGAGCACATCGCCGAGCGCCGCGACTTCATGGCGGCGGCCCGGGCGGCGGCGCGCAACAAGCCGGTGATCGCCGTCAAGGCCGAGGTCGGCCGCGCCGTCGACGTGCCGCCGCCGGCGGCGACGCTGTCGAGCTTCCTGGCGACGCCGGACGCGGTGTTCGAGGCGGCGCTGCGCCGGGCCGGCATCCTGCGGGTGTGGTCGCTGGACGAGCTGTTCGGCGCCGTCGAGACGCTGGCGCGGGCGCGCCCGGTCCGCGGCGACCGGCTGGCAATTCTGGCCGCCGGCGGCGGCACGGGCCTGATGGCGGTCGACGAACTCAACCGCGGCGGCGGCCGGCTCGCCGCGCTGTCGCCCGAGACCGAGCGCAAGCTGGCGGCGATCAAGGCGCCGGGCGGCAATCCGATGGACATCGGCCCGGCGCCAGGCAGCCATTACGCGCGGGCCTTGCGCATCCTGGCCGAGGATCACGGCGTCGACGCGGTGCTGGTGATGCACGCGCCGTATCCGCTGGTGTCCAGCGCCGACGCGGCGCGGGCGGTGATCGAGACCACGCGCGAGGTCGGCGTTTCGGTGCTGTCGTGCTGGTTCGGCGGCGCCGCCGCCGGCGAGGGCCGGCGCCAGTTCGCCGAGGCCGGCATGGCGACCTACGACACGCCGCGCGCCGCCGTCCGCGCCTTCCTGCAGATGGTCGAGCACCGCCGCACGCAGGAGATCCTCACCGAGACGCCGCCGTCGCCGGCCGCCGAGTTCGCGCCCGACGTGGCGGCGGCGCGCAACGTCGTCGAGGCCGCGCTCGCCGACGGCCGGCGGCTGCTCACCGAGCCCGAAACCCGCGCCGTGCTCGCCGCCTACGGCATGCGGGTGGTGCCGGCGCGGATCGCCGCCGACGCCGACGAGGCCGCCGCCGTCGCCGAACAAGTCGGCTACCCGGTGGCGCTGACCGTGCACTCGCCCGATATCCTGCGCAAATGGGACGTCGGCGGCGTCGCCCTGACCCTGGAAACCGCCGAAGCGGTGCGCACCGCCGCGGCGGCGATGGAGCGGCGGCTGCGCGACAAGCGCCCCGACGCCCGCTTCGAGGGCTTCCTGGTCCAGCGCATGGTGCCGCGCTTCAACGCCCGCCAGCTCGTGATGGGCATCGCCACCGATCCGCTGTTCGGGCCGGTGGTGCTGTTCGGCGAAGGCGGCCGCGCCGTCGAGGTGGTGCGCGACCACGCCGTCGGCCTGCCGCCGCTCAACGTGCCGCTGGCCCGCGAGGTGATCGCGCGCACCCGCGTCGCCCGCCTGCTGGAGGCCAGCCACGACCGCCCGGCCGCCGACCTGCAGGCGGTGTGCGTCGCGCTGGCCCAGGTGTCGCAGATCGTCGTCGACCTGCCCGAGGTGGTCGAACTCGACATCAATCCGCTGTTCGCCGACGACAAGGGCTGCACCGTCGTCGACGCGCGCATGAAGATCGCGCCGCCGCCGCCGCCCGGCAGCCGCCGGCTGGCGATCCGGCCCTACCCGAAGCATCTCGAGGAATGGGCGGTGCTGAAGGACGGCCGCCGCGTTCTGCTGCGGCCGATCCGCCCCGAGGACGAACAGGCCCATCGCGTGCTCAAGGAGCGCATGACGCCCGAGGACCTGCGCAATCGCTTCTTCGGCGGCACCGGGCCGACGACCCACGCCCAGATGACCCGCTACACCAACATCGACTACGAGCGCGAGATGGCGTTCTGCGCGATGCTGGACGGCGCGGACGGCACGCCCGAGAGCCTGGGCGCCGTGCGCACCGTCACCGACCCCGACAACCAGCGCGCCGACTTCGCGATCGCCGTGCGTTCGGACATGAAGGGCCAGGGGCTGGGGCGGCTGCTGATGGAGAAGGCGATCCGCTACACGGCGTCCCGCGGCACCACCGAAGTGGCCGGACAGATCCTCGCCGGCAACCGGGCGATGATCGGGCTGGCGCAACGCCTCGGCTTCGCCGTCCGCCGGCTGCCCGGCAGCGAGGTCGTCGAGGTCCGGCTGCCGCTGCGGTGAGCGGGCGCCGGTCCTATTTCGCCGCCGCCTTTTCCGGCCGGCTCTGATAGCCGCGGACCTGCTGCGAAATCTCCTGCGCCGCCTCGACGACGGCGGTCTCGGCGCTGAAGGCGCGGCCCAGGGCGAGCGCGATCTTGGGCAGCAGTTCGACGTCGCGGTGATCGACGAAGCCCTGCTCCGGCGCCCCCTGGACGTGGGCGTTGGCGGGATCGTCGAGCGACTGGCCGATGCGGTCGGCGACCCCGACCAGCGACAGCGCCAGTTCGGTGACGTGGGCGTAGGGCGTGCCGCGCATGCGGTAGCCGAGGTCTTCGGCGACGAAGGACAGCCGCCGCAGATGCGCCAGGATCTCGTTGCGCAGCGTCGGCACGCCGGACGTCAGCTTGCCGTCCGCGAAATGTGGCGTGATGCGCTCGGCCAGCCAGCCGATTTGGACAGCGTAGCGCTCCATCTTCTGCTGGTTGACCCGCACCGCCGCGGCGTCGATCAGGCGCTGCAGGCTGGCGGAATCGGCGTTCGAGACCGCGCGCGAGCGTAGCGGATTGGGCACGTCGAGCAGCGGCACGGATTGCGGCGTTTCGCGGGCCGCCTTGCGCCGGTCGGGGCCGATGTAGTCGTGGGTGACCACGAACGGCTTGCGGCCGCGGGCCAGCATCTTCAGCCGCGAGATCAGAGCGCCGGGGCTGACCGGCTTGACGACGAGGTCGTCGGCGCCGCTGTCGACCACGCGCTTGACCAGCTCCTGACTGGGATCGCCGGTCAGAACCAGCGAGACCAGGAAGGGATTGTCGCCGATCTTGTGGTGCCGCACCTGGTCGATCAGGCCGCAGACGTCGCCGCCCGGAAGGTCGGCGTCGCAGACGACGACGTCGACGAGGTTGCGCTCGACCGTGTCCAGCAGCACCGGAAACGAGCCGCTGTCGATGATGTCGCGGAAGCCCTCGTGGAACAGCGCGCTCTTGATGCCGTGGCGGATCTGGGCGTTGGCGTCCGCCAGCAACAGTCGCACGTTCTCGAAACGGAATTCGGCCATGCGCTCCCCTGCCCGGCCCCGTGGGCCCGCACGGCCCACAGTTCCGAGAACCGTATCAGCAGCGGGCGTATATTAGCAATATTTCAAATTTTATGCGTTTTCAACTCTGCGGCGCCAGCCGGTCGAGCCGCAGGCGGTGGCGTTCGTCGGTCAGCCGCCAGGCGCCGGCCATGACCGCCGAGACGGCGCCCAGGCCGGTGCCGCCGGCGATCAGGAACATGATCAGCACCTGATACTTGACCGCCTCGATCGGCGGCACCCCGGCCAGGATCTGGCCGGTCATCATGCCGGGCAACGACACCAGGCCGCTGGCCGACATGGCGTTGACGATCGGCATCAGGGCGCCGCGCAGGCTGAGCCGCAACAGCGGCAGCAGCGCCGTCCAGCGATCGGCGCCCAGGGCGAGTTGCGCCTCGATCGCCGCCCGCCGCTCGGCGACGCCGACCGAGAGCGTGTGAAGCCCCAGGCTGATGCCGGTCATCGTGTTGCCCAGGACCATGCCCAGCAGCGGCAGCGCATAGCGCGGATCGTACCACGGGTCGGGGCGGACGGCGGTGGTCAGCGCGAAGATGGTCACGACCCCCGCCGCCAGCATCATGCAGCCGGTGCCCAGGCCATAGGCCCAGAGCCCGCGCAGCCGCCGCTCCTGGCGGGCCAGGATTTCGCGGCCGGCGAAGCCGATCATCACCGCCGCCGCCAACGCCGTCCACCACGGCGAGGCGGCGGCGAACAGCCAGGTCAGCACGAAGCCGACCAGCGTGAGCTGGACGACGGTGCGCGTCGCCGCGACCAGCAGCCGCTTGGCGATGTTCAGGCGCAGCAGGATCGACAGCGCGGCGTCGGCCAGCACCAGGACGGCGGCGATGGCGAGATCGCCGTAGCCGAGGACGACGTAGCTCACCCGCCCCGCACGAACACGACGTCGACGTCGATCTGGCGGTTGAGGCGCTTGTTGATGCCGCCGGGCGACGACAGGCACGGCCGGAAGCCGAGTTCGTCGATCGGGCGCAGCACGTCCATCCAGACCGGACAGCCTTCGTAGATCGGGTGCACCGGAACTTCCGCCTGCAGCATCCGCACCCGGTCGATGATCCCGGCGGCGCCCTCGATGATGGCGAGTTCGGAGCCCTGGGTGTCGATCTTCAGGAAGATGCGCCGCGCCGTCGGCGCCAGCTCGGGCAGCACCGCATCGAGGCGGCGCACCGCCACCGTCTCGACGCCGCCGTCGCGGATGCGCGGGAAGGCCTTGTACATGTCGGGATCGGCCGCGAACAGCGAGTTCATGTCGGTGCGGTCGAAGGCGGTGAGCTGCGCCTCGCCGGCCTCGCGGCCCAGCGCCATGCGCGGCGCCACGGTCCAGTTCGGGTGCGCCGCGGCGTGGCGCGTCAGCGCCGCGTAAGCCACCGAGCCCGGTTCGAACGACAGGATCGGCCCGGCGTAGCCGACCTGCATCATCGTCTGCGCGAACTGGCCCTGGTTGCCGCCGACGTCGACGATAAGGTCGATCTCCTGCTCGGCGACGATGGCCGCCAGCCGCACGTGGTATTCGAGATGCCGGGGCGGTTCGCTCCGGAACAGCTTCTTGAACAGGCCCATCCCGATCTCTCCTGCACGCGCCAAGTCGCCGGAAGGTCGCAAACTCGACGGCGCGAGGCAAGCCTCAGCTTTCCGGCAGCAGCCGGTCGCCGTCGATGCGCAGCGCGCGCGACGCCACCCGCGTCGTCTGGGCGGGATCATGCCCGACCCACAGCACCATCATCCCGGCCGCGGACAGCTCGGCGACCAGCGCCTCGACCGCGGCGGCCGAGGCGGCGTCGAGCGCCGCGGTCGGCTCGTCGGCCAGGAGCACGCGCGGCGGCCGCGCCAGCGCCCGCACCAGCGCCAGCCGCTGGCGTTCGCCCGTCGACAGTCGCAGCACGGCGGCCTCGCCGACGTCGTCCGGCAGCCCCAGGCGCCGCACCAGCGGCACGGCCGCGGTCCAGTCCGGAAAATGCTCGCGAACCCGTTCGGCCCACCACCCCGGTTCGGCGGCAAGGTAGCGCACCCGCCGCCGCCACTCCGGCCCGGGCAGCGACTGCCGCTCGACGCCGTCGAGACGCACCGTGCCGCGGCTGGGGTCGAGGTCGGCGAGCGCCCGCAGCAGCAGCGACTTGCCCG
Source organism: uncultured Rhodospirillaceae bacterium (assembly GCA_964545205.1). GTDB lineage: Bacteria > Pseudomonadota > Alphaproteobacteria > Rhodospirillales > Magnetospirillaceae > CAZJFH01. Next base: position 96,627 of record CAZJFH010000007.1, read on the forward strand.
ACCCGGAGGGGCCGTGGACGGCGACGCACTCCCCCGGCCGCAGGTCGAACTCGACGTCGCGCAAGGTCAGCGTGGCGAGGCCGCGGACCGACAGCACCGCTCAGGCCTCGACGCCACCGGCGGTGAAACGCTCCAACGCGGCGCGCAGATCGTCGGGCAGCGGCAGCGAGCGCGCGTTGCGGACGTCGGCCCAGACGCAGACCGACTCGATGCGGCCGAAGCAGCGATCACCTTCGAACAGGCCCTGCCCGAGCGCGCAGGACGAGCGGCCGAGCTTGAGCACCCGGGTGCCGATGTCGACCCGCCCGGGATAGTGCGCCTGCGCCAGGAACTCGACGTTCAGCTTGACGATGACCCAGCCGATCCCGGTGCCGGCGGTCGAGCCCGGCCAGGCGTGCTCGAGGAAATCGACGCGTCCGGTCTCGGCGTAGACCGCGAAGGCGACGTTGTTGACGTGGCCCAGCCGGTCGAGGTCGGCGAAGCGGATCACGTCCTCGCTCCAGTACGGAAACGACTCCTTCAGCGTCAGGTCGACGGCGGTCATTGCGACTCCTGTGGCGGTGGGCGGCCATTGATGGCATGGCCTCCCGCCAATGGCAACGGCGCGGGCGGTTGTCGCCGCGGACAGCCGCGACCAAATCGCAGTGGGCACGACCTTCGGAAAGGGCGAGAAATGGCCATTCGCATCATCGAGGAGAACAAGCCGTACCGGCTGGTCAGCGACGGCGCCGGCCGCTGGGCGGTGATCGAGGCCCGGGCCGGACACGTCTATTCGCTCCACGGCCGCGAGCGCCGCAGGGCCGACGACAACGAGACCGGCATGGCGGCCGTGGTCGGCGACGACGGCTGGCGCGACGAGGACCGCGCCCGGCGCCGGTTCGAAGCCATGTGTCGCGGCGAGGAAGGATTCAGCCAAATCATCTGGTAGTAAATACCGCTGGCGCATCGGCATCACGCCAACACACGAGGCGATCCGTGGCGCCGGCACGCCGGACGTCCTGGTTTTTACTTGATGAACATCTGGGTGAAAGCCTCGGCGCCGGCGCCCGCGAAAACCGGCCCGATCGATGGAGCGGCACCGAAACCGCAGTGGCCTCGGCCGCGCCTCCATGGTGATACCTCCGATCGCATGACCCGTTTACGCTGATCCGCGTATACCTTTCATCCATATTTTCTTCCGACTGAGTTCTTTCGTCCTGTAGCATCAATCACCAAAACTAGTGCTGTCCGCATCCGCCACCGGGAGGGCGACATGCCAAGCAGAACAGGGCCGTCCGGGAAGACGGGCCAGCCAAGCCATGCTCGACGCCACCGAGACCGCGCGCACCCCTCTGTGCCGTGGCGGCGGGCTGTCCGGATCGAGAAGGTTTCACCCGGCACAAGGGGACTAGGATGAGTCAGGCAGCCCCAGGCGAACCCACGCAGCCGACCCCGACCCCGGCATCGGTGGCCGTCGCTGTCGAGGACAGCCGGCTGGCCGAAGAGATCGTCGGTCGCTTTCGCGAGGAAGAGCGGGAGGGAATGGTCATCTACGACGATCCGATGTTCCTCGTCGAGCACCCGGATCTCGCAACCGCCAGCGTGACGATCGTCTCGTTCCACGTCATGCGCAATCTGGCGCGCTACCACATGGACGTCCTCACCGAGTTCTGCCACCACAACCGGGTCGTGCTGCTGATCCGCTCGCAGGAGTTCCTGGACGCCGTCCCCTATCTCGAGTTCGCCGAAGGCGTGATCTTCCTCGACGCGACCGTCAACCGCCTGCAGGACATCCTGGCGCTGTCCGAATCGGGCTATTCGATCCTGCCCTCGGCGGCGGTGATGGACATCGTCTCCGACCGCCTGCGGTGCGACACCATCGCCAAGCTGTCGCCGCTGGAGCTGTCGATCCTCGACCAGGTCCGCCTGGCCAAGACCAATCGCGCCATCGCCCGCAGCCTCGGCCTGACCGAGGCCAACGTGAAGACCAAGGTGCGCGCCATCCTCAAGGCGCTGAAGTTCCAGAACCGCACCGAGGCGGCGGTGTTCGCGGCGCGACAGAACGACCTGGTCCGGCAGTTGATCGTCCGCCGCGCCGAGGAACAGGCGGCGGCGGGCCGGCCGATCGACGAGGATGTCGACGAGCAGATGCGCCAGGGTCCGACCCGCCACTGACGGCGAGGACGCTTGGTCGGTCGCCGAATTCCGGGGAGAGCCACGGGCGCTTCCTCCTCTTTCTCTCCCGCCTGCGGGAGAGGGCCGGGGTGAGGGTGTCTTACGGCCGAAGGCCGGATGTGAGCCACGCGCCGAGTTCCGTGCGTCAAGTTCTGCAAATTGGCATGCCGGAAGTGTCGCCGGGGGC
>CAZJFH010000008.1:0-64848 GCA_964545205.1 uncultured Rhodospirillaceae bacterium
AGTGCGACCGCGCCACGTGGATGGCCGGGACTTCGCCCGGCCATGACGACTTCAAGGGCCGGATACGCCGCTCCGAACTTGAATCGGACAGCCGTGGGACGAGCCCGGCCATGACGGGCGCAGGTGCTTGAGCTTTTTGCACCACGCTCCGAAGGCGGGCATCGATTTTCCAGAGGCGGCTGGGAGCGTGGGGCGGCCTGCGCGTCCCGGTGAGTACGCCCGCCTCCGCGGGGGCGACGGTCCGGGGCGCTCCCCGGAATTCCGCGACGGCCCAAAAAAACAAGCGCCGCGAGCGGCGCTTGTTTCAGTCTTGATCCGGCCGAACCGGCGCCCGGCCACCACGGCGGCCGGGCCGGTCCTTGGGCGCGAGCCAATCAGCCGTTGACGGCGTCCTTGAGCTGCGAGCCGGGCTTGAACTTGACCTGCTTGGCAGCGGCGATCTTGATGGTCTCGCCGGTGCGGGGATTCTTGCCTTCGCGCGCGGCGCGCTCGGCCACGTCGAAGGAGCCGAAGCCGATGAGCTTCACGTCCTCGCCCTTCTTGAGGGCACCAGTGATGGTGTCGAAGATGGCATCGACGGCCTTGGCCGCGTCACCCTTGCTCAGCCCGGAGGCCTCGGAAACGGCGGCGACGAGTTCGCTCTTGTTCATGTCGGTTCCCTGTAGTCGACCAATGCGCAGCCACTTAAACCGGAAACCCGGGCTTCGTCCAGCCCCAAATCCTCAGCCGGACGCCAGTTTCGCCAGATTCGCCATCAGGTGTTGCAGCCCGCGCACGCGGGCTTCCGGCTCGTCCCAGGCCCGCATGTAGACCAGCTTGTGGTCGGGCCGCAGCTTGACGGTGCCGAGTTGCTGGCTGATGAACTGCACCAGGCCGGCCGGATTGGCGAAGCTGTTGTCGCGGAACGTCAGCACCGCGCCCTTCGGCCCGGCATCGACCTTCTCGACCCCGGCGGCGCGGCACAACGCCTTCAGCGCCACGATTTCCAGCAGGTTCTCGACCTCGGGCGGCAGCTTGCCGAAACGGTCGATCAGCTCGGCGGCGAAGGCGTCGACCTCCTGCCGGTCGAGCAGCGTGCCGATGCGCCGGTACAGGCCGAGACGCACCGACAGGTCGGCGACGTATTCCTCGGGGATCAGCACCGGCGTGCCGATGGTGATCTGCGGCGACCACTCCTCGGCCTGGGCATCGGTCAGGCCGCCGCGCGCCGCCGCCACCGCCTCCTCCAGCAGCTGCTGGTAAAGCTCGATGCCGACCTCGCGGATGTGGCCCGACTGCTCCTCGCCGAGCAGGTTGCCGGCGCCGCGGATGTCGAGGTCGTGGCTGGCCAGGCTGAAGCCGGCGCCCAGCGAGTCGAGCTGCTGCATGACCTGCAGCCGCTTCTCGGCCGCCTTGGTCATCGGCTTGTCGCCGGGCAGCGTCAGATAGGCGTAGCCGCGCGCCTTCGACCGCCCGACCCGGCCGCGGAGCTGGTAGAGCTGGCTCAGGCCGAACATGTCGGCGCGATGGATGATCATCGTGTTGACGCTGGGCATGTCGAGGCCGGATTCGATGATGTTGGTCGACAGCAGCACGTCGAACTTGCCCTCGGCGAAGGCGGCCATCACCTCCTCGAGGTCGTTGGGGGTCAGACGCCCGTGCGCCTGGGCGACCTTGACCTCGGGCACCAGCTTGCGCAGGCGCTCGGCGATCCGGTCCATGTCGGCCAGCCGCGGGCAGACGTAGAAGGTCTGGCCCTGGCGGTAGCGCTCGCGCAGGATCGCCTCGCGGATCACCACGCCGTCGAAGGGCAGCACGAAGGTGCGCACCGCCAGGCGGTCGACCGGCGGCGTCGCGATGACGCTCATCTCGCGCACGCCGGTCAGGGCCAACTGGAGCGTGCGCGGAATCGGCGTCGCCGTCAGGGTCAGGACATGGACGTCGGACTTGAGCTGCTTCAGCCGCTCCTTGTGGGCGACGCCGAAATGCTGCTCCTCGTCGACGATCAGCAGGCCCAGACGGGAAATCTGGATGCCCTTGGCCAGCAGCGCGTGGGTGCCGACGACGATGTCGACGGTGCCGTCGGCCAGGCCCTTCTTGACCGCCGTCGCCGCCTTCGGCTGCACCAGTCGCGACAGCTGCTCGACCCTGACCGGCAGGCCGGCGAAGCGCTCGCGGAAGGTCAGGTAGTGCTGGCGCGCCAGCAGGGTCGTCGGCACCACCACGGCGACCTGCATGCCGCTCATCACCGCGACGAAGGCCGCGCGCAGCGCCACCTCGGTCTTGCCGAAGCCGACGTCGCCGCAGATCAGCCGGTCCATCGGCTTGCCCGACGAGAGGTCGTTGATCGCGTCCTCGATGGCGCGGAGCTGGTCGTCGGTCTCGGCGTAGGGGAAGCGTGCCGCGAACTCGTCGTAGAGGCCTTCGGGCGCCTGCAGCGGGTCGGCCGAGCGGAGCTGGCGCTCGGCGGCGATCTTGATCAGCGCCTCGGCCATGTCGCGGATGCGCTTCTTCAGCTTGGCCTTGCGCGCCTGCCAGGCGGCGCCGCCGAGCTTGTCGAGCTGCACGCCGGCCTGCTCCGAGCCGTAGCGCGACAGCGTGTCGATGTTCTCGACCGGGACGTAGAGCCGCTCGTTGTCGGCGTAGAGGATGCGCAGGCAGTCGTGCGGCGCGCCGGCGACGTCCAGCGTCACCAGCCCGTCGTACTGGCCGATGCCGTGCTCGACATGGACCACGAGGTCGCCCTCGGACAGCGCCGACGCTTCGGCGAGGAACTGCTCGGCGCGGCGCTTCTTGCGCCGCTGCGGCCGCACCAGGCGGTCGCCGAGCACGTCCTGCTCCGAGACCACCGCCAGTTCGGGCGTCGCGAAGCCGCGCTCCAGCGCCAGGGCCAGCAGGCCGAGGCAGCCGGGCTTGAGCTCGTCGACCTGCGACCAGTCGTCGAGCGACCGCATCTCCTTGATTCCGTGCTCGCGCATGACATGCGCCAGGCGGTCGCGCGAACCGGTGCTGTAGCAGGCCAGCACCGTGCGGCGCCTGGCCTTCGCCTCCTCGCCGACATAGGCCTGCAGCGCGTCGTAGACGCTCATGCCCGGCTGGGCGCGGACGTCGGCGAAGTCGCGGCCCGGCCGGCCGGCGAGGTCGACGGTCGTCTCGCCCTCGGGCGCCGCGAACGGCCAGAACACCGCCGTCGGCCGCGCCGCCAGCAGGCGGTCCCACTCCCCGCTCTCGAGATACAGCAGCTTCGGCGGGATCGGGTTGTAGATGCCGCCGGCGTCGACGACGCCGCCGGAGCTGATCGAGCGCCGCGCCTCGTAGTATTCGGCGATCTGCTCCCGCCGGGCGTCGCGCGCCTCCTCGGCCTGGTGGTCGAGGGTGACGACGCAGTCCGGCAGATAGGCGAACAGCGTGTCGAGGCCGTCGTGGAACAGCGGCAGCCAGTGCTCCATGCCGACGTATTTCTGGCCGGCCGAGATCGCCGCGTACAGCGCGTCGTCGACCGAGGAGGCGCCGAACAGCTCGCGGTAGCCGGCGCGGAACCGCTGGATCGCCGCCTCGTCGAGCATGACCTCGCTCATCGGCTTGAGCTCCAGCGCCTCCAGGCTGCCGGTCGAGCGCTGGGTCATCGGGTCGAAGCTGCGGATCTGGTCGACCTCGTCGCCGAACAGGTCGATGCGCAAGGGCTCGGGCGTGCCCGGCGGATAGAGGTCGACGATGCCGCCGCGCACCGCGTATTCGCCGGGCTCCATCACCGTGTCGGAGCGGGCGTAGCCGTTGCGGCCGAGGAAACCGACCAGGCCGTCGATGTTCAGCGGCGCGCCGACCCTGGTCAGGAAGCTCGCCTCCAGGAAGGCCCGGGGCATCGGCACCCGCTGCATCAGCGCCGCGACGGTGGTCACGACCACGCGCGGCGCCGCGCCGGGCGGACGCGGCTGGGCCAGCCGGGTCAGGGTGTCGATGCGGCTGGCGACGATGTCGACGTTGGGGCCGACGCGGTCGTAGGGCACGCAGTCCCAGGCCGGGAACTCCAGCACCTCCAGGCCCGGCGCGTAGAAGGCGAGCTGCTCGGCGAGGCGCGCCATGCGCTGGTCGTCGCGGGCGACGTGCAGCACGTCGGCGACGCCGCCGTCGCGGGCCAGGCGGGCCAGCAGCAGGGCGTCGAAACCCTCGGGCACCCCGGCCAGCAGGGTGCGGCCGGGCTTGTCGAAGATGGCGGGCAGGGCGACGGTCAACGCTTCACCAGTTCGAAGTCCTTGAGCATCCGCATGACGTCGGTGTCCCACTGCTCGGGAACCGGCCGGCGGCCGGTGACCCAGTCGTAGAGGTCGTTGTCGGCCTGGGCGATCAGCGCCTCGAAGCGCGCGACCTGCTGGTCGCTCATCGACGCCAGATGCTCCTCGGCGAAGCGGCCGAAGATGATGTCGTTCTCGTTCATGCCCATGTGGCGGGCGCGGAACAGGGCGCGCTTGCGGCGGGGGTCGAGATCCATGGCCATCGCTTCTCGTAACGGGAGGCTACGATATAAAGCCTCGACCCCGCTCTGTCAGCCGCCCATCGGGCGTGCGGCGTTTTCCGGCTGGCGGCGGTTGCGACGCCGTGGCACTTTTCCGCCGGGAGGGACGAGCCATGCCGCATATCCGCATCGAGACCCTGGCCGGCTGGGCCGGCGCGCGCCGCGCCGAGGTGATGGACGCCGTGCAGCGCGCCCTGGTCGAGGCCTTGCGGCTGCCGGCCGGCGAGCGCCACATGCTGTTGCAGGAGCACGACCCCGCCTGCTGGGCGCTGCCGTCGACGCACGGCCCGCGCTATACCCGGATCGAGATCGCGATGTTCCCCGGCCGCTCGACCGACGCCAAGCGGCGGCTGTACCAGGCGCTGGTGCGCGCGCTGGAGGGCGTCGGCGTGCCGGCCGGCGACGTCGAGGTCGTGCTGCTGGAGATCGCGCGCGAGAACTGGGGCCTGCGCGGCGGCCAGGCGGCCTGCGACATCGACTTCGCGAAACAGGGATAATGCGCCCCGCCGTCCTCAACCCGCTGTTCGCCGAGGTCACCGTCCTGCCGGGCGTCGGGCCGCGGCTGGGCAAGCTGTTCGAGAAGCTCGGCGCGCCGCGGGTGGTCGACCTGCTGTGGCACCTGCCCTACGCCATCGTCGACCGCCGCCACGTCACCACCATCGCCGCCGCGCCCGAGGGCCGGATCGCCACCCTTCGCATTGTGGTCGAACAACACCTGCCCGGCGGCGCGCCGCGCCGGCCGTACCGCGTGCGCTGCCGCGATTCGACCGGTTTCATTCACCTGGTTTTCTTCCACGCCCGCGAGGACTGGCTGGCGAAGATGCTGCCCGTCGGCGCCGAGCGCGTGGTCAGCGGCCTGTTCGAGCGCTTCCACGACGAGGCGCAGATGACCCATCCCGACCATATCGCGGCCCCCGAGGCGATGGACGAGGTGGCGACGGTCGAGCCGGTGCATCCGCTGACCGCCGGGCTGTCGGGCAAGGTGCTGGGCCGGGCGATCAGGGCCGCCGTCGAGCGGGCGCCGGTCCTGCCGGAATGGCTCGACCCGGCGCTGAAAGCCCGCGAGGGCTGGCCCGACTGGCGCGCGGCGCTGCAGGCGGCGCACGCGCCGCAGTCCGAGGCCGAGCTGGCGCCCGAGACGCCGGCGCGCCGCCGGCTCGCCTACGACGAGCTGCTGGCCAACCAGTTGGCGCTGGCGCTGGTGCGCGCCAGCCTGCGGCGGCTGTCGGGCCGGACCGTCCGCGGCGACGGCAGCCTGCGCGCCAAGGTGACGGCCGCCCTGCCCTTCGCCCTGACCGGCGCCCAGAGCCGCGCCCTGGCCGAGATCGACGCCGATCTCGCGGCGCCGACGCGCATGCTGCGGCTGCTGCAGGGCGACGTCGGCAGCGGCAAGACGGTGGTGGCGCTGCTGGCGATGCTGAGCGCCGTCGAGTCCGGCGCCCAGGCGGCGATGATGGCGCCGACCGAAATCCTCGCCCGCCAGCACCTGGCGACCATCCAGCCGCTGGCCGCGGCCGCCGGGCTCGAGGTGGCGCTGCTGACGGGGCGCGAGAAGGGCCGCAACCGCCAGGCCATCCTCGACGGCATCGCCTCGGGCGAGACGGCGATCGCCGTCGGCACCCACGCGCTGTTCCAGGACGACGTCGCCTTCCGCGACCTCGCCGTGGCCGTCGTCGACGAGCAGCACCGCTTCGGCGTCCACCAGCGCCTGGAGCTGGCGGCGAAGGGCCGCGCCGTCGACATGCTGGTGATGACCGCGACGCCGATCCCGCGCACCCTGACGCTGACCGCCTACGGCGACATGGACGTCTCGCGCCTCGACGAGAAGCCGCCGGGGCGCAAGCCGGTGCGGACGGTGGCGATGCCGGTCGAGCGCATCGACGAGGTCGTCGGCGCGGTGGGCCGCGCCATCGGCGCCGGCGCCAAGGTCTACTGGGTGTGCCCGCTGGTCGAGGAATCGGAAAAGATCGACCTCGCCGCCGCCGAGGAGCGCCACGCCCATCTCGCCGGCGAGTTCTTCGGCCGCGTCGGCCTGGTCCACGGCCGCATGAAGGGCGCCCAGAAGGACGCGGTGATGGCCGGCTTCGCCGACGGCGAGACCGACATCCTGGTGGCGACGACGGTGATCGAGGTCGGCGTCAACGTCCCCGCCGCCACGGTGATGGTCATCGAGCACGCCGAACGCTTCGGCCTGGCCCAGCTCCACCAGCTCCGGGGCCGCATCGGCCGCGGCGACAAGGACTCGACCTGCATCCTGCTCTACGGCCATCCGCTGACCGAGACCGCCAAGGCCCGCCTCGCCATCCTGCGCGAGACCGAGGACGGCTTTCGCATCGCCGAGGAGGATCTGCGCCTGCGCGGCGCCGGCGAGCTGCTCGGCACCAGGCAGAGCGGCCTGCCGCAGTTCAAGATCGCCGACCTCGCCGCCCACGGCGACCTGCTGGAGACCGCCCGCGCCGACGCCCGCCTGATCCTGGACCGCGACCCCGACCTCGCCGGCGAGCGCGGCCAGGCGCTGCGGACGCTGCTCTACCTGTGGCAGCGCGATGCGCAGGTGCGGACGATCCGGTCGGGGTGAGGGTGTCTTGCGGCCGAAGGCCGGATGTGAGTCACGCGCCGCTGCCCTCACCCTCCCAGCCTTCGGCTGGGCCCCTCCCTCTCCCGCGGGCGGGAGAGGGTCAGTCATTTCTCGTCACCCCGGCGCACCGGCGTTGCCCGCCGAATTCCGGGGAGGCGTAACTTTCCCGCCGGTGCGGATCAGCAGGCGTCGTCGTCGGTCTGTTCGTCCAGCTCGTCCTCGTCCTCGTCGAACAGGACCAGATAGCAGTCCAGATCGTCGTCGCAGGGTTCGAACACGACCTCGAGGCCGTCGGCGTCGATCAGCTCGTCGATCGGATCCAGGTCCCGCAGCGGCGCCTCGACCCAGGCCGCCAGTTGCGCCGCGGTTGCGGCGGGGAGCGCGATGGCGTCGCGTCGGCTGCGGTGCAGCCCGAATCTTCTGGCGGAGGGGAAGTCCATGATGGCCTCCATGACCGTGTCTCCGGATGCCGCCGAACGCGGCCTCTCATGAACGAGAACGGTGGCGGCGACGCTCGGGTTCCCGTTTCGGTCCGTCCCAGGAGGCGATACTTAAGGAGTCGGAGGGCGCCGCTTCTCGGCGGCCAGGGCGATGACCCGCAGCGCCTCGCCGGACAGCGCATAGGCGTCGAGAGCGGCCGGATCGACCCAGGCCACCGCGTCGGCGTCGTCGCCGGCCACCGCCTCGCCGGATACCCATTCGGCGAGCAGGTCGACCACCGTGTAGTGCCAGACGACGGCGCCCTGGTCGTCGCGCTCGATCAGGTCGACGACGGCGACGACGTCGCGCACCGCGATCTCCAGCCCGGCCTCCTCGCGCAGCTCGCGCCGGGCGGTCTCGGCGACGGTCTCGCCGAGATGCTGCTTGCCGCCGGGCAGCGTCCAGGTGCCCTGCTTCGGCGGCCGGCCGCGCCGCGCCAGCAGCACCTTGTCGCCGCGCCAGACGACGGCGCCGACGCCGACGACCGGCTGGCGGGGATAGGCGGACATGGGTGGTTTTCCTTCGACGATCGGCCCTGGGAGCAGATGCTAGAGCATGTTCCGCGCGAACGGAACAAGCTCTGGTGCACCGAAGTGGTCGGGCAAACCCGTCGGGATTCCTGTTGCACGGGACGTTGGAGGATCACGCGTCCGCCCGGAACCGGGTTCGCCGACCCAAGCCGGCAAGCCCGAGGATACCGGTTGCGAGCAGTCCTGCCGAAAGCGGCTCGGGCACCGGCGCAGCGACAATGAGCTCTTTCGATCCGGCGACATCGACCGATCCGTTGTCGGTGACCGCGACCAAAGCCCACACCGGGCGGGAGCACCACCTGAAAAGACCACATCTGAAGGACCTGGTTCCAACGATCCGGTGCTCGTACTTCTGTTGCGCGAACTCCAGCGTTCCGACGAATTCCACCTCGTACGTCCCGGCGGCCGCGTAGGCGAAGCTCGTCTGCAGCAGCTGCGAATCCGAGCCGGCGACGACACTGAACGGATCGGACTGCCCGTCTCCGGAATAGAAGGTGCCGGTCCCGCCCGTGAAGTAGGCCGAGTAGTAGCCGGAATCCGGGGTGATCGAGAAGGACAGCTGGAGATCGGCCGCTCCCCCTGCGGAAATGCCGGACGGCGAAACAGACAGATCGGAAATCAGCGCCGCACCGGCCGACTGGCCAGCGGCCAGGACAGCGCCCACGGCAAGGGCCATGCCCGACAGGATGTTCCTCATGATCTAGCCCCGTAATAGCAATGCGACGATGCAACACACCTCGCAATCGCCATTCCACATGATTGCCATCAGGGCATTAGCTCAACGAGCCCGCCAGGGCGTAAACGCCTCGTTACGCGCGGTTCGGCATAATGATTTCACCATATCTCTACTTGGCCGGAGGCCGAGTCCGGCGAGTTCATCCGGCGGTCAGGCCCTGGGACCGCCGCGCGCCGGCGTCAGCGCCCGCGCCGCCAGCACCCGCTCTTCGAGCTGGACCCGGTGGGCCAGCACGAGCGCGTTCAGCACCGTGAACGCCAGCGCGATCCACAACGCCCCGAAGGCCATCGGCAGCACCGCGATCTCGGCGGTGACCACCATGTAGTTGGGATGGCGGACGAAGCGGTAGGGACCGCGGCTGACCGGCGGCTCCGGCACCAGGATCAGCCGGGTCGTCCAGTACTCGCCCAGGGCGGCCATCGCCCAGACCCGCAGGACCTGCAACGCGGCGAACACGGCGATCAGCGCCACGAAGGGCTTGGTTTCCGGCGGGATCGCCACCGCCATCGCCAGCAGCCAGCCGGCATGGAACACCACGAACAGCCGGTAGTGCTCGCGGCCGACCTCGACGCCGCCGCGGTCGAGCAGCCGCCGGGTGTTGCGCCGCGACAACGCCAGCTCGAGAAGGCGCTGCGCGGCGACCAGTCCGATCAGGATCTGAAGGATGGTCATGAGACCTCGATCATCTGAAACCCCGCGGTGAAGCCCGGCCCCAGCCCCGAGACCAGCCAGCGCCCGCGCCGCGGCGGCCGCGCCAGGGCGCGCTCCAGCACGAACAACACCGTCGCCGCCGACATGTTGCCGAACCCGCGCAGCACCTCGCGCTCCAGCGCCAGCGCCCCGGGGCGCAGCCCGAACGCCTCCTCCAGCGCCGCCACCACCTTGGCGCCGCCGGGATGGCAGACCGGCAGGGCGACGCGCTCCAGGTCGAGCCCGGCGCGGTCGAGGAACGCGTCGACCACCGGCCGCAACCGCCGCCGGACCAGCGACGGGATGTCGCGCGAGAACAGCACGCCGAAGCCGTCGTCCTCGATCCGCCAGCCCATCACGTCGAGCGAGCCCGGCCAGCGGTGTTCGCCGGCGGCGCCGAGCCGCGGGCCGTCGGCCTCGCCCGACAGCAGCACGGCGGCGGCGCCGTCGCCGAACAGCGCGGTGGCGACGATGTTGCCGTTGGACTGGTCGTTGGACCGGAAGGTCAGGCCGCACAGTTCGACCACCACCAGCAGCACCCGCGAGCCCGGCTGGGCGCGGGCCAGCGCCGCCGCGCGCGACAGGCCCAGCACGCCGCCGGCGCAGCCGAACCCGAACACCGGCAGCCGCACCACCTCGGGCCGCAAGCCCAGCCGCTCGGCCAGCAGCGCGTCGAGGCCGGGCGTGGCGACGCCGGTGGTCGATACGGTGACGACCTGGTCGATCGCCGACGGGCCAAGGCCGGCGCGCTCGAGGCAGGCCCGCACCGCTTCGGCGGCCAGATCCAGCGCGTGCTCGACATAGAGGCGGTTGCGCTCGCGCCAGCCGTGCGGCCGCAGGTACCAGTCGAGCGGCACGCAGGAATGGCGGCGCTCGATGCCGGAATTGGCGTAGATCGGCATCATGCGTTCGATGTCGGCCGCCCGGCCGGCGAACAGGCGGCGCGCCGCCGCCATGACCTCCTCGCGATGGATGAGGTGCGGCGGCACGGCGGTGGCGATGCTGGCGAGGCGCGGGTCCGTTGACATGTTCTCCCCTGATGCGAGACTGTCTTGATCTGGGGCCGCAGCGCCCGCGCCGGGAGGGCACATGCACGAAAGGTTCGTCGCCGCGCGGGCCGAACTCGGCGACACCGCCATCGCCTACGACCTCGGCGGAAACGGTCCGCCGCTGCTGCTTCTGCACGGCTATCCGCAAACCCGGCTGATCTGGCGCAAGCTGGCCCCGGCCCTGGCCGAGCGGTTCACCGTGGTCGCGGCGGACCTGCGCGGCTACGGCGAGTCGGGAACGCCGGTATCCGGCCGCGACCACGCCGGCTACTCCAAGCGGGCGATGGCCGCCGACATGGTGGCGCTGATGCGCCGGCTCGGGCACGAGCGCTTCATGGTCGCCGGCCACGACCGCGGCGGGCGCGTCGGCCACCGCATGGCGCTGGACCATCCGGGCCGCGTGCAACGGCTGGCGGTCTTGGATATCGCCCCGACCCACCATATGTATCGGTCGACCGATATGGCGTTCGCCCGGGCGTATTATCACTGGTTCTTCCTGATCCAGCCTTACGACCTGCCCGAACGGCTGATCGGCGCCGATCCGGAGTTCTTCCTGCGGTGGACGATGCGAAGCTGGTGCAAGAGCGAGGGAGCGATCGAAGAGGCGGCGATGGCCGAATACGCGCGCCGTTTCGCGAATCCGGCGGTGATCCACGCCACCTGCGAGGACTATCGCGCGGCGGCCACGATCGACCTGACCCACGACGAAGCCGACCTGGAGCGCAAGATCGATTGTCCGGTGCTGGCGCTGTGGGGCGCCGACGGGGTGGTCGGCCGGAGCTTCGATCCGCTGGCGGCCTGGCGCGAGCGCGCGCACGACGTTCGCGGCCACGCGGTGCCCGGCGGCCATTTCGTTCCCGAGGAGGCACCGGACCACACATTGGCCGCATTCCTGGCGTTCTTTGCCAATGACGGCATACAATAGCTGCAATCTTCCGGAACGACGATGAGCCACGAGACACCCGCCGACCCCGAAACGCCGCCAGCCGGCGAATCCGAACACCACGAGAAGCATGGCCACATGGGCATGATGGCGCGGCTGCGCGCCTATTTCTTCGCCGGCATCCTGATCACCGCCCCGATCTCGATCACCTTCTACCTGGCATGGATCTTCATCAGCTTCGTCGACGAGAAGGTCACGCCGCTGATCCCCGACGCCTACAATCCGCAACGCTGGGGCGTGCCGGGCATCGGCCTGCTGATCATCATCGTCGGGCTGACGCTGATCGGCGCGGTGACCGCCGGCTGGGTCGGCCGCACCCTGACCGGCTTGAGCGAGCGGGTGCTGGCGCGGATGCCGGTGATCCGCGGCATCTATTCGGCGACCAAGCAGATCTTCGAGACGGTGCTGGCGCAGAAGTCGAACGCCTTCCGCGAGGTGGTGCTGATCGAATATCCGCGCCGCGGCATCTGGACCATGGCCTTCCTGTCCGGCTACACCAGCGGCGAGGTGCAGGCGGTGACCTCGCAGGAATGCGTCAACGTCTTCGTGCCGACGACGCCCAACCCGACCTCGGGCTTCCTGCTGTTCGTGCCCAGGGCCGACATCATCCGCCTGGACATGACGGTCGAGGAAGGCGTCAAGATGGTGGTCTCGGGCGGCATCATCACCCCGGAATGGGCGCCGAAGGGCAAGAACGGCGGCAAGCTCCCGGCGCCGGCCGACGCCGAGCAGCGGGCGGACAGCGCGGCGTAGTTGCCGCGCGCGACGACTTGGCGTAAGTACGGCCGTCTCGATCACCGGCCGACGACACGACCATGAAGGAAGCCCGGGCCTGGGTGCGCCTGCCGTCGCGCAAGCGGCTGGACCTGCTCAACCCCACACCGTTCGACTGGGACGACCAGGACCTGGCGCTGGGTCTCGCGCGCACCTATCGCTGGGGCGGTCATTCCGTGTGGCCGCTGCCGTTGTCGGTGGCGCAGCACTCGCTGACCGTCCTGGCCCTGCGCCGGGCCTGGGCGCCGACCGGACTCGACCCGCGCGTCGAGATGCGCGAACTGTGCCACGACGCCGAGGAAGGCCTGCTCGGCTTCGATCCGATCTCGGTGATCAAGCCGTTCCTGGGCGCCGAGTTCAAGAAGATGACCCAGCGCCTGGACGCGGCGGTGTTCCATCGCTACGGCCTGCCGCAATGGACGCCGGACGAGAAGCGCGTCCACAAGAAGGCCGACCGGGTCGCCGCCGCCTCGGAGGCCACCCATGTCGCCGGGTGGAGCCCCGACGAGGTGCGCAAGACCCTGGGCATCCCGCTCAAGCCGCTCGACGCCGACCCGCTGGTGCGCGTCTACGGCGGCACGCCCTGGGAGCCGTGGCCGGCAGACGTGTCGGCCGAGCGTTTCCTGACCGAACTGCGCAGGCTCAAACGCCGCCTCGCCGTTTGACGGCGGACAAAGACGCCCCCAACTCCATCGGACAAGATCGGTGCACCGGCCGCGAACAAGGCCGGCGGCAATGAACGCGTCCAGGGAGAATACGACATGGTGGAGGAGATCCGCACCGACGAGCACGGCTATCTCACCGATCCGGGCGACTGGAGCGAGGCGGTGGCCGAGGAACTGGCCCGGCGCGAGGGCATCACGCTGACCGAGGAGCACTGGGAGGTGCTGCGCTTCATGCGCGCCTGGCTCGACGAACACCGCGTCGCGCCCGACGTGCGGCACGTGATCAAGCACCTCAAGACGACGCGCGGCGCCGACCGCAACCGCGTCTTCGAGCTGTTCCCCTACGGCTACGTCCAGCAGGCCTGCAAGGTCGCCGGCATGATCAAGCCGCGGGCCTGGTCGACCGGCTGACGACGGCGCGGGCGAAATAGGCGCCGGCGACGGCGCCGACGCCGTCCCAGCCGAGATCCCAGATGGTGTCGCCGAGGCCGCCGCCTAGGCCGGCCGCGTACTCGAACACCTCCCACAGCGCGCCGACGGCGATGCCGAAGCTGGCCAGGGCGGCGATCAGGACGTAGCCGCCCAGCCGGCCGAAAATCGCCGTGCCGACCGCCGCCGCGACCGCGAACCCCGCCAGCGCGTGGGCGAACTCGTCGTAGATCCGGACCGCCTCGAACAGGCCGAACACGTAGCCGAACCCGGCCACCAGCCCGGCCGCCACCAGCGGCGCCACCAGCACCGTCGGCACCCGACGCGGCAGCGCGAGCAGTCCGGCCGCGGTGGCGACGAAGCCCCAGAGGACCCCGGACTTGACGAACTCGCCGGCCATCGCCGCGGCGCCGGCGAGAAGCGCGGTGGCCACGACGCCGGCGCCGATCGCGCCCGAGAGGATGAGGTCGTTGCGGGTCATGCCTCAATCCGAACCGACGACGGCGGCGATTGTTCTCCGGCCCCGGCCGGCACGGCGACGGAACAACGCCCTGCGGTGGGTGTTGGCGAGGAGAAGCATCCATCAGGGAGACCGACATGAAGACTCTCAGCATCATGCTCGCCGCCACCGCCCTGGCGCTGCCGCTGTCGGCCGGCGCCGCCGAGGACAAGCGCGCCGAGGGCATGCAGCAGCAGACCTCGGCCGAGATGGCGACGGCGGTCACCGACCTGTCGCAGGACGAGATGCGCAAGCTGATCGGCAAGAGCATCCAGACCAACGCCGGCAACAAGCTGGGCGAGATCACCGACGTCGTCACCCGCGACGGCAAGGCCGCCCAGGTGGTGGTCCGGGTCGGCGGCGAACTGGAGATGATCGGCGCCGAGGACGACCGCATCATGATCGACGCCGACACCCTGACCCGCGCGCCGACCGAGGAGAACATGCTGGTCACCAGCACCACGATGTCGCAGCTCGAGGCGGCGCCGAAATTCCTGCGCGACGAGGGCACCAGCGCCCAGAAGGCCGCGACCGGCGCCGACGCCGCCAAGGACAAGGCCGACTGATCCAGGAGTCCGCACCATGTCGCACCGCCTTTTCGCCACCGCCGCCCTGGGCGTGGCGGTCCTCGCCGGCGCGCCGGCGCCGGCCCAGGAGGCCGGCCTCGAAGGCCGCCGCGCCGGGACCATCCTCGGCCTCGACGCCCACGGCCCCGACGGCCGGCCGATCGGCGAGGTCGCCGACCTGCAGGTCGCCGACGACGCCCGGGTCATGTACATCGTCATCGACGACGAGCTCGGGGTGGAGGGCGATCTGGCGGTGCCGTGGGCGCATGCCGTGGTCACCGCCGAGACGGTGCAGGTGCCGAACCTGGACGCCGCCGTGCGCGCGTTCGGCGCGCCCGGCCCGCAGGGCTGGAGCTTCGCCGAGCTGCGCGGCGCCACCGTGCAGGCCGAGGGCGATCCCGAATGGGGCGAGCTGCGCGACGTGGTGATCGCGCCGCGCGGCAGCGTCGAGCAGTTCGTCGTCACCGCGGCGGGGGGCGAGACCTATCTGGTGCCGGCCGCCGGCGTCATGGTCGGCCCCGACGCCGAATACGCGAAGCTCACCCTGGACGCCGACCGGCTCGGCGCCCTGCCGCTGTATCCGCGCGGCGAGGTCGCCGAATCGCTCAAACCGCTGTCGGAAACGCCGGACAAGGCCGCCATCGCGCCGCGCGAGCGCATCGAGGCGCAGTTGGCGGACGACGTCCGCGACTGGCAGAGGCGGGTGATGCGCTTCGCGCATCTGGCGATGACCACGCCCGAGCGCATGGACGAGGCCGAGCAACTGACCCGCGACTTCAAGACGATGCAGCAGATGTGGCAGGGGCTGCGCCAGACCCGCGACGACAATTTCGAGACCATGGTCGAGAAGTTCGACGCCGCCCGCGAGCAACTGGCCGAGACCTGGGAAGAGGTCGGCGGCCCGGCGCTGGCCGGGATCGAGTGACGATCACGGCCCGCCGAACAGGATCTCCTCGCGCTCGAACAGCCGCGCCGCCCAGCGCAGCAGCAGCCAGGCCGCGAACAGCGTCGCGGCGGCGGCGACGCCGTAGTGCAGCGGCGGCACCGGCGTGCCCCGCACCGCCTGGCCCATGACCACGGTCTGCGACAAGACCGGGATCAGCATCATCCACAGCTTGCCCTGCACCGGCATGAACACCATCACCAGGCCGGGCAGCGCCGGGGCCAGCGGCAGCAGGCCGAGCCAGGTCTGGGCCTCCTTGAAGCTGCGGGTCAGCGCCGCGATGATGATCTGGACGGCGACGGTGAACGCCATCAGCGGAACGGCGATCGCAAACAGGTGCAGCGCGGTCGCCAGCCCGAAGCCGGTCCCGGGCGTGAATTGGTCGGGATTCGCCGCCGCGAAGGCCAGACCGAACCCCGAGAGCTGGACCAGCAGCGCCACCGTGGTGAAGGCGTAGGCGGCGAGATACTTGCCGAACATGATCTGCCAGCGCGGCACCGGCACGGTCAGCAGCGGCTCCAGCGAGCCGCGCTCGCGCTCGCCCGAGGTGGCGTCGATCGCCAGGTAGACGCCGCCGATGAACACCGTGAACATGATGAACGGCGGCACCAGGAACACCATCAGGTCGGCGGCCTGCCGGCGGACCGCGAAGGCGACGTTGTCGATCAGCACCGGTTGCGCCGCCTCGGCCGTCATGCCGCGCTCCGCAAGCCTGGCCTTCAGCACCTCGTCCCGGTAGTCGTGCAGCAGCCGCGCCACCCGCGACGCCGCCACCTCGCCGCCGAGGCGCGACGAGTCGTTGACCACCTGCACCCGGCCCTGGCCGCCGGCGGCCAGCGTGGCGTCGAAGCCGGCGTCGACCACCACGACCACCGGCGGCCGCCCGGCCTTGACCGCGCGCTCGATGTCCGGCGGCGGCAGATGCACCTCGACGCCCCGCCGCTCCAGGAACGCCACCAGGCTGGGGGCGTGCTCGGCGCCGGCGACCGGCAGCCCGGTCCGCTCGATGCCGCCCGACAGCGCGTCGGTCGTGAACTGCAGCAGCGCCGCGAACAGCAGCGGACCGAGGATCGGGTAGATCAGCGCCGCCAGCGCGCTGCGGCGGTCGCGGATGTTGTCGCCGACCTCCTTGACCAGCACCGCGACGATCGGATGCATCATGCCACCACCGCCCGCCGCGTGATCTCGATCAGCGATTCCTCGAGGTCGCCGCGGCCGGCGCTGGCGCACAGCTCCTCGACCGTGCCGGCGGCCAGGATGCGGCCGTGGCCGAGGACCAGGATGCGGTCGCACAGCGCCGCGACCTCCTGCAGGATGTGGCTGCAGAACAGGATGGCGCGGCCGCGCGCCCGCAGGTCGCGCAGCAGCGCCCGCACCGCGCGGCTGGAGGTGATGTCGAGGCCGTTGGTCGGCTCGTCGAACAGCAGGTTCTGCGGGTCGTGCACCAGGGCGCGGGCCAGCGCCACCTTCAGGCTCTGCCCGCGCGAGAAGCCCTTGGCGCGGCGGTCGATGATGTCGGACATGTCGAGCTGCGCCGCCAAGGTCTCGATGCGCTCCTCCAGCGCGGCGCCGCCGATGCCGTGCAGGCGGCCGTAGTAACGGATCTGCTCGCGCGCGGTCAGCCGCGGATAGAGCCCGCGCACGTCGGGCAAGACGCCGAGCCGCCGCTGCGCCGCCACCCGGTCGACGGCGACGTCGTGGCCGTCGATCACCACGCGGCCGCGGTCGGCCTGCAGCACCGTGCACAGGATGCGCATCGCCGTGGTCTTGCCGGCGCCGTTCGGGCCGACGATGCCCGTGATCTCGCCGTCGGGCGCGACGAAACTGACGTCGTCGAGCGCGGTCACCGCCCGGAACGTCTTGTGCAGCCCCTCGGCGACGATCATGCCGGCATCCATTCCGATCCCATGGACGCCAGGATAGCGCCGTCCTCGCCGGGCGGGAAGAATTAACCCCCGCGCGCATCCGCCGTACTTTGGCGTTCTCTTTCCGATTGCGGCCCCAGGCAGTTGGCAATATGATCGCCGCGAAATGAGCGAAGCATACTACGACATCGTTCGGCTGATCGAACGCCTGCACCGGCACTTCCTCGACGTTCTGCGCACCGAACTGCGCGAAAGGAACGTCGAGGACATCAATGCCGTCCAGGCGTTACTTCTTTACAACATCGGCGAGGCCGAAGTCGTGATCCGTGATCTGAAGGACCGCGGCTACTATCACGGCTCGAACGTGTCGTACAACATCAAGAAGCTGACGGAATTCGGCTACATCGAGCAGGAACGCTGCGCCCATGACCGCCGCTCGATCCGCCTGAAGCTGACCGACAAGGGCATGAGCCTGTGCAACGCGGTCGCCGACCTGCAGCGCCACCTCGCGGCCAAGTCGGCCGCGTCGCCGGACGCCGTGGCCGAACTGCAGACCGCCGGCCAGTCGCTGCAGCGGCTGGAACGCATCTGGACGGACTTCATCCGCTACGGCCGCGACTGACGCGGCCTGCCCGCAGCGCCCTCAGGTCTGCGAACTGGACTGCGGGTTGCGCTTGTCCCGTTGCGCTGTTCGGATGCTTCCTCGGGTCAGCATGCGCTGAAGGCTTCGGCGCCGTCCCGCGGGCGGACGGCGTTCATCCCGAGGCCAGCGGCTGATAGAGCCCCGGCGCCATGCCGGCCCGCGCCCGGGCCTCGGCGTTGAACGGCGGCTTGAGGCGGCCCCGGAAATGCTCGCGCACCTTGGCCCGCCAGGTTTCGGCCACCGGCAGTCCGTCGCGCGCGCACAGCCAGGCGAACCAGCGGCTGCCGATGGCGACGTGGTCGATCTCGTCCTCGTAGATGCGCCGCAGCAGCGCCGCCGTCTCGTCGTCGCCCTGGGCGGCGAAGCGGCGGATCGTCTCGGGCGTCACGTCGAGCCCGCGCGCCTCCAGCACCATCGGCACCACCGCCAGCCGCCCGAGCGGGTCGCCGGCGGTCTGCCCGGCGGCCTCCCACAGCCCGTCATGGGCGGGGTGGTCGCCGTAGGCGGCGCCGAACGCCGCCAGCCGGTCGGCGAGCAGCCGGAAGTGGATCGCCTCGTCCTCGGCGACCTTGACGTAGTCGTCGAAGAAGGCGCGCGGCCAGTCGATGTCGGGAAACCGCGCCAGCAGATCCCAGGCGAGATCGAGGGCGTTGAGCTCGATATGCGCCAAGGCGTGGATCAGCGCCACCCGGCCGAGCGCGCCGGTGCTGCGCTTGGGCATGTGCTTGGGCGCCAGGAGCAGCGGACGCTCGGGCCGGGCCGGCCGCGCCGGCGGCGTCGCCCGCCCCGCCTCGCCGATCGCGCCGTCGCGCCACGCCGCCGCGGCCTCCAGGCTCAGCGCCACCTTGGCGGCGGGATCGGCGGTGGCCAGGATGCGGCAGGCCGCGTCGCGCAGGACCATGGTCGGTATCTCTCTCGGCAGGGGCGGCGGTATTCAGCGCCCTCGGCGCCGGACTGTCAATCCTTCGGCGGGGCCGCCTCCTCCGCGCTCATCCTTCGCTACGTCCTTTGGCGTAGACGAGGTGAAAAGGACATGCGCCGATCGCACAATTGTCGACAAGTCGGCGCCTGCGTAATCTTTCAGTACGCTTGCATTGGGGGCCGCCACCGCGCGGATTTCACGACAAGTTCACTGTCAGGCTCTGACGAACCGCTGTACTGATCTCGTCGCAACGCACGACGTAGGGCTCGGGGAAACGCTCCAGGATGACCGCATACAACTCCCGGGCTGGACGCGCCATCGATGGCCGCGCCCAGCCCAGCTTTCCGAATTTGCGTCTCGACGCCACGGCGGCCCAGGTGTTCGGGCTTGCCGAAGCCGACGACGACGCGCTTCGCGCCATCGCCGAGGCGGGTCAGCAGGCGATGCTGGCCGGCGCAGAGGGGGAGACCGGCGATCTCGCCTTCTTCCTGATCGCCTGGGCCGCCGAGCGCATGGCGGCCGAGCGTATCGCGGCGGGCGATCTCGGCATCGACGCGCCGCTGGCGGAGATTTCGGCGCGGGTCGCCGCCGAGTCGCTGGACTCGCTGGCGGAGGACACGGCCTGGGCCGGCCTGGTCGCCGAATACCGCGCGCTGGCCGACGAGATTCTGATCGAGACCCTGAACGATCTGCGCGAGTTCGCGATGGTGGTGCTGTATTCCGGCCGGCGCGAGGAATACGCCCGGCGCTGGGCCGCCGGCATGCACGCCCTGGGCCGCGCCTGTCCCGAGGCGGCGCGGCGCGCCCGTCTGACGCCGTCCTGCTGCGCGCCGATGCCGCGCGAGACCTTGCCGCTGCTGCTGGCC
The DNA here is from genome assembly GCA_964545205.1 of uncultured Rhodospirillaceae bacterium. Taxonomy (GTDB): domain Bacteria; phylum Pseudomonadota; class Alphaproteobacteria; order Rhodospirillales; family Magnetospirillaceae; genus CAZJFH01. Next base: position 19,671 of record CAZJFH010000008.1, read on the forward strand.
GGCTGACCCACCCTAGAGCCCGGCCGCGTCGCGCAGGAACGCCACCAGCTCGGCGCCGTGCCGCCTGACGTAGGCGGTCGGGTTGTGACCCGCGCCGGCGATCTTGCGCAGGACCACCGTCGCCGCGCCGCGATTGGCGAAGATCGCCTCGGCGTCGGCGGCCGGCGTGACCTCGTCGCGGTCGCCGTGGACCAGCAGCAAGGGACAGCGCACCCGCGCGACCACCCGGCGCGGCGCGATGTCGTCGTAGCGATGCCCGATCGCGCGTTCGACCTTGCGCAGCACCCACCATCCCACCGGCCAGAACGGAATCCGCCGCTCGTCCATGAAGCGGCGCATCAGCTCGGCGGGATGGGCGAAGGCGGCGATGGCGACGGCCGCGAACAGGTCGTCGCGGCGCGACGCGGTCAGGATCGTCGCCGAGGCCCCGACCGAATGGCCGAGCGCCGCGATCGCGCCCACCTCGGGCCGCGCCTTCAGCCAGTCCAGCGCGCAAGACAGGTCCTCGGCGAAGCGCGGCATCGAGGCGAAGTCGTCGTCGTCGGAGCGGCCGTGGCAGCGCGAATCGATCAGCAGCACGCCGAAGCCGCCGGCATGCAGCAGCGGCGCCAGCGGCAGCATCAGGTCGGCGCTGGCGCCCCAGCCGTGCACCACCGCCACCGCCGGCCCCGACGGCCCCGGCGGCGGCACGTACCATCCGAACAGGCGCTTGCCGCCGGCGGTGGCGATCGAGACCTCGTCGCAGGGCAGGCCGAGATCGGCCGGGCCGCGCGCCTTGGCCAGCCGCGGCACCCGGAACATCCGGCGGATCAGGCGCCGGCCGCCGAGTTCGGCGGCGACGGCGCCGGCGGCGAGGACTGCGACGGCGGCTGCGATCTCCAATTGCATCGGCGCGGGGAATCGTTCTTGATCGTGGGAGACGCGAAACGGGAGGGGCGCGTGGCGGAGCTGATCATCGAGGACGGGCGCCGCGATGTAAAGGCGGCGGAGACCTTGTTGCGCGAATACATGCGCGGCCATCTCGACGAGGTCGGCGGCCGTTTCGGCGTGCAGACCACGGTGTCGGACGCGCTGGCCGAGGACCTGGCGGCCCTGCGCGACCCCGACCGCCAGGACCGGGGCCTGCTGGTCGCCTGGCACGACGGCACGCCGGCCGGCTGCGTCGCCCTGGTCGCCGGCGCCGACGACACGGTCAGGCTCGGCCGGCTTTACGTGCGGCCGGCCTATCGCCGCGCCGGCATCGGCCGCCGGCTCGCCGAGGCGGCGCTGCTGGCCGCGCAAATGGGGGCCGCCGCCGCGGTGCGGCTCGATGCCCATGACGGCGCCGTCCCGGCGCTGGCGCTGTTCGAGAGCCTGGGCTTCGCCCCCATCCCGCCCGACCCCGCCGCGGCGGTCGCCGAGGACCTGCACCCGCAATGGGTGTTCATGGAGCTGGCGCTGGCGGCGGCGTGAGCCGGAGGGCGGCGGCTTTCTCCTTCTCCCGCCCGCGGGGCCTCCGCCGTCCTATCCGTTCGCCACCCGCCGCGAGGCAACCGCCATCGCCAGACCAAAGGCCGCGAAGCCCGCGAAGGCGACGGCGTGGCCGCCGGCGTCGATCATCCAGCCGGACAGCGGCGAGCCCAGCGCCTGCCCGATGGTGGTGGCGAGGAGCGGCATCACCGGTCCGAGGGCCGGCCGTTCGGCCATGATCCGCACGCCGCGGACCAGATAGAAGCCGGTCAGGGTCATGTAGGACGCCCCGAAGGCCGCGGCGGAGACCAGGCCCAGCGCCAGCACGTCGGGCGCGGCGGCCGCCAGGCCCAGCGAACAGGCCATCAGGGCCAGCGCCAGCGTGTGGGTCCGGCCGGCGCCGAGACGGTCGATCAGGTCGCCGGCGGCACTGCCCATCAGGCCGGCAAGCCCCACAGCCAGCCACATCCAGCCGCTGTGCGCGGCAGACAGCCCGCCCTGGCGGACCACCAGATCGGGGGCGAAGACCCAGTAGATGCTGCTGGCCAGTCCCATGCCGCCGGCCAGCGCGCTCAGCCGCGCGATGGCTCGCCACTGGGCGGAACTGACCGCCGGCAGCGGCGCGCCGCCGCCCGCCGCCGTCCCGGCGGCCGGGCGTCCCGGAAGGTAGGCCAAGGCCGCCAACGCCCCCGCGGCGGCCAGCAGCGCGAAGGCCATGTAGGCGGAGCGCCAGGCGCCCATCAACCACGCCATCGCCGGCATCGCCAGCGCCACGCCCAGGCTCGTTCCCGCATTGTGGATGGCGTTCACCCGCCCGCGCAGGACGGGGTGCACGACCCGGTGCACGGCCTGGGCCATGACCGGCGACGACAGCCCGGTGCTGATGCCGCAAACGGCGACGCCCGCGCCCAGCACGACCACGCCGGAGGCGTTGGCGATCGCGAACAGGCCCGCCGCAGCCAGGCCCGCCGCCAGGCCGCCGGCCAGCCGCGTGCCCAGCCGCTGCGACACGATCGGCCCGATCAGGACGGCGCCGATGAAGCTGACGAACGGCACGGCGCCGACGATCCCGGCCTCGGTGGCGTCGAGCCCGAGATCGCTGCGGATGGCCGGCAGGAAAAGACCGAACACGAACCGGGCCAGCCCGTAGGTTATCGCGATGATGCCGCTGCCGAGAACGGCGATGCCGAGGGTGGAGGGGTGACGCAACACATCTTCGTCCGGTCTGCCGCGTCCCGCTCCCCTCGCCCTCCCGTCGCTCAGGCGCTTTCCTCGTCGGCGCCCTGCAGGCGCGAGGCCAGCGAGGCCGCCATGAACTGGTCGAGGTCGCCGTCGAGCACGCCCTGGGTGTCGGAGGTCTCGACGTTGGTGCGCAGGTCCTTGACCATCTGATAGGGCTGCAGCACGTAGGAGCGGATCTGGTGGCCCCAGCCGATGTCGGTCTTGGCGTCCTCCAGCGCCTGGCTCGCCGCCTCGCGCTTCTGCAACTCGGCCTCGTACATCCGCGCCTTGAGCATGTTCCAGGCGTTGGCCCGGTTCTGGTGCTGCGAGCGCTGGGTCTGGCTGGCGACGACGATGCCGGTCGGCAGGTGGGTGATGCGCACCGCCGAGTCGGTCTTGTTGACGTGCTGGCCGCCGGCGCCCGAGGCGCGGTAGGTGTCGATGCGGCAGTCCTTCTCGTTGATCTCGATCTCGATCGAGTCGTCGATCACCGGATAGACCCACACCGACGAGAAGCTGGTGTGGCGCCGCGCCGCCGAATCGTAGGGCGAGATGCGCACCAGGCGGTGGACGCCGCTTTCGGTCTTCAGCCAGCCGTAGGCGTTGGGCCCCGAGACCTTTACGGTGGCCGACTTGATGCCGGCCTCTTCGCCCGGGCTCTCTTCGACCCACTCGACCTTGTAGCCGTGCTGCTCGGCCCAGCGGGTGTACATGCGCATCAGCATCTCGGCCCAGTCCTGCGACTCGGTGCCGCCGGCGCCGGCATGGACTTCGAGGTAGCAGTCGTTGCCGTCGGCCTCGCCCGAGAGCAGGCTTTCCAGCTCGAGCTTCTTGGCATGGTCGCGCATCTGCCTGAGCGTCGCCTCGGCCTCCTTGACGACGTCGTCGTCGCCGTCGGCCTCGCCGAGTTCGATCAGCCCGAGCATGTCGGCCAGGTCGGTCTCGAGCTTGCGGTAGCCGCCGATCTTGCCGTCGAGCATGTTGCGCTCGCGCATGATCTTCTGGGCTTCGTCAGGATTGTTCCAGAGGTTGGGATCCTCGGCCAGGGCGTTCAGTTCGTCGAGGCGACGGAGAGCGTTGTCCCAGTCAAAGATGCCTCCTCAGCAGCGCCATGGACTGCTTGATCTCGTCGGCGATCGACTCGATCTCGGCACGCATTTGCGTTCCTCGTGTTTCGCTTCGGGTTCAGGACGGTTGTTGTAGGGGTTGCGGCCGGGGAGCGCAAGGGGGGCGGGTCGATGATGAACCACAGAGACACAGAGACGCAGAGAAGGCACAGAGACCAGGTTCGACTCTGCGACTTCTCGGTGCCTCTGTGTCTCTGTGGTTCCTTGGACCGAAAAGCTCAGTACAGGCCGCCCATCTCCGGCACCGGCGCGCCCTGCAGCGTCGGCGCCATGTCGGACGGCGGCGCGGCCTGGGCGCCGAACAGGTCGCCGAAGCCGGGCGGCGCGAATTCCTCGCCCAGCACCCGCTCGTGGCCGGTCGGCACGGTGTCGGGCTTGAACGCCTCGACGATGACGTCGGTGTCGCCGTACTGCGCCGGCAGGCCGGTCTCGTGGTTGACGCGCACCAGGCGGATGCCGGGCGGCATGCGGAACGGCGTCGGCGGCACGTCGGCCAGCGCCTCGCGCATGAACTCCTTGAAGATCGGCGCCGCCACCGACGAGCCGGTCTCCTTCTCGCCCAGCGTCGCCGGCTCGTCGAAGCCGACGAAGACGCCGACCGCCAGATCGGGGGCGAAGCCGACGAACCAGGTGTCGAAGCTGTCGTTCGAGGTGCCGGTCTTGCCGGCCAGCGGCCGGTTGAGCTCGGCGATGCGCCGGCCGGTGCCGCGCTCGACGACGCCCTGGAGGATCGAGACCATCTGGTAGGCGCTGGCCGGATCGGTCAGCCGCTCGCGGTCGTCGGGCAGCTCGGGCATGCCCTGGCCTTGGTAGAAGGTCGCGCGGCAATCGGCGCAGGCGCGGTCGTCGTGGCGGTAGACGGTCTTGCCGTTGCGGTCCTGGATGCGGTCGATCAGCGTCGGCACGACCTTCCTGCCGCCGTTGACCAGCATCGCATAGGCCGCCGTCATGCGCTGCACGGTGGTCTCGCCGGCGCCCAGCGACATCGCCAGGACCTCGGGCAGGTCGTCGACGATGCCGAACCTCTCGGCGTAGTCGGCGACCGTCGGCATGCCGACCGCCTGGGCCAGGCGCACGGTCATCAGGTTGCGCGACTTCTCGATGCCCATGCGCAGGGTCGTCGGGCCGAGAAAGTCGTTGGAGTAGTTCTGCGGCCGCCATTTCGGCAGGCCCGGCCCCTGGTCGAGTTCGATCGGCGCGTCGAGCACCAGCGTCGACGGCGTGTAGCCGTTGTCGAGCGCCGCCAGATAGACGAAGGGCTTGAACGCCGAGCCGGGCTGGCGCAGCGCCTGGCTGGCGCGGTTGAACTGGCTGCGCTCGTAGGAATAGCCGCCGACCATCGCCAGGATGCGCCCGGTATGCGGGTCCATCGCCACCAGCGCGCCCTCGACGGCCGGCATCTGGCGCAGCGCGTAGGCCCCCGGCGGCAGCTGCGCGCCGCCCTCGCCCGTCGCCACCGCCTCGACGGCGACGACGTCGCCCTTGCGCAGCACGTCGGCCGGGCGCTGCGGCGGATAGCCGTAACGCTGGCCCTCCAGCCACGGCCGCGCCCAAGCCATCTCGGAGAACGGGATCGTGCCGCGGCGTCCGTCGGCGAAGCCGATCTCGGCGGCGCCGGCGCCGACGCCGATGACGATCGCCATCTCCCAGGGATCGAGGCCGGCCGGCTTCCTGATCGCCGCGAGCTGCCCGGCCCAGTCGGCCGACAGCGCCACGTGCTTGAGCGGCCCGCGCCAGCCGTGGCGGCGGTCGTAGTCGATCAGGCCCTGGCGCAGCGCGCGGGTGGCGATCCGCTGCAGCTCGGGGTCGAGGGTCGAACGCACCACCAGGCCGCCCTTGTACAGCGCGTCCTCGCCGTAACGCTGGGCGAGCTCGCGGCGGATGTCCTCGGCGAAGTAGTCGCCGCCCCTGACCATCTCGGCCTCGGCGCGCCGGCTCACGATCAGCGGCTCGGCCTGGGCCTGGCGGCCCTGCTCCGGCGACAGGTGGCCGTCCTCGACCATGCGGCCGATCACCCAGTCGCGGCGCGCCTTGGCGGCGCCGTGCTTGCGCACCGGGTGGTAGTTGTTCGGCGCCTTGGGCAGCGCCGCCAGGAACGCCGCCTCGGCGATGGTCAGCTCGTCGAGGCCCTTGTTGAAGTAGTTCATCGCCGCCGCGGCGACGCCGTAGGAGCCGAAGCCGAGATAGATCTCGTTCAGGTAAAGCTCGAGGATGTGCTCCTTGGTGAACGCCTTCTCGATGCGCAGCGCCAGGATCGCCTCCTTGACCTTGCGCTCGTACGAGACCTCGTTGGTCAGCAGGAAGTTCTTGGCGACCTGCTGGGTGATCGTCGAGGCGCCCTCGGGCCGGCGGTCGGAGCCGCGAATCTTGTTCGACACGTTGGACACGATGGCGCGCGCGACGCCGATCATGTCGATGCCGGGATGGGCCCAGAAGTTCTTGTCCTCGGCCGACAGGAAGGCGTTGCTGACGCGGCTGGGGATGGCCGAGAGCGGCACGAAGGTGCGCTTCTCGACCGCGTATTCGGCGACCAGGCGGCCATCGCCGGCATAGACGCGGGTGGTCACCGGCGGCTCGTAGTGGGCGAGCTGGTGGTAGTCGGGCAGGCCGCGGCCGAAATGCCAGAAGGCGCCCAGAACGACGCCGATGCCGATGATCGACAGCAGCAGCACGCTGCTGAAGAGGAACACGAGAAACCTGAGCATAGGCGGAGTGCTTCGTCCTTGTTCGCCGCGGCTAGGCAGCCTTAGACCCAGAATGTGGCACGGCTATGGCCGCTGCGCCTTCTGGACGCTCAGGAAGTATCGATCGATCGACTTCGCCAGCGCACCGGCCAATTTGGCCCGGTATTCCGGCGTACGCAACTGCCGCTCCTCGTCCGGATTGGATAGGTAGCCGAGCTCGACCAGCACCGACGGCACGTCCGGCGCCTTGAGCACCGCGAAGCCGGCGAAGCGGTGCGTGTTGCGCAGCAGCTTGGTGCGCCGCGCCAGCTCGTCGACGAGGTCGGCGGCGAAGCCGGCCGACAGGTTCATGGTCTCGCGCTGGGCGAGGTCGATCAGGATGTTGGTGACCTCGGCCGATTCGTGCGACAGGTCCATGCCGGCGATCAGATCCGACTTGTTCTCCTTCTCGGCCAGCGCCGCCGCCTCCTTGTCCGACGCCTTCTCGGACAGGGTATAGACCGAGGCGCCGCGGACCTTGGGATTGTCCAGCGCGTCGGCGTGAAGCGAGATGAACAGGTCGGCATTGGCGTGACGCGCCCGGGAGACGCGCTCGCGCAGGGGCAGGAAGATGTCGCGGTCGCGGGTCAGCTCGACCCGGTAACGGCCGGTCGCCTGCAGCGCGTCGCGCAGCTCGCGCGCCATCGCCAGCGTCAGCTCCTTCTCGTAGATGCCGGACGCGCCGATGGCGCCGGGATCGACGCCGCCGTGCCCGGCGTCGACCATGATCACCGGCTTGGCGTTCCTGGGTCGGGCGGCGGGCTCGGGCGGCAGGGTCAGCGACACCGGCCGCGCCTGCGGCTGCGGCGCCGCGGCCACCAGCGGATCGGCCGGCGCGCCCTGGTTCTTCATGAACGCGGCTTCGGTCGTCGGCTCGAGATCGAGCACGAAGCGCCATCCGGCGCCGTCCCGCGGCGGGATCAGGAACGCCTTCCTGACGCCGGCCGGCCGCGCCAGGTCGAGCACGATTCGCGCGTTGCCGGGCCGGAACAGGCCGTGGCGGAAGCCCTTGATGAAGCCGACCCGCTTCGCCATCTCGGCGACCGGGGCCCGCCAGTCGACCTCGGGCAGGTCGACGACGACGCGGTAGGGGTCGGCCAGCGTGAAGACGCGGAACTCGACGGCGGCGTCGAGATCGAGCACGAAGCGCGTCATCTGGCCGTGGTCGCCGGCGCGCACGCCGCTGACCACCGCCGCCCCGGCATGGGCCGGCGCCGGCAGCCAAATGGCGGCGACCAGGGCCAGGAGGAGCCAGAAACGGGTCGGCGCTGCGATCATTTTTTTCGCGTTCCAGCTACGAATGTTCAAGATATACTGCCGCCACCACATCAAGATCAAGCCAAAACCCGTTGATTCCCAATGCAGATATCGAATGAGGCATGTTTCCATGCCATCCGTCGCGGGTGAATAAGATCGTTGTGAAACGCTCGTCCGCTCGCTATTTTGTGGGCGCAATCGCCGCGGGTGGCTGTTTCCCCGAACGGGAATTCGGTCGAGCACGCCGCGTCGTCGCCACGAAACCCTTCACGAGGGCGGGCGGCGGCGGACGGAGCGGCCCACCACGGTCGCGCGCGGATTTTGTCACTGATGTTCTTGAATTTCGAACCCGATCGGGCAGCCAGCAGTCTTTCGCAATGACACCTGTCAGCACTCACAGCAGGAAACGGCTTGCGACCTGGGACGCCGGCGCCATCGGCTTCGCTTTCCCTTCTACTCGGCCCCTGGCGCGTCGAGCGCGCCGTCGGGCGACGTCACGGAGTTTCCTGTTTTATGGCCAAGCGCATGCTGATCGACGCCACCCACCCGGAAGAAACCCGGGTGGTCGTGGTCAACGGAACGCGTCTCGAAGAACTTGATGTCGAAACCTCGACCAAGAAACAACTGAAGGGCAACATCTACCTGGCGAAGATCGTCCGGGTCGAACCCTCGCTGCAGGCGGCCTTCGTCGATTACGGCGGCAACCGGCACGGCTTCCTCGCCTTCAACGAAATCCACCCCGACTACTACCAGATCCCGGTGGCCGACCGGCAGGCGCTGCTCGCCGAGCAGAAGGAAGCCATGCGCGAAACCGGCGACGGCAACGGCAAGGCCGACGGCGAGGCCGGCGACAGCGTCGACACCGTCGGCGGCGACGACGTCGAGGAGGTCGAGCGCCGGCGCCCGCGCCCGACCCGCCACTACAAGATCCAGGAAGTCATCAAGCGCCGGCAGATCCTGCTGGTGCAGGTCGTCAAGGAGGAGCGCGGCAACAAGGGCGCGGCGCTGACCACCTACCTGTCGCTGGCCGGCCGCTACTGCGTGCTGATGCCGAACACCGCCCGCGGCGGCGGCGTGTCGCGCAAGATCATCAACGCCCCCGACCGCAAGCGGCTGAAGGGCATCGTCTCGGAGCTCGACATCCCCGAGGGCATGGCGGTGATCGTGCGCACCGCCGGCTCGGAGCGCACCAAGCCCGAGATCAAGCGCGACTACGAATACCTGCTGCGGCTGTGGGACAGCGTGCGCGAGCTGACCCTGAAGTCGACCGCGCCGGCCCTGGTCTACGAAGAGGCCAACCTGATCAAGCGCGCCATCCGCGACCTCTACACCCGCGACATCGACGAGATCCACGTCGACGGCGACGAGGGCTACCGCGCCGCCAAGGACTTCATGCGGATGCTGACGCCCAGCCACGCCAAGCGCGTCCAGCCCTACCGCGACCCGACGATGCCGCTGTTCTACCGCTACCAGGTGGAAAGCCAGCTCGACGCCATGCACAGCCCGATCGTGCAGCTCAAGTCCGGCGGCTACATCGTCATCAACCCGACCGAGGCCCTGGTCTCGATCGACGTCAACTCGGGACGCGCCACCAAGGAGCGCCACATCGAGGAGACGGCGGTCAAGACCAATCTGGAGGCCGCCGACGAGATCGCGCGCCAGCTGCGCCTGCGCGACCTGGCCGGCCTGATCGTCATCGACTTCATCGACATGGAGGAGAACCGCAACAACCACTCGGTCGAGCGGCGCCTCAAGGAGGCGATGAAGAACGACCGCGCCCGCATCCAGCTCGGCCGCATCAGCGCCTTCGGCCTGCTGGAGATGTCGCGCCAGCGGCTGCGCCCCAGCCTGCTGGAGACCAGCTTCCAGCCCTGCACCCATTGCGCCGGAACCGGCCAGGTGCGCTCGGTCGAATCGACGGCGATCTACGTGCTGCGCGCCGTCGAGGAGGAAGGCATCCGCCGCCGCTCCAGCGAGGTCACCGTCACCGTGCCGACGCCGGTGGCGCTCTACATCCTCAACCAGAAGCGCGAGGCGCTGGCCGAGATCGAGCGCCGCTACGATTTCCGCGTGCTGGTCAACGGCGACGACACGCTGATCCCGCCCAACTACCGCCTGGACCGGGTCAAGGGCGAGCCGCGCCCCGAAACCGAGCTGCCGCGCCCCATCGAGCAGATCGCCACGACCGAGGAGGAGGAGGAGGAGCTCGAAGCGGCGGAGGAGGCCCGCGAGGCCGAGGCGCCCGACGAAGCCCGCGCCGCCGAGGAGGCCGGCGACGAGGGCCAGCGCAAGCGCCGCAAGCGCCGCAAGCGCCGCAAGCGCAGCGACGAGGCCCTGACCGGCGCCGCCGCCGCGGCGGCCAGCGCCGAGGAGGCGGCCGAGGCCGCGACCGAGGCCGGCGCCGAGGCCGAGGAGGCCGCCGAGGCGTCCGAGGCGATGGCCGACGAGGCCGCCGCCGAGGGCGAGCAGGAAAGCGCCGCCGAGCAGCGCAAGCGCCGCCGCGGCAAGCGCGGCGGCCGTCGCCGGCGCCGCGAGGCTCCGGAGACCGGCGAGCAGCCGGTCGTCGAGGCCGGCGCCGAAGGCGAGCCGGTGCCGGCGGCCGAGGCGCCGAGCGAACCGACCGAAGCCGTGACCCCGGCCGTGGCCGCGGAGGCCGCGGAGCGGGCCCAGGCGCCGGCGGCGCCGGTCGAGGCCGCGCCGCAACCGGAGAGGAAGCCGGCCGCCAAGCGCACGCGCGCCAAGAAGGCGGCGGCCGAGACCGCCGAGACCGCGGCGGCGACCGCCGAGGCGCCGGCCAAGAAGCCGCGCGCCCGCAAGAAGAAGGCCGAGGCCGAGACGGCGGCGGCGGAACCCGCGGCCGAAGCGGCGGCGGAGCCCGCGGCCGAAGCGGCGGCGGAGAAGCCGGCGAAGAAGCCCCGCGCGGCCGCGAAGAAGCCGGCCGCCAAGGCCGCCAAGAAGGCCGAGGCGGCCCCGGCCAAGAAGCCGCGCGCCCGCAAGAAGAAGGCCGAGGCCGCGCCGCCGGCCGGCGGCGACGGCGAGGCCCTCGAGCAGGCGCCGGCCGCCGAGGCGGCGGCCACCGCCTCGGAGGTCTCGGAAGCCGCCGGCGAGGAGGCGCCCAAGCCGGTGCCGGTGATCACCGAACTGCCCGCCGACGCGAAGCCGCGCCGCGGATGGTGGCGCCGGCCGGAATAGGCCGGCGGCGCAGGCAGCCACATCAGGGCCGCGGCACCAGCCGCGGCCCTTCGTGTTTCGAGCCCCTCTTGCGCGACATGCCTGCTCCGCCCATTGTTGGATTCGCGTCACGAACCGGACGCGCTATGATTTCCCGATCAAGGCGAACCAAAAGGGAGAACGGCCATGACACCCGACGGAGCGTCCCTGATTGCGAAGGAAAAAGAGTCGAAGAAGCGTTATGACCGCGCGCTCGCCGCGATGAAGTCGCAGACCACCGTAACCGACCCGACGGTCGTCAAGGCCGAGGTCGACGAAGCGAAACGCGAATGGGAAAACGCGCGCAAGCGCCTGGAGCTGTTCCAGGCCGAACGGTCGAGCGACTGACCGGCCGCCGGCCGATCGCCCGTCTCGTCCCCCGGCGGGCAGGTCGGTCGCCTGAAACCTTCGCGCGCCGCTCGCGTTGATTCCCCGGCGGGGAGACGACGGAGGGCGAACGTGCGCACGGGCGACATCATCATCCGACTCAATCAGCTCATCCAGATCGACATCGACGCGGTGAACGCCTATTCGCAGGCGATCCTGGCGCTGCCGCCGGGGCCGGTCCGCGACCGGCTGGCGACGTTCCGAGGCGACCACGAGCGCCATGTCCGCGACCTGTCGGCGCTGGTGCTGGACCTCGGCGGCACCCCGCGGCGCAGCCGCGACCTGATGGGCTTCATGGTCGAGGGCTTCACCGCCGCGTCGGGCATGCTCGGCGAGGCCGGCGCCCTCACCGCGATGCGCAGCAACGAGGAACTGACGTTCCTGGCCTACGAGCGCGCCCTGGCGCTGGACCTGCCGCCGGACGCCGCCGCCCTCGTGCGCGCCAACCGCGACGACGAGGAGCGCCACCGGGCCTATATCGCCGCGCGGCTGCGGGGCGAGTGAGGTGATGCCCGCCCCGGGTTTCGTCGCAGGCGGACAAACCCGGCCATGACGAGGAACGCCCCGTTCGCCACCCGCCGCGCCGTTTGACGCCCCGCCGCCCGGCGTGTAACCAGAAGCGTCGGCGTTTTCCGGGGGACGGCCATGTCGAGCCGCAACAGCATCGAGGTCCTGTTCCGGCCTGGCAGCATCGCCGTGGTCGGCGCCAGCAACAAGCCGCACCGGGTCGGCCAGGTCGTCATGCGCAACCTGCTGGCCGGCGGCTTCGACGGTCCGATCATGCCGGTCAATCCGCGCCACCGCTCGATTTCCGGCGTCTGGGCCTATCCCGGCATCGGCAGCCTGCCGATGGCGCCCGACCTGGCGGTCGTGTGCACGCCGGCGGCCACCGTGCCCGGCATCCTCGACGAACTCGGCCGCCACGGCACCCGCGCCGCCATCGTGCTGTCGGGCGGCTTCGGTCGCGAGGCGGTGGCGCCGGAGGCGATGATGGCCGCGGCGCGGCCGCACGGCCTGCGGCTGCTCGGTCCCGGATCGCTGGGCCTGCTGATTCCGAAGATCGGGCTGAACGCCAGCTTCGCGCATGTCCCGGCGCAGCCCGGCCGGGTCGCGTTCGTGTCGCAGTCGGGCGCGCTGTGCGCGGCGGTGCTGGACTGGGCCAAGGGCCGCGGCATCGGCTTTTCGCATTTCGTGTCGCTGGGCGACTGCGCCGACATCGATTTCGGCGAGGTCATGGACTACCTGGCCAACGATCCCGGCACCCGCGCCATCCTGCTCTATGTCGAGACCATGCCCCGGCGCGGCGGCTTCATGGCCGCCGGCCGCGCCGCCGCCCGCAACAAGCCGGTGCTGGTGGTCAAGGCCAACCGCCACCGCGGCCGCGGCGATCCCGAGGCGGCGCTGCTGACCGCCAGCGCCCTGGCCGACCCCGACGAGGTGTTCGACGCCGCCGTGCGCCGCGCCGGCATGCTGCGCGTCGACGACATCGACGAGCTGTTCGCCGCCTTCGAGACCCTGGCCCGCGCGCGGCCGCTGGGCGGCGACCGGCTGGCGATCCTGACCAACGGCGGCGGCGCCGGCGCGATGGCCGCCGACGCGCTGATCGGCGGCGGCGGCCAGCTCGCCGCCCTGTCCGAGCAGACGACGGCGAAGCTGGACGCCGCCCTGCCCGACGGCTGGTCGCGCGACAATCCGGCCGAGATTCCCATCGGCACCGCCGCCGAGGGCTACGAGCGGGCGCTGTCGGTGCTGGTCGACGCTCCCGAGGCCGACGCCGTCCTGGTCATGCACGCCCCCAACGCCCTGCTGCCGCCCGAGGAGCCGGCCGGGGCGGTGGTCAAGGTGGTGCGCGAGATCGGCGGCAACGTGCTGACGAGCTGGGTCGGCGAGGCCGGCGTCGTCAAGGCGCGCCGGCGCCTGGCCGAGGCCGGCGTGCCGACCTACGACACCCCCGGCCGCGCCGTGCGGGCCTTCCTGCACATGGCGAACTACCGGCGCAACCAGGACATGCTGATGGAGGCGCCGCCGGCGGCGCTGGAGGACTTCCGCCCGGCGCGCGGCACCGCCCGGCTGGTGATCGAGGCGGCGCTGGGCGCCGGCCGCGAGACGCTGAGCGAGGCCGAGGCCAAGGCGGTGCTGACGGCCTACGGCCTGCCGGTGGTCGAAACCCGGCTGGCCGAGACCCCGGAGGCGGCGGCCGAACTGGCGGCGGCGATCGGCCTGCCGGTCGCGCTGAGCATCCAGGCGCCCGGCCTGACGCGCAAATGGGATGTCGGCGGCGTGGCGCTGAACCTGGAGACGCCGGAGGCGGTGCGCGCCGCGGCGGCGGCGATGACGTCGCGGCTGGAGGGGCAGCGCCCCGGCCTGCGCCACGAGGGCTTCGCGGTGCAGCGCATGGTCTCGCGCCAGAACGCGCGTCAGCTTTTCGTCGGCGTCGCCACCGACCGGGTGTTCGGACCGGTGATCCTGTTCGGCGAAGGCGGCCGCGCCGTCGAGATCATCCGCGATCACGCGATCGGACTGCCGCCGCTGAACATGGTGCTGGCGCGCGAGCTGATCGGGCGCACCCGCATCTCGCGGCTGCTCGGCGCCTATCTCGACCGCCCCGCCGTCGACATGGACGCGATCTGCCACGCGCTGATGAAGATTTCGCAGCTGGTGATCGACATCCCCGAAATCTGCGAACTCGACGCCAATCCGCTGTTCGCCGACGATCACGGCGTCACCATCGTCGACGCGCACATCAAGGTCGCCGCCTATCGCGGCCCCGAGAGCCGGCGGCTGGCGATCCGGCCCTACCCGGCCGACCTCGAGGAGCCGGCGCGGCTGAAGGACGGCACGCCGGTGCTGCTGCGGCCGATCCGCCCCGAGGACGGTCCCGCCCACCGCCGCCTGCTCGAAAGCCTGACCGAGCAGGACCTGCGCTTCCGCTTCTTCGGCCGCGTCGGTGCGGTGAGCAAGGGCCAGATCGCCCGCTTCACCCAGATCGACTACGATCGCGAGATGGCCTTCGTCGCGGTGCGCGACGGCGAAACGCTCGGCGTCGTGCGCACCGTCACCGACCCCGACAACCAGCGCGCCGAACTGGCGATCACCCTGAGCCCGTCGATGCGCGGCACCGGCCTGGCGCCGGTGCTGATGGACAAGATGATCCGCTACGCCCGCGCCCGCGGCACCCGGCTGCTGGCCGGCGAGATCATGGCCGAGAACCGGCCGATGATCGGGCTGGCGAAAAAGGCCGGCTTCGCCATCCGCCGCCACCCCGAGGACGAGGACACGGTGGAGATGGTGATGGAGCTGGGATAGGAGCGCTCCCGTTGCTTCGCGGTCACGCCCGCGCTTCGGCGCGGGACTACCCTCAGGCCGAATCATCGTCGCCCCCGCGGAGGCGGGGGCCCATTTTCCAGAGGCTTCGACGAGGATCTCCGGCGCGGGGAACGCCCGGCGCCTCTGGAAAATGGATGCCGGCCTTCGCCGGCATGACGGCAAGTCCGTTCAAACGTGGAAGGGTATGAAATCGCTGCTCACGGTGATTTCTTCACACGCTCTTCCGCGACGATGGTCTCGCGGGTCAGAAGTTGATCGCCTCCTGGATCGCGGCGATGCCGGCCTTGGCGCAGACGTCGTCGAGCTCGCCGCCGGGCGCGCCGGAGACGCCGATGCCGGCGACGATCGAGCCGGCGGCCTCGATCTTCATGCCGCCGCCCAGCATCACCACGCCGGGAAGATTGCGGATGCCGGCGGCGGGCTTGCCGGCCGAGGTGATGTCGAGAAGCACCGTGGTGTCCTGGCGGAAGCTGACCGCCGTCCACGCCTTGCCGATCGCCGTCTGCGGCGTGTGCGGCCCGGCGAAGCGGTCGCGCAGCACGACCTGGGCGTTGCCGCCGCGGTCGACGACGGCGACGGCGACCTGGTAGCCGTCCTTGCGGCAGGCGTCCATGGCGGCCCGGGCCGCCGTCAGCGCCGTCTCGGGCGTCAGCGTCGGGGTCGAGAAGGTTCCCTCGGCGGCCGAGGCCGCCGCGGAAGCGGCCATGCCCAGCGCCACGCCGGCGATCGCGATCTTGTACATGCCCGGTCCTCCCTGTGCGTCATTGGTCACGACCATGGGACAGCCGTTGGCCGCATCCGTCAATAGCGCCGGGGTAGAACGAACGGATGATCACCCGCCGCCGGCGATCAGCATTTCGGCGGATCGCGCTCGATCCGGGCGACGATCTCGCCGAGCAGGCCCCAGAACAGATCCTCGCCGGGATAGCCGAGGATGCGGCCGACCTCGGCGCCGCAGACCACGGCCACGAAGGTCGGGGTCACCCGCACGCCGGCGATCTCGGGCAGGTCGGGGGGCAGGTCGGCGCCCATGCGCACGCGGCGCAGCGGCAGCAGCCGAGCCTCGTCGGTCTTGGGATAGATGCCGCCGACCTGCTCGTCCCACAGCAGGCACCATTTGCAGCCGGGGCTCTCGAACATCACCAGGGCGGCCGGCGCCTGGGCGCCGGCCGCCGCTGCGTGACTGGCGACGACGACCGCCGCGACGGCGGCCAGCAATCGGCGCATGCGGCGCGATCAGGTCTTCTTGATGTTGAAGGTGTAGACGCCGCCGCTTTCGCTCTGGCTCACCAGCTCGTTGCCGGTCTGGCGGCAGAAGGCCTCGAAGTCCTTCACCGAGCCGGGATCGGTGGCGATCACCTGCAGCGTCTCGCCGGCGGGAACGTCCTTGATCGCCTTCTTGGCGCGCAGGATCGGCAGCGGGCAGTTCAGGCCCTTCACGTCGAGCACAACCGACATCTCTCTTCTCTCCCCAAACAGAGGGCCGTCACGGGCCCAGGTTGATGTACTTCAGACAAACCACTCGCAGGCACGAGGCCAGGTTCTTGTCGTTGGTGACCAGACAGTGCTCCTGGATGCGGCCGATCAGACCGGGGACGCCGGTGCCCTCGTCCCGCGCCATCTCCTCGAGCACCGTCCAGAACGCCCGCTCGAGACGAATCGTCGTGCTGTGGCCGTGGATGCGGAACGAGCGCTTCTCCGGCACGAACTCCTTGCTCTGCTCGGCGCTGCACAGCCCGAACAGGCGCGTCAGCGGTGTGCCCGAGATCGGCACCAGTTCCGTCTCCACGTCCTCTCCCCAGTCGTTCGGCGGTTCGTCCGCACGTGTATCCGCCAGTGTATGACGGTTTTCGAATATTGTCAGCATCGACGCGCGGCCGGGCCGAACCCGCCTGCTCAGACGAACAGGTTGATCTGCGAGGACGCCGCCGCCTCGATATACGCGGCGGCGCCCGCGAATTCGATGCCGTCGATCAGATCCTCGCGCTTCATCTCGAACAGATCCAGGGTCATCTGGCAGGCGATCATGCGCACCTCGGCCTCGACGGCGAGGTCGCGCAGTTCCTCGATGCTGGCGACGCCCTTCTTCTTGATCAGGTCCTTCATCATGCCGGTCGCCATCGAGTCCATGCCCGGCAGCGCGCCGATCAGGTTGGGCATCGCCATGTGGCCGCCCATCATCGGCATCACCATGCCGGCATTGCCCAGCGTCGTGACCTTCAGGTCCAGTTTCTTCTTCAGGATCGACAGACCGTAGAAGGTGAAGAACAACGTCACGTCATGCCCCAGACTGGCGGCCGTGGTCGCCAGGATCAGCGGCGGATAGGCCCAGTCGAGGCTGCCTTTGCTGACGATGATCGTCATGCGCTTGGCGTTGCCGGTCGCTTCCTCGCTCATGAAATCGCCCCTTTGATGAGATTTTTCTAATAGACGATCCTAGCCGGTGCGAAAGCGGCCGTGGTAGTAGTTATGTCCCACATCGCGGAATCGAAAAACGGCGGCCCGACGGCCGCCGTTCCGCACAGGCGGGCAGAGAGAACTGCTACTGCTCGAAGGTCAGGTTCACCGCCGAGATGCGGCCCTTGTCGCCGCGCGCGACCTCGTAGCTCACCTTTTCGCCCTCGTTCAGGCCGTGCTTGCCGGCACGCTGAACCGCGGTGATGTGGACGAAGACGTCCTTGCCGCCGTCGTCGGGCATGATGAAGCCGTAGCCCTTGCTGGCGTTGAACCACTTCACCGTCCCAGTCGCCATTCGTTCTCTCCGTAACAACAAGGCAATGCGCACCCGCGGATCGCGCGGGAACCGTCGAGCCATGTGGGCGGCGGCGGCGGAGCCGACAAGGAAACGATCGCGCCGCCACCCCGTTTGCGCGCCCCGCCCTGCCGACCGGAGCGGAACGTCGCCGCCGCGACGCTGTTATGACCGGGGACTGAGTGAAGGAGGAGCCCATGTTCAAGGCCGTCGGCTGGACCGTGTTCATCATCTTTCTGATCGGCCTGCTGGTCGTTCTCGGCCTGCTCGGGCTGATTTTCTGATCTGACCGGCCCGCCCCGCAACAGCACCGGGTCGCCACGGCGCGTCCCGGTGTTTTTTTGGGTTGAAAGAACAACCCGTTTAGCGGAAAATGAATCACATTATACGCGTTGACATGTGTTATTAACTTCGGTCGCGCTACTTTCGAACGCCCGGAGGCGGTGAATCTCACTTTCGGGAACCATCTAAAGTAATAACGCACCGCGGTTGAAGCATGTGTGCAGCGCATCATAACTATACGTTCGTTTAGGCGGTCGCCCGTCACCATTAAACCCACCTGCCGCCTTAGTTTTATTGCCATATTATTCGCCCGGCATATGCGATGATTCTGATCTGTTGTTGCGCATTCGTTTCACAGTCTGTAGGCTTTCAAGGGTGCGACAGATCGTCGCACCAATGAACCACGTCGTTGCGGTACGGCCGCAGCGGTGAACGCACAGGGAGGATTTTCAGATGCTCGCGAAAGCACTCGCCGCCTCGGCGCTTGCCCTCGGCGTGGCGCTCGCCGCCCCGGCCGCCGCGGCCGAGCAGGAGGATTTGCCGCTCTCGATGTCGTCGCTGACCGGCAAGCCCGGCGACCCGGCGAACGGGCGCAAGCTTGCCGCCGCCCGCAAGAAGGGCAACTGCCTGGCCTGCCACGTGATGCCGATTCCCGAGGAGCAGTTCCACGGCGCCATCGGGCCCGACCTGCACGGCGTCGGCGAACGCCTGACCGAGGGCGAGATCCGCATGCGCGTGGTCAACCCGAAGACGGTCAATCCCGACACCATCATGCCGGCCTTCTACAGGGTCGACGGGCTGCACCGGGTCAAGAAGGAGTTCGTCGACAAACCCATCCTCACCGCCCAGGAGGTCGAGGACCTGGTCGCCTACCTCGTCACCCTCAAGGACATCGAACAGGCCGAGCGCCAGTGAACAGCGGAGACTTTGCAACAATGACCACCACCGACAACACCGCCGGCGTCAGCCGTCGCCGGCTTCTCTTCGGCGCCGGCCTCGCGGTCGCCGGCCTCGCCGCCCTGCCCGGCCGCGCCATGGCCGACGCCGCCGCCGCCGAGGCGGCGGTCCAGAAGCTGACCGGCGGCGCGGCGCCGCAGGACGGCAAGGTCTCGATCAAGCTGCCGCAGATCGCCGAGAACGGCAACACGGTGCCGTTCACCGTCGCGGTCGACAGCCCGATGACCGAGGACGACTTCGTCAAGGCCGTCCACATCGTCGCCGACGGCAACCCGCAGCCGGGCGTCGCCTCGTTCTACTTCACCCCGCTGTCGGGCAAGGCCGAGGTGTCGATGCGCATGCGCATGGCCAAGACCCAGAACGTCCGCGCCGTGGCGGTGATGAGCGACGGCTCGGTGTTTCAGAACCAGCAGGAAGTCAAGGTGACCATCGGCGGCTGCGGCGGCTGAGCGGACGAGGAGAACGGAACATGGCAGCCCCCAAGATCAAGTCCAAGGTGCCCGGCACCGTCAAGGCCGGCGAGGTCGTCGAGATCAAGACGGTGATCGGCCACGACATGGAATCGGGCCAGCGCAAGGACAAGCAGGGCAACAAGATCCCGCGCCAGATCATCAACAAGTTCGTCGCCACCTTCAACGGCAAGGAGGTCTTCACCTCCGACTGGCATCCGGCGATCTCGGCCAACCCCTATCTGGCGTTCCACATCGCGCCGAAGGAGTCCGGCACGCTGGAGATGGCGTGGCACGACGACTCCGGCGACGTCTACAAGGAAAGCGCCGAAATCAAGGTGACCGGCTGAACCGGCACGCGCAAACGCACCAGGGAGGAACCGCGATGAACCGCATGCTGACATGCGCACTGGCGGCCGCGGGCGTCGTCTTCGGCGCCGCCGCCGCGACGGCGGCCGAGGACGAGCAACTGGCGAAATACACCGCCGGCGACAAGCGCTCGGGCTACACCTACGCCGAACCCGAAACCCGGGCGATGCAGGACGACGACTTCGAGAACCCCGGCTTCCTGTGGGTCGACCAGGCCGCCGAGACCTGGAACGAGGTCGACGGCGCCGCCGGCAAGTCCTGCGCCTCGTGCCACGGCGACGTCGAGGAGTCGATGAAGGGCGTCGGCGCCCGCTATCCCGTCTACGACGAGCAGGTCGGCAAGCTGGTCAACGTCGAGCAGCGCATCAACATGTGCCGCACCGAGCAGATGCAGGCCGAGCCGTGGAAGTGGGAATCCGACCCGCTGCTCGGCATGACCGCGCTGGTCAAGATGCAGTCGCGCGGCATGCCGGTCGACGTCGCCATCGACGGCCCGGCGGCGCCGTTCTTCGAGAAGGGCAAGGAGTTCTACTACACCCGCCGCGGCCAGCTCGACCTCGCGTGCAAGCACTGCCACGAGGACAACAGCGGCAACTACATCCGCACCGAGCTGCTGAGCCAGGGCATGTCGAACGGCTTCCCGACCTATCGGCTGAAGTGGCAGAAGCTGGGCTCGCTGCACCGGCGGATGCGCGGCTGCAACAGGAACATCCGCGCCGAGCCCTTCCCCGCCGGCTCCGACGAGTACACCAATCTCGAGCTGTACCTGGCCTGGCGCGCCGAGGGCCTGCCGGTGGAATCGCCGTCGGTCCGGAAGTAGCCCCCCTTTCCCTCTCCCGCCCGCGGGAGAGGGAGGGGCCCGCGAAGCGGGAGGGTGAGGGTGGCGCCGCGACGCCGGTCGCGCGGCCCTCACCCCGGCCCTCTCCCGCGCGCGGGAGAGGGAGCAACACAGCGACATCGGAGTCAGACGCATGCTCACCCGCCGCGACTTCCTTCAGGTGGCCGCCGCCACCGCCGTGCTCGCCGGCCCGGCCGGCGTGGCCCGGGCCGCGCAACGCCTGACCCAGGCCGACCTGCTGGCCTTCGAGCCGGTCGGCAACGTCACGCTGCTGCATTTCACCGACATCCACGCCCAGCTGATGCCGCTGTATTTCCGCGAGCCGTCGGTCAATCTCGGCGTCGGCGCGGTCTCCGGCCTGCCGCCGCACCTGACCGGGCGCGACCTGCTGCGCCGCTTCGGGCTGCGGGCCGGCTCGCCCGAGGCGCATGCGCTGAGCCACGAGGATTTCGCGGCGCTGGCGGCCGAGCACGGCCGCATCGGCGGCCTCGACCGCATGGCGACGCTGGTCAAGGCGATCCGCGCCGAGCGCCCGGACAACACGCTGCTGGTCGATTGCGGCGACACCTGGCAGGGCTCCTACACCTCGCTGAAGAGCGGCGGCACCGACATGGTCGACGCCATGAACCGGCTCGGCGTCGACGTGATGACCGCGCATTGGGAATTCACCTACGGCCAGGAGCGGGTCGAGGAGCTGATCGCCCGGCTCGACTTCCCGTTCCTGGCCGGCAACGTCGTCGACACCGAGTGGCAGGAGCCGGTGTTCGAGCACACCGCCTTCTTCGAGCGCGGCGGCGTCAGGATCGCGGTGATCGGCCAGGCCTTCCCCTACACCCCGGTCGCCAATCCGCGCTGGATGATCCCGGAGTGGTCGTTCGGCATCCGCGACGAGCTGCTGCAGGAGCGCGTCGACGCCGCCCGCGCCGCCGGCGCCGGGCTGGTGGTGGTGGCCAGCCACAACGGCTTCGACGTCGACCGCAAGATGGCCGGCCGCGTCAAGGGCATCGACGTCGTGCTGACCGGCCACACCCACGATGCCATCCCCGAGGCGATCAAGGTCGGCGAGACGCTGCTCATCGCCTCGGGCTCGCACGGCAAGTTCCTGTCGCGGCTCGACCTCGACGTCCAGGGCGGCAAGGTCCGCGACTTCGCCTTCCGCCTGATCCCCCTGTTCGCCGACGCGATCGCCCCCGATCCCGAAATGGCGGCGCTGATCGCCGAGATCCGCGCCCCGCACGCCGCCGAGCTCGGCCGCGTCCTCGGGCGCACCGACTCGCTGCTGTACCGGCGCGGCAACTTCAACGGCACCTTCGACGACCTGATCTGCCAGGCGCTGATCGCCGAGCGCGACGCCGAGATCGCGCTCAGTCCCGGCTTCCGCTGGGGCGCCTCGCTGCTGCCCGGCCAGGACATCACCGTCGAGGACGTCCACAACCAGACCTCGATCACCTATCCGGCCGCCTATCGCTCGGAAATGACCGGCGAAACCATCAAGGCGATCCTCGAGGACGTCGCCGACAACCTGTTCAATCCCGATCCCTACTACCAGCAGGGCGGCGACATGGTCCGGGTCGGCGGCATGCGCTACGCCATCGACCCGCGCGCCGCGATGGGCACGCGCATCCGCGACCTGCAGCGCCTCGACGGCACGCCGATCGACCCGTCCCGGACCTACACCGTCGCCGGCTGGGCCTCGGTCAACGAGGGCACCGAAGGCCCGCCGATCTGGGACGTCGTCGCCGCGCACATCGGGAAGCAGAAAGTCGTCGACGTGCCGGCCGACAACGTGGTCAAGGTGGTGGGGAGCTGACACGCTCGGCGACGAGGGAGGCCGGATGACCGCGGAGATGTTCGACATCACCTTCGCCGGCGCGATTCTCGCCGGCCTGCTGAGCTTCGCCAGCCCGTGCGTGCTGCCGCTGGTGCCGGCCTATCTGTGCTTCCTGGGCGGCGTCTCGCTCGACAAGCTGACCGAGGACCGCGCCCCGGTCGGGCGGGTGTTCGCCGCCGCCTTCGCCTTCGTGCTCGGCTTCTCGGCGGTGTTCGTGGCGATGGGCGCGTCGAGCTCGTTCCTCGGCGCGCTGATCGTCGACAACCTCGGCTGGCTGTCGACGGCGGCCGGCGTCGTCATCATCGTGCTCGGCCTGCACTACATGGGGGCGTTCCGGCTCGGCTTCCTGAATTTCGAGAAGCGGCTGCACGTCGATTCGAAGCCGGCCGGCCTGCTCGGCGCCTTCGTCATCGGCCTGGCCTTCGCCTTCGGCTGGACGCCCTGCGTCGGCCCGATCCTGGCCACCATCCTGCTGCTCGCCGCCGGCGGCGATTCGGTCGGCTACGGCGTCGGCCTGCTGTCGGCCTACGCTTTGGGCCTCGGCGTGCCGTTCCTGGTCGCCGCCCTGGCCGTCAACCCGTTCCTCGGCTTCATGAAGCGCTTCAAGCGCCACATGCGCGCCGTCGAGATCGCCATCGGCGGGCTGCTGGTGATCACCGGCCTGTTGATCACCACCGGCACCCTGGCCGAGATCGCCAACTGGCTGCTGATCACCTTCCCGGTGCTGGGCAACGTCGGCTGAGGCGCCGCGCACGCAGCGCGCCAGCCCCTAGCGCAGCACGTTGTGGATCAGATAGCTGGCGATGTCGGCCGGCTTGGGCTTGGCGGCCTTGGCCAGTTCGGACGCGGAGGCGAACACCGCCTTGGCCAGCAGGTGGTTCTCGACGTTGGTCAGCTTGACCTTGACGATGCCTCTGGCGCCCCTCAGCCGCGGATACAGCCCCGGGTCGACCATCTTCTCCTTGCGGCCCAGCCTTTCGAGCGCCGCGTCTTCGGTCAGGTCGTCCGGCGCCGGCTCGGCCTTCATCAGCTTCCAGTCGGTTTCGCCGCAATGGCTCTCCTCGGCCAGCGCCTTGACCGCCGCTTCCGCATCGTCGGCGACGCCGACCTTGAACACGAACTTGCCCAGGCCGACATCCGAGCCCCATTTGGTCAGGCCGGCGCTGCGCGCGACATAGACGCTCTTCATGCGTTCTCTTCCCCATTGTCCTGCGGCGCCGGCGCCCGCTCGCGGCCGCGTTGCGGCCCGGCCCGCAACGCGCAGCGGGTGCAGCCGCCGGCGGCATGGCGGCGGCAGCGCGGCCGGACGCTACAGGCGAAGTCGGCTTCGGCGGCGGCATCGTTCATGGCGGCGAGAATACCACCTCCCGCATCACGCTCATACCGGCGTATGGCGGACGCATCCCTCCGATCGGTGGTCTTACCGCGACGGCCGAGGCGGCCCATGTCTGCGTGAGGACAGACTCGCGGAGGTCGCCATGGACCACGATCCGTGCCTCAGTTTCCACCTGCACAACCTCGACCTGGAGGTGCCCAAGGCGCTGGTGGACGCCTACCGCCCGAGCGTCGCCGCCACGCGCCCGAACGTCGCGCGGGTGCGCGAGCAGCTCGACGCCGAACTGATCGAGGCGTTCGGCAAGCTCGCCCCCGACGCCGAGGACATCGAGGTCCTCGACGCCGAGAGCGCCGCCGCCATCAACCGCCTGGTCGTGGTCATGCTGGCGATGGGCGAGACCGCGCATCCGGCGATCGGCCAGTCGCGCATGCTGCACTGAGATCAGTCGCGCCGGCGCCACCGGCGCAGCAGCTTGCGCCAGCGGCGCTCGCCGCCGACCACCGCCGCCGCCGTCGGCCGCCTGAGCACCGCGATGTCGAGCGCCAGCAGCAGAATCCCCAGCGGCAGCATCCACACCCCCAGCCCAGGCAGCACCGCCAGGAATCCGCCGGCGATCAGGCCGAGCGCCACCGGGATGCGCACCCAGCTCGCCGACGGCCTGCGCATCTGCGCCACCCAGCCGGCGAGCCTGGCCGGCAGCCAGCCCTCGAGCCGCGCGAATCGACGGTGGATGATGCGCTTCGCCTTCGCCTGGGGATGGTCGTCGCTGTCGCGGCGGGGGTGGGTCATCGCAACGCAGGTCGTCACGACGGGCACGCCGCGCAATGCCGCGGCGCCTACCCCTGCCGTACAGGTTGCCCCGGCCCGCCGGCGCCAATATGTCCGGCAGCGGTTCAGGCCCGACGGGGTATGGACCCCGGGCGCGATGCGCGGCATCCTGCGGTCGTGACCATGACGCATTCCATTCCTCCAGGATCCGGCGACCGCTGAGCATGGCGAAGAAGACGACCCCGGCCCGGAAAGCGGACGGCGGCAAGAAGAAAGCCTTTCAGGTCGGCGCCCTGCCCTTCGCCCGCACCCCGCATGGCCTCAAGGTCCTGCTGGTGACCTCGCGCGACACCGGCAAGTGGATCATCCCCAAGGGCTGGGCCGAGAAGAAGCGCAAGCCGTGGCAGGTCGCGGCGTCCGAGGCCTTCGAGGAGGCCGGCGTCGTCGGCGAGATCGACACCGCGGCGGCGGCCAGCTTCACCTATCGCAAGGGGACGGGCGGCGGCGGCATCCTCGATTGCGAGATGAAGGTCTACCTGCTCGAGGTGCGCGAGGAACTGGCCGACTGGCCCGAGAAGGGACAGCGCGAGCGGCGCTGGGTCAGCCCGTCGGAGGCCGCGATGCTGGTCTCCGACGCCGGCATGGTCGACCTGCTGCTGCGCATGGCGGCGCCGGTCTGATGGACCCGCTGACCCAAGCCGCGCTGGGCGCGACGGTGGGGCTGGCGGGATTCCGCCGCAGCCTCGGCCGCCGGGCGATCGCCGCCGGCGCGGCCGTCGCCCTGCTGCCCGACGCCGACGTGGTCGCCGGCTGGATCGGCGGCCCGTTCGCGAACTGGCTCTACCACCGCGGCCTGACGCACTCGGTGTTCTTCGGCATCGTCGCCGGGCCGCCGCTCGGCTGGGTTCTGTGGCGGCTGGACGGCTGGTGGCGGGCGCGCCGCGGCGAGCCGCCGGCGGCGGCGGCGGCATGGATCGGGCTCGCCGCGGCGGCGCTGCTGACCCATCCGCTGATCGACCTCGTCACCCATTACGGCACCCAGATGCTGGCGCCGTTCTCGGACCATCGCTTCGCGGTTCCGGCGATGCCGGTCATAGACCCGGTGTTCACGCTGATTCTGCTGGCGGCGGTGGCGGTCGGCGTCGCGGCGCGGCGGCGGATCGCGCTGGCGCGCGGCGTCGGCTGGGCGGCGCTGGCGGCGTGCTGGGCCTATGTCCTGTTCGCCTGGAGCATCAACGACCGCGTCGCCGACGAGGCCCGGCGCCAACTCGCCGCCGAGGGCCGGCCGGCGGCCCGGGTGGCGGCCTATCCGACGATCTTCCAGCCCTATCTGCGCCGAATCGTCGCCCACGACGACGGCGAGGTGCTGATCGGCTTCCACTCGGTGCTGGCGCCGGCGAGGATCGACTGGCTGCGCCTGCGCCCCGATTCGGGCCCGGCGGTCGCCGCCGCCGCGGCGACGCCCGAGGCCGCGATCTTCGCCTGGTTCGCCGACGGCCAGTTGCTGTGGCAGGTGGAGAACGGCCCCGGCCGGCCGGTGGTCCAGGCCACCGACCTGCGCTACGGCTTTCCCGACGGCAGCGAGACCGGCTTGTGGGGCATCCGCGCCCCCCTTGGCCCCGACGACCGCCCCACCGCCCCGCCCAGCGTCTTCAGCGCCCGCCCGGCGCCCAGCCCTGACCGCCTGAAACGGCTGTGGGAGCTGGTGTTCGGCTGAGTCGCGCCGATCGCGCCGCCAACGGACATTTCCCGCTTGACCCCCGCCGAACCTGTTGGTATCTAACCGGCCTCCCGCGCGATCACCGGCCACGGACGTCGCGGAAGCCGAAGAGAACACCCCTTCGGGCGCATAGCTCAGTTGGTAGAGCAGCTGACTCTTAATCAGCGGGTCCAAGGTTCGAGTCCTTGTGCGCCCACCAAATTTTCCCTTGGATTGCAAGGGCTTGCAGGAAGGCTGGTGTCCCCGGACGCCAGCCTTCTTTGCGTTCGGGACACCAATGGGACACCTTGGCGTCAAGATGCCCCCGCCGCAATCCGGGGGAGCTTATCCCTCCTATGGACACGGCACGATAGGTCCGGCACTATGCGATTCACCGTCTTATACCGGCCGCTTTATGAAATGACCTGCGATAGCCAGGGGTAAGCGGAGACCGCTCAAATAATGAGTCGATGCATCCTCAGTTAGGGTGCTCATGTAGAATTGCGGCAGGCCTCATTCAGGAGGGAAAGTGTCATGTGTTCACTGAGAGTTTTTCCGAAAATAATCGCAATAAGTTTTCTGCTAGTAGTGTCTGCCTGTGGAGATAATCCGGCCAGTGATTCTCTGGCGGAGTTGGAGTTGATTTATATAAATTCTGGTATTTATGATCCTGTCGCCTGTGACAAAGAAGAAGTGGAGGGCGATTGGTTCATTTTCTGTCATGCTGTTGGAAGCGGCCAGGGTGGGCTTTTCCGTGTTGATTCAAGTGCCAGTGAGGAAAAGCGACAGGTTTTGCAAACAGTGAACGGAAAGGCCCGGCAACACCTTGGAGCTGCCGGTATTGACCTGCAGTGCGGTGATGGCAGCCAGCCACAGGCTGTTCCCGCCAAGCTGGTTGACGGCGTAATAGTATTTGCCTGCTCAAATGGAACGCACGATATCCCTAGCATTTTGAAAATGTTTTGAGCTTTCGACATTCAGGGGAGGGGAGATATGCCGTCGCATGACGAAGTAATGGAACAGATCAAGTCCCTGGACTCAGCCTCTCAGTTTCTTGGGAAGAAGGAAATAAAGGAGCTTCCTTCGATTCTATGGCATGACGAGGTTATAAAGGAGGTGGCTCAGGGGATGTACGACAACTCCATGGGCCTCATTGTTGCGACGGACCGGCGAGTTATATTTGTCGACAAGGGATTTTTCGGCGGCCTCAAGGTTGAGGATTTTGCATACGACAAGATTAGCTCGATCCAGTATGAAACCGGGATTCTCACGGGGTCGATTACCATTTTCACGTCCTCGAACAAGGCCAAGATAACGCAGGTCGAAAAGGACCGGGTCCGAAACCTCGCCGAAGCGGTACGGCACCGTATCAGCGGAAACCAGCCGGCACAGGTCCCGCAGTCTCAAGCCGCCCCGGCGGCCGACGGAGGCGACCGGATCGCGGCGTTGGAACGCCTCGCAAAACTCAAGGAACAGGGCATCCTTGACGACGCGGAGTTCAAGGCGGAGAAGGCCAAGATCCTCGGCTCTTAACCTATTCCGCCCCTAGTCGCTTATGCTCACTCGCAGGTAGGACCCCCATGCAATCTGTAATCATCCTTCTGGCCTCGGTGGCGTTCCTGGTGTCGCTGGTCGCCGTCGTTCGACCCTTGCCCCGAATCGGCTTGCCTTCCCGGAAGCGTGCCGCAGGAGTGCTCGTTGCCTCGGTCATCGTGGCTGGCGTTGCCGCTCCGCCGACTGAGACCGAGGCGGAGCCCGCGGCTCAGAAGGTGGCGGCTGAACCGGCCGTTGCCCCTGAAGACAATCCCGCTCCCGCGCAGGAACCGGCCCGCGAGGTGCAGGTTGCCGAGGCTCCGAAACCTGCGGGGCTGTCCGATGATGCCAAGGAGATCGAGGCCCTCTACAACGAGCTTCAGGAGTTCAAGGACGACCCCGAGTTCCACGAGGTCGGCTTCGCGGTCTGCTGCCGGTTCAACGAGTGGAAGCGGAAGGTTGAGGATTTGCGTGACCGAACCGGCGTCGAGGTCCTTCAGGAAGTCGGCTTTGTGCCGGGCGACCTTCTGATGCTCGGGATGGACTACATGAGAAACAAGGGCCAGCCGACTTCATATTCGCGGGACATGGAAGCGACGATCGCGGCCGGACTGAAGCCTCAGCCCGAGCTTGGGCAAGGGCAGGGAGTAGTCGTGTCGGAAGACCGGGCATGCCGGAACCTTGACAGTTTCCGCCGATGGCAGGAGGCGATGCTTGCCGAGCGGTACGCGGAGGCCAGCGAGGCGATCACGGGTCCGGACTGCCCACGGCTGTACCCAAAGATGGTGGTCACTGGTCCTATGGCGACCGAGAAAGTCCGGTGGGGCAGTGACTCGGTCCGGACCTACCACCAGGTGAAGACCGAAGACGGCGTAACGCTGTGGGTCGGTGACGGACACGTGGAGTTTCAGTAGCCGTCACATCGTCGGGGCTGGTGAGGCGGGTTCAGGGGTTGGATGCCGCCTCTTCGGCATGCGGACCTTTGCCGCCTGCAGCCGCTTTCGTTCTTTAAGCTCCTGCTGCTTCTGCTGCTCTTCGATCTGCTGTTTCCACTGTTGCCCAGCATCTAGCAGTGCCGGACGGTAGCCGGTTCTGGCGGCGGCAATGGCGGCTCTGTCGCCCGCTTCGATCGCTTCCGCCGCGGCCGTCAGTTTCTTGGCACGGTCCAGGACCGCCGTATTGTCTCGCTTGTTGTCCATGGCTTCTCGGCGTGCGCTGGCGGCTTGAGATATGCTGGCTTCATTCAGGGCGTCTCTGGCGCCGGAATGCTCTGCCTTGGCCGCATCAAGTTGAGCCTGTAGCCGGGTTGCCTGCTGGCGCCAACGGCGGGTGCGACCGGTGATTGCCGCGAGGAAGCCGACAGGCTTCGATGCTCGGTGTTTCTCAATGGCTTTCTCGGCGTCCACCATTTTCCAGAAGGCCACCTCGGAAGCCTTTTTGAGCGGGCGTAGACGCCCCTTGAGAACGGCGTTGGCATCCTCGGGTCTGCCGGCACGGGAAGCGGCTTGAGAGGCTTCCTGGCGGATCCGGTGGGCAAGATCAGCGGGGGGCTCGGTCAACCGCTGAGCATTGTCCAGAAGGGCTTTCAGCCGGTCACGTCGACCGGCCGCGGAAACGGCGGCATCCAACCTCAACGACGCGATGCGGTGAGCATCTTCTCGATCTCTGACAGCCTCATGTCTAGGTGCCGCTGAGCCAGTAGCACTCGCTCCAGGAGTTCGATGATCTGTTCTGTCGGGCTCGGGCCCTGGCTGTCGCCGGGGTCGGTCAGCATGTCGATGATGGTCTTTGTCCTGGTGTCCGTTAGCGTGCCCACCTTCCAGATGAGTTCCCTGTCCGTGGACTTCTGGGGCTGGCTTTGCTGCTTTGTCGGGGCTGGCTTCCGGCTCGGCGTATGCGCTGGCAACTGGCTCATTCGTTTCCTCCATCCTGCTGTTGGCTTCACGTTTCTTGACGCGGGCGAGGCGGTGCAGTGCCCCGACCTGCTGGCCCGCCTGGTCCATGACCAGCCAAGCCTTGTCGCCCTGCTGGACGGACAGCCCGGACTCCGCTAAGGCTGCCGAAAGTCCCTGTGGGCCGTCGCTTCGCTCCCATGCTCGGCGGACAGTGTCGCGCACTTGGGCAAGGTCAACGCCCTTCCTCTTGGCAGTCTGGTGTGCGTCAGTGGTGAACGCCGAGTTGGGAAGGTCGCCTTCCCCAAGGTGCCGAAGTGCAGCCGCCTCAGTGTGTTTCCCTTCCTGCTGCAGAGCATAAATGACCGCTCGGTTGTGCCGGCCTTGGGTCAGGGGGTGCCCGAACTCCAGTTCGGCAAGCCGGGCAACCTTCTCGTTCCTGGCGCAACTGTTTCGGCATGTCATGACCCTGCCGGTTCCGGGATCGACTTCTGACACGAGCATGTGCCAATGCCGTTCGTAGCCACAGCCCTTGCGTGGCTTCTGGTGCTCAACCATCAGCCAGGGACGGTCGCCGGTCTCATACTCGGCCCGCCACATGGCGGCGATTTGCTCCGCCTGCTCGCGGGTGGTGGCTTCCTCGGGACTGATCGTGACGTGCCGGATGCCGTAGGTCGCACCCACCGCCCGCGCGTCATCGACCATGCTCTTGAGGTCATCCGGCGAGCCATGAAGGACTTCAATTGACTCGTTGTCGGCGCCAGCGAGCACGTGAGCACCGACCTTGCCGGAGCCGTCACATGCCCTGATGCGGGTCGCCTTGACGATCATTGACGGGCGTCCCTCAGTGCATCGGAGACAAGTCGCCGCATGTCCTCATAGGCTTCGAGTACCGCCTTGCCGTCGACCGGCCGGCCGTTGTGCATCGCCTCCGCCCACTGGTTGGCTGTCGACCCAAGGCGGTTGATCTCCTTTCGCAAGGCCGCGAGCTCCGCTACCGCCGTGGTGGTCTCGCCACGCCGACGCATGTTGGCCGACTTGCGGATGTAGTCGGACAGGCTCTCGCCGCTATCCGCCGCGGCCTTCGCAAAGGTTGACTTCGCGGCGGTCGAAACACGGACCTTGATGAATGCGTCCCGCATGTTTGCCCCTTCCTGTTTCCTGGTCCGGGGTTCCACAGGGGCGGTAGCCCCTTGGCCAGCTTGCCCCTGTGTCCAAGCCCGAAGGGCGTCACCGCGAAGCAGTGTGGACACAGGAGGCATGGCTGGCTTCCCCAGTTACTGAAGGGAATTAGAGGAGGCTATTTTGCAAGAGACAAATCAGAACTAATTACCGAGAAGTCACCGGTTGCAGAATCCTCGTATCGGGCCATTATGTTTAGTAGGTTTACATGGGGAGGGGCGACAGTGACTACTTCTATGAAAGATCTGGAATTGCTTGAGGCGGAAGCATGCGTTCTTCTTAATGCGGAAGTTCCGGCTCCCGTAAAGCGGCGTATGCTCCGGGACTTGCTGATGCGATATGACGAGGTTCGGCGGGAACTGCAGGCTGCTGCTTGGGAGTATCAGCGGAGGCTTCGTAAGCGGCGGCGGCTTTCGAAGGCCGGCAGTTCGCTCATGGCCGAAGTTCTCTCTGGGCTTCAACTCGGTTTGCTTGCAGCGATGCCACTGCCAATGGTGTGCCAGCTGGTGGACCTGGTTTTGCTGCCGGCATCTCCTGCGGCGGAGTCAGAAATACGTATGAGAAGTGTGAAAAAGACTCCGCAGTCGCGGCCGGCCTTCCTTTGAGCCTGAGCCCGGAGCAAAAAAATGACCGCCTGAAGCGGTCATTAAGGTTCCGATGCTGAGGTGCCTTCCTCGTCGCCGTCGCCCATCGCAGAACCCGGCAGAGACGCCAGCCAGGTTCCCGCAAGTCGGCCCGTGGGCCCCTGCGGAGCAGGTTGACTTGCGGGGTTCTGGATGGCGGCTCAGGGTTCGTTGGCGATGGGCAGAGGCGGCGGGGGAGGCTCTTGGAGCTTCCCTATTCGTCATCCCCTACGATGCGGAGCCGGGGCTTCGCCGGGGTCGCCTGCTGTTGCTGGGCATGGCTGTGTTTCATGTGCTCGATGGCCTCTTCGGCAATCATCTCATTGTGCTCGGTGTCGGCGGGGTCGAAGGGCTCTTCTTCCTCCCACCGCTCATGGAACCAATCCATCACGCCTTCGGCTTCCTCGTCGGCTAGCTCCTGGGGCAGACCGTGAAGTCGGGCCTCTTCCCGAAGTGCCGCTTGCAGGCGGTCGAACGCTACCTGCCACTCTTCGCCGTCGTTGACGACACGAATCGCCTCGCCGATGGCGGCCGCCGTTTCTGGTAGTGGTTCAAGCTCGTCCATTTGAAATTCTCCCGCAGAGTGTAGGGTCATCTGCCTACAGGAGGTTCCCGCCGAAGGCCAGCCCGAATGGCACCTTTACTGTAGGAGCCATGGGGGCAGACCCTCCGCCGCGTCGGGGCTGGACGCCCCTCCCGCCCCCCGGCTGGGTCTGCCTTCTTTCGTTCCTTCATCCCTAGCCTGACCCTGCTCCTTAATCGATCGATGAGCCGATCGATCTTCGCAGGGTCTTTTAGAGGCCGGCTCTACTGTGCAGTCTCCGTGTAGGGTGGAGTGGGTTCCAGGTTGTAGTGAGGAAGAATCCGCCGTAGAAAAGGCTTCCTTTTTATCTATACACCATACGGCACTTTGTTGGCACGTCAACACAACGTCGTTCCATATACGCTTGATTACTCTTGTTGATACGCCGGATTCCAGCGACACGTCTTTCTGACTCGGCCAGTTGCTTGACTGCATGAGCTTGCGGTAAGCGGCCTCCACAGCTTGGCGGGTGCTGTCCCGACGTCGGTCATGGACATCGCGGGCACCAGCCGCCTGGCGTCCGGCGAGGTCCATTCCCTCGATCTGGTCCATGATGCGTCCGCGTTGGGGCCGCGGCTTCTGCTTCGCGTTGGGCTTCCAGGCGGTCCATATCCAAGCGGCAACGCGATAAGCCACTGCCTTGGCTTGCCGCTCCTCCTTGCGGTTGCCGCTGATCGCGATGGCGTGCGATATGGCGGCAATCTGGAACTCGTCCAAAGTGGCGCCAGCCGCTTTGAACTCCGGGACATTCTCGAATGCCCACGCCTGCATCATCGCGAAGAACTGGTTGCTCGGGGTCGACCGGCCGTCGATCTCGATGTCGGGTCCCGTCTTGCGGATGCGCTGACGGATGGTGTGCGGGGTCGCCTGCATGTCTATGGAGACTGCAATCTGCTCCATCTGGTACGGCTCTTCTGCAACGATCCGGGTATCCCACAGGGGCGACAGCGGGTTCTTCATCTTGAGGGAGTTGGTCAGTCCACCGAGATCAGCCCCAATGTCGGCCAGGGCCAATGTCAACCCGGTCAGGAGCTTCCTGAACTTCAGCTTCGGGGCCAGCCGGGCGTTATCGGTCCAGCAGACAGAATTCTCGATGATCCATATCAGGTGAGGCCGGAGCCACTGGCATTCGGCGTTTTCGTACCCGACGATAATGTTGGGCATCGCCACGGCCGCAGGGTCACCGGCATGCTCATAAAGACATGACCAAATTGCCATGCGTAGCTCATCAGTAGAGTTCCATATCGAGTCGAGTTCGACTCGTATAATGGCTCTCATATCTCCATTAACTGGGACGTATGCGTCATCCAGGGACAGAAGTTTTGATCGGGATGGGACCACAACATCCTTCTCCCACCCGCTTGAGAGCTTGTGCTTCCGGTGAACCTTGGAGACGAACATCTTGAGGATCGGATGCTCGTCGGACTTCAGGCCTTCATACGTGAAGGCCGGCCGGCGGTAGTCCCCCGAGAAGCAGCCACCATGCCACCGGAAACCTTTATCCATCCGCTCCCGGACAAGCTCCTGGGTCTCCTGGTGCCGGAAGATGAAGTCTTTCTGATCGACCGGCTTATGCTTGCCTGCGGCCTTCGCCCGCCTCTGCTGACGCTGCCGCCGGCGGCGGTCGGCGTTGATGTGGCGGTGCTCGTCATACTCAGTGAGGAAGCGATCAGCCCACGACTTTGAAGAAATGGGCTTGCCGGAGTCTAATTCTGAATGTATAGAAGGAATATGCATAACGAATCCCCCTGAAGTTCCGTTTGGTCTGGACAGCCAACATCGAACTCCAGGGGTTTTCTTTTTTCAAGCAACTCTCATTTCATGGGCGGATACTTTGTTGACAACGCCAGTGCGTGGCAGGTGATAATTTTTTTGCATGCACTGCGATACAGGAATGTTTCACCGCAGGAAGCCGGGCAGAGCTTCGGGGTGCCCCTCCGGGCGTTGGGCTTCGATCTGCTCCACGACGAACGCCTCCCAAGTCCGCATGAGGGGCCACTTGAAATGGGTTCCGTCGTGGAGGGCGTAGTGCTCGGCGGTCACGTCGCCGGCCAAGCCTTCGGCATGGTCCAGGATCGCCTTCGAGTCTGATCGCTTGAAGCCAAGCAACGCTTCACCGTGGGTTCCGAAAGCCCGCCTGGCGTCGTGGGGCCGCATGGGAACACCGATTTCCGCGAGAGCATCATTGATTGTCTTGGCGCTCATGTGTGCATTGCCGGCATCGCCTTTCCGACGCAGCCGAAGCTGTGGAAACAGCCAGGGGCTATCAGCTCTCCCGAGGGCCATAGCTTTCTTAACGATGCTCCACGTCAGTGACGGCAACGGCAGGGTGTGCTTCCGATCAGACTTCATGTGTGCGGACGGGATGTTCCAGAGGGCAGCATTCTGCATTTCCTCGAACTGATCTTTGGTGGCCGATACGATTGTTTCCCTTCGTTGTGCCGTCAGTACTGTCAGCATGACGGCTAGACGTGCGGCCGGACTCACGGCCGCTGTGTCCAATAGCCAAGGCATGCTGCCGATTTCAACAAGGCCAGGGACGTGCAGGCTATTCGGGGACTTCTTAACGGAAATGGGCTTCACAGAATTAGCTGGAGACTCCTCAAATCCAGAGTCTCCTCGTTGAGAAAGCCAGTTCATGAAAACCTTCACGACTCTCAATGTATGAGTCGCTTGTACCTTGGCCCCTCTTGCATAAATCGAGTCCTGTAGTGCCGCAATGTCGCGACGTGTGATGGACTTTACAAGCCTGTCTTCCCAAGAGACCAAATCTCTGCCGCAGAGCGTCTTCCTGTAGTCGTCGTAGGTGGCTTTTCGCCGTTCGGCTTGAACGTATGTGAGGAACCGCTCTCGGGCCTCGGCCCACGTCCAGCCGTCCCGCTGTTCGTCGAAGTGCCGCTCGATCTGCCCGCCCAGTGCCTTTTCCTGTAGCCATTCCCTCGGGTCAATGCCCCGTCTGAGAAGGGCTTTCGCCTGATGCGTTCGCTCCCGCATCTCGTTGGGATCGTCATCGGGCCGAACCGGCGCCACTGTCCATGTCGATTGCTTTCCGCCGAGCCGGTCTCGGAGGGACCAGGACGCCGACCGGGCCCGCACACGCAGGCTCAGTCCGGAGCACTTGTCGTCTCCAATCTCGTATGGACCGATCTCCTTCTTGGTGATTGCTGAGAGTGCCGTAGTGATATCTCGGCGTGTGATCGTAGCTGTCTTGCGTCCCATATTGGCCTCCGCGTTTGGTGTCCCGTGTTAGCTTACGATAACATGGCGGGACACCAGCGGGACACCAAAATGTTCATGTTTCGGACGCAATGAGGGGCATGGTCTTGTCAACAAATTTGGTGTCAACTTGTTGGCAAGTTGGTGATTTTGCAGGATTTTCTGGCGGTCCTGTCGGGTGGTGTCCTTTCATTGAAGATAACTCTTAATCAGCGGGTCCAAGGTTCGAGTCCTTGTGCGCCCACCAATTCAAGGCCCCGAAACGCCTCGCGTTTCGGGGCCTTTCCCGTTTCGTTCCGAAGGGGCGTTTTACAGTTGTCTGGACCCGGTTTTACAATCGGTGTTCCCCGTGCGTTCAGCGCCCAACCATTCAAGGCCCTGAAAGGCCTCGAGGCCCCGAAACTACCCAGAGCCGCTGCCCAACCAGGTCCACGGTGAAGTTGCTCCTGGGCGAGACAACGGCCGTTTTGCGCCCGTGGCGGCCATCTGGTTCCCTGATAGTGCGGAGGGGCCCTGCCGGCCGTACAACTCAGCGCATGCAGCTGGTGCGCACCAAAACGGTCATAGGGTCAAGCTGGAACGCCTGCTCCAGGCTCGACCCAAACATTTCCAACCATTTCGCCTGGGCGCGGTAGGCCAGCTTCTCCCGCTCTTCGGCGCACGCGTAGGTCGCGCTGGCGGCGTGCTGGAGATGGTGCACGAGTTCGTGCACCAGCACCGAGATCTCGGCCGGCGTGGACCCGGTCCAGCCGTCCGGCAGGTATATGGTCCCGGTCGCGTCGTCATAGATGGCATGCAACTCCAGCCCGGCGACCTCGACGGCGCGGCCGGTGCGGGCTGCGCCCCGGTCGAGCCGCACCTCGACCATCCTTGCGGGCGAAACCAGCTCGATTCGCGGCGGCACTTCGGCAGCGGGCAGACCGAAATTGGCGGACACCCAGGTGCCGAGGACGATCAACAGGATCTCCATGACACGCCTCCTTTCGAAGGCCAGTCTGCCGGACCGGCATGATCAGCCGAATCATCCGGGTCTCCCCCCACTCCGGTCGCGCCGCCGCGCCTCGTCGCGGCCAAGCCGCTGCGCCGCAACAAAAAAACGCGTGCCCGCCGGGCCGCTTGCCCTGGTACTTTGGTCCTGGTCCTGGCGTATGATCGGGCCGGAGAGGTCTTCGGAGAGGCTCGATGAAGATCCTGGTGGTCGACGATCACGTTCTGGTGCGTGATGCATTGCGCGGGGTCCTGCGCGAGTTGCGCGAGGACACCGCGGTTTTCGAGGCCGCGGACGCCCGACAGGCGTTGCTGCGCATGGCCGAGGTTCCTGACCTGGAGATGGTCGTGCTCGACCTCTACCTGCCGGACCGCAGCGGCTTTGATCTGCTCTCCGAACTGGGCGAGCGCCACCCCGCGCTCTCGGTGGTTGTGCTCTCGGCCAGCGTCGCCCGCGACGACATCGCCCGTGCCCTCGACCTCGGCGCGCTAGGCTTCATCCCCAAGTCCGCGTCGCGCGAGGTCATGCTGGGCGCGTTCAAGCTGATCTTCGCCGGCGGCATCTATGTGCCGCCCGAACTGCTGGCGCGTTCCCGGCCGGCACCGCCGATGCCGGCGCCAACATCGGCGGCGGCCGAGTTGGGTCTGACCGCTCGGCAGTTGGAGGTGCTGTCGCTGATGATGCAGGGGCGCAGCAACAAGGCCATCTGCCGCGCGCTCGACGTCGCCGAACCCACGGTCAAGAATCACGTCACCGCCATCCTGAAGGCGCTGAAGGCGACCAACCGCACCGAGGCCGTGATGGCCGCCGCCGCGCTCGGGCTCTGTCCCCGCCGCCCTTCCTAGCTGGAGCGCCCATCCATCGCGGTAGGGGCCGGGCGCAGCATGCGGGCGAGCATGGCGCGAAGCCGCATGGGCGACACCGGCTTGTGCAGCAGGTGCAGGCCGCTCTCGCGGGCGTGGCGGAGGCGATCGGGTGCGGTATCGCCGCTGATGAGGAACGCGGGAACGCTTTCGCCCCAGGCCGCGCGCAGCCGCGCTATAGCCTCGATGCCGCTGGTGCCGGCCAGAGCGTAATCCGACACGATCAGGTCCGGCGGCCGGCCCGCCGCGGCCAGGGCATGTAGTGCAGCGGCGGCCGACGGGCCAGCCACCACGGCACAGCCCCACCGGCGCAGCAATCCGCCCAGCCCCTCCAGGACCAGGATGTCGTCGTCGATGACCACCACCAGCCGGTCCCGGACGGTGTCGAACGGCGGCGGCCCCTGCTCCGGTTCGGCGGCGGGCGCAGCCGCAAGCGGCAGCGTCACAGAAAAGCGGGTGCCGCGCCCCGGGCGGGACTCCAGCTCGACCCGATGTTCGAGCAGATGCGCCAGCCGATCGACTATGGCCAGTCCCAGCCCGAAGCCACCACGATGCTGGTCGAGGCGATGGTATTCCTCGAAGATGCGGTCTTGCTGCTCGGGCGGGATGCCCGGCCCCGTGTCGCAGACGTCGATGCGCAACGAGCCGGCGCGACGGCGGCAGCCGACCACGATGCCGCCGCGCTCGGTATACCGCACCGCGTTGCCGACCAGGTTCATAAGGATCCGCTCGAGCAGAACGGGGTCGGAATGCACTGAAGCACTGCTCGGCACAACGCGCAGGCGCAGCCCTTTTCCTCGAGCTGCATCGGCGAGGGTGGCCTCGACGTGGCCCAGGCTGCGCAGCACGGGGAATGCCAGGGGGGCCGGCTCGATCATGCCGGCCTCGAGTTGCGCCATGTCGAGCAGTGATGCGAAAAGGGCGTTCATGGCCTCGACGCAGGCGCCGATCCGTTCGACAAGGCGGTCGCGGTCGGGCGCGGCGGCGGCACGCAGCTCGCCCACGAAGAGGTTGAGGGCGTATAGCGGCTGACGCAGGTCGTGGCTGGCCGAGGCCAGGAAGTTCGACTTGAACCGGTCGGCGATCTCGAGACGGCGGCTCTTGTCCTCGAGTTCTCGCGTCCGCTCCGTCACGGTCCGCTCCAGCCGTTCGGCCTCGGTCCGGCGCTCGTCGAGCAGCTTTCGCAGCTCGATGGCATTGCACCGGAACACCTCGACGGCGCGGGCCATCGCAGCGATCTCGTCGTTTCCGTGCACCGCCACCGGCCGGCTCAGGCTGCCGCCGGCGATTGCCAGCATGCCCTGGCTGAGGGCGGTGAGGCGCCGGACGACGTTGCCGCGCACGTACAGCCACACGATCAGCGCCGAGCTCGCCAGACTGAGCGCGACGAGCGCAACGAGGACACGGGTGCTCAGTCGCTGGACCGCGGCGGCCTCCTCGACCGAGCGGGCGACATCGCCCTTGGCGGCTGCGCCGAGCCGGTCGACAGCGGCGGTGAGTTTGGCCGACAGCGCGGTGGCGGCCGCGAGCTGGGTCTCGCCCTCGGCAGTCAGCCCCAGTTCCTCTTTTCGGACCGCTGCGATGGAGCGGCCACCCCTGGTCAGGGCGTGCAGCCGCTCCACCTGATCGAGGAACAGCGGCCTCAGCCTGTCATCCAGGTCCAGAGCGGCGTCCTCGAGCCTGCTTAGAGCCAGCCCTGCCTGGAACTGCAGGATGGGCAAACGGTCGGCTTCTTCCGTCGTTGATGCCTCGGCCAGCAGGTCGAGCAAGGCAGAGGCCTGCCGCTGCGCCGCCTGGACTTGGCGCAGGGCGGTCAGGGCCGGCACGCGTTCGGCGGCCCCGGCTGCGGCGACCTCGTGGTCGAGCACGGTCAGCCACGGCGCGAGCAGGCGCTGCACCTCGGCGCCGACGTCGAACAAATCCCGCCGCAGCGCCGTCAGTTGCTCGGCTGTTGACAGCCGGTGTGCCACGACGGCATGGATTTCCCCGAGCGTGTCGCGCAGCGCGGTCGCGGTCGCTGCGATCTCATCGAGCGGCAGCGCCCTTCCGCTCGCGGAGCCAAGGTCCCGCAATCTCTCCTCGATCCGTCGGCCCTCGTCGCCCAGCCGTGCCGCCACCGCCTCGTGTCCGGCCGGGTCACTGGCGGCGAGCAGAGCCGGGGCGGCGGCGATGATCCGCTCGGCCGAGCGCGACAGCTCTAGGGCGGCAAGTGTCGTCGGCACGCGGGAGCCGACCACGGCAATGCGTGCGCCGACCAGGCCGAAGCCATGGATCGCCGCAGCCGCCGCCAGGACGGCGAACAGGGCGATGGCGCAGAAGGCGGCGAGCAGGCGCCCGCTTACTCCGGCGCGCCAGGGTCGGAGCTGCTGAATCGTGCTGTCCTCGGCTTTCGATCTTGTCACGACCGCACTGATATCTGCCATGCTTCACTCGAATATGGGTGCGGCAGGCCTCGCTGAAACGGAGGGACGATGCGACGCAGAGAGGTTCTGACCGGCGCCGCACTGGCGGCGGCGGTCGCGTTGCCGGTGCCGGCCATCGCCACCGGGATCCGCCGGCTCAGCATGGTCACCGACTGGCCGGACGGGCCCGGCGTACTGGCCAGCGCGCGGCGCCTGGCGCAGACCGTGGCGGAGGCGTCGCAGGGCCGTGTCGCCATTGAGGTCACCCCGGG
This sequence comes from uncultured Rhodospirillaceae bacterium, assembly GCA_964545205.1. Lineage (GTDB taxonomy): Bacteria > Pseudomonadota > Alphaproteobacteria > Rhodospirillales > Magnetospirillaceae > CAZJFH01. Next base: position 59,207 of record CAZJFH010000008.1, read on the forward strand.
CGGAACGGTGGTGCGCCCGTTCGAGACGTTCGATGCCGTACAGGCGGGCATCGCCGACATGTTCCACACCCATATCGGCTATTTCGAGAACAAGACGCCGGCCTTCCACTTCTTCTCGGGGGTGCCCTACGGCCTGACGGCCGACGAGTTGTACGCCTGGGTACGGTTCGGCGGCGGCCAGGCGCTATGGGACGAGATGGCCGGCGCGTTCGGCATCAAGCCGCTTCTGTGCTGCAGCACCGGGGCGCAAATGGGCGGCTGGTTCGTCGAGGAGATCTCGGCGGACGGGGACTTCAAGGGCCTGCGCTACCGCATGGCCGGATTGGGCGGCGAGGTTTACCGTCGCCTCGGCGCGACCGTGGTGCTGTTGCCCGGCACCGACATCGTCCAGGCGTTACGATCAGGTGCCATCGGCGCCTGCGAGTGGATCGGCCCATGGCTCGACACCGCGATGGGCCTGCACCGGGTTGCGCGCTTCTACTACTGCCCGGCATGGAACGAGCCTGGGGCCGGGCTGGCGCTCGGCATCAACCGCCGGGTATGGGACGGGCTGGACCCGTCGGAACGCGCCCTGATCGAGGCCGCCGCGTCGGCCGAATACGCCACGTCTCTCGCCGAGTTCAACGCCAACAATGCCCTCGCCGTGGCGCAACTGCGCGCCGAGGACGCCGTCGCGTTCCGCCGGTTCGACACCGCGATGCTGAAGACCTTTGCCACGATCGCCGCCGAGGTGGTGGCCGATGCGGGGGCGGGCGATGGCATCGCGCGCAGGACCTACCGCAGCTACATCGACTTCCGCAATTCGGTTCGTGGCTGGACCGAACTGGCCGAAGGCGCCTACCTCCCTATTCGCCATCTCGGGTGACTACTGCTTCAGCTGCAACGCATCGTACAAGGGCCGTCCGGCGGTCCCGCTACGCGACCCTGAAAGCCGTCGCTTCCATGGGCGATGATCCCCTCACCAACCTGCCGCCCTCGCGGCAGCCTGGCTATCGGTCATCCCGGCCAACCCTGCCGGAGACCGACAGCGATCGCGTACCCCCCGAGGTTCAGAACCCTAGTTCCCGAATGAACAGGGCCGCCGCCGAACGAAAAAAGTCGTCCAACAGCGGTTTCGGCGCGCCGAAGAGGACAACGTTGCCGCGGTGCAAACGAGGCTGCGGCAACTGCTGCCCGGGGGCGAGGGACAGGGCCACGCGATACCTCGCGGTCTCGGGCACCAGCCCCTGCGCTGTATCGCGCACCATGATCGCGCCGCCCGCCGTGGACGCCAGCATCGCGTCGGGCAGTACGCGCGTCGCGTCCTTGTCGATCGACTCGACCTCGAGCGCGAGTTTCTCGCCCCCGGAATGTTCAAAGTAGAATACGGCTTCGTCGCCAACCGCGATGCGGCCGATCGCAGCCTCGGGCAAATAGGTCACCACCTGCCAAGACGAGGAGTCCAGCAGGGTCGCCAACTTCTCGTTCCGGCCGACCCACTGCCCGACGTGAAGATCGAGATCGTCGAGGAACAGGGTGCCGTCGGCGGGCGCGCGGATGATCAGGCGGTCCTTCTCGGCGTCGATGCCGACCATCTCCGCGTCGAGCCTGGCGCGGGCGGACTCGATGACTCGAATGTTCTCGCGCAGGTCAGAACTCACGCCGGCGGTCACCGATTGCCAAGTGGCGGTCGACGCCTGTACCTGTTTCTGGCTCGCTTCGAGTTCGAGATTCGGCGACTTCAGCTCGAACAGGACGGCGTCCCGGCGGACCCGCTGAGCATGGCCGATCGGCATTCCCGTCACCCGGGCCGGCTCGGGCACGATGATCGAGAAGTATCCGGCCGGCCGCAGAATACCCTGAGTATGGATGCGCGCATCCCACGGCGCGAAGCCGGCCACGACCAGCATCGCCAGAATCGCGACCAGCCCCGCCAGCCGTCCCACGCTCTTCGCACGCCGCATGCACCCGCCCCACTCGCGAACTTCTCTCCAGGCCGGCGAAAACACGAACCACCACAACTCCACGACGGCGAGGAACGGCCCGAGCGGCTTGGGAAAAACATGGTAGACCAGAACGGCGATGCCGCTGAAGACGACAAGTCGGTACAGCCACGTGGCGTAGGCAAAGCCGATCAGCAGCCGATGGCGCCCCTGCGGCATGCGTTCGGGGGGCTCGTCCGCCGGGGCGAACAGAACCTCTCTAAGCCGCCACCGTCCCAGCGCGAAGGCGCGCTGATGCAAATTCGGCATGCCCAGCCAGTCCATCAGGACGAAGTAGCCGTCGAAGCGCATGAAGGGCGAGGCGTTGACCAGGACCGTCGCGATCCAGGTCGCGGTCGCCAGGATGAAGGCGGCATCGCGGACCAGCCCGTCCGGCGAGACCGCCCATACCAACGTGGCCCACGCGGCGATGATCAGCTCCGTGCAAACGCCGGCCATTCCGACGGCGAGGCGCCGGCGGTGCGACTGGAGCTTCCAGACCTCGTTGACGTCGGTATAGGCCATCGGGAACAACACCAGGAAGGCGATCCCCATGCTCGGCACCCGGCAGCCGAAGCGCTTGGCGGTGAAGGCGTGACCCAGCTCGTGCATGACCTTGGCGAAGACCAGGGCGAGCAGGAAGCCGGCCACGCCCTGCAACGAGAAGGTATCGACGAGAGTGGCGACGAATATCTCCCACTGCCGCGACGTCTCGACCAGCCCCATGAGCAGCGCGGCCGCGGTCAGCCAAAGGAACGTGCGCGAAAACAGCGGCTCGACCCACGGCAACGCCATTCCCAGCCATCTGTCGGGCCGCCACAGCGGGATGCGGAAGAACAGGTATTTATGGAGCAACCATTCGCCCGGCCGCGACCTGCGCCGTCGTGCCTGCATGGACATCCGCGCGGTGCCTTCGGCGTCGTGGCTGCAGACCAGTTCGTTCTCGACCAGGAAGCGCAGCACCGCGTCGATGTCGCCGCTCTCGGGCTGTATCGCGGTCTCGTCGGCGATCGCGCCGAGAATCGGTTGCGCTTTCCCGAGATGCCAGCGGGCCAGGATCTCGAACGTCAGCCAGTCGATCTGGAAGAAGGCATTGCGGGCGGGATCATGCAGCGACCAGGTCGGCGCGCCGTCAATGGTGCTCGGCCCGGGAAAGAGAGTCAGTTCCTCGCGAAGCGGCGGCAGCATTCACGCGCCCAGCCATGAACGCAGATCGGCGAGCGGGCGGCGCATGATCCAGTAGGCCAGGGGCACCGTTCCGCCGCTCAGCTTGGCGGTGCCCTTCAGTCCGGCACGGGCGCCGGCGTCGTCGCCGGCCAGGCTCGCGCGGACGCGGTACGCGTAATGTCCCTCGGGACGCGCAGTTGCCTCGTGCGCCAGGTAGTGCAGGTGCGCCGCCAACGGGCGCAGCGGATCCGAATTCAGGTACACGGTCACCTCCGACCCGTCCGCGAGCGGGATGGCGTTGGCCGGCGACAGCCACGCCTCGATCTCTACCGCGCCCTCGTCGGCGACCACCATCACTCGTTCTCCGGTGACCACCGGACGGCCGATCCAGCCGGTCGGGTCGTCGAACAGCACGATTCCATCCCGCGGCGCCACGACGGTGCTGCGGCTGTCGAGTTCGCGCAGGAACTCTATCTCCAGGCTCTTCTCCGCGACCTGGCCCTGGATAACGGCGAGTTGGGCGGTGCTCTCGGACTCGGAAAGGGCTTTCTGGGCGCGCAGCCGGTATTCGGTCCGCGCCGTCTCGAGGGCGCGCTCGGCGACCAGCAGGCGGTTGCGAACGTTGGTGCGATCGAACTCGAACAGGATTTCGTCGGCTTCGACCCGCTGGTTCGGCGCAACCGCCAGCCGGTCGATGACGCCGTCGAGGGGCGCGCGAATGACGGCGGGGTTCAGCGGGATGACTTCGGCCGGGGCGAGCACGGTCAGCTCGACCGGAAACGCCAGCAGGCCCGCCATGCCCGCCAGCGCCCACATCCTTGGCCGCAACAGCCAGCGAAACGCGGACCGTTGCTCGCTCCCGCCGAGCGCCAGCCGCAGACGGCCGAGCGCGCCCCGGTCCTGCGCGTCGCAGGCATGCGCCCAGATCGCGGCCCACTCGGACAGGAACGCGAGTTCGGCTTCAGTCCAAGGCCAGTCGCGCGCCAGGAGCAGCGCGCCCCCCGCAAAGCGCCTGCCCATCGCGGGCAGCGGCAGCCATAGACCGTGCGCCGGCAGCCAATTGCCCCAGTCGCGGGCATCGGCCTCGGCAAGATCGGCCGCTGTCAGTGATCGCGGCTCGGAACCCGGCGCAGACCGCGCGAGGTGGCGGAACACCCCGCCAAGCCAATGCACGTAAGGCGCGTTGCCCTCGACCGAGACCACGCCGGACAGCCCGGCGACACCCCTGCCCTCGAGCCACAGCGCTGCTTGGCGATACGGGGCGAGCGCGTGGGTCTCGTTCACGGCAATGAAGCAGAGCTCACTCCTGCTGTTGGCCTGCCTGGCCCTGCGGCCCAGTTGGAGCAGGGTGGCAAGGGCTTGCGCCCCGGCCACCTCCCCGGTGGATGCCAGACAACTCATGCGGTGCCGGTATGTCTCGTCGCGACGCTGGTGGCATGGCGGGCATCACGCGCGTGCTTGACCAGCAGGTCGCGTTCGGCTTTCCACGCCAGGATTCCCTGGGCCATGAACTGACTCGACAGGCCCTGCCGGCCCAGCAGCGCGGCCGATTGGTCCTGTCTGTTGCCGATGATGATGCGAATCAGCGTCTCGGCCTGGCGCCCGGCTTCGTCGCGGGCGACCACCTTGATCATCAACTCGCCCTGGAAACCGGCGGGCGGCACGCCGACGAACTCGCCCTTCTTGGGATCGAATTGCAGCCAGGGCGGCAATGGCGAGCCGTCCAGCATCAGCGCGGCGAGGTCGACCCGGGCGTTCTCGTCGGTATGGACGAAGGCGTCCACCGGAACGACGTAGTGGATTTCGGCCGTATCCGCAGGGAACACCTGGTCGGGGATCGCCTTGTCGACGCGTAGGTCGTGATCGCCTCTCTGTGCATTGAACTCCGTCATCCGCGCTTCGGTGACCGGCGGGAATTCCGGCGTGTCCGGGGACGCGGGGCTTGCGGGCACGGCGACCACGACCGTCGCTGCCGGCATCGTCGGCCCCGCCACGGCCGCCACCGGCGGCGGCTCGGGTGCAAGGTCGTCGTCGGTGATGGAGCCGGTCGCAACGACTCCGCCCACGTTCAAAGCGAACGATTCGGTCAGTTCGACGAGCGCGTCGTCGCTGGTCGGCACCGTCACCGTGAAACTGGTCACCCCCGCCGGCACGGTGATCGTGCCGTCGGCGTAGGTGACGCCGTCGCTGAAGCTCAGCGCGTCGGTAAAGTCGGTGCCCAGCGTCGCCGTGTTCCCGGCCAGCGTCAGCGCGAAGCTCTGGGCGATGGCGCTCTCGGCCGACAGCGTCACCGTGAACACCGCACTTTCGCCCTCGGCGACGCCGACATTGGCGATGCCGCCTCCGCCGCCGACCGCGTCGATGGCGGTGCTGTCGTCGTTGGTGATGGTCCCCGTGGCCGTGACGCCGCCGACCGTCAGGGTGAAGGTCTCGTCGGCCTCGACGAGCGCGTCCTCGCTGGTCGGCGCCGTCACCGTGAAGCTGGTCACCCCCGCCGGCACGGTGATCGTGCCG
>CAZJFH010000008.1:64948-93213 GCA_964545205.1 uncultured Rhodospirillaceae bacterium
GGTCGGCGCCGTCACCGTGAAGCTGGTCACCCCCGCCGGCACGGTGATCGTGCCGGTCTCGACGTCATAGGTGACGCCCTCGCTGAAGCTCAGGGAGGCGGTGTAGTCGCTGCCCAGCGTGGCGGTGCCGTTGGTCAGGGTCAGCGCGAAGCTCTGCGAGCCCGTGGTCGCGGCGGACAGCGACACGGTGAACGCCGCGTTCTCGCCCTCGGCGACGCTGACGGCGCCGATGCTGGCGACGGTGACGTCACCGGCGACGTCATTGTCCTCTATCGTGCCCGTCGCCTCGACGCCGCCCACGCTCAACGTGAAGCTCTCGGTCTCTTCGACGACCGCGTCGTCGGTGGTCGGAACGGTGACGGTGAAGCTGGTCACCCCGGCCGGCACGGTGATGGTGCCGTCGGCATAAGTGACGCCGTCGCTGAAGGTCAGGCTGGCGGTGAAGTCGGCGTCGGCCGTGGCGGTGCCGCTCGTCAGTGTCAGCGCATAGGTCTCGGCCGAGCTACTGCCGTTCGAAAGCTGGACGGTGAAGACGGCGTTCTGGCCTTCGGTCACGCCGACGCCGCCGGCCGATCCGTCGTCGACCGTGGTGACGCGCGGCCGGTCGTCGTCGAGGCTGTCGGTGGCTTCGGCAAAGGGCGGGTCGGCCGGGTCGTCGAGCAACTGGTGGACGACGCCGGTGCCGTCGTCCTTGATGGTCGCCACGCCCTCGACATGCGACGTCTGGCCGTCCAGGGTCGCGCGAAGCTTGAAGGTCTCGGAACCCTCGTAGATGGCATCCTGTTCCGCAGTGGTGTCGACCCGCACGTAAATCTTGCCGTTCGCATCGAAGGCGGGCAGCGCTGCCGCGTCGTAGTCCGCCCACGCGGTACCGTCCCAGACCTTCAGCGTCTGCGACGCGTCGATCGTGGCGGTGTCGTCGAGCAGCTGAAGGCTGACGTTCTGGCCCTGGTCGCCGGTCAGGGTGAACACGGCGTAACTGGAGGCTTCGTTGACGGTCGGGCTGTCCACCGCCAGGCTGCGGTCGTCGTCCAGCGTCGCCGAATCGGGCGTACCGGTGGTGTTGGTCGCCAGCCAGACGCTTCCGGTACCGTCGTCCAGGATGGTCGCGGTGCCGTAGACGGTCTCGCCGGAACTTGGACGGGTGGCGCCCAGGACGAAGGCGTGCATCCCCTCGTACTGCGTGTCGTCGACCACGGTGGTGCGCACCAGGAGCGAACTGCCGGTCAGCGTCAGGTCGGTGCCTTCGGTATACGCAACCCAGTTGGTGCCGTCGAAGTATTCCAGCCCCGGCCCGAAGTCTTCGCTTCCGTCGGTCTCGGCGGTGCCGGACACCAACGTGGCCGTGCCCGCGGTGAGCGCCAGCCGGATCACCTGGCCGACGTTGCCGGTCACGGTGAAGACGGCATAGGGCGAGCCCTCGTTGACCGCGATGGCGTTGACCGACAGCGCACGGTCGTCGTCGAGGTAGGACGGATAGCCGCTGTCGCCGGACGCGTTCGCGGTTGCGGTGGTGTTGCCGGCGAGATAGATGCTGCCGCTGCCGTCGTCGACGATCGCGCCCTGACCGGTGTAGCCAGTGCCGGCGCGGTTGGTGGCGACGAGCGTGAGCGTCTCGCTGCCCTCGCTGGCGGAATCGTTCAGGACGGGCGCGCGGACGAGCAGCACGCCGCCCGCCGGAATGCTCGCGGCGGCGCCGGAATAGGCGGTCCAGGCGGCGCCGTCGAAGTACTGGAGATTCGCCTGCACGTCGACGTCGAGCGTGGCATGCCCGACGCCGGTTCCGGTGCTGCCCAGCGCGAGCGTGACCTTCTGCCCGGCCGCGCCCTGAACCTGGAACAGCAGGTATGGTGAAGCCTCGTTGACGGTGGTCCCGGTCACGGTCAGCGCGCGGTCGTCGGCGGAGACCGTGATGTCCACGGTCGAGGTGGCAGCAAGGCCGCCGGCATCGGTGGTCTCGACGCGCAGCAGGTCGCTGCCGGTGAAATCCTGCGCCGGCTGGTAGCCGAGGTTGCCGAGCGCGGCGTTGATCTGGTCCCTGGTGCCGGACAGGGTGAGCGTCGCCGTCCCGCTGGCGCCGGCGGATACGCTCGCGCCGCCGAGATCGCCGATCGACACCGTGCCGTCCTGCACCGTCAGCTTGACCGACAGGCTGGTGTGGTCCACGTCGCCGACCGAGATGCCCGAGATGGTGACGCTGTCGTATTCCGCGACCGTGACGGCGCTGCCCGGCACGGTGTTGGTCGGCGCGTCGTTGGCGCCGGCGATCGTGACCGTCAGGGTCTTGCCGTCGGTTCCTCCGGCCAGGTCGGCGGCGGTGTAGCTGAACGTGTCCGTCAACGTGCCGCCGACGTTCAGCGCCTGCACGGCCTCGTTGGCGTCGTCGACCGTGTAGACGTAGCTGCCGTCCGCACCGATGACCAGCGTGCCGTAGGTGCCGGCGGCACTGGTGCCGTCGGCCGAGGTGGTTCCGGCACTCACGGCGGCGGCGCCGATCACCGAGACCCGCAGGCTGTCGCCGGTGTCGACGTCGGTGTCGTTGCGCAGCACGTTGCCGGTGGCGTTCGCGCCCGCCGTCGCGTTGGCATGCCCGCCGGCCTCGCGGGCGCTGCCGGCATCGGCCACTGCGGCCGGAGCGTCGTTGGCGCCCTGGATGGTGACGGTCAGGCTGGCGGCGTCCTTGCCGATGCCGAGGTCGTTCGAGACAGTATAGAAGAAGGCTTCGGTCAGCGTGTCCGAACTGGTACGCAAGGCATCGACCGCGGCGTTGGCGTCATCCACGGAATAGCTATAGCTGCCGTCGCTGCTGATTGTCAGCGTGCCGTAGAGGCCGGTGATCTGGGTGTCGGTGGCGACCGCGGTGTCGGTGGCGACCGAGCTGCTTCGGGCCTGGGTGACGGTGATGGTGCCGTTGGCGTCGTTCGACACCACGTTGCCGGTAGCCGGCGTGCCGCTGTCCTCGGTGACCGTCGCCGTGTCGTCGACGGCGTTGGGATCGTTGGAGCCCGACCCCAGCACGGTGATGGTCAGCGTGGCGCTGCTGGTCGCGCCGGCGGCGTCGCTCATCGAATAGGTGAAGCTGTCGGTGTCCGACTGTCCCTCGGACAGGTCGGGATTGGTGGTCGTCGGGGTGTAGGTGTACGAGCCGTCCGACGCCAGCACCAGGCTGCCGTACCGGCCGGTCAGGGTGGCGCCGGTGGCGGCGCTGAAGGTCAGGGCGGTGCCGCTGCCGATGCTCAGCGTCGAACCGACGGTGAAATGGGTGACGTTGCCGGAGGCGTCGTAGGTGACGTCGGTCACCGTCACGGGCGTGCTGTTTCCGTCCCAGGTGACGGTCATGCCGGCGGCAATGGTGCCGGTGACGCCTGAGACCGCGACGGTGGAATCGCCGGTGGTGGTGGCGGTGGATACGGTGGCGTCTTTCAGGCCGCTGGTGGTGGCCTCGGGGTCGCTGGAGTTCTTGAAGCCGACGGTTTTTCCTTCCAGCGTGGAAATGGTCATCGACACGTTTCCACTGGATCCAGTGTAGTACGCCGGCTCGGTGCTGAGGGTGATCGCGTAAGCGTCTCCGCCCAGGGATGTGTTCGTGGCGACCGAGACGTGGGCGTTGCTGCTGTCGTAAACGGCTTCGTAGACGCCATCCACCAGGTAATAGAGGTAGTACGAACTGTTGACGTTGTTCAGCGTGCTGGAGGCGGTGAAGGTCAGCTGGTAGGTGCCGCCTCCCGACGAGATCGTCCCCGACGTGGCGCCGGCCGAGAATCCGGTCACGCTGCTGGTCTCGCCGCTGCCGTCGACGTCGGTATCGTTGTCCAGCACGTTGCCGGTCGCCGTGAATCCGAGCGTGTCGCTGCTGGTGTATTCGGTCCCGTCGGACAGCAGCGATTCCTTGGCGACGTCGTAGTCGTCCACCCCCTGGGGAGCGTCGTTGGTGCCGGTTATGGTAATGGTCAGGGTGCTGGCGGCGCTCAGATCGCCGCTGTCCATCAAGGTGTAATCGAAGATGTCCGTCAGCGTGTCGGTCGACTGGCGCAGCGCCTGGACCGCGGCACTGGCGTTGTCGAGAGCGTAGCTGTAGGCGCCGTCCGTCTGGACCGTCAGGGTGCCGTACAGCCCGGTCACGGTGAACGGATCCGAGCCGGTCGTGCTGCCCGCGCCGGAAACGCCGATCACCCGTTTGGTGTCGCCGGAATCGCCGTCCGTGTCGTTGGTCAGCACGTTGCCGGTCACCGCGGCGGTGCCTTCGGTGATTTCGGCCGTGTCGGCGACGGCGGTCGGCGCGTCGTTGGCGGCTGTCACGTCGAAGGTGATCGTGTTCGCGGTCGGATCGGTGTCGACGCCGCCGTTGGCCGTGCCGCCGCCGTCCTTGACCTGGAAGGTGAAGCTGGCCACGCCGGAGCCGTTCTGGTCGGCCGGCGGGGTGTAGCGCAGCTTGCTGATGTTGGCGGCCGAGATCTCGGTTCCCGCGGTCACCGCCACGCCGTTGTAGGCCAGGACGCCGGTCGATGGCAGCGTGGTGATGATGATCGCGGCCAGCGAGTCGGACGGATCGTCCGTCGCGTCCGTGAAGCCGAAATCGGACGCCGCGAAGGTGTAGGCGGTGTCCTCGGCGGCGGTGACGGTCTTGTCGGTGCCGGCGGGCGCGTCGTTGACCGCGGTGATCGCAATCGACAGCGTCGCGCTCGCGGTGCCGCCGTTGCCGTCGCTGACCGTGTAGGTGACGGCCGGCACCGGACCGGCGTAGTTCGCCACCGGCGTGAAGCTGTAGGCCCCGTCTGCCGACAGGGTGAAACTGCCGACATCGGCGATCGCGAACGGCTCTGCCAGCGTTCCGGAAACGCCGTCGATGCTGAATCCGGTCACGGTGAGCGTGTCGGAATCGGCATCGGTGTCGTTGGTCAGGACGTTTCCGGTATTGCTGGTGCTGTCCTCGATCACCGTCCGGCTGTCGTTCACCGGCGTCGGGGCGCGGTTCGGCACGATCAGCGAGTTCAGCGCACTGTCGACGCGGTCGGACGAACTGCCGACGAAAGTGTAGGTCTGGCCGCTGACCGGGGTCAGAGCGTCGAACCAGGCCTGATCCACCACCAGGATGAACGCGAAGTTGTCGCTGGGATCGCGGTCGCCGTCCTGGTTGCCGTCGTCGGTGGCGGCGGTCATCGAGGTGAAGTCGGCATCGGACCAGAAGTAGAAGCCGCGCACCACGCCCTGGTCCTTGATCGGGCGGCTGACCCAGCCGAAATGGGTCTGGCCGTCGACGTTCAGCTGCACCACAACGTCGTTGCCCGAGAAGTACGTGGTCGGGATCATGTCGTCGATGCGCGCGGTCGACAGCGAAGTCGGGACGAAATGGTGGCGGTTCTGCTCCTTCTCGGCCGGGAAGCCGCCATCGGTGGTGACGCGGTAGGCATTCAGGAAGGTGAAGCTCGCGGTCTCGACCTCGTAGCTGGCGCCATCGACATCAATGACGATGTGATCGTTCTCGACGGCGATGCGGGCCTGGTCGATGACGTTTGCGGCGCGCCCAAGAACGTCGCGCGCGAACGCCTCGCCCTCATCGCCAAGCGTGTCGTCGCCCGGGTTCAGGTAGTGGTCGAAGCTGTGGCCATATTCCTCGACCAGCACCTGGACCAGCACGCCGGGATCGGCCTGCTCCTGCCACCAGTCGCCGTTGATGAAGATGGTCGGCTGCCCGCCCGGCCCCTCGCTGGCGAACGCCGCGAAGGCGCCGTTGATCTGGTCGGTGGCGATGAACCGGACGGCCACGGCGTAATCGCCGTCCCGGACGCTGTCGCAAAGCGCATCGGCGCGGGCCAGCCACTCCTCGGATGGTTCCGTCGCATCGTGGAAGATCGCTGTGAGCTTGTCGACTCCGCCGTCGGCGAGATACGCGGCGATCTGCTCGCGGGCACGTTCCTCGACCGCCGCCGCCTCGACATCGCCGCTCCCCTGCGGATCATCGGCGTCCGGCACGTTCGGCTCGGCGGTGGCGGGAGCAACGACGGCCTCGACTGCCGGCTCCGGCACCGCCGTCGCGGTCGCGACAGGCTCGACGACCTCGGTGGCCGCGGCACCGTCGAACATGATCCGAGGCTCCAGCCGGACGGCATTGGGCCCGTTGCGGCGCAGCAGATGGCGGTAACCGGGTTCCAGCTTAGTCATCGGTTGGCCCTCGCGGTCGGTTGGACGGACTCAGAGACGCACTCACTTGGCCGGCGGGCTCAGCAGAATGCGGCCGCTCATGCCGGGAATCAGTTCGGGAAACGCGCCGTCGATCACGGCCACGGCCTTGACCGACTGGCTCACCGGATCGACGCGGGCAGCGGTTCGCAGCAGCCGGACCGGGTATTCGTTGCCGGTGTCCTCGATACGGACGTCGAAGGCATGCCCTGGCTTGAACCAGCTCAGCCAGCGCGACGGCACGATGAATTCGAGTTCGAGCACGCTGTCATCGATGACCTCGATCAGCGGCTGCCCCGCCTGGACGAACTGCTGCTCGCGCGCCTCGTGCTCGACGATGCGCCCATCGAACGGCCCGCGGATGCGGCAGCGGTCGATCATCGCCCGCAGATAGGCCACATCCGCCTTGGCCTTCTGCACCTCGGCCTCGCTGGTCTTCACCTCCACCATCCCGACGGCGTTGAGCTTCGCCAGGCTGCGCTGGCCTTCGAGCGTGGCTTCGGTTGCCATCTGATGAGCCCGCGCCTTGTCGAGCTGTGCCGCCTGCAATGCGCAGTCGAATTCCATCAGCACCTCGCCCTGCTTGAAGGCGGCGCCGTCCTGGTAGGCGATGCGGTTGATCCTGGCCGCCATCTCGGCCGAGAGGGTGGTGTAGCGATGCGGCGCCAGCTGGGCGCGCATTTCCAGCGGATCGAAGGTGCCGGACTCCTGCGCTTGCGCCGGCGCCGGCGCCAGCGCCAGCACCAGGCAGAGGCCCGCCGGCCACTGCACGGCGGCGAACAGGATGCGACTCGGTCGTGCATGCCGGTCGTTCATGTCAGATCGACTGCCTGAGAACCTTGCCGACGCGTTCCTCGAGTTGTTCCAGCGTGATGTCGTCCAGGCTCTCGAACTCCGGCTCGGTCCCGAGCGCTGCCTGCACCCGGCTGTCGGCTTCATGCACCTTGGCCACGGCATGGTACAGGCGCACAGAGCTGAGGATCGCCGTCACGTCGGCGGCGATTCTGGCCAGCGACGCCCCCATGCGGGTCTGCTCCTGGCTGCGGGCGATCTGCGCCAGGCGGTTGTCGACATCGTGGATCGCCACCGCGCGGCCGTACTGCCGTAGGGCGTCCTCGTACTGGTGGCGCGCAAGGTGGAGCTGCGAGACGACCGCCATCTGGACCGCCATCCGCTTGCTGGTGGCCACTTCCAGTTCCATCTCGGCGGCACGGATCCGCGACGGACCGGCGATGATGTCGAACAGGTTCGAGGCGATCAGACCGCTGACGTCGTTCCAGGACTGGTGGATCACGTAACGGTCACCGTCATAGTGATGGCCAACCTGGATCGACAGGTTCGGCACCATTCGCAAGATAGCCTTGCGCGTCTCGACGGCTGCGATGCGCGCATCGTAGAACTGCTCGTGCAGGTCGGCATTCCGCATCAGCGCCACCTGCTCCATCAGCTCGACGTCCGACTCGAGCGGCCTGAAGGCGGTCATCTCCGGCTCGACCAGCCGGATCCGGCTGCCGCTGGGCACGCCGATCAGCGTGGCCAGCTCGATTTCCGCCGCAGCGAGTTCGCGGTCGATATTCTCGAGCAGTCGGAGATTTTCCAGAAGATTGCGCTGGTAGCGTAGCGCTTCGGCGGGATTCCTCACCTGGCTACTGACGATCCGCTGCGAGTCGGCCAGCGCCGCCTCCGCCTCGTCAATGGAATGCCTGACCTGGTCGCGCAGTTGCTGCGAGGCCACGGCCCGCCAAAAGGTCGTGCGCACGTTCTGCATCAGGTTGTGCATGGCGCGCCGGCGTCGTTCATTGGCCTTCAGCAGACGGTCGGCGTTCTGCTGGGCGCTGAAGTAGCTCAGTCCGAAATCGAGAATGCTCCACGACAGCACCAGGTCGGCGAACGGGCGCTCCCGGTCGACCGAAATTGTCGGGTTCGTCTCCTGCGCCTGGCCGGTGACGGCGTCGATCGAGCGCCGGGTGAGTTCCTCGTCGCGCCATGTGTAACCGGCCGACGCCAGCAGTTCCGGCAGCATGTCGAACTTGCCGGCCTCGAATTGACCCGCGGCAAGGCTCTGCTCCAGCAGCCGCGTCCTGTATTCGAGGTTGTGCTTGAGCGCCCGGGCGATCGCCTCTTCAATGGTTATCGGGCCGGAAATCTCGGGGATTCCGCTGTTGATCGCCGCCCGGTCCGCTTCGATGACGGCGCGCATCTCGGCCTCGGTCACCGGTTCGGGCGAGGCCGTACAGGCAGCGATTGCCAACGGAGCCAGTATTGACGCGACAAGACGGCCGCACGCTTTCATGCTTTCCCCCCCAATCATGATCCGCGTATCGGTCTCCCCCACCGGAGCCCGATCCGCCCCCTCGCGAGCCCCGTTTTTTGCGACCTCCCGGCCAGGCGCCCACCTTAAAAAAAATTTTAGTCTAATTAGTAAGAGATCCGCAACCTTCCCTGCCCCCCAAACTACATCCCATGGTGGTCGCCAGCGCGGCAACCACCTTATTTCGATCAAGATTCGACAGAGATTCGACCGCGCGGCCCCGGATTGACCGACACCGCCCGGCCGCTACAATGCGCAAGGCAGCTGGCGGGGGGGGAAATGAAGCTGGCGGCGATGCCACTCTCGGCGCTGCTGCGCTTGCTATGTGCCGTCATGCTGGCCTCGGCCATCGTGCAGACGTGGCCTGCCAAGGCCGCCGGCGCAGAGCCACCAAGCCTCGTTTTGACGGGCACCGCCAACAGCCATCCCTTGAGCGGGCATCTTGCGCGCCTGGAAGATCCGAGCGGCCGGCGCAGCTTCGAGGACATCCGCGGTGACCGCCGTTTCGTGGCGCGGCCGGCGGCGGCGGCCGAACGCAACTATACCAGCGGGGCGGTGTGGTACCGGTTCAAAGTGGTTCGTGGCCACGATGCGCCCGAGGACTGGATCCTGGCCATCGGCGAACCATTCATCGACGATATCCAGGTCTATGCCGAGTCCGCCGGGCGCGGACTGCAGAGCTTCGCGCTCGGCCGCAACGTTCCGGTCGCGTCGCTGCCGCTGGCGGCGCGCCGGCACGTCCTGCGCCTGCAGTTTCCGTTCGACGAGCCGACGCAGCTTTACGTACGCCTGGCGTCGCATGACGAGATCCAGTTCGACGCCTCGTTATGGCAGGCCGACACGCTGATGTTCGAGGAGATCAGGACGGCGACGCTAATCGGGATGTTCCTGTCCGTCCTGCTGATCATCGCGGCGATGTACGTCCTGTTCGGAATCGGCCTGCGCGATTCGCCGATGGTCGCTTATGCCGCCTATGTCGGCAGCTACGTGCTGTTCGGGGTTTCTCACACCGGGCTGGCGACGATCCTGTTCCCCGGCGCATCCAGTTCGGTGCTGAACGTCATCACCGGGGTGGGCGTGCTCGGCAACCTTGCCGCCCTCGTGTTCATGTGGGACCGAGTGCTGCGGCTGCGGACCACCTTCCCGCGCCTGCACAAGGCCTATATGGCGGGTTGCGCGGCGGCCCTGGCCTGCATCGTGACGGCCCCGACCTCGTTGTTCATCCACTTGGTACGCCCAAGCTTCCTCGCGACCCTGCTGGCCACCCTGGTCAGCCTCGCCCTGGCGATCGTCGTGCTGCGGCGGGAGCGCGAAAACAAGCTGGTCCGCTCCTATGCCATAGCGTTCCTGCCGTTCCTGGTCTTCGCGGGTCTTCATGCGGCGGAAGCGCTGTTCCCGTCGATGCTGGACATCATTCGCGTGCGGCAGATCGGGACCGCGGCGATGCTGGCGCACATCGCCATTCTCAGCCTCGCGCTCGCGGGCCGCATCCGGCGCATGCAGCGCGATCGGTTGCGCAGCCGCGAATTGGCCGCCGCCTTCGCGAAGACGGAACTCGCCCTAGCGGGCGAGCAGGCGGCGCGCTTGCGGCTGCAAGCCTTCATCGACATGGCGACGCACGAATTCAAGACACCACTGGCGGTGATCGACGGCGCCGCGCAGGTTCTAGGCCTGACAGCCGCTTCCGGTCGGCCGGACGTCGCCGCCCGCATCGAGACGATCCGCCGCTCGGTGCGCAGGCTGGTCCGGTTGGTCGAGACCTGCCTGGCCGGCGAGCGCGTCGAGAAATCGCATGCGACCCTGGCTCCGGTCGCCGCGGAGCGCGTGCTGGCCGATACGGCCGAACGCAACGATGATCCCGGTCGAGCGCCTCTCCTCGTCCACTCCACCGATCCGGTCGCCCTTTGCGAGGCCGATACCGAATTGCTCGGCGTCGCGCTCGACGCCATGATCGACAACGCGCGTCGCTACGGGCCCGAGAATGCGCCGGTCGAGCTCTTCGCCGTCTCGGAGGGGGACTGGGTCACGTTCTCGGTCGCTGATCGCGGCCCGGGAGTGGAGGCCGCGGAAGCGGTCAGGATATTCGACAAGTACTACCGGGGCGTGGCCCACAGTGCGGCCCCCGGAACCGGGATCGGCCTGCACCTGGTCAGGATCATTGCCGGCCTGCATGGCGGCCATGCCTTCCACAAGCAGCGGCAAGGCGGCGGATCGATTTTCGCCATTTCGGTACCGCTGGCACGGGCGGGGGCGGAGGAGCGAGTGGGCTTGGTGACGGGGAAGGCATGAGCGAGCTTCGTGTTGTCGTGGTCGAGGACGAGGAGGATCTGCGGGCCCAGGTGGTGGACTACCTGGAGCTGTCCGGGTTCACCGTCGTCGGACTTGGCAGCGCCGCCGAACTGTATCGACACCTGGCAGTCGAACCCTGCGACATCATCGTGCTCGACCTGCGCCTGCCAGACGAGGACGGGCTTGCCATCGCACGCCATCTGCGTTGCCGGCACCACATCGGCATCATCATGATGACGGCCCGAGGCGCGACCGAACACCGGGTCCAGGGGTTCGAGGCTGGCGCCGACGTCTACATGCCGAAGCCGGTCGAGCTACGCGAGCTTGCGGCCGCGGCACGCAATCTGGGCCGCCGCGTAGCACCGGGTGGCACCCCGACGGCGCCTGCGAAGGCAACCGACTGGGCGTTCGACGAGCCCGGCTTTCAGATCGTCGCGCCAAACGGAGCGGCAGTTCCGCTGACAGCGACCGAGCTGTCGCTGATGCGCCTGCTGATCGGCGCGGCGGGAAGTGTCGTTCCGCGTGGCGCCTTGCTCGCCGCCATGGGCTACGACCCCGGCGACCCTGGAAACCGCAACCTGGACGCGGCCATTCGGCGACTCCGCGAGAAGACCAAGAGGGCCACGGGACAGCCTCTGCCCGTGCGTACGGTTCAATCGATCGGCTATGCCTTCGCTGTCCCGCGGAAGCAGTGACCAAGTTGCCCCTGCACCCGATCAGAGTATGTGAAAACGGGCCGACCCGGGAATGGGTGTTCCGGGTCGGCCGGCCCAAGGCTTACCTGGTCTGCTGCTGCGGCTCCTGCTGGGGCGCCGGCTGCTCACCGCCGGGCCGCGCCTGCGGGGACTGCTGCTGATCGACCTGCGGCTGCTCCTGAGGGACGGCCGCCGACTGCGGCTGTCCCTGGCCCTGCGGGTCCTGCGCCGTCTGAAGCTGGTCGAGATCGATGTCTTGACCGGACAGCGCCTGCGGGGTCAGCACGCCGCCTTCGCCGGCGCCGTGCTGCTGGTTGAACTGCGCCAGCGCGTCCTGGGTCTGGGGGCGAGAGGTTGGAAGACCGGCAGGCCATGGCGCAGCTTGCGCAGCTCCGGTGCCGATCTTCCGCCGACGGGCGGCTATTCGGAGATCGTCGGCAGCGATATCGTCACCGTCGTGCCGCGCTCCGACGACTGCACCGCGATGCGGCCGCCGTGCTGCTTGACGATGCGCTTGACGATGGCGAGGCCGAGGCCCGTGCCCTTGGCCTTGGTGGTGAAGAACGGCTCGAACATCCGTGCCTGGTCTTCGGCGGAGACGCCGGGTCCCTGATCCGAGACGGAGACGTCGAGGCCGGGCGCGCCGGCGCAGACGCCGGGCCGGGCGGCGATGGTGACCGTCCCGCCGGCCGGGCTGGCCTGGACGGCGTTCTCCAACAGATTCTGCAGCACCCGGATCATCTTGGCGCGATCGGCCAGCAGGTTCGGCAGCGATTCCATCGGCCACGCCGTCAACTGAACGTTCTTGGCCTCGATCTGCGGCAGCATCGACATCACCGCCATCTGCACGAGATCGCCGAGGAACACCCATTCGCGCTCCAGCCGGTCCGGCCGGGCGAAGATCAGAATGTCGTTGAGCACATGCTCCATATGCCCGACTTGGTCGAGCGCGATGGCGCAATGCCGGGCGGTCCGGTCGTCGGTGTCCTGGGCGCGGCGGTTCAGGATCTGCAAGTTCATCTTGACCGCCGACAGCGAGTTGCGCAGGTCGTGCGCGATCATGCTCGCCATGCGGCCCATCGCCGCCATCTCCTCGCTCTTGGCGGCGGCGCGCAGGGCGTCCAGCATGCGCTCCAACGCCTTGGCCAGGATGCCGATCTCGGCCTGGGCCTGGACCGGCAGCGCCACCTCGCGCTCGCCGGCGGCGATGCGGTTGGCGGATGCGGTGATGTCGGCGATCGGCCGGGCGAAGCGGGCGGTGGCGACGCTCAGGGCCAGCGCCATCAGCACGCCGACGGACACCGCCAGGCCAAGCAGAGTGGTGCGGAACGCGTCGGACTCGGTCTCGAGCGCGCCGAGCGACGCGGTGGCGCCGAGCACCAGGAAACGCTCGCCGGTCGGCCGCGAGTCGTCGGGCACCGGAATGCGGTCGAGCACGATCGCCTCCTGCCGCTCTGGCAGGTACTGCCGCAGCGGCTCGTGCTGCGCCAGCCACCGCGTCCAGGCGAAGCGCGTGAGATAGTCGTCGCCGATTCGGATCGGCTGCCCGAACTCGAAGCCGAAGGTCTTGGCGGCGTCGCGATGGCGCAGATAATCGCCGGACTCGTTGGTGATAAAGTAGGAGATGTCGCGGGACTGCGTGAACTCGCCGACGAAATCCGAAAAGTCGATGTTGACCAGAACAGCGGCCACCGCGCGGCCGGCGCCGTCGAACACCGGCGTGCCGACCCGCAAGACCGGCTGATGCGGCTCGGCGATGACGCCGCGCTCGCGGTTGAGGTCGACCTGCGAAATGTAGATCTGCCCCGGCAGCAGGCGTGCGACCTCGTGCAGATAGTAGCGGTCGCCCTTGGGCTGCAGCTCGTGCGGCGGGACCACCTGCGGCTCGTCGTCGACCCGGTTGATGCGCACCAGCTCCATGCCGGCCGCCTCCAGGCTGACCAGCCGGACCTGGGTGTAGGCCGGCCGCTGGCGCATCACCGTCGAGAACAGGCGGATGAGCCGGGTCTTCTGCTCGGCGGTGCGGATATCGGCCGCGCTGCCCTCCAGCACTTCGGCGACGGTATCCGTGGCGGCCAGGAACAGCACGTCGCCCTTGAGCAGGTCGATGCTGTTCTGCAATAGCCGCGCCTCGCGCGAGACGCCATCGGACAGGCGTTCGAGCGAAAGGTCGCGCAGGGTCTGGTTGGCCTGGCCGACGACCAGCACCGTCAGCCCGGACAGCGCCAAGGCCGAGATCAGCAGCGTAATTGCGAAGATGCGTTTGGCGAGGCTCATCGCGGCTCATCGTCCGGCGAGGCGCGATTGCCTTGCGGGGCTAGGGAGAAAGGCGCACATAGACGCGGCCCAGCGGTGATATAGAATTCCTTCTCGCCATGTCCACCATCCTGATCATCGACGACGAACGCGCGATCCGCGACACGCTGGATCTGCATTTCCGCGACCGCGGCTTCGACATCCGCCTGGCGGCCACCGCCGACGAGGCGCTCGCCGACGCGCTGGACCGCGAGGTCGACCTGGTGGTCTCGGACATCCGCATGCCGGGCCGCGATGGGCTGTCTTTGCTGCAAGAAGTCGTCGAGAAGCGGCCGGGGCTGCCGGTCATCATCATGACCGCCTATCACGACCTCGACAATACGATCGCGGCGATGCAGGGCGGGGCCGTCGACTACATCCCCAAGCCGATCGATATCGAGAAGCTGGACGCCGCCGTCGACGCCGCCCTGCGGCGGACCACGGGCGACGGCTCGGCGATGACGGTGGGCGTCGCGGCGCCGAGCGCCACCGTCGTCGGCCGCTCGGCGGCGATGGGCGAGGTGTTCAAGAGCATCGGCCTGGTCGCGCAGAGCCGCGCCACCGTGCTGATCCTCGGCGAGTCCGGCACCGGCAAGGAGGTGATCGCCCGCGCCGTGCACACGGCCAGCCCGGATCGCGACAAGCCGTTCATCGCCATCAACTGCGCGGCCCTGGTCGAGACGCTGCTGGAGAGCGAGCTGTTCGGGCACGAGCGCGGCGCTTTCACGGGCGCCTATTCCGCCCACGTCGGCAAGGTCGAGATGGTCGGCGACGGCACGCTGTTCCTCGACGAGATCGCCGAGCTCAGCCCGCCGATGCAGGGCAAGCTGCTGCGCGTGCTCGAGGCGCGCGAGTACAGCCCGGTGGGCAGCACCGCGGTCAAGAAGAGCAACGCCCGTTTCATCGCCGCCACCAACGTCGACCTCGCCGAGCGGGTCGCGAAGGGCGAGTTCCGCGAGGACCTCTACTACCGGCTCAACGTCGTCACCATGAAGGTGCCGCCGCTGCGCAAGCGGCCCGAGGACATCCCGCAGCTCGTCGACCATCTGCTGCGGCGGATCAACCGCGACCTGTGCAAGAACGTCCGCCAGGTCGCGGGCGAGCTGATGGAAAAGCTGACCGCCTATTCCTGGCCGGGCAACGTGCGCCAGCTCGAGAACGTGCTGATGCGGGCGGCGGTGATGGCGCGCGGCGACACGCTGACCTCGGCCGGGCTGCCGGCGGAACTGGTCGGCGACATGACGGCGGCACCCGACGCCGCCGCAGGCGGCATCCAGGTGGACGGGCCCTACTGTTCGCTGCGCGATCTCGAACGCGCCCATATCGAGAAGGTCCTCGCCGCCACCGGCTGGCACAAGGGCCGCGCCTGCGACATCCTCGGCATCTCGCGCCCGACCCTGGAACGCAAGATCAAGGATTTCGGCCTCAAGGCCGAGCGCGATTGAACGAAACGTTCAACTGCCGAACGTTTCGTTCAAACGTTTCGTTTTGATTTGCATCAAGAATCTCCCTGCGGCCGGCTCGGATAATCGACGCAAACCACTCTACCCCCTCCGATATTTCAGTGCCGATACAGCATTGTAGATGCGGCGCAGCCTCGGTCGATTAGCCGCACATATTACTTTGGCACAGGCCTTGCGCTTGTGGTGGGTACGCCGAACGGCATAGCCGTGGCGCCAATACCCACCCCAAGAGAGCGAGGGGCCATGACCAAAACTCACGTGCGTCGGACAGGGGGAAGCCGCATCGCCGGGCTGCGCAGGGTTGCGCTGGCTACGGTGGCTGCCGCCGCACTCGCGTCCGCCGGCGTCGCCGCGGCGAAGGACCAGCCGATGCTGGCGCCGCTGCCCGACGCCCCGAAATTCGACGAGGCCAAGGCCAAGATCGGCCAGATGCTGTTCTTCGACACCCGGCTGTCGGGCGATACCAGCCTGAGCTGCGCCAGCTGTCACGACCCGGCCAAGGGCTGGGGCGACCTCCAGGCGCTGTCGGCCGGCTACACCGGCGTCCAGTATTTCCGCAATTCGCCCGGCCTGTTCAACGTCGCCAGCAAGAAGTACCTGCTGTGGGACGGCCGCCTCGACGGCTCCGATCTCGGCACCATGGTCCGCGACATGCTGACGGAGGCGCACACCATGAACATGGACTCGCGCCTGGCCCAGGAGCGCCTCAAGCAGGTGCCGGAGTACGCCGAGGCCATCGCCGCCGCCTACAAGAATGACCCCTACGGCGGCATCATCTACGGCGCCATCGGCGAGTTCCTCAAGACCATCCGCACCAAGGATGCGCCGCTGG
This sequence comes from uncultured Rhodospirillaceae bacterium, assembly GCA_964545205.1. Taxonomy (GTDB): domain Bacteria; phylum Pseudomonadota; class Alphaproteobacteria; order Rhodospirillales; family Magnetospirillaceae; genus CAZJFH01. The sequence continues at coordinate 81,014 of CAZJFH010000008.1, forward strand.
ACAAGTTCCTGCGCGGCGACCAGGCGGCGCTGTCGGCCGAGCAGGTCAAGGGCAAGGCGCTGTTCGAGGGCAAGGCCGGCTGCGTCTCCTGCCACAACGGCCCGATGCTGTCGGACGGCAAGCAGCACGCCCTGGGCGTGCCGGAGCATGCCGAGATCACCGGCAACCCCGAGCGCCATATTTCGATGCTGCGGCACTTCTCGACCATGGGCACGCCGAATTTCATGAACCTGCGCGAGGACGTCGGCCAGTACGTGGTGACGAAGGACAAGGCCGACTGGGGCAAGTTCTCGACCCCGTCGCTGTGGGACGTCGGCCAGACCGCGCCGTACATGCACAACGGCGTCCTCGCCAGCCTGGAGCAGGTCGTCGACTTCTACGACCGCGGCACCAAGGCCACCAAGCCGCTGAAACTGACCGCCGACGAGAAGAAGGCGCTGCTCGCCTTCCTCCAGAGCATGACCGGCGCCAAGCCGGCCGTCGCCGCGCCGGCCACCCAGCTCGACTACCAAGTGCGCCCCTTGGGCAAGAACTGAGGGGAGGGAAGGCATCATGAAAAAAACGATCCTCACCGCCTGCATCGCCGCCTGCGCCGGCATGGCTTCGGCCGCGTTCGCCGCCGACGGCAAGTTCCCGCCGCTCGGTCCGCTGCCGCCGGTCAAGGCGCCGCCGGACAACCCGACGACTCCGGCCAAGGTCGAGCTCGGCAGGAAGCTGTTCTGGGACGGCCGGCTGTCCGGCAACGGCGCCATGCCCTGCGTCGCCTGCCACCAGCCGCAGCTCGGCTGGGAGACCAACGGCGCCATCTCGATGGGCTATCCCGGCACCATCCACTGGCGCAGCTCGCAGACCATCTACAACTCGGCCTACTACAACAAGCTGTTCTGGGACGGCACCTCGACCAGCCTCGAGGCGCAGGCCAAGAGCGCGGCCGGCGGCTCGGTGGCCGGCAACGGCGACGACTCGATGATGGAGATGCGTCTCGCCTTCGTGCCCGAGTATCGCAAGGCCTTCAAGGAGATCTTCGGCACCGAATACCCGATGATCAACGACGCCTACAGGGCGATCGCCGCGTTCCAGCGCACCATCATTTCCGATCCCAAGAAGGTGCCGTTCGACCGCTTCGCGTCGGGTGACGCCGCGGCGCTTTCCGATGCGGCCAAGCGCGGCAAGGACCTGTTCGAAGGCAAGGCCAACTGCATCTCGTGCCACAACGGCCCGCTGGTCACCGACGAGCGCTTCTACCGGCTCGGCGTGCCGGACCCGCAGAGCTTCGCCGACGACCCGGTCCAGCAGATCACCCACCGCTGGCAGGTCTACCAGAAGGGCGTCTCGGAGAAGGTCTATCGCAGTGCCGATACCGACCACGGCCTCTACTACGCCACCAAGCGGCCCGACGACATGGGCAAGTTCCGCACCCCCAGCCTGCGCGAGCTGAAATACACCGCGCCCTACATGCACAACGGCGCCTTTGAGACCCTGGACGACGTCGTCGCCTTCTACAACGGCGGCGCCGGCAAGGGCTCCGGCCTGAAGCCGCTGAACCTCGGCGAAACAGAAGCCAAGGATCTGGTCGCGTTCCTCGAATCGCTCAGCATGGACGAGCCGCTGATCGTCGAGGAGCCGAAGCTGCCCGAAACCAAGCCCCTGACCACCTCGGCCAAAGGAAAGTGACCATGACGCACAATCACGCTTCCGGCGGCGCCTGCATGGGGCGACGCCAGTTCCTGATCTTCGGCGGCGCCGCCGTCGCGATCGTGGCGGCGGGACCGAAGCTCGGCTTCGCCAAGGGCGCCGATCTGGTCGGCAGCCGCTGGCCGGCCAAGAAGATCGCCTCGCTGGCCGAGTTGAAGAGCAAGCAGGCCGTCGAGTTCTTCTATCCGAACGACAACGTCCGCAACTTCATCGTCAAGCTCGAGGAGAAGGCCGGGGCCGGCGTCGGGCCGCAGCACGATATCGTCGCCTTCAACGCCACCTGCACGCATATGGGCGGGCCGGTCGGCGCCGAAGCCTACAAGCCGGCGCACAACATCGTCGGGCCGTGCCCGCTGCACCTGACCACCTTCGACCTCACCCGCCACGGCATGGTCGTGTCCGGCCACGCCACCGAGAGCCTGCCGCAGATCATGCTCGAAATCCGCGACGGCGACGTCTACGCCGTCGGCGTCATGGGCCTGGTCTTCGGCTATTCCGAAAATCCGCGCGGCGCCTGAGGAGGAACCGAAATGGCTAACAAGATGATCACCAAGGACGCCGTGCCGCTTCCGCCCAAGAATGCGGACGTGCTGACCACCGCCTGCGCCTACTGCACCATCGCCTGCGGCTACAAGGTCTACCGCTGGCCGGTCGGCGCCGAGGGCGGCCAGACGGCCGAGCAGAACGCGCTCGGCTACGACATGGGGCATGCGGACGCCAACGGCGCCTGGATCAGCCCCAACCAGCATCAGGTCGGCTTCTACCAGGGCCGTCCGCACCACTTCGCCGTGCTGCCCGACCGCGACGCCACGGTCGTCAACCCCGACGGCAACCACTCGATCCGCGGCGGCACCCTGGCCGGGCGCATCTACAGTCCCGATGCCTTGACCCGCGACCGCCTGCAGCACCCGATGATCCGGATCGACGGCAAGCTCGAGAAGGTGTCGTGGGACGACGCCACCGACGTCATGGCGGCCGTTTCCAAGCACGTGCTCGACAAGTACGGCGTCCATGCCTGGGGCATGAAGACCTACAGCTACGAGTATTTCGAGAACACCTACGCCATCTCGAAGCTGGTCAACGTCTCGATCGGCACCCCGGTCTACGCGCCGCACGACAAGCCGCAGAACGCCGAGGACGCCGCCGGCATGGACGACGCCGGCATCAACTCATTTGCCGCCTGCTACGAGGACTGGGGCTCGTGCGAGGTCGCCTTCCTGTCGGGCGTCGACCCCTATGAGACCAAGACCACGCTGTTCACCACCTGGATGATGGGCGGGGAGGTTCCCGACAAGAAGCTGATCTTCGTCACGCCGCACAGGACGATGGGCGTGGCCTGGGCAGAGCAGAACGGCGGTCTGTGGCTGCCGATCATCCCCGGCACCGACACGGTGCTGCACTTGGCCCTGGCCCGCATCGTCATCGAGAACGGCTGGCAGGACCAGGCCTTCATCGACCAGTGGGTCGCCAACAAGTGGGACATCGAATCCGGCTACGGCCGGGGCACCCGCAACACCCGCTGGCAGTGGCGCACCACGATGAGCCCGGCGATCCAGAGCGACTGGGAGGACTACAAGAAGTTCATCCTCGCCGAGGAATCCTCGAAGCTCGAGAACGCCGCCAAGATCACCGGCCTGTCGGCCGAGCTGATCATGAAGGCGGCCGAGATGATCGCCAAGCCCAGGGCCGACGGCTCGCGCCCGAAGACCTCTTTCATGGTCGAGAAGGGCAACTACTGGTCCAACAATTACATGAACACCGCGTCGCTGGCGGCGCTCGGCCTGATGTGCGGCGCCGGCAACCGGCCCGGCCAGGTCATCAGCCGCGGCGGCGGGCACCAGCGCGGCGGCATGGGCGCCGGCGGCGGCCGCGGCTGGCTGAGCCCTGAGAAGTTCCCCGGCCGGCGCAAAAAGTCGCTCAACGTCGACCGCTGGGTGATGGATGGCGAGGTCCGGTTCATGTGGACCATCGGCCTGACCTGGTATCCGGCGATGATGGCCAGCGACGAACTGGCGCGGCGCGTCGGCGAGCTGACCCGCGGCAACCCCAATCAGCCGAAGAAGCTCGACAAGAAGCACATCATCGAGGCGCTGATCCGGCGCGTCGACAGCGGCGGCATGGTGCTGGTCGACTCCGACATCTACCCGGTCGCGCCGCTCAACACCGAACATGCCGACATCGTGCTGCCGGCTGCCGGCTGGGGCGAGGTCGACTTCACCCGCTGCAACTCGGAACGCCGCCTGCGACTGTATTCGGCCTTCAACGACGCGCCCGGCCAGGCCAAGCCGGACTGGTGGGCGATCGCCGCCTTCGGCCGCAAGATGGGCTTCGACGGCTACGACTGGAAGGACTCGAACCAGGTGTTCGAGGAAGCCAGCCGCTTCAGCCGCGGCGGCGTGCTCAGCTATCACGTCCTCGTCACCGAGGCCAAGAAGCGGGGCATGACCGGCCACGAGCTGCTGCGCTCGCTGGGCACCGAAGGCATCCAGACGCCGATCCGCCTGGTCGGGGGCAAGATGGTCGGCACAAAGCGTCTGCACGACGCCACCAACGACTGGGGCGAGGTCGAGGGCGTGACCGTCGACCAAAAATGGCTCTACGCCTTCGGCACCCATTCGGGCAAGGCACTGCTGCTCAAGACGGCCTGGAAGGACTTCCCCGGCTGGAGCGACTTCTACGAGGCGGTCAAGCCGCGGGCCTACAAGGGCGAGATCTGGGTCACCAACGGCCGCGTCAACGAATACTGGCAATCCGGGTTCGACGACGACCGCAAGCCCTACATGGCCGCCCGCTGGCCGCACCCGCAGATCGTCATCCACCCCGACGACGCCAAGGGCATCGAGAGCGGCGACTTCGTCGAGGTCGTCAACGACGCGGTCTACGTCCAGACCGGCGAGCCGATCGGCGTCCTCGGCAAGGATCTGACCTTCACCGAGCTGATGAAGAACGGCCACATCAAGGTCACCGAAGGCCGCTTCACCGCGGTCGCCATCGTCAGCGCGGAGATGCGTCCCGGCGTCGCCAAGGCGCAGTTCAACAGCCCGAAGTCGATGGCCAACGCGGTCTGCCACGCGGTGCCCGATCCGGTCACCGGCAACTACCGCTACAAGCTCGGCCGCGGCGTCCTGCGCAAGGTCGGCGAGTCGCCCTACAAGCACGACCTGACGGCGATGTCGCTGAAGCCGCGCGACGTGGTCTGACGGAGTGCCCGGGGCCGGCGACTTTCCCCCTGTGTTCTCCGCCGGCCCAACCGGCCCGGCCTCTTCCCCGAGGCCGGGCCACCTTTTCCCTGGTGATGCAAGGACCCTGTCGTGGACGAGCAATGCGACCCGTCTGAAATCCGTTGGTCGGCGGTCGTGCTGGCGCAACGCGTCGCGGAAGCCAGCGAAGACGGTCTGTCTTTGCGGCGGCTGATCAGCCTGCGCCGGCGCCTGCGCCGATTGGAGCGGAGGCTGGCGGCCGTGGCCCCAAGCATGGCGAACCGGTTCGAGAAGGACGACGGACGATGAACGCCTTACCGGACTTCCTGAACTGCCAGGCCGAGGAACTGCCGCTGTGCCAGCCCGACGCCTGCTGCTGCGGCCACCCCGCCAGCGACCGGCGCCGGCCCTACGGGCGGGGCGAGCGCATCTTTTCGGCGGGATCGGCGCCGGCCGGCATTTACCAAGTGGTCAGCGGGCTGGTGGCGCTGCATTCGCGCGAGACCCGCAACGGCGCCTCGATCGTGCGCCTGGTCTGGCCGAAACAGGCCTTCGGCCATCGTTCGACCTTAGCCGAGGCGCCGCATGCCACGACGGCGATCGCCGCGACCCCTTCGCTGGTGCGCTTCATCCCCAAGGACGTCTTCATGCAACACCTGGCCGAGAACCCGACCCGGCGAAGTCAAGCGCTGGCATATATGGCCAGGCAACTGGCCGGCGCGTTTTCCGCCCAGTCGGAGACTCTGGTCCTGCCCGCCGCCGACCGGCTGCTTCGCCTGCTGTCGCGCATCGGCCAGTCCGCCGACGGTCAGGTGCGCGGCGACTGGGTCGAGTTCACGCTGCCTTTGAGCTACCAGAATATTGCGCTCTTCCTTGGCGTCGCGCCGGAAACCCTGTCACGAATGCTGGTCAAGATGGAGCTGGACGGTGGCATCCGCCGCAACGGCCGGTCGATCGCCGTACCGATCGCCTTGTTCGCGGACCATCCGGTTTCGTGAGCGTGGCTGATCGTGAATCGGCGCGGAATTTCGGCCGCCTGTTTCGTCCCACTTGAGTGAGTTGCTGCGCCGATCAGCGTTTCACGGCGGCGCCGATCCGGCCGATCGGCAACAGGTGACGTCGGGCGCCAAGCCGTGCGCCCAGGACTCCGCCGCTTGCCACCGTGCGGACCTCAGGGCCGTGCCGCGGTCAGCGCCCGGTCATTTCGATGCCGTCGCCGTCGTCATGCCCACCTCGAGGAGCATCGAGCCGTCCGCGACGAACGCCTGCCATTGTCGGCAGACCTCGCGCTCCAGTGCATCACGCTTGGCTTCGCCGGCGCGGTTCGCCGCTTCGGCCATCGGCGTGCTGAAGATGTACTGCCACAGGAACTCGGCGGGCGGCGGGAGGCGAAGGGTCTTCGGTGTCGCCCGGACATCGACGTCCCGGAATCCGGCGCTGCGCATCAGATCGGATATTTCCTCCACTTCGTGCAGCGAGAACACGTGATCGCTGAATGAGGCGGCTTCCGGGCTGATATGTCGGGCCAGAGCCTCGGTCATGATCGCGAAGATCGTTGGCTTTGGCCCGGGCGTAGTGATGACGGCCCGTCCACCCCCATCCAGCAGGCGCCGCATTTCGCGCAGCGCCGCCAGCTTGTTGGGGACGAACTGGAGGCCCATCTGGCAGAGCGCCACGTCGAAGCTCCCGTCCGGAAGCGGCATCGCCTCGGCACTCGCCTCGCACCATTCGATAGAGAGATCGGGTGGCGTCTGCGAACGGGCCACCGCCAGCATGGCCGGGTTCACGTCCAGGCCGGCAACGCTTCCCGCGGCGCCGACGCGCTCCGCCGCGAGCCGCGTCACGACCCCGGTGCCGCAGGCGACGTCGACCACGCGCTGGCCGGGGCGAAGACCGGCGACGCCGATGAGATCTTCGGCCACTGGCGCCCCGATGGACGGAACGAAGTACCGCTGGTAGTTCTCGGCAGGGCTTCTGCCGAAGGATTCGCTATAGGCTTGCCGGGTCATCGTCTTCCTCCTCTTCGTTGAAGCCGCGTAGGCTAGGGCGAAGGGGGAACCGGCGCATCGCTCGAACCAACCACATCCTGGGCGGTACACATGGTCAGGATTGACCATATCTCCGAGGTTCAGACGAGCTTGTGCTTGTGGGCGACTGCGCCGGCGGCGGTTCGGGAGCTGACCGCAAGCTTGTCGAAGATGTTGCTCACGTGACGGGCAACAGTGTGCTCGCTGATTCCCAGCGCGGCGCCAATCTGCCGATTGGTCTCGCCGGCGGCGATTAGCGACAGCACCTGCCGTTCACGCTCGGTCAGCGCGCCGAGCGGACCACCGCCAGCGGATGTCAGCCGGTCGAGTTCGATCAGGTCGGGCGCAGCACCCAGCCGGCCGAACACGGAGCGAGCGGCCTCGAAATGCAGGTGCGCGGTTTCATCGTCGCCAAGGCGTCGGCAGATTCGCCCGAGCAGGACCCGGACACGCGCGGACTCGTAAGGCATGCCCAGCTGCTCCCAACCCGCCCATGCCTCGCGCAGGTGGCTGAGGGCGGCTGTCGTCTGGCCGCCCGCGAACCGGACGGCACCTGTTGCCTGGGCGGCGGCAGCCCGTAGGAAAGGGGCATCGAAGGTGGTGGCGATCCGCTCCAACTCGTCTGCGGCCGCATTTGCGCCGTCGAGATCGCCGGCGGCGATCAGGACCTCGACGTAGGTTCCGAGCAGCCGGACACGTGCTGGTCCGGCGCCAAGACCCTGTTGGACGCCGGCACCATCGGCAACGCTGCGCATCGCGGCCACAGCCGCGTCGACGCGGCCCTCGGCCAGCCGGAGCAGTGCCATTCCGGGAAGCGGCTCGCAGCCGTTGCGGCCCGCCTCGGCGTACATTTCTTTGGCCTGCGCATACTCGCCGCGCAGACGATGGAGTTCGCCCTGCTGGTAGCATGCGCGCCCGACCACAGGTTCCAACCTGACGGCAAGATGTTCGCGGGCCTTCACCGCCTCGGAGAGTGCTTCGGTCCACTCGCCGTTCCACTGGAGGACTTCCGAGCGATGGACCAGACACTGGCCGCGAAAGGGCACCAGATCCGGCTGTGAGGCACACCAGGCGCTAAGCTGGATGGTCCATTCGCGCGCCCGGCGCAGGTCGAAGATGCGCTGGCAGGTCAGGATGACGGCGCAATAGATGATTCCGGCCAACATCGGCGCCACCTCTCCTGCCGTGACCGCCACCATGGCCTCGTCGAGCTGCGCGACACCTTCGGCGCTCTTCTGCAACTGAATCAAGCTCTGGCCACGACTGAGCAGACTGAGCGCCAGCAGATCCGGGTCGCCGAACCGCTCGGCGAGCGCCATTGCGCGGTCGAAAGCGGCACACGCACTCCCGGCCTCGCCCTTCGCCATCGCCAACAATCCGGTGACGATGAGCCCGTAGCCCTCCTCCACACAGGATTCGCGATCCTTGAGAAGCCGCTGTGACCGGGCGAGCCAGCCGGTGCAGCGGGCCGCCTCGCCCCCGAGCAGCAGGCACAAGCTGAGCCAGAAACCCCATCGGGCAGCCCGCTGGACATCCCCCTGGTCAATGAACTGATGGTGGGCGCGCGTCCAGACGGCGATCGCGTGGGCTTCCTCGCCGACGAGATATGCAGCCGTCCCTAACCGTTCGAGGTCCGCGGGATCGAGGACGCCATCGCGATCCGCCGCGCAGAGTTGCAGGTACGCTTCTCTCCATTGCTGCTGGGCGAATGCCTCTCGCCCCTGAACGATCGTGGCGGTTCGCGTCATGGCTCGAGTTTCTACAAGCAGCCGTTCTCGGTGGCCCGCGTCCACTTCAGATGAAGAGGCGCTCAATGCCGAAGATGTCGTCGTCTTAACATGCGATCATCGCGTCAAGCTCGCCTCCGGCATTCGGCATTGTCCCGTTGCCGGAACAGACCGACGCGGCCGCACGGAATCTCGAAGGGTGCCTATCAAACCAGGGGCGGACGGCCTTGATCCGTAGTTAGGTGCACCGGGTCCTGGACCCAGGCGCCATGCAGCGACGGCGGCAATTGCTGATCGAACCAGAGCCGGGCGACCGGGTCCGTAGGCGCGGTGCCGTCCCAAATTCCCAGATGGGTGGCGCCGGCAGCGAAGTCCGTGACCATCGCCAGCACCCAGACCGCGTCCTCGCCGCTCCCCTTCGGCACCGGGATCGGCTCGCCGACGGCGCGATCCGGCCCGGCGTCGATCTCGATCACCTCCCCGGTCTCGAAGTCGAACCGCACCAGTCTGTCCCACCAGGTTCTCGCGGCATCTTCGCTCGAATGCGCCGCCATCCAGGCGAAACGGTGTCGCCGCCCCTGCAATTCGGGGTGAATCCGCGGGAATTCGCAGGACCGATCCCAAAGCTGCCGCCAGTGCGCGGATCGCGCCGCGAGATCGATCTCGCCGCGCCACAGCCGGCCGGGATGCGCGGCGCCGTCGAGCCCGGACGGCACGCGGTCGAGCCATTCGAGCACGCCGGCGAAATCCGGGTAGCGCACCAGATCGAGCACGATCCGCGTGCCGTCCTCCGCCTCGAAGGCGTTGACGCCGTGCCAGAAGAAGAACGGCTCGGTCTCGATCCGGATGATCCGCTCGGGCTCGTCAATGGGAACGACGACGACCTGGGTCGCTCCCGCCGCATCCCATTCCAGGCTTTCGACGAAGCTGCCGCGCCACAGCATCGCCATCGGACTGCCCCATAGCGGCGGCAGCACCAGGACGATGTGGTTGCGCGTCACGAACAGGTCGTGCACCTCGGACACCCCCGGCAGCGGCAGCGAGCTCAGCAGCGACGGTGCGCCGCGGTCCGGCAGGGCGTAGATGTCGAGGGCCGGCCGCGGGCCGACGCGCAGGCCCATCTGGTAGGTCGTCGCGCGCTCCGGGACCCGGTGCGGATGGGCGTTCCAACCGCCGCGGATCACCCCGCCGAGATCGGTCTCGCCGAGGCTGGCCAGCGTCTGCGGATCGATCTCGACCGGCGGCGTGGTCTCGTAGAGCGCGAACAGGCGCCCTTGCCAGGGCAGGACATTGATGTTGGCGACGTTGCGCACCGGGTTCTCGCCGAACAGGGCCCGCGCCCGCTCGGGCACGCTCATGCGCTGCCGGAAGGCGCCATAGCGGGTGTCCCGCCGGCCGGCGTCGCGATCCGCGCTCGGCGAGTGCACGACGCGCACGGCGCCCGCCGCGCCCTCGCCGTCGAGGCGGAGCGCGACCACGGCCCCGTTGCCGTCGAACCAATGGGGATCGCGCCCGCTGTCGAAGACCGCCGGTCCGTTCCGGTACAGCGTGCCCCGCAGGTCCGCAGGCAGCCTGCCTTCGACGCGCAACGGACGGAAGGCATGCTCGCGGTCGAGGCCGCGCATCGCGCTGCGCGTGGCGGAAACGGGTTGTGGCGACGGCTGCTGGGTCAGGACGTCCACGGCGACCTCCATTGCTGCGGCAGCCAAGCCGGCCGCCACGCGGATCGAGCCTCCAGACTATCAGGCCGGTCAGGACCGGCCGATGTGCCGGGCGGATATGGCTGCCGCGATTCCGTCTGGGCGGCCGCGGCGTGTTGATCGGGCCACAGCGTCCATCAGCCCGGCCGCAGGTGTAGTATTGCGAGCCGTGGTCGTCCCGCAGTCCGGCGGTTACCGGCTGAACTCGTACAGTCGGCCGGGCAGTCCAGCCCCAGCCCGTCCACAATCGTCGGGCGAGATTTTGATTGTTTTCGGACGAATCGGCTCGATTTCCTCCCATTCACGTCCGGAGGGCAGACCATTATCCCTATGGAATTGCGTCGAAAACCGCTGCCATCCAGGATCTGCATGGTCTGCACGGTGCATTGAAATTTTCGTGTTATGTTACCGGCGGTCATGAGGCGTGTCCCAACATGCGTCCACCATGCGTCCATTATGGACGCACTCATCCATGCAGCCTGCATTCTGTCGGTGACGGCTTTGACCGGATTGCGTCATTCGCCGCTTCAGGTGCCGAACTGGATCGACACGCTGATATCCGCCATTGAGCACAGCAGCACGGTGTCGGCACCCTCGCCTACGGCGACTTCCAGCCGCAAGATGCAGGCAAGCCGCGGGCCGAATCACGTTTTCCGATTTTCCGCCTCGCGCCGCTCAGGCGCCGAGGAACGCCGCGACGACGCGCCGCAACACCGGCCGCAGCGCGGCCGCGCGGTCCTCGCGCCAGCCGAAATCCTCCTCGTCCATGTAGCGGCACTGCGCCAGCTCCATCTGCACGGCGTCGACACCGGCTTCGGGGCGGCCGTAATGGCGGGTGATGTATCCGCCGACGAAGCGGCCGTCGGCGACGGCGGTCAGGCCGGCCTCGGCGGCGGCGGCCTCCATCGCCGCGACGACACGGGCGCGCCGCGCCGGATCGCAGCTCTCGCCGCGGGCGGTGCCGAGATTGAGGTCGGGCAGCCGCCCCTCGAACAGCCGCGGCACCCGGCTGCGGATCGAATGCGCATCCCACAGCAGCGCCCGGCCGTGCCGCGCCTGGATCGCGGCCAGCGTCTCGGCCAGGGCGTCGTGATAGGGCTTCCAAAAGGCCTCGACGCGGGCGGCGATCTCGGCGGCATCCGGGGCGGCGCCGTCGCGATACAGCGGCCGGCCGTCGAACAGGGTCGTGGGACACAGGCCGGTGGTCGCCTGGCCGGGATACAGGCTCTCGCCGCTGGCCGGCCGGTTGAGGTCGACGACGTAGCGGGAATGGCGTGCACTCAGCACCGTCGCCCCCAGCGCGGCGGCGAAGTCGTATAGCCGGGGGAGGTGCCAGTCGGTGTCGCCCAGGCGCAAACCCTCGGGCGTCAGCCGCGCCTCGAGGCCGGGTGCCAGCCCGGTCCCGCAATGGGGAATGCTGATCAACAGCGGTGCATCGCCGTGCCGCATCAGATCGAAGACGGGGTTCAAGTCCCTTCCTCCCTTTCCTCGTCACCCTTCAACTCTCGTCATTCCCGCGAAAAGCGGGAATCCATTCCAGGGCCGCACACTGGGTGGCTTCTGCTTCTGAATCTCGGCCCAGCATCGACCGCCGCCTTTGCGGGGTGACGCCAATTTGCATTGGCGAACGTGTCAGATCTGCAGTCCGGCGAAATCCACCACCACCAGATCCTCGAGCGCGCCGTCGCGCACCATGCGCCCGATCGCCGTCAGGTCGGGCGCGAAATAGCGGTCGATTACGTAGGGCGGCACCACGGCCCGGATGCGGCGCAGCGCCTCTTCCAAGGGCGCTGAGGTGCGCAGCGGCCGGTCGAACTCGATGCCCTGCGCGGCCGCCAGCAGCTCGATGCC
>CAZJFH010000009.1:0-92354 GCA_964545205.1 uncultured Rhodospirillaceae bacterium
CATGCCATGACCACCTGCGGTTGGTCGCTTTTGCAGAACTTTCGGAACTCTATCTCAGCGCCGCTGAAGTGCCCTTAGCACATGCGCTCCGGGCTTTAGGAAAGGCCGACTTCCCAGAGATATCGCCTGGCCGCTTTCAGTTGGCGGCCAGCGACTGGGAAGTGGCGTGTGGTCAAAGCGAGGCTCGGCTCCCGCCTTGGAACGGGATGGCCTATCTCGCGGTTTTGCTGACGTTCCCGGATGTGGTGATTCCTTGGCGCGCTCTTCGAAAAGCCGGTGAACGTGTGGCTGCGGGAACCGCTCCGGCCACAGCTCTTCCCGCAATCCTGCGCGAGCCGATAGAGCCGGACGAATGGGAGAATAGTGCAGCCCTGCGCGCGATGGCTCAGGAAAATGTGGAGGCGTTGCAGAACATGCTGACGGACTTGAGACGCCAGATGAACGGGGCCTCCGGGTCACGTCGAGCAACACTTCAGAAGGAGATCAACTGGGCAGAGCGTGATCTCGCTAAAGCGCGAAACAGCACTCATCGCAGAACCTCGTCGCATGACGCCGATCGTGGCGCCGTCTACCACGCGCTGGACAAGGCTTTTCGCTGTCTCGCCATGCGATGCCCAGACCTCGTTCGCCATCTAGGCACCTTCCGAGAGCGGAGGCTGCTCGTCGTCCGGGACGGAGGAGTGATGTATCAGCCTATCCGGCCGGAGGGTGAGGCAGTAGAGGAACGGTGGCATACGTCGCCGAGGGTTGCGCAACGTCAGACATAACTGCCCTCCCTCTGAGCGGAGCGACTTCAGGGGCGATGAGGCGAATCCAAAGTCCGCACCACTCACTCCACATGAAACCCGTCCCGCTCCAGCGCGCCGACCTTTTCCCGAAGGCGCTTCCTAGCCTCCGCAGCCTTGTGGCGCGCCTTCAGGCGGTCGGCGATGCTCCCGACGCAGCGTTTGGCGTCGTCGTAACCTTGCTCCATCCAGTCGAGAATGTTCGCCTTGTCGAACCCAACCATGTCGCCGAGCATCGAGCCCCGGCTAATGGACCGGCCAGGTCGAATTTCAATGATTTGCGTATTCCGAAATTCGTGCCGGCTCCACAGGCTGCCGTCCGACAGATGGCAGACGATGATCCGGTCGCACCGCTCTGCCGAAACCAGCGGCGGCACCGGCGTATTGCCCTGAACCTGGCGGGCACCGCCCGTACCGCCGTCGACATATAGCCGCCCCTCCACCGTCTTGGCCTTGAAGAAAAGCGGGATGGCCGCCGAGGCCAAGATGGCTTGCACCTGTTCACTTTCGGGCAGCGCCTGAAGATGCAGAAATTCGGAATCGGGCGTGTCTATCATTCCGGCGAGACCAAGCGCCCCGATGACGAAATCCAGCCAGGCCTTGCCGTGGCTGCGATAGACGGAAACGTGGAAAGGCTTGCCTTTCCGCAACGCCTCCAAGTCAAGGAAGCGCTTGAGTGCGTTGCTGATGGGGGCGTCGCTGCACAGGCCGCCGCGGTCCAGCAGAGGCGAAGCGGCGGGAGTCAGCGCAGCCAGAGCAGCCTTGAGCCAAGGCGGCAGGACCAGCGCCTGCCCCATGGCGACCATGAGGCCGAGATACCAAGCGAAGTCGGCGGCCCCGGTATCGTCCGACGGCTTCCCGACCTGGATGGGATTGTTGTTTGCGATGTGCCGCCAGATTTCCTCAAGGCGGTCGGCAGCTTCAGCCATGTTCGCCGACGCCGCGACCACCGAGCCGTTGAGGGCGCCAATACTGGCGCCGGAAACGGCATCGACCTCCAGCCCGGCTTCCGCCAGAAAGCGCAACACGCCCACGTGATATGCGCCTTTAGAACCGCCGCCGGCCAGAGCAATGCCGAGCCTGGATTCCTGATGGTCACGCGAATGCGGAAGGCTGAGCATGACGGCTCCTGACCAAAATTGCATAACACTCCCCCTCAAGCCGGCGACACAAGCCCTCGCAGCTTTGCAGGACCGGCAGTGTTGGGGCGTGGCGACGGCGGGTCACGTCGGGGGGCTGCCCGATGGCCGCTTGCTGCATCACGAAAAGCGTGGGGGAACTCGCGGGCGCCGACCAGTCCAGCAGGAACGCGTAGCCCTGGCGGTTTCCCTCGGGCAGATCGCGGATGGGGGCGACGAACGCGTCGAAATCCACCATCCTGCTGCCCGCATGGTCCTGCGCCAGAAGCTCGGCCACCCGGTTGCAAAGCAGGTCGCGCAGCATTCCAGCGGCTTCGTCCTCCGGCCAATGGCGCAGGAAACGGCCGTAAGAGCCCCAATACAGGCGCGACATCAGGGTCACCAAGCGCAGGGCCGGGGGCAGCGACCGCCAGTCGCTCTGACGCCAGCAACTTAGTTCCAGGTCCAGGTGCCGGCCTGCGCTGTCGCGGGCCTCCACCAGGGTCAGCCGCGCACCGAGATCGGCCAGGCCGCGCAAGCCGACATCCTGCCATGCCGCCAGTTGCTCGCCAAGGCGGGACATCTCCGCCGCCAGGGCATTGTGGCGTTCCTGAAGCCGCATCACCCCCCGGCGCGTCTCCAGGAGGCGATCCACCACTCTCCCAAGGGCAAGATCGCTTTCCAGTTGGGCGGTCTGCAATGCCGTCAGCCATTCGCCCGCAGCACGCAGGGCGGAGGCCACGTTGCTGTCGATTTCCTGCTGGCGGCGCGTGGAGGCGCCGGTCAGGCTGTCCCAGGTGCGGGCCAGGATGCCGTCGCGGGGCGCACGGAAGCGGATGTGGTCGTCAATCACCTCCAGCCCGTTGACCAGATCGACGATGGCCTTTTCCCGGACGATCCAGTCAATTGCGGCTGTTTGCGCCGTCGCTTCGGAAGTCATGGCTCGCACCGCCCTCACTGCGCCATCGCCGGGGCGGCACCACGCTGCTGAATCTGACCCGCAAGACGGGCCAAGTAGTTCAATTCCTGCCGGTGCATTCCCGCCTGTTCAGCGACATCTTCGATGTGGCGGCGCAATTCCGCCAATCCTTCCCTAGCTCCCTCCTGGTCCTGGATGCCATCCAGCAACACGGTGCGATAGGCTTCCAGGTGGCGCCGCAGGCGCGAGAAATAGAGGCTGACTGCAGGCTCGATTTCACCCTTGACGAATTCGGAGGCTTGGTCGTGGATGTTGCCCACGGCGTGGTTCAGTTTGGCCTCGACGCCCCTGCGGATCGCTTCGAGGGAGACGGTCGCCTCGATGAGTTGGACCTCGTACTTTTCATAACCGCCATCCCACAGCTTGCGAGCAATCCAGGAAAAGACACCGCCCTTCTCCCGCCTCCGGGTCACGGAATAGGAGCGGGTCTTGACCGCGTCGAATTCGCCATCCGAAATGCTCGCCGTCTGATCGGCATTGAAGTCGGGGGCCGGAAAGGAGATGGTCAGGTCGATGCCGCCGCCTTTCAGGGTTTGTTGCGCCCGGTGCAGGATCACCCCCACTTCTTCACGGGTAACCTCGCCCAGTTCACGGCGGAGGTTGGATGCAGCATCCTCCAAGGCCCATTCACTCTCCTTCACGGCGTCGGCCATGATGCTTGCGATTCGTTGAGCGATTTTTCGGGAAAAATCTTCGGCCTCGCTAGGAGTGTCGAAGGTGACTTTGTCGGATGATGGGTCAAAGTCCCTCTTTCCCGTATCATCCGACGACAGACCCTGTGCTGTCCAAAGCAGCGGCCCCAGGAGATTTTTCGGCCTACGCCTTTGCTCTTCGACCATAATGGCGTTCTTGCGTTCGATGCGTTTCTTCTCGTCGATTTTTCCTTCGCGGAAGTACTCGTCAACTTTTTTCCGCATCTGCTCCTGGGCTTTCGCATGAATGGCCTTTGCGCCGGCGGTGAATTGCTCCGTCATGCCGCGCAGCGAAGCCTCGGCCTTTTTCTCCGCAGTTTCCGCCGCAAGGACGTCCGAGCGCAATTCGTCCACCATGCGCTGAAGTTGGGTTACCTCCTGGGTGATGCCGCCTTTGCGCAATGCAAGAAATTCCTCAATAACACCGCCATATACGCTCATTTTCGCCAGGGCTGCTTCGACGCAAATTTGCGCAGCCTGCTGGTGCCCGCGGGAAATGACTTGATCTAGCAGTGGTTCGAAATGGCTCTTTCTCCAAAACTTCTTCGCTTGACGGATAAGCTCATCTTTGTCGCCTAATTCCTCTTCGTCCATGTTGGCTAGGTTCGCGAAATCTCGGAACCAGGGCGCGTCCTTGAAATTCTGGACGTTTTCTCCGGCCTCAAGGGCGGTCAGGAGGCGGTTCGACAGGTAAGCCCAGCGGGCCGAGGCCGGGAATACCCGTTCTTCCTCAATGTCCAGCAGCGCCTTGGTCACGAAGCCTTTTACCTCCGCTTCACCCATGCTGTTGGCGGTATGTTGATCGAAGCGGTTGACCAGCGCGAACGTGCGGTCTTCCAATTGCGACGACAGGAAGGTGAGGATGCGGCGCACCTGCTCGTCGGCGGTGGAGCGCAACTGGGTGTAGTCAAGAACAGCTAAGACAGCCGATGCCTTTTCCAATTGCTCCTTCATGATGTTCAGCAGGGCGTCGCCCTGGCCGGCCTCGTTGGGGCCAGGGGTATCCAGCAAGGTCAGGCGCCCAAGGCCGTCGCCGGTGGTCTTTGCCAAATGCGTGAACTCGACTTCAATGAACGGCAGTTCGTGAATCTCGTCATAATCCTCCTCGGTCAGGGACAACCCGACCGGCACCTCGCGGGCCAACCGCACCAAATCGTTCAAGTCCCGCAACACTGTGAAGATATTATCCACGCCAACATGGCGCCCGCTGATCCAGTCCCCGCGTCCCTCGAGGATGCGCGCGATCAACTCCCTGCCGTCGTCGTGGTGCCAGGTTTCCAGCACATCCAAGCCCGTGCTCCCTTGAAGCGCTCCGAGTCGGTCACGCACGCCTGCCTCCAAAGCGACGATCGGGCCGGTCTTGGGAAAGGTGAGAACCGGCTCCTTGTACCCAGGCGTGTGCCGAATGAGCGTGGGCATCGTGGTCATGGGCTGATTGCGGTTCGGCAGCACTTCAGTTCCCGCGACGGCGTTGATAGTCGTGGACTTGCCCGCTTTCATGGTGCCGACGACGGCGATCACCATCTCCAGATTTTCGACCTTGGAGATCTCGCCGTCCAACACCTCCAGAACATCAGCCAGACGCTGGTTGTCCAGCAAGCGCGCCTGCCCCTCGGCGGCTTCATGCGCTAGGCCCGGAGTGTTCCTGATCTGCTGCAGCACGGATTTCTGCCCCTTGAGAAGGGCGAGGGCCGATTCTCTCACTTTAAGCATGTTGTCTTGGTGCATGGAGGCCTCTGGAACATGGGCAGGAGAATTAGGCGGTAATGGCAAACTGGGCTTGTTGCAGCGCGGCGGCGTAAGCCGCGACCAACGGCTCGGGCCCGATGATCCGTGCAGTTTTCCCCCAGGTGAACAGGTGCCAGCACA
Organism: uncultured Rhodospirillaceae bacterium; assembly: GCA_964545205.1. GTDB lineage: Bacteria > Pseudomonadota > Alphaproteobacteria > Rhodospirillales > Magnetospirillaceae > CAZJFH01. The sequence goes on from CAZJFH010000009.1 coordinate 5,444, forward strand.
TCTCCGTAAGTCCGCTTGCGGTAAAGCGGACGGTAGCGCCGCCGTCGGGGTGGGGCTCAATGGTCTGCGTTGGGTGGAAGCGGTGCTGGCGCAGGCGCGCCATGCCCTCGGGCAGCACGTGTAGCACGACCTCGAACGGCTCCTCCCGGCAGACGCCGAAGGCGTCGGTGACGAAGTCGGCCAGGACAAACGAAGGATCGCGTGCGAAGGTCTCGCCGGTGGGTTCGACGCGGTCCAGGTAGGGCAGCGCGAATTTCCGCCACTTGCCGTCCTCAACCCCGCGCCAGACCAAGTAGCCCTTGGCGCCATAGAGCAGGCCGTAGGGTTCCGCTAGATAATCGCGGGCTGGCTCCTCGCCACCCTTGCGGTAAGCGACGCGAACCCGCTCGCATCGCAGAACCGCCAGCCGCAAGGCATCGACTACCTCGGCCTCAGCTGCAGCCACCGGGCCGGGGCGCAGCACGAAGCCTTGGGCGTCCGTCAGAGCTTCGGCGTCGACGGCGACCGCCAGTGCCTGGCTCTCTTCGAGTCGGTTCACCAGCATTCTCAAAGCGGCGGCGATCGTCGCCGGTGCTTCGCGGTCAAGCGCCACGACGGCCGCCCGCGCGGCGGCCAGTTCATCGGCCGAGACGGGCAGATGGAGGCTGCCCGACCCGGCCAGGATGCGCTTGCGGACCTTTCCGGGCTCCGGCGCGGCCAGCGTCTCGACCACGTACCCGGCCGTCTCGATGGCCGCAAGGTCGCGCTCAACCGTCCGGCGCGTCACGCCATAGCGGTCCCGAAGGTCCTGGATCGGAACACCAGTCCGGGCCGACGACAGATCGCGGATCATCCCGAGGATGCGGAGCAGCTGAGCGTTGCGAGATGAAGACAAAGTGGTGCTCAGGTTTTTCTACCTGGAGGAAGTTTTGCCTGGAATGTTGCCGGCCGCAATCAAAACTTGACCACAAGGCCTAATGTGCGACCTGAGATGTCGCATGAATGCCCGTGCTCCATCCGGTCGGCGAGGCATCGCGCCAGCGAGCGGCGCCAGAGGTTTTCGCGCTCTTCTGATCGCCGAGCGGAAGGCGCGCGGGCTACTCAGACCCGGGCAGCCTAAACTCGGCAAGCCGCCGTACTTCGTGGCGAAATACCGATCGGGCGAAAGGCGCCTCGACGCGCTGGTACCTGGACGTCTCCAAGCGATCGGCTTTGACCCGAGTGCACTGCTCCGGTCGCTGAACCGGCCATAGCGGCACGGTCGGCCTCTGCGACCTCAGCCGTCGCACGCCCGTGATAGACCCTGTGCAGCCCAAGCGGGGCGACAGCACAGGGGGCATGATGGCGACGATCAGCAGGGCGTTCCGGTGCGTCGGACGAGCGGCGCCGATGCCTCCGCCCATCGACACACATATCTCCCGAAGAGAGGGGGCGCCCTTCCGCGCCGCGGAAGGGCTTTAGCCAATGGAGAAATTCAATGAAAGCCATCATCGTTGCCGCGTTCGCGGCGCTTATCGCCATGCCCGCCTCGGCCGCGGAGGAGGTCACCGCGGGTGATCTCGGCCGCCTGGCGCACGCAAACCAGGAAGAGGCGATCGAACGCTGGGGTGGCGACAATGTCCTGAGCGTCCCCATCAAGATCAAGGACATCGCCCGCACCGACACCGGCCAGGTCTATGCCCTGGCGGTTCCGGTACTGAACGCCGGCATCACGGCGGGCCGGCCCGCTTACGAGATCACCGAGGTCTATTGCGTGCTCAAGGAGGCCCGCGGGCTCCGAACCAGGACGAGCGCGAAGTTCACCGGGACCATTGTCGACATCGTGAGCGAAGAGCGCTTCGAGAAGGCGCTGCAGGCCAGGGTGCCTGTCAAGAGCGTGATATTGCGCCCATGCGCCGTGTTGCAGTAGCCGCATGACCAATCAGGCCGGCAGAACGAGACGGCTCTGCCGGCCGATTTCCGACCCAAAGGAAGGAGGGAGACCGCCAGGAAGCGGAGAGTAACTGGGGGAATCCGCCGGCGATCCCCGCGGGGAAGCGCCGCCTGCTGGGACACATCATCTGCTAGCGACACTGCAGAGCCTCATTCTTGCCTCTGCGTCATTCCCCACCTACACTTGCAACCCACAGAAGATTTGAAGCAAAGATGCGAAGCCTGTGGATAAGTCTGCGCTTTCCGAACGCGACATCTGCACCAAGTTCATCACCCCCGCCCTGCGCAAGGCTGGCTGGGACGAGATGTCGCAGATCCGCGAGGAAGTCAGCTTCACCAACGGCCGCATCATCGTCCGCGGCAAACTGGTCACCCGCGGCCAGGCCAAGCGCGCCGACTACGTGCTCTACTACAAGCCCGAGATCCCGATCGCCCTGATTGAGGCCAAGGACAACAGCCACAGCATCGGCGCCGGCATGCAGCAGGCGCTCGACTACGCCACCACCCTCGACATCCCGTTCGTGTTCTCGTCGAACGGCGACGGCTTCGTCCTCCACGACCGCACCGGCGCCAGCGCCGAAGTCGAAACGACGCTGGCCCTCGACGCCTTCCCGTCGCCGGCCGAGCTGTGGGCGCGGTATCGCGCCTGGAAAGGCCTGACGCCCGAGGCCGAAGAGGTAGTTCTGCAGGATTATTACCAGGACGGCAGCGGCAAGAGCCCGCGGTATTACCAGGTCAACGCCATCAACGCCGCCGTCGAGGCGATCGCCAAGGGCCAGGACCGCATCCTGCTGGTCATGGCCACCGGCACCGGCAAGACCTACACCGCCTTCCAGATCATCTGGCGGCTGTGGAAGGCCGGCCGCAAGAAGCGCATCCTGTTCCTCGCGGACCGCAACGTGCTGGTCGACCAGACCATGGTCAACGACTTCCGCCCGTTCGGATCGGCGATGGCCAAGCTGTCGACCAACGCCAAGACCATCGAGCGCGACGGCGGCAGTACCACCGACCTTGCTTTGGCACTCGACAAGAAGCGGCGGATCGACACCGCCTACGAGATCTACCTCGGCCTCTACCAGGCGATCACCGGCCCTGAGGAGCGGCAGAAGCTGTTCCGCGAGTTCTCTCCCGGGTTCTTCGACCTGATCGTGATCGACGAGTGCCACCGCGGCAGCGCCGCCGAGGATTCGGCCTGGCGCGAGATCCTGGAGTATTTCGACGCCGCCACCCAGATCGGCCTGACCGCGACGCCGAAGGAAACCGAATACGTCTCCAACATGGCTTATTTCGGCAAGCCGGTGTACTCCTACTCGCTGAAGCAGGGCATCCGTGACGGCTTCCTGGCGCCCTACAAGGTGATCAAGGTCCACATCGACCGCGACGTCCAGGGCTACCGGCCGGAGAAGGGCCAGCTCGACCGCGACGGCGAGGAGGTCGAGGATCGCCTCTACAACACCAAGGACTTCGACCGCACCATCGTCATCGACGACCGCACCAGGGTGGTGGCGCGCAAGGTCACGGACTTCCTGACGGAAACCGGCGACCGGTTCCAGAAGACCATCGTCTTCTGCGTCGACCAGGAACACGCCGCCCGCATGCGCCAGGCGCTGATCAACGAGAACCCCGACCTGGTCGCCGACAACACCCGCTATGTCATGCGCATCACCGGCGGCGACGCCGAGGGCCAGGCCCAGCTCGACAACTTCATCGACCCGGAGAGCAAATACCCGGTGCTGGTCACCACCTCGCGGCTGCTGTCGACCGGCGTCGACGCCCAGACCTGCCGGCTGATCGTGCTCGACCGCGAGGTCGGCTCGATGACCGAGTTCAAGCAGATCGTCGGCCGTGGCACCCGGGTGCACGAGGACAGCCACAAGTTCTACTTCACCCTGATGGACTTCCGCGGCGCGACCAACCACTTCGCCGACCCCGACTTCGACGGCGAGCCGGTGCAGATCTACGAGCCCAAGGACGACGAGCCCATCGCCCCGCCCGAGGACGAGCCGCCGACCGACGAGGAGGGCGAACCGCTGCCCGAGACCCCCGGCGAGGACGAGACGATCATCGATCCGCCGCTCGGCCCACAGCCGCCCGGCCAGCCGCGTAAGAAGGTCTGTGTCGACGGCATCGCCGCCACCATCATCGCCGAGCGCGTCGAATACCTCGACGCCAACGGCAAGCTGGTCACCGAATCCCTGCGCGACTTCACCAAGAAGGCCCTGCGCCAGCACTTCGCCAGCCTGGACGACTTCCTCAAGCGCTGGAACGCGGCCGAACGCAAGCAGGCGATCATCGAGGAACTCGCCGCCGAGGGCCTGCCGCTGGCGGTCATCGCCGAGGAACTCGGCCGCGACCTCGACCCCTTCGACCTGATCTGCCACGTCGCCTTCGACACCAAGCCGCTGACCCGCCGCGAGCGGGTGGCCAAGGTGAAAAAGCGGGACGTGTTTGGCAAGTACGGTGACCAGGCCCGGGCCGTGCTCGACGCGCTGCTGGCCAAATACGCCGACGAGGGCGTGCTGACCATCGACGATACCAACGTCCTGCGCATTCCGCCACTTGACGCCCTGGGCACCCCCGTGCAGCTTCTGCGCGCCTTCGGTGGCAAGCCCGGTTTCGAGCAGGCCGTCCACGAACTGCAAGACGCCATTTACCAGGAGACCGCTTAGATATGCCAGAATATCAAGGGCGACTGGATGGGCTTTGCGGACCGTACGCCGTAGTCAACGCATTCGCACACTGCGGGATCGCCGAGCCGGAGGCAATTTTCGAAGCCGCTTGCAGAGCTCTTGCTCCACGTCGCTGGCCTAAGGTTCTGTGGGATGGAACTTCCTTCGGTGATCTAAAACGCATGATAAAGCTGTGTCGAGAATCGATCGAGAATGCGTCCTCCGTCAAAACGAGCTACCCGTTCAGCCGGAGCACACCAAAGTCGAACGATGGATATTGGACGCGACTTGATCAACTTTTTTCCAGCCGACCAAATGCGAGATGCATGATCCTGGGCCTTACGCGTCCTTCGTTGCATTGGATCGTAGCGTATCGCGAATCGCCCACTCGGATAAGCTTTATCGACACCGATCCGCACAACCCATTCCAGCGAAAGAATCGGACAATGCTCCATGCTGGCAGCCGGAACGGCCATCCCAAGAAGTGGATCATTGATCGCAGCGAACTCATTCTCTTCGAGGTCTGACAAGACCATGTCCGTCCGCACCCTCGTCAAAACCATCCAGGACATCATGCGCCAGGATACCGGCGTCGACGGCGATGCCCAGCGCATCAGCCAACTGTGCTGGATGTTCTTCCTGAAGATCATCGACGACCAGGACCAGGAGCTTGAACTCCTGAAGGACGACTACCGCTCGCCCATTCCGGCGCATCTGCAGTGGCGCGCCTGGGCAGCGGACCCCGAGGGCATCACCGGCGACGCGCTGCTGGACTTCATCAACGGTGACCTGTTCCCCAAGCTGAAGGCCCTGCCGGTCTCGGACAAGCCGGGCGACCGCCGCCGCGTCGTTCGCGACGTGTTCGAGGACGCCTACAACTACATGAAGTCCGGCCAGCTGATGCGCCAGGTGGTCAACAAGATCAACGCCATCGACTTCAACAACCTGACCGAGCGCCAGCATTTCGGCGACATCTACGAGCAGATCCTCAACGACCTGCAGTCGGCCGGCAACGCCGGAGAGTACTACACCCCGCGCGCGGTGACCGCCTTCATGGTCGACCGCATAGACCCGCGTCCCGGCCAGACCCTGTTCGATCCCGCCTGCGGCACCGGCGGCTTCCTCACCTGCGCCATCCGCCACATGAAGCAGCGCTACGTCAAGGCGCCGCACGATCAATGGATGATGGAGAACGCCCTGCGGGCGGTGGAGAAGAAGCAGCTTCCCCACATGCTATGCGTCACCAACATGCTGCTGCACGGCATAGAGGACCCCAGCTTCGTCCGCCACGACAATACCCTGGCGCGGCCCTACATCTCCTGGAGCCAGTCCGAGCGGGTCGACATCGTGCTGACCAACCCGCCCTTCGGCGGCCGCGAGGAAGACGGCATCGAGCAGAACTTCCCGCAGCAGTACCGCACCAAGGAAACCGCCGACCTGTTCCTCGCCCTGATCATCCGCCTGCTGAAGCCGGGCGGCCGCGCCGCCGTGGTGCTGCCCGACGGCACCCTGTTCGGCGAGGGCGTCAAGACCCGGCTGAAGGAGCACCTGCTGGAGGAGTGCAACCTCCACACCATCGTCCGCCTGCCCAACTCGGTGTTCAAGCCCTACGCCTCGATCGGCACCAACCTGCTGTTCTTCGAAAAGGGCACGCCGACCAGGGAGATCTGGTACTGGGAGCACCGCGTGCCTGAGGGCCAAAAATCCTACTCCATGACCAAGCCGATCCGCCTGGAGCACCTGAACGACTGCATCGAGTGGTGGGGCGGACCGGAGCGCCAGGGCCGGCAGGAAGGGGAGCGGGCGTGGAAGGTGACGGCCGAGGAGGTAAAGGCGCGCGGCTTCACCCTCGACATCAAGAACCCCCATGCCGAGGACGCCGACCACGGCGACCCCGAACACCTGCTGGCCGACCTGGATCGCGCCGAGGCCGAGGTCGGGGCATTGCGCGACCAATTGAAGGCAATCCTGAGCGAGGCATTGGCACGATGAGCAACAGCGATTTGACGGCTGCCCTTGGGCAGCTTCGGCAAGCCAAGTTGGCCTGCGAGAAGAAGGACCAAATCAAAACCATCATCCAGGCGCGCGACGTGGTCATTGCAAGGTTCCAGCCGATGCTGAGGCCAGAGACGGTTGGCGATCTGGCCGAGGAAGCGATCCGGCCCTTTTTCTATTTTGAGCACAACAAGCATTGGTCTGGGCTGTTTCGCCAAGTAAACCGCGTTTGCTCGGACATGGACGCCTTCCGCAACGTCCTCAGAGTGCTTGTCGATGACGACCAGCCGATCGATGTGAGACTGGATAAAGTCGCCGGAAGCATCAAAGGGCTGGGCAAAGGTATTCTTACCGCCCTGTTGCATGTCGCCTACCCAGATAAATACGGCGTCTGGAACGGTACCTCTGAGATGGGCCTGATGGCAGTGGGGTTGATGCCCAAATTCCCGTCCGGGGCGAGCTTCGGTACCCGCTACAAGATGGTCAACGACGTTCTGACGCGGTTGGCGGACGAGCTGGAAGTCGATTTGTGGACTCTCGACGCCCTGTGGTGGATGGCGACGCTGGAGGGCGAGGACGTCGCGGAGGAGCTGGTGACCGAGCTTGCGTCGGCAGACAAAGCAGCACAGTTCGCCCTTGAACGTCATCTCCACGATTTCTTGGTCGACAATTGGCCCAATACCGAGCTGGGACGGGAATGGGAGATTTATAACCGGGAAGGAGAGCCCGAGGCTGGCGTCGAATTCGCATGCAATGTCGGTCGCATCGACATCCTGGCGCGGCACAAGACAGATCGAAACAGCTGGCTCGTCGTCGAGTTGAAGCGCGGCCACGCCTCCGACTATGTGGTTGGCCAGATTCTTCGCTACATGGGATGGGTGAAAGATCACATGTGTGTCGGCGGAAGCGTGAAGGGTTTGATCATCTCCTTCGAAGTTGACGACAGGCTGCATTACGCGGTGAGGGCTGTGCCCAACCTGTCGCTTAAGACCTACCGCATCGATTTCCAGCTAGTCGCACCCAGCTACCCCAGCGCGCGATGACCTCCGTCGAACTGTTCGCCCTCTATGACCGTTTCGCCGAGGCACCGAACGCAGTGGCTCGGCTGCGCCGGTTCATTCTCGATCTCGCCGTACGCGGCAAGCTAGTGCCGCAAGACCCGGCGGAGGGAAATGCAATCAAGTTTGATCGAGAACTGGCTGTAGGGGCTGGACAGCCTTTCCAAATCCCGCCGAGTTGGGTCTGGGTGCGTTTCCATACCTTAGGAAGCATCACGGGCGGCGGCACACCTTCAAAGTTCGTTGATGAGTACTGGAATGGCAGCATCCCCTGGGTGTCGCCTAAAGACATGAAACGTAATTATATAGACGGTGCGCAGCTTTCAATAACAGAGGAAGCCATCGCAAGGTCTGCGGCAAATCTAATCCAGGTTGGAAGTGTTCTGTTTGTCGTCCGAGGAATGATCCTGTCGCACAGTTTTCCTGTCGCCCTTTCGCAGGTCCCGCTTGCAATCAATCAGGACATGAAAGCGTTGACCCTCAAGCGTCCCGAAATGGCCGAATACGTCCTGCGAGCGCTGAAGGGAATTACCCCGGAAATTCTTCGATGTGTTCAACGATCGAGCCACGGCACATGTCGGCTTGAGGGATCCGCTTACAGGGATATCTTGTTTCCCGTTCCTCCTCTCGCCGAACAGCGGCGCATCGTGGCGAAGGTCGATGAGTTGATGGGGCTGTGTGACCGGCTGGAGGAGGCCCGCACCCGGCGCGAAGCCCACCGCGCGCGGCTGACCACGGCCAGCCTGTCCCGCCTGACCGCACCCGACACCGACGCCCAAACCTTCCAATCCCACGCCCGCTTCGCCCTCGACACCCTCCCCGCCCTCACCACCCGCCCCGACCAGATCAAGGCGCTGCGGCAGACGATCCTCTGCCTAGCGGTGCGTGGGAGGTTGGTGGCACAGGATCCAACGGATGAACCTGCAGAGAAGTTACTGCGACGCCTCCAAAAAGAGATCTCCGCCTATTGCAGTTTTAACCGCATCTCTGCGGCGCGACCTGACCCAATAGGGTCGGATAATTTGCCCTTTGTTCCGCCTCCTGGGTGGCGATGGACGAGACTGTCTGCGCTTTTCAAGGTAATTACGGATGGGGATCACCAGCCTCCGCCAAAGTCGGACGAGGGCGTTGCATTTTTGACTATCGGGAATATAACGACCGGCAGGCTAGATTTTACCGACTGCCGGCTAGTTCCTGATTCATACTATCGGGCTTTGGCTGCATATCGAACGCCAGCGAAAGGCGACATACTTTACACTGTGGTTGGCGCCACCTACGGGCGCCCCGCTGTCGTGTATACCGAGCGGGAATTCTGCGTCCAGAGGCACATCGCCATCATGAAACCGGCGACCGAAATGGTCATCGGCTACCTGGCTCTACTTCTAGCGTCTCCTTTGGTTTACGAGCAGGCTTCGCGCAGCACAACTGGAACGGCACAGCCAACCATAGCCCTGCGCCCCCTCCGCAATTTCCTTGTCCCCCTCCCGCCCCTCCCCGAGCAACACCGCATCGTCGCCAAGGTCGATGCCCTGATGAAGCTGTGCGACCAGCTTGAAGTCGCCCTGACCACCGCCGACACCACCCGCCGCCGCCTGCTCGAAGCCGTGCTGCACGAGGCGCTGGCGCCGGCCGAGGATGCCCTGGAGGCGGCGCAGTAACGCCCGCTGACTATCGCCGGAGACCCCATGAGCACCTTCGACAGCACCAAGCGCCTGTTGCCCGACATCCTGATGCACATCGTCCAGGGCGACATCCAGTTGCCCGATTTCCAGCGCGGCTGGGTGTGGGATGACGAGCATGTGCGCGGGCTGCTGATCAGCGTCGCGCGCTCCTTCCCGGTCGGCGCCGTCATGCTGCTGGAGACCGGCGGCGAGGCGCGGTTCCAGGTGCGGCCGGTGGAGAACGTGCCCTTCGACGGCGTGCTGCCCGAGGCCGAGCTGCTGATTCTCGACGGCCAGCAGCGCCTGACCACCCTGACCCAGGTGCTGGCGCTCAAGGGCACGGTGAAGACCCGCGACATCAAGGACAAGCCGATCGAGCGGCATTACTATTTCCACATCCCCACCGCCCTGGAAGGGCCGCACCGGCTCGACGACGCGCTGATCGCCGTCGAGCCCGACCGCACCCAGAAGACCGATTTCGGCCGCAAAGTCACCCTCGACCTGTCCAGCCGCGAGCTGGAATGCCGCCAGCTCTACTTTCCCTGCAGCGAAATCCTCAACTCGGACGGCTGGGAGGAGAGCCTGCAGGAATTCGCGCCGGAGCATTTCGGCCAGTACATGAAGTTCCGCCGCGAGATCATCAACGCCTTCCGCACCTACCAGCTCCCCATCATCGAGCTGAAGAAGGAGACGTCCAAGGAAGCGGTCTGCCTGGTGTTCGAGAAGGTCAACACCGGCGGCGTGCCGCTGTCGGTGTTCGAGCTGATGACCGCCACCTATGCCGCCGACGGCCACAATCTGCGCGACGACTGGTTCGGCAGCACCATCCGCAAGGTCGCCTCGCGCCAGAAGCGCCTGGCCAGGGAGCCGATGCTGTCGGGCGTCGAGGCCACCGACTTCCTGCAGGCCATCACCCTGCTGCACACCCTGGAGCAGCGCCGCGCCGACCTCGCCGCCGGCAAGACCGGCAAGCAGGTCACCCCGGTCAGCGCCAAGCGCGTCTCCATCCTGGCGCTGCCGCTGTCGGCCTATCGCGACTGGGCCGACCGGGTCGAGGCCGGCTACCTGCTCGCCGCCAAGTTCCTGCGCAAGGAATGCTTCCTCAGCCCGCGCGAGCTGCCCTACCGCACCCAGCTGGCGCCGCTGGCCGCGGTGCTGACCATGCTGGGCAACCGCTGGCTTGAGCCGCGCATCCACGCCAAGCTGACCCGCTGGTACTGGTGCGGCGTGCTCGGCGAACTGTATGGCGGCGCCGTCGAGACCCGGGTCGCCAACGACGTCGAGGAACTGCTGCGCTGGATCGACGAGGACGGCGAGGCGCCGCGCACCATCGGCGATGCGGCCTTCCAGCCCGACCGCCTCGACCGCCTGACCTCGCGCCTGTCCGCCGCCTACAAGGGCATCAATGTCCTGGTGCTGCGCGAGGGCGCTCAGGACTTCTTCTGGAAGGCCAATATCCGCGAGCTCGACGCCGAGGACGTCGCGCTCGACATCCACCACATCTTTCCCCAGGACTGGTGCGAGAAGAACGGCATCCCGCAGCGGGTCTACAACACCATCGTCAACAAGACGCCGATCTCCTACAAGGCCAACCGCATGATCGGCGGCCACCCGCCGTCGCAGTACCTGGCCCGGCTGCAGGGCCACAAGCAGGTGCAGCTCGCCGACCCGGCGATGGACGCCATCCTGACCTCGCACCTGATCGCGCCGGCAGCTCTGCGCGCCGACGACTTCGACGACTTCTATCAGGCGCGCAAGCAGGCGCTGCTTGGGCTAATCAGCAAGGTGATGGGCAAGCCGGTGGCGCCGGCTGAGCTGTCGTCCGAGCCGGTGAATGACGCTGATGTCAGTGGATACGATGCACCTGCGGAAGCCATCGCATGAGATGCGCTTGAGGTCAGGGGTGCCGAGACTTGCCGCCCCGTTGCCTGAACCAATAGGCCCGATATGGTGTAATTCTCCTGCTGGGGGATAGAGAGAGAGACGTCAACACCATCCACGGGGCAGCTGTCGCGTAAGGGGCATTGTGCAGAGGACAGCAGCGCCCGGAAATCAAGCGGGGCGTCCGTCTTGGTGGCGGGACTAATAGAGGCTATCGTCTTCTTCGCCCTCATCAAAGTCGTCAAACTCGTCTATCTCCATGTTTAAAATAGCATTTCGCATGCGCCTCATTCGATCATTGTCGTGCCGTAGGTTGCGTAAGGTCTCAGTAATTGAGGTAAATCCCCTATGTAAATCAAAGAACTGAACTCGCTTGGCCCGAAGCAGGCAGAAATATGGATCGCGGACTATAAAATTGTCAGACTGTCCGGAAAGGAATCCGCGGGTGACCGCTTCGTAAGCGTACAGCCACATCGGGCTGCGCAGCCCGTCGGCTGTTAGCGATCGGTTCCAAATGCCACGATTAACATCCCCCTCTATATGCCCCCGCGCGTCAAGGCACGTTACCAGAAGAGCGATAAAGGCGTTCTCGATTTCGAAAAGAGAGCCGAGTTGGCGAGATTTAAGGGTGATGCCTATCCGAATAGCCAAGAAAAGCAGCCAGATGATCTCTCCGGTGCGGTTGGCGCGGGCCAAAACGGGAATTCTATTTCCAATGAACTCCTGGAGGATATCGACGGAAACGTCGCCGTAAGCCACCTGCCGCAGCAAGCAATATTCTACAAGCAGAGAGACAAGACTTGGATTGCGGCGATAGGCGTTGATCAAAGTGAACTGAATGGAGCTCCAGTCGTCAGCGTGGACTATGGCCGAGCGGGCGTTCTGAATGCCGTATTTCTCAACGTTGATGTCCGGATGGATAAGGCATATACGGCCAAGCTGATAGAGAAAATGCTGTAGCGCGCTTGCCTCGACCCGCTCCCCCGGGGCGGATGGGTGTGGCAGGTGCATGCGAACGGCTTGCTGCCATCCCATGGCCTGACGGTGAGATGTCGAATAGACAGCGGACTTGTCGCTGTTCAGTTCCAGTTCAAAGGCGGCCGCTGCCTGACGTAGCGTCGCCAGCAACTCTTCCCCGCTATGCTCCGTCGGGCTGCTAAGGGTGTAATCATCGATGTAGCGGGAAGCATCGCGCCCGCCAATGTTTAGGCGCTCCTGGAGATGCGTATCCACAGCTGATGCCAGCACTTCAGCAATGAGGCGCGAAGTATCCGGGCCGACAGGAAGTCCTAGCGTTTGCCCGTCTTGAGCGTTTCGGCACAAAAGGTCTATTAGGTTCCCGTAGTGCTCCGGCCCTCGGTTGCGCTTAGCAAACGTCTTGCTGTGGATCGCCCATGGGATTGCGTGGGTGTAAATGGAGTGGAAGAAGGCACGCACATCCGCCACAGCAAATTCCTCACGGCGGGACGAAAGGTTCACGCGAAAGCGGTCCCTCAGTTCGATGCTCGGACGCATCAATGCTCGTGATCCTGACCAGTCGAAGAACGGCGGCGAAAGCGTGACTTTGGAGGCTCGCGCCTTGCGCCGCAGATCGACGTAGTTGTTGGCCAAGACTCTCGATAGCAATAGATGAGCGATTGGGTTGGGAACTCCATGCCGGCGATCATCTTTTCCGAATCGTGGGAAGTAAAACCACCCAGGCTCCGAGATGAACGAGTGGTAGGCTGGGCGCCCCCTCCTGTCCGGCAGGGCGTCGATCCCAGCAAGGATTGCATTTCGATGCCTGGCAAGCTTTTCGGATACAAAGCATGGTGGCAATTCTGGTGCGAAATATCCATGTGAAATAAGACGCTTTAGCCGATCCGATTTTGACTTCGCTCGCATCCAGAGCGCCCTTCCCCCCAATGAGACTGCATCAGGTTAGCCAGAATTTAGCCGATGTCGAGAAACGATGAAGTCTCTGCTGCTGACACTCGGGTGGCTCCGGACACAGGTTGACATCCGGCGGTTTTGAGGGCAGCAATGGGGTGCTATATCTACGCCTGATTGCGGGGGAAGCGGAAAACAGGAGGGTGTCTTCTTTTTTTTCTTCTTCGAAGATCATGGTGGTGAGGCGCGAGTGTATGCGCTTGTGACAGCGGTAGACCGGCTACTAAAGCCTAGTGAACGGTCGACCGGCTTGCCTTACCGCGAGTATGTGTCAGTTAGATTCGATGGCATTGAAAGCTCAGAATTTGAGCGCGGTTGGTCCGCGGCGCGTGAGAAGCCGGAACCTTTCGTTTTGCTGAGGGTGGTCACGACGGAGCGCCGCCTCTCCGAAATATTGGTTGGGGAAGACCCGTTGCGACCGGGAGATTGGGTTGAACTCTTTCTGGTCGACCGTGATCGGCCCAAACCTATCGTGCTCATGCGCGAGGAAAATGACGGGTTTCAACGTCAGTTACCCACACGCCTACAGAAGATCACGAAGCTGGACGAAGAGCCTCGGCCCCCGAAAAGCTTAGGAGCGGCGGCTGCTCCTGCGGCAGTTTCATCTGCGTTGGGAAGGGCTGCCAAAGCCGCAGCTCTTAAGCGGACCCTGGACCCAGGAAGGATCGCATCAGCGGGGTCGGCGAATAGCCGTTGGGTGCACCGTATCTTGCAAGGTTTGCCTCCTGTCGAGCGGGTGGTGGTTCACGACGTTGGGCAAGCGAATTTTATTTCGCTTCGGACTGCGACCGACGAGACGGCCGCATACTTCGATGTGGGCTGGCCCATCTGGGTCAATTCAAAGACGGTTCCTAAGAATGCCCCTTCGCTCGACGCAACAGCGCCGGTGTTTCTGTCGCATTGGGATACTGATCATTTTGCAATGGCGTATAGAGATCCGAGCCTGTTGGCGCGGTGCTGGATTGCTCCGCGGCAAATGCTAGGTCCCAATGCATATAAGCTTGCAGAGGGTGTACACTGTCTTCATCTGATCGACGGAAAATCCACTCGAAGAGGGCGGTCCGGGCATGTGCGGCTGCACCGCTGCTGGTCAAAAGACCCAGTCGATGCCAACGGGGCGGGCGTGGCGATGGAGATATGTGTGTCTGGGAAGAATGTTCTGCTGACGGGCGATGCAGATTACAGGTTCGTGTCCCGACGACTGCGCCGCGAAGTTGATCACATAGTCGTGCCGCATCACGGTGGTCGGGTCCTGGGGGAAGTTCCCTCGCCGCGCCTCCTCGGTGGGAAGGCTGTCTTCTCATTTGGCAAAGAAAACCGGTACGGCCATCCTCACGACAATACCGTTGGTGAGCATCACGCGCGCGGCTGGATTTTGCAAGACACAGCGGGATTGTTTTCTTCATCGCGAGGCGACGTGGTGGTTCGCTGACAAGGTCAGCCTATCCCGCCCCGCCAGGCGCCTATGTCCTTCATCGATTGTCTCGTCGCCGAGGAAGCGTTCTCAATCGCCCCTCGTTTTCTGATGTCTTTCGTCCCGCGATATCGGTCATAGTCCCCGCGGCCAAGGCCCGTTACCGTCCACTGCAACTCTAACGCCGACCACTGCGCCAGGCGGCAGCGCGCAGCCCGGCGACGTACCAATAGCGGAATCAGGCTGAAGTAGGCGGCGACCTCGGCCGCGCCGGCGTCCGGCCATGGTGACAGCCAGACGCCGCGGTGATCGAGCACCGGGCCGTCCGGCTGCGCCGGTCGCAGCCCGTTCTCATCCAGCCTCCAGCATCCGAACCGCCGATCCCATCGCCCGAAGATCATGACCTCGGTCTCGCTCCTGGCGATCAGCGCGTCCCCGGTCAGCTGGTATACGGTTCCGGCCACGAAGCCTCTCAACACTCTTTGCGGCTGCTTTCGTCATAGCTCAGCATGGCTGGGTGACACAAATGGTCTCATTTTGTTCTCATTCGGAGAAAGCCCCCTTCTGCAACCAACGGTCATGTGACAAGATCGGTCGCACTTGGATGGGGGGGGAATGACGCGCTACGAAAAGGCCGACAACTTGATGCAGTTGGCGCTGGAGATGCAGGCGGCACGAATGGGCTTGTCGCTCGCCGACATTCAAGAGCGCTTCGGCGTCGGTCGCCGCACCGCCATGCGCATGCGCGACGCACTGGTGCGGCAGTTTCCGCAGGTGGTCGAGGAGACCGGCGAGGATCGCATCAAGCGCTGGCACATTCCGCCCGGCGTGCTCGATAAGCTGATCACCTTCTCCGCCGACGAATTGGCCGACCTCGAAGGGGCCGCCAGGCTGCTGGAGGAGCAGAACCGGCCCGATGCCGCCGCCCGCCTCGCCGAGGTCGCTGCCAAAGTCAAGGCTCTGATGCGGCCCGAGGTCGCCCGCAAGGTCGCGCCGGACCTGGAAGCCCTGCTGGAGGCAGAGGGGTTGGCGCTGCGGCCCGGGCCGCGGCCGCTGGTGGACATCCAGGTGGTCGATACCCTGCGTGAGGCCGTCAAGGCTGGCCTGCAGGTCCGCTTCGACTACCGCAAGCGCGGCGGTGGCCATGGCCAAGTGCGCCAGGTCGAGCCCTACGGTTTTCTGTACGGCCATCGCCACTACTTGGTTGCCCGCGACACCAACGACGGAAAGCTCAAGCTGTTCGGGCTCCCCGGCATCAGCGGGGTTGTCCTCACCGCAGCGCCGTTCACCCGTGATCCGGAGTTCTCCCTGGCCGCCTTCGCCCGTCAGAGCTTCGGCGTCTTCCAGGAACAGCCGTTTTCCGTGGTGTGGAAGTTCACCCCGGCGGTCGCCGAGGAGGCCGCCAGCTATCAGTTCCATCCCGACCAGCTATTGACCCGCAACCCCGACGGCAGCCTGACCGTGTCATTCACCGCGGGCGGCTGGCTGGAAATGGCTTGGCATCTCTATTCTTGGGGTGACCAGGTCGAGGTGATCGCCCCTCAGCACCTGTCCGAGCACGTGGCCCGGTTCCGGCCATCCTGGCCGGCGCCGCCGTGAGCCGGTAGCTGGGCTGACGGTCATCGGCGGTCTCGGCCTCGCGTAGCACCTCCAGCCAAAACGCGACGCCCTCCTGGTCCCGATGGTCCGCGGCATGGCGTAAGTTGGCGACGATCTCGGCGAGGGCATTGTGGCCCGCCCGATCGAGAAGCATGGCGGCGGCGGTCCGCGCGAGCATACGCGGTGTGATCCAAGTTCCGAGCGGGCGAGCCGCGCCGCAGGCGAGGCACTGCAGTTCCGGTTCGCCGTCGGGGGCGCCAGCGAACTGCGTGGAACCTGGGCTCATCGTCGCGACTGCAGCGAGGACGAGATCGATTGATGGCCGGCGGCGCGGGATCATCCCTTGTCCTCCGGTCGAGTGCAGGCGCGCTGAAGCGGGCCACCTCTACCGCACCGCTCGCACGTAGCGCGCACGAGGTTCCGCTCCGCGCTCAGGCGGTGCGCCGTGGGCATGTCACAGGTCTGGCAGTGCAACTCGCTGGTGATCGTTCCTTCGGGCGACGGATGAACATGTGGCACCGCGCAGGATTGGCACCACAGCAGATCAGGCTTGCCGGGCTCCACGACGCGCAGATGAATGGTGACCGCACGGCAGCACGGACAATGAGCCGGAACGGCTGTCAGCAGCATGAGATATCCCCGCAGCACTCAAAGGAGGCGCCATCGTCGGTTGCTCTGCCGAACGAGTCCTCCTCCAGTTTGGGGAGGCGGATTTCCGGGTGTCCGAATCTGGCGCACATGCGCACCAGAGTTCTGGTTGAGGGTCCCGAGGCCCGGACCACTGATGGAAGGCGCGACGATGGACGACAAGATCGCGGACCAGGTGGGGCAATGCCCCGATCTGCGCCGCTACGTGATGGCCCTGGTCCGTATCGTTGAGATCCTCGACGTCGGCATCGTCGTTGTCGATCGGGCCGCGCGCCTGATCTACGCCAATCATGCCGCCAGCGAGATCCTGCGCTGCCGGCAGGCGCTGCAGGTTGCGCGAGGGCTGATCGCGGGCTGCCAGCCGGCTGCGACCCGGCATTTGCGCCGCGCCGTCCAGACCGACGGCGGCACGCTCAGCCTGCCGCGTCCGGACGGCGGGCGTCCCTGCCTGGTTCAGGTGCTGAGTTGGGCAGAGGGCAGCGAGTCCGATCGCGGTGCCGTGCTGGTCATTGCCGACCCGGAGAGTGCCCGGCCGCCGTCGCCGGCCGGCATAGCGTCATTGCTGCGCCTCACTTCGGCCGAAGCGCGTGCGGTCGCCTATCTCGCGGCCGGCTGGCGGCCACACCGGATCGCCGAGCATCTCGGCGTCAGCATCACCACTGTGCGGACGCACCTGAAATCAGCCTCGCAGAAGACTGGCTGCCGGCGCAGCGGCGAGCTGATCTCGATGGTGCTGCGCTCGCCGGCGGCGTGGGTTGTGGGTGGAAATGCAGAGGCAAACAACCACCAGTCGTTGCCTTGACGGTCTCCTGATGTTAGCGTCGCGCGGGATCAAGACGACTACAACCAGGCAAAATTCTGCTCTTTGGGGGGAACGCTAATGGAAGCCCGTTTCAAACGGTTGATGCTCGCCTGTGCAGCGCTCGCCTTTATCTCACTGGCAGCGGCACCGTTCCCCCGATCAAGCCCGGCCGTGATCCTGGCCATGGAATACAATCAGGAGGCGTTCACCTCGTCCATCGCTGTATTCGGCTCGCTACGAATTATAGATTCCGCCTTGTCTACAGCTCAGGAGACGCAGGTAAGTGTTCCGCTCGTCGGCGGCGTAACTGCCTCGCCGTTGCGGACTCTGGAGCCCGTTGATGATGCCGTCGAACGAATGAGCTCAATAGTCTTCACGATATCGGTCATTTCCGGGTCGCTAGCAATCCTCATCCCTTATCTTTCATCCGTTGGCGCAACCCTGTGTGGTGTGGGGTTTGCAGGGCTCTCCGCCCGGTACTGGCTTCTGATGCGGGCCAAGGATATGCCGCCCCTCATGGCGCGTTCCGTCAGAACCACTGCAGTCGTTGGGGTTTTTTTGTTCGTTGTTATGCCCGTAGCGTACGCACTGGCCTTTCTGATCGGGAATCAAGCAACTAATTCAGCTTGGGAGCAGGCCGACGGTGTTCTCGGTTCAATCACTGGAGCGGCAACCGAACAGAGCAAAGCTGCGGAGGCGTTCGATGCTCAGATTAGGGCGGAGATTGAAGCGCACGAGGCTGTGACCAAGAATGCGCAAGAGCCGGATAAGCGGAACCTTATCGTGCAGGCGAGTGTAACGTCCGTGCCGGAGCATGAGGAACCTCAAGAAGAGAGTCTCGTCGGAAAGGCCCTGTCATGGGTCGGCAGCGCAACAACCAAGGCCAGCGAAAAGGTGGGCAACGTTGTTGAGAGCACAAAAGAGGCCGCCTCCGAACTAGCTAGCTCTATGAGCGCCTGGGCCGCCCAGGCCGGGAGCAGCATCTCCGAAACGACTTCGACAGGAGTGAAGTTCATCGAGGCGGCGGATGATCTTTTTCTCGCCTTTGTAAATATTGCGGTCGCTTACGTGGTGAAGCTCATACTTCTTCCTCTTGTGTTGGCTTTGGTAGGGTACTTGATTTTAACAAGAAGCCTGCGGTCGGAAAGCTCTGAAGTACTCCGTGCGCTGCTACTTCAGGCGACACCGATCTTACCGCGCATCCAGCCGGCTAAGAGCGACAGTCCGTGAGGAATTGCGGCAATTCTGGCTTCCGAAATGCTTTAATCCCGACAGTTCGTTGGGTCTTCTGGGCCACTGATCGCAAGGGTCCTTTGGGATGACCGGAACTCGGTCTCTCCATTCGGTGTTGAGGGGGGCAGATGCCACTACAGAATCGCGTACTCCCGACGGGCGACATCGTTGCTGCCCCGATGCGGGGAACGTTGATGGGCAACCGCGGTTGCTTGCATGACGACAAGCGAAGAATCCTCCGGCCCTGGGCGTCGAAGGCGTGGATTATCTGTTTGCTTCAGTTCAAGGGGCGCAAGCAGGTGCTGATGCGTCCAGGCCATTACACCCAACTCTTCTTCCTCGACGAAGCATCAGCGCTCGCTGCCGGCCACCGACCCTGCGCCAAGTGCCAGCCGGATGCGTTTAGGCGGTTCCGGGCCGCGTGGGCGCGCGGCAATGGAGCTGCTCAGAAGATGCCTCGCGCCGCCGAGATGGACGCAGTGCTGCATGATGAGCGGGTCGAGCCAGGCTGGCGGGCCAAGGGTAAACGGGTCTATTCGGCGGAACTGGGCCGGCTTCCGGACGGCGCCATGGTAGTGGGGCCGGACGGTGGACCGCATCTATGGCTCGGGTGCAGCTTGCGACGCTGGACACCCGGAGGCTACGCCGAGCCGATAGCAGCCGATCCAAGCACCGCCGTCAACGTACTGACGCCGCGCAGTACAGTTTCAGCGCTGGGGAACGGCTACGTGCCGGTGTTCCACGAGTCGGCAGAGCTTGCACGCGTCTGAAGACGAAGGGGCACTTGTTCAAGCCGCCAGTTGCCGCATAGTGGTATGTATGACCGTTCGGCCCCCGCCGGCCTCCCGGGGCTGCTGCGGGCAGTCGAGCGCATGTGTCCTTCACCGGCTGTCGCACCGCCGAAGGATCGTCCTCAATTGCCCCTCAATTCGGCCGAAAACGGCCGCTAAGCCTCTGTTACTAAACAAACTACGGATCTGGAGGTTAGGGGTTCGAATCCTCTCGGGCGCGCCATTCCCCCTTCGAAGCTCATCGACAGCCCCGCCAGCGTGCGGGGCTTCGTCGTATTAAGCTTCTGCCACAGTCCCGCCAAACCGGACGTCGACCGTACGGCCTCAGGCCCAACCCGGTATCCGGGCTTCGGCGACGCATTTGAAAGCAGCCCGCCGGAGCCGGGGAGGGGCATGCCGGGACCTGCGTGGTCGATGTGAAAGTCACCCATTCAAGGTTATCCCCGCCACAGTCTCGACCGAGAACGGGTGTCGAGCGACGCCGGTCAGGGCTTCTGCTTGCGGCGCTTCGCCGTGTTCCGGACCAGGGGTGCCGGTGCCCATTGAGCCGGCACGAAGTACATGTCCCCTGGTTGCGCTACGGCCGCAGAGGCCACAATGGTTTCCCACCAGCGGATCAGGTAAGCGGCCTTCGTCCAGAAGGGAAACTGGTTGAACATCTTCGGCAACACGAAGCCGATAACACCGTGCTGTCGCCAGGCGGCGATTTCGTGCGGACGTGTCCGGATGTGATGATCATTGGTGATCGCAATCCAACCGCCTTCGCGACCGACAGCCTTGATCCAGTTGACGTCGCTAGTCCCCGCCCCGAGCCATGGAATGACGTGATGCACTTCGTACGGCTCGTCACGGGCGAGGATCTGGACGGACTCGGCCAGAAGGGCCGGCAGGTTCTCGTCCAGCAGTATCTTCACGCAGCGTACTGCAGCTCGAACGCGACGGCCTCCTGTACAAGGGCCGGTTCGACCTTGTACCAGCGCGCCACGCGCTCGATGCTGCCCTCCGCGCGGAAGGCATCGAAGAGCGCGCGGGTAGGCACGCTCGCCGGCCCAAGGATGGGTCGGCCGAAAGAGCGTTTCGGATCGAGGATGACGTTCGGCTGCCCCTTGGACGGGTGCCACAGGCGGGCGTAGCCGTCGGCATCGAACTCGATGCCTTCCTGCAGCATCGGCTCCAGGATGGCGTACATCGCAAACTGGTTGTCCACGAGATCGCGGAGATGGCGGTCGCCGGTCTCGGCCACGGTTTCTGCGAAGATCACGCGGCCATCGCTGATGAAGCGGCTGGCAAACGGATGGTGCAAGCTCATCTCGCGCCGGGCTCGGTCGGCGGCAAGCCTGAGCGTCTTCCATCGCACCCCAACCTTGAGGAAGTGGCTGATGAAGTAGACTTCCATCAGGTCAAGGAAGCCGAGAGCGACCTTGCCGTCCATCGGCGGAAGCTGACCTTGCAACTTCGGAGTGGAACGGCGGCCGCTTCCCTGAGTGTAGCCCTGCAACCAGCCGCGCACGCGCACAGGCGACACCCCCGTCAAGCGCGAGGCATCTGTCACGGTGTAAACGCCGCAGTCGGCTAGGTCGATCTGCTCCGTGGCCACGGTCACCCCATAAACTTCACATACTTATGCGCCCTTCGGCGTCGATTGTGAAGATGCGGCGCGCCGACTGGCCACCGTTGAGCCCGCGCAGTTCGTTGAGCCCGCGCAGCTACTCATCAGCGAGCCGTGCCTGCGGCTCGTCTTGGGCATGGTGGTCGGTCGGGGGATGCTCGGCGGGAGCTTCCGTCCGCGCACTCCCTCTAAGGCATCAGGTGTGAACCGGAGATCTGGAGGGGGGGTCGAATCTCGGGCGCGCCATTCCCCGTTCGAAGCTCAACGACAGCCCCGCCAGCGTGCGGGGCTTCGTCGTTTTCGGGCCTCGCGATCGGGACGATCGCGCCGCCGCGGAGCGGGGGCGAAGGTTGGTGGCGCGTGCGGCCGGTCGTCGCCGCCGGGTGGCGTCGCGCCCTTCGCCTCGACGGCGGGCGCGATCGCGTCCGACCGGCTGGGCGCTAGCCGACCATCTCGAGGACGATTTCGCGCCACTGGGCGCGGGTCAGCGGCTGCGGCGACCGGCGTTCGGTGGTCGCGTCGGGGTTGGCGCGCGCGGCGGTCGGCGACGCGACGAGCTCGTGGCGCGGCGCGGGATTCTGGTGAAGATGCATGGAAGATCCTGTTGAAAATTACGTCGGAAGCCCCGGCGCGTGGCGCAGGGGTTTGGCATTCGCGAGATCGGGGAAGCAGGCTCCGGACAAGGTGGCGAGTCCGTGGAGCGAGCGCTCAAGCGCTTGAATGGTGGCGTCATCCTGGCAGATCGCCGTCGTGAATACAAGCGGGCCGTGGCCCGCTCACGGCGCCGCGTCCGCCGGATAGACCAGTTCGAGGCATTCCGGCGCGACTTCGATCTCGACCGGCAGGCGGGCGACGACGTCGCCGTCGGCCTGGACCGGGGCGCCGTCGACGCCTTCGATGCGCACCCGGCTGCCGGCGACGATCCTGACGTCGGCCAGCAGCGGCAGCCGGCCCAGCGCCAGAGCGGCGCCGTAGCGCAGCGCGTTCCAGGCGCCGGCCCCCGACAGCAGCAGCACCTCCAGCCCGGGCTGCTCGAGGCAGGCCTTGGGCGCCGCCAGGAACGGGCCGCCGTAGAAGCGGCCGTTGCACACCACCGCCATCCGCGCCTCGTGCGCGACGCCGTCGACGTCGACGCGGCAGACCGGAAAGCCGTAGCGCAGCATCTGCGCCAGCGTGCCGGCGACATAGGCCGCCTTGCCGGCGTGGCGCTTGAGCAGCAGCGAGACCTCGGCGACGACATGGGCGTCGAGGCCGACGCCGGCCATCAGCACGAAGCGCCGGCCGTTGGCGACGCCCAGATGCACCTTGCGCGGCCTGCCGCGCAGGATGGCGTCGGCGATGGCCTTGGGGGTGCAGGCCAGCCCGATCTCGGCCGCCAGCACGTTGGCCGTGCCCAGCGGGACGACGGCCAGCGGCGGCACCGGCCCGGCGGCGCGGGCGAGGCCGTTGACCACCTCGTTGACGGTGCCGTCGCCGCCGGCCACCACCAGCAGATCGGCGTCGGCGGCGCCGATGCCGGCGGCGATCGCCTCGGCGTCGCCCGGCCCGGCGGTCGGGCGCAGGTCGATCGCGCAGCCGGCGGCGCGCAGCAGCGCCAGGGTCGCCTCGGTGCGGCGGCGCCGGCGCTGCCCGGCGGCGGGATTGTGGATGACGACGAGGCGGCGGGGCGGGGGCATCTCGGGCATGGGCGCCGCTATAGCCTTGCTGGAGGGCGAAGTCCATGACGGCTGTATTGCGCAAATAATAAATTTTGGTGAAACGGCCGTCTGTCATCGTCAATTCATGCACGCCCGGCCGTGAATCAACTATCCATTCGGTCATGACGTACCTCGTCCGCAGCAACGGCGCCCCATGACAGCCATGTCGTCCGTGCGCCATTACCGCACGATCTGGATTTCGGACGTGCATCTCGGAACGCGGGGCTGCAAGGCCGACCTGCTTCTCGACTTCCTGAAAAACACCGAGTCCGAAAGCCTGTATCTGGTCGGCGACATCGTCGACGGCTGGCGGCTCCGGCGCGGCTGGTACTGGCCGCAGGCCCACAACGACGTCGTCCAGAAGCTGCTGCGCAAGGCGCGCAAGGGCACGCGCGTCGTGTTCGTGCCCGGCAACCACGACGAGTTCGCCCGCGACTACGCCGGCCACCTGTTCGGCGACGTCCTGTGCGTGCGCGAGGCCGAGCACGAGACCGCCGACGGCAAGCGGCTGCTGGTGCTGCACGGCGACGCCTTCGACGGCGTCGTCTGCCACGCGCGCTGGCTGGCGGTGCTCGGCGACCACGCCTACACGCTGGCGCTGGCGCTGAACCACGTCTTCAACCTGGCGCGGCGGCGGCTCGGCTATCCGTACTGGTCGCTGTCCTCGTATCTCAAGCACAAGGTCAAGAACGCGGTCCAGTTCATCGGCCGCTTCGAGCAGGCGATGGCCGACCACGCCCGCCAGCGCGGTTTCGACGGCGTCGTCTGCGGCCACATCCACCATGCCGAGACCCGCGAGGTCGGCGGCATCCTCTACTGCAACGACGGCGACTGGGTCGAGAGCTGCACCGCTCTCGCCGAGCACCGCGACGGCCGGCTGGAGATCATCCGCTGGGCCGAGTTGCGGCAATTCTCCTTCCTCGACGCGAAGGTCCCGGAATGCGCATTCTCGTCGTCTCCGACGCCTGGTATCCACAGATCAACGGCGTCGTGCGAACCCTCGACACGCTGAGGGCCGAACTGGCCCGCCTCGGCCACGAGGTGCTGCTGATCACGCCCGAGCTGTTCCGCAACGTCCCCTGTCCGACCTATCCGGAGATCCGCCTGGTGCTGGCCCCCGGCGCCGGGGTGGCGAAGCTGATCGAGGCCCACCAGCCCTGCGCCATCCACATCGCCACCGAGGGGCCGCTGGGCTGGGCGGCGCGGCGGTTCTGCCTGCGCCGCCGCCTCCCCTTCACCACCGCCTACCACACCCGCTTCCCCGAGTACCTCCACGCCCGCTTCCGCATGCCGCTGGGCGCCACCTACGCCATGATGCGCCGCTTCCACGCGCCGGCGGCCTCGGTGATGGTGGCGACCCGGAGCATCCAGGACGAGCTCGAGACGCGCGGCTTCCGCAACATCCGCCGCTGGTCGCGCGGCGTCGACACCGAGCTGTTCCGGCCGCGCCCGGGCGAGCGCCCCGCCGACCTGCCCGAGCTGCCGCGGCCGGTGTTCCTCAACGTCGGCCGGGTGGCGGTCGAGAAGAACGTCGGCGCGTTCCTCGACCTCGACCTGCCCGGCAGCAAGCTCGTGGTCGGCGACGGCCCGCAGCTCGAGGCCCTGCGCCGCGCCCATCCCGAGGTCCACTTCGCCGGCGCCCGCAGCGGCGACGACCTGGCGCTGCACTACGCCGCCGCCGACGTCTTCGTGTTTCCCAGCCGCACCGACACTTTCGGCCTGGTGCTGCTGGAGGCGCTGGCCGCCGGACTGCCGGTCGCCGCCTATCCGGTTCCCGGTCCGCGCGACGTCATAGCCGAGGCGCCGGTCGGCGTTCTCGACGACGACCTGCGCCGCGCCGCGCTGGCGGCGCTCGACATCCGGCGCGCGGCCTGCCGCGAGCATGCCCAGGGCTATTCCTGGCAGGCCAGCGCGCGCCAGTTCCTGTCCAACCTGCGGCCCCTCGACGGCACGGCCTGGAACGCCGCCGCCTGAGGGCGCCCCTCCGCCAACCCCAACCGACATCGAAGGACCCCGATGACCTACGCCCTGTTGCAGGACGCGATGGCGACGAAGCCGACCATCAGCCGTGAAGGCCTGCTCGACCGCCTGTTCGCCTGGTGGTTCGGCCGCTTCGTCTACAACCAGATCTGGGAGGATCCGCGCGTCGATCTCGAGGCGATGGCGCTCGACGCCGACAGCCGCGTCGTCACCATCGCCTCGGGCGGCTGCAACATGATGGCCTATCTGGCCGCCGGCCCGGCGCGGGTCACCGCCGTCGATCTCAACCCGTGCCACGTCCATCTCAGCCGGCTCAAGCTGGCGGCGGCGCGCCACCTGCCGACGCACGACGACTTCTTCGCCATGTTCGGCGACGGCGCCGATCCGGCGAACGTCGAGCGCTATCACCTGCGGCTGCGGACGCGGCTGCCGACCGACACCCGCGAGTGGTGGGACGAGAACATCGGCTGGTTCGCCGACGGCTTCTACGGCCGCAGCCTGCTCGGCCGCTTCATCGGCTTCCTGCACGTCGCCGGCCGGGTGCTCGGCCACGATCCGGGCAAGCTGCTGACGGCGGCCACCATCGACGAGCAGCGGGCGCTGTTCGATCGCCATGTCGGGCCGGTCTTCGACAGCCTGCCGGTGCGGCTGGCCGGCAAGCTGCCCTTCGCGCTCTACAGCCTCGGCATCCCGCCGCGCCAGACCGCCGCGCTGCGCCGGGCCGGCGGCGGCGATCTCGCCGATCTGTGCCGCCAGCGCGTGCGCCGGCTGGCCTGCGACTTCCCGCTGTCCGACAACTACTTCGCCTGGCAGGCCTTCGGCCGCCGCTACGATCCCAGCGGCGCCGCCGTGCCCGACTATCTCAAGCCGGGCGCCTTCGAGTCCCTGCGCGCCCACGCCGACAGGGGCGAGGTGCGGCTGACCACGGTGACCGAGCACCTGCGCGAGCAGCCGGCGCGCAGCGTCGACGCCGTGGTGCTGCTCGACGCCCAGGACTGGATGGACGGCCGCCAGCTGACCGAGCTGTGGGCCGAGATCGCCCGCGCCGGCCGGCCCGGCGCGCGGGTGATCTTCCGCACCGCCGCCGAGGACAGCCCGCTGCCCGGCCAGGTTCCCGACGACCTGCTGGCGCGCTTCGGCTATCGCCGCGAGCGCTCGCTGGAGCTCGGCGCCCGCGACCGCTCGGCGATCTACGGCGGATTCCACCTCTACGTCCTGGAGCGCTGACATGGCGGTGGTCGCGGCCGCCGCGGCGATGGACCGGATGTATCGCCTGCAGCGGCACATCTACGATCCGACGCGCAGGTTCTACCTGCTCGGCCGCGACGCCACCCTGGCGGCGATGGCGTTGCCGCCCGGCGCCCGGGTGCTCGAGGTCGGCTGCGGCACCGGGCGCAACCTGATCCGGCTGGCGCGGCTGTATCCGCAAGCCGAGCTGGTCGGCATCGACGCCTCGGCGGCGATGCTTCGGACGGCGGCGCGCAAGACCGCCGCCGCCGGGCTCGGCCGGCGCGTGCGGCTGGTGCACGGTCTGGCCGACGAATACGCCGACGCGGACGGCTTCGACGCGGTGCTGTTCTCCTACGTGCTGTCGATGATCCCGGCCTGGGAGCCGGCGCTGGAGCGGGGGCTCGCCAATCTGCGCCCGGGCGGCGCCGTGCACGTCGTCGACTTCTGGGACCAGGCGGCGCTGCCGGCCTGGTTCGGCGCGCTGCTGCGCCGCTGGCTGGCGCTGTTCGGGGTGTTCCACCGCCCGGCGGTGCTGGCGCGGTTCGACGCGATGGCCGCCGAGGGCAGGGGGGCGCTGGACGTCGCCGGCGTCGCCGGCCGCTACGCCTATCGCCTGCGCTATCTGCCGGCGCCCTGAGCATGCGCGTCGCCATCGTCACCGACGCCTGGCATCCCCAGCGCAACGGCGTCGTGCGCGTCGTCGACACGCTGGCGCGGCGCCTGCGGGCGCGCGGCCATGCGGTCGGGCTGCTGACGCCCGAGGCTTTCCGCCGCGTGCCGATGCCCGGCTACCCCGAGATCGGGCTGGCGGTGCTGCCGGGGCGCGGCGTCGCCGCCTTCCTCGACGGCTTCGCGCCCGACGCCGTGCATCTGGTCACCGAGGGGCCGCTGGGCTGGGCGGCGCGGCGCTGGTGCCTCGATCGCGGCTTTCCCTTCACCACCGCCTACCACACCCAGTTCCCGCACTACGTCAAGGCGCGGCTCGGGCTGCCGCTGTCCTGGGGCTTCCGGGCCGTCCGCCGCTTCCACGCGCCCTCGGCCGGGGTGCTGGTGCCGTCGCATTCGGTCCGTCGCGAGCTGGCCGGGCGCGGCTTCGGCAACCTGCGGCAATGGTCGCACGGCGTCGACGCCGCCACCTTCCGGCCGCTGGCCAAGGACCGGTTCGCCCTGCCGCGGCCGATCTTTCTCTATGTCGGCCGCGTCACCGTGGACAAGAACCTGCCGGCCTTCCTCGACCTCGACCTGCCGGGCAGCAAGGTGGTGGTCGGCGACGGCCCGGCGCGCGCGGCGCTGATGCGCCGCTATCCGCGGGTGCTGTTCCACATCGCCAACGGCGACGCCGAGCTGGCGCGCTGCTACTCGGCCGCCGACGCCTTCGTCTTCCCCAGCCTGACCGACACCTTCGGCCTGGTGATGCTGGAGGCGCTGGCCTGCGGCGTTCCCGTCGCCGCCTTCCCGGTCACCGGCCCGCGCGACGTGATCGGCGGCTCGGGCGCCGGCGTCCTCGATGCCGACCTGCGCGCTGCGGCGCTGCGCGCGCTGGCCGTCCCGCCGGAGCTGTGCCGCCGCCATGCCGAGGCGTTCTCGTGGGATTCGGTGGCCCAGGAGTTCCTGCGCTTCCTGGCGCCGGCGGGCGACTGACCGCCGGCGACCTCGCCGAACCGGCCGGGGCGCTGCGGCGCGAGGCCTCGGGCTTCCTGACGCGGGTCCGGGGCGGACGGTGATTTCGTCACCGACGCGGCCGGCCGGGCATGCTATGGCTGTCCGGCATCGCAATCCCGGAGCCCGCCCGTGAACACCTTCGTCGTCGCCTGGATCGCCGTCATCGCCGTGCTGCTGGTCGTCGCCGTGCTGGCCAGGCGCGCCGCCGCCGCCGAGGGCCGCATCTGCGGCACCTCGGACAAGGGCGGCGATTCCTGCTGCGGCGGCGGCAGCTGCGGGTGACGGCTCCTTGATCGCCGGATAGCGGGGCGCTCGCCCCGGATCAGTCCGGCACCACCGCCGTCGTCTCGATCTCGACCTTGCCGCCGGTCTCGATCAGGCCCTTGACGACGATCACCGCCATCACCGGATAGTGGCGGCCGATGATCTCGCGGTAGGCGGCGCCGATCTCCTTGGCGGCGTTCATGTACTCGTCCTTGTCGGTGATGAACCAGGTCATGCGCACGATGTGCTCGGGCTTGGCGCCGGCCTCGTTCAGCACCGCGACGATGTTGGTCAGCGCCTGGCGCACCTGGCCGGCGAAGTCGTCGGTCTCGAACTTCTCCTCGGGCGTCCAGCCGACCATGCCGGCGACGAACACCATGCGCCCGCGCGCCGAGATGCCGTTGCTGTAGCCTTTGGGCCGCGGCCAGCCCGGCGGGTTCAGGATCTCCATGGCGCTCATCCTCCTTCTGGACTAGTGGATTTCGGAGATAGTTTATGCATAAACTTTCTTCGTTGGCAAAGGACGCTTGCGACAGATGGCGACTACGACTTCCGATCAGCTCTCCCTCGCCGGCCGCCACGCGGTGGTCACCGGCGGCTCGCGCGGCATCGGCGCGGCGGTGGCGCACGCGCTGGCCGCCGAGGGCGCGGCGGTGACGGTGATCGGGCGCACCGCGGCCAGCCTCGAGGAACGCGTCGCCGCCTTGCGCGCCGCCGGCGCCGAGGCGGCCTACGAGACCGCCGACGTCACCGAGGCCGCGGCCGTCGACCGCGCCTTCGCGGCCGCCGCCGAGCGCTTCGGCCCGGTCGCGGTGCTGGTCGCCAACGCCGGCGGTGCGCGCTCGGCGCCCTATCAGCGCACCGACGCCGCATTGCTCGACGAGATGCTGCGGCTCAACCTGCATTCCGCCCACCACTGCATCCGGGCGGTGCTGCCGGGCATGAAGGCGGCGGGATGGGGCCGCATCGTGGCCGTGGCCTCGACCGCGGCGCTCGAAGGCCATCCCTACGTCTCGGCCTATTGCGCCGCCAAGCACGCGCTGCTCGGCCTGGTGCGGGCGCTGGCCGCCGAGCTGCAGGGCGGCGGCGTCACCGTCAACGCCGTCTGCCCCGGCTTCGTCGACACCGACATGACCCGCGACTCGGTCGCCAAGATCGTCGCCGCCACCGGCCGCAGCGCGGATGCGGCGCGCGACAGCCTGGCGCGGCTCAATCCGCAGGGCCGGCTGATCCGCCCCGAGGAGGTCGCCGCCGCGGTGGTCGGGCTGTGCCTGGGCCAGGCGAACGGCCGCGCCCGGCTGGTCGAGCCCGAGGACGAGGCCTTGCCGGTCCGGCTGTGGCTGCGCCTGCTGGCGACGGCCGGACTGATCGAGGCGCGGCTGCGCCGGCGGCTGCAGCGCAACTTCGACACCACCATGCCGCGCTTCGACGCGCTGGCCCAGCTCGACCGCGCCGCCGACGGCATGACCCTGGGGCGGCTGTCGGAGCGGATGATGGTGACCAAGGGCAACATCACCGGCCTGGTCGAGCGCATGGTCGAGGACGGCCTGGTCGAGCGCCTGCCGGTGCCCGCGGACCGCCGCTCGAGCATCGTCCGCCTGACCGCCGGCGGCCGGACGCGCTTCGCCGCCATGGCGCCCGAGATGCAGGGCTGGATCCGCGAGATCGTCTCGGGGCTGACGCACGACGAGCAGGAGCGCCTGCACGGACTCATCGGCCGCCTCAGGGCGGCGGCCGAACGCGACGACAACCAGGAACACGAGGACCGTCCGCCATGTACGTCATCGAAGGGGCCGCGCTGACCCCGAAGCATTTCCGCTGGGAGGTGCGCGAGCGGGTCGGCACCATCACCCTCGACCGCCCCGACCGCAAGAATCCGCTGACCTTCGACAGCTACGCCGAGCTGCGCGACACCCTGCGGGCGCTGCAGTTCGCCACCGACGTCAAGGCGCTGGTGATCACCGGCGCCGGCGGCAATTTCTGCTCGGGCGGCGACGTCCACGACATCATCGCGCCGCTGACCGGCATGGACATGGGCGGCCTGTTGGCCTTCACCCGCATGACCGGCAGCGTCGTCCAGGCGATGCGCGCCTGCCCGCAGCCGATCGTCGCGGCGATCGACGGCGTCGCCGTGGGGGCGGGGGCGATCCTCGCCATGGCCTCGGACCTGCGCTACGGCACGCCGGCGGCCAAGGTCGCGTTCCTGTTCACCAAGGTCGGCCTGGCCGGCTGCGACATGGGCGCCTGCGCCATCCTGCCGCGGATCATCGGCCACGGCCGCGCCTCGGAGCTGCTCTACACCGGCCGCGTGATGGGCGCCGAGGAAGGCCGCGCCTGGGGCTTCTTCAACGACGTCGTGCCGGCCGAAGAGGTCTTCGACACGGCCTGGCGGATGGCGCATGGCCTGGCGCACGGCCCGACCTTCGCCCATGCGATGACCAAGCGCTGCCTGCACCAGGAATGGGACATGGGCATCGACGAGGCGCTCGAGGCCGAGGCCCAGGCGCAGGCGATCTGCATGCAGACCAAGGATTTCGAGCGCGCCTACCGCGCCTTCGTCGAGAAGCGCAAGCCGGTGTTCGAGGGCGACTGATGGCCGACGAGACCTATCTGCGCTGGCCGTTCCTCGACGATGTCCACCGCGAACGCGCCCGCGGCCTGGCGGCGTGGTGCGAGAGCGCGCTGGCGCCGCTGATCGAGGCCGAGCATCGCGTTCGCGATGACGCCGGCCTCGACGCCGTCACCCGCGCCATGGTCCAGGCGCTCGGGAAAGCCGGCTGGCTGCGGGCCTGCACCGGCGAGCTCGACGTCCGCGCGCTGTGCCTCAGCCGCGAGATCCTGGCCCGCCACTCCGGGCTGGCCGATTTCGCCTTCGCGATGCAGGGCCTCGGCACCGGGCCGATTTCGCTGTTCGGCACGCCCGAGCAGAAAAACCGCTGGCTGCCCGGCGTCGCCGCCGGCGAGCGCGTCGCCGCCTTCGCGATCTCCGAGGCCGAGGCCGGTTCCGACCCGGCGGCGATGACCACGACGGCGCGGCGCGACGGCGATCATTGGGTGCTCGACGGCGCCAAGACCTGGATCTCCAACGCCGGCCTCGCCGACCAGTACGTCGTCTTCGCGCGCAGCGGCGAGGCGCCGGGGGCCAAGGGCATCTCGGCCTTCGTCGTCACCCCCGACGATCCCGGCTTTTCGGTGGCCGAGCGCATCCCGGTGATCGCGCCGCATCCGCTCGGCAGCTTGCGCTTCGACGGCTGCCGCATTCCCGCCGACCGCCTGCTCGGTGCGCCCGGCGACGGCTTCCGCATCGCCATGGCGACGCTCGACGTGTTCCGCTCGACCGTCGCCGCCGCGGCGCTGGGTTTCGCGCGCCGGGCCCTCGACGAGGGACTGGGCCGCGCCAACGCGCGGCTGATCGGCGGCCGGCCGCTGGCCGACTATCAGATGACCCAGGCCAAGCTGGCCGAGATGGCGACCGACGTCGACGCCGCCGCCCTGCTGGTCTACCGCGCCGCCTGGACCAAGGACGTCGAGAAGCGCCGGGTCAGCCGCGAGGCGTCGATGGCCAAGCTGTTCGCCACCGAGGCGGCGCAGACGGTGATCGACAAGGCGGTGCAGCTGTGGGGCGGCCTCGGCGTCGTCTCCGGCCAGCCGGTCGAGCGCCTCTACCGCGAGGTCCGCGCCCTGCGCATCTACGAAGGGACCAGCGAGATTCAGAAACTCGTCATCGCCAACCAGACGCTGGCGGCCTTCGCCGACCGGCGCCGCGGCCAAACGGGAGGGCCGTCATGACCGCCTACGACACCTTCGCCCGCGACCATCTGCCGCCGCGCGAGCTGTGGCCCGAGATGGACTTCTCCGGCGTGCCGGAGCTCGCCTACCCCGAGCGCCTGAACTGCGCCGCCGAGCTGATCGACCGCACCGCCGAACGCTTCGGCGACCGGCCGGCGCTGTTCTTCGCCGACGCCTGCTGGACCTATGCCGAGCTGAAGGACAAGGTCGACCGCGTCGCCCGGGTGCTGAGCGAGGATCTGGGCGTGATCCCCGGCAACCGCGTGCTGCTGCGCGGCTTCAACAATCCGATGATGGTCGCCGCCTGGTTCGCCGTCGCCAAGCTGGGCGGCGTCGTCGTCGCGACGATGCCGCTGCTGCGCGCGGGCGAGCTGGCCTACATCGCCGAGAAGGCCGAGATCCGCCATTGCCTGTGCCAGGACAGCCTGGTCGAGGAGGCCGCGAACGCCCGCGAGGCCTCGAAGCGGCTGGAACGGGTGATGACCTTCTCCAGCCTGGGCGAGGCCGACGCCGAGCTCGACCGCGCCATGGCGGCCAGGCCGGGCGGCTTCCAGGCCTATGACGGCGCCGCCGACGACGTCGTGCTGATCGCCTTCACCTCGGGCACGACGGGCCGCGCCAAGGGCACGATGCACTTCCACCGCGACATGCTGGCGACCTGCGACACCTTCGCCCGCCACGTGATCGGCGTGCGTCCCGACGACGTCTTCGTCGGCTCGCCGCCGCTGGCCTTCACCTTCGGCCTCGGCGCCCATGTGCTGTTCCCGTTCCGCTTCGGCGCCGCGACGGTGCTGGTCGAGAAGTTCGGGCCGACGACGCTGCTGGAGACGGTGCAGCGCTACAGGGTGACCGGCATGTACACGGCGCCGACCGGCTACCGGGCGCTGGCGCCGCTGGCCAAGGACTACGACATCGCCAGCCTCAGGCTGTGCGTCTCGGCCGGCGAGGCGCTGCCCAAGGCGACCTCGGACCTGTGGTTCGACGCCACCGGCATCCGCATCGTCGACGGCATCGGCTCGACCGAGATGCTGCACATCTTCATCTCGGCCGCCGGCGACGACATCCGCCCCGGCTCGACCGGCAAGGCGATCCCCGGCTACCAGGCCAAGCTGGTCGACCGCGACGGCGACGACCTGGCCCCCGGCGAGACCCAGGGCTGGCTGGCGGTCAAGGGGCCGACCGGCTGCCGCTACCTCGACGACCCCGAGCGCCAGCGCGGCTACGTCAAGAAGGGCTGGAACGTCACCGGCGACATCTACCGCCAGGACGAGGACGGCTATTTCTGGTTCGTGGCGCGCGGCGACGACATGATCATCTCGGCCGGCTACAACATCTCCGGCCCCGAGGTCGAGAACGCGGTGCTGTCGCACCCCAAGGTCGCCGAATGCGCGGTGATCGGGGCGCCGGACGAGGAGCGCGGCCAGATCGTCAAGGCCTATGTCGTGCTGCGCGACGGCGAAGGCCCGAGCCAGCGCCTGGTCGCCGACATCCAGGACCACGTCAAGAGGACGATCGCGCCGTACAAGTACCCGCGCGCCGTCGAATTCCTCGACGCCCTGCCCAAGACCCCGACCGGCAAGCTGCAGCGGTTCAAGCTGCGCGAGCAGGCCAAGGGGGCGTGATGGCGCCGTATTTTGCTCCCTCCCCCGCTTGCGGGGGAGGGGTGGGGTGGGGGCCGCGCCGCTGCGCGGCGGGCCCCTCCCTCTCCCGCGGGCGGGAGAGGGGCGTATGCAACGAGGAACCCAACCCATGAACATCACCTGCATCGGCGGCGGCCCCGGCGCGCTGTATTTCGCGCTCCTGATGAAGAAGCGCCGCCCGGACTGGCGCCTGACGATTCTCGAGCGCAACCCCAAGGACGTCACCTGGGGCTTCGGCGTCGTGTTCTCGGACGAGACGATGGAGGGCTTCAAGGACGCCGATCGCGAGACCTACCACGCGATCACCGACAGCTTCGTCCACTGGGACGACATCGACATCCACTACCAGGGCGAGGTGCTGACCTCGAGCGGCCACGGCTTCGCCGGCATGCAGCGGCTGAAACTGCTGCAGATCCTGGAGGCCCGCGCGCTGGAGCTCGGCGTCGAGGTCCGCCACCAGGTCGAGGTCGCGGAACTGCCCGAGGCCGACCTGATCGTCGCCGCCGACGGCGTCAACTCGCTGGTGCGCCGCCGCTTCGCCGCCGAATTCGGCGCCGAGGAGGAGATGCGGCCGAACAAGTTCGTCTGGCTGGGCACGTCGAAGCGCTTCGACGCCTTCACCTTCTACTTCAACGAGACCGAGCACGGGCTGTGGCGGGCGCACTGCTACAGCTACATGCCGGGCATGAGCACGTTCATCGTCGAGTGCACCGCCGACACCTGGGCCCGCGCCGGCCTCGACGGCGCCTCCGAGGCCGAGACCATCCGCCATTGCGAGCGGGTCTTCGCCGAACAGCTCGCCGGCGAGCGGCTGATCGGCAACAACTCGATCTGGCGCAGCTTTCCGCGCATCCGCAACGCCCGCTATTTCCACGACGACATGGTGCTGATGGGCGACGCCCTGCACACGGCGCATTTCTCGATCGGCTCGGGCACCAAGCTGGCGATGGAGGACGCCGTCGAACTGGCCCGCGCGCTCGACGAGCATGCCGACCGCGCGCAGGCCCTGGCCGCCTATCAGGCGGCGCGCGAGCCGGTCGTCGACAGCCTGCAGCGCGCCGCCCAGGTCAGCATGGAGTGGTTCGAGGAGACCGAGCGCTATTTCGGCCGGCTGGAGCCGCTGCAGTTCGCCTACAGCCTGCTCAGCCGCTCGATGCGCATCAACCACGACAACCTCGCGCTGCGCGATCCCGGCTTCGTCGCCCGGGTCGAGGCCTGGCTGGACGAGCGCGCGCGCGCCCGGGCCGGCGTGGCGCCGCATCCCTCGGGCCGCGCCGCGCCGCCGATCTTCACGCCGTTCCGGCTGCGCGGGATGGTGCTGGAAAACCGCGTCGTCGTCAGCCCGATGTGCATGTACTCGGCCGAGGACGGCGTCGTCGGCGACTGGCACCTGGTCCATCTCGGCAGCCGCGCCATGGGCGGCGCCGGCCTGGTCTACGCCGAGGCCACGGCGATCAGCCCCGAGGCGCGGATCTCGCCCGGCGACACCGGCATCTGGGACTCCCGCCACGTCGCCGCCTGGAAGCGGATCAACGACTACATCCATGCCAGCACGTTCGCGAAGACCTGCCTGCAGCTCTCGCATGCCGGCCGCAAGGCCTCGACCCGCCTGGCCTGGGAGGGCATGGACCAGCCGCTGCCCGCGGGCAACTGGGACGTGGTGGCGCCGTCGCCGATCCCCTATGCCGACTTCTGCCACACCCCGCGCGAGATGACCCGCGCCGACATGGACAAGGTGCTGGGCGATTACGTGAATGCGGCGCGCAACGCCGAGGCGGCGGGCTTCGACATGATCGAGATCCACTTCGCCCACGGCTACCTGCTGTCGACCTTCCTGTCGCCGCTGACCAACGCGCGGGGCGACGAATACGGCGGCCCGATCGCGAACCGCATGCGCTATCCGCTGGAGGTGTTCCGGGCCGTGCGCGCCGCCTGGCCCGCGGACAAGCCGATCTCGGTGCGCATCTCGGCCACCGACTGGAAGCCGGGCGGCTTTTCCCACGACGACGCCCTGGCGCTGCTGGCGGCGCTGAAGGAGGCCGGCTGCGACATCGTCGACGTCTCGGCCGGGCAGGTGGTGTGCGACCAGGAGCCGGTCTACGGCCGGCTGTTCCAGACGCCGTTCTCGACCCGGCTGCGGCTCGACGCCGGCATGGCGACGATGACGGTCGGCAACGTCCAGTCCTTCGGCGACGCCAGCGCCATCGTCGCCGGCGGCCGCGCCGACCTGGTGGTGATCGCCCGCATGCACCTCGCCGATCCCTACTGGACCCGCCACGCCGCCTATCATTACGACTGGCCGATCGACTGGCCGCCGCAGTACCGCGCGGTGGCGAAGTACACGCCGCGATGGACCTGAACGGGCGCTTCCTCCTCTCCCTCCCCCGCAGGCGGGGGAGGGAGTTTTGTTTGACCGTGGACAACGAAGTCTTCGCCATTCCGTGCTTTGCTCCGGCCATCGTGCCAAGGAGCTGAGCGACGCATGCGCATCACCATTCCCCTGACCGAACCCAGCCACGTCCATAACGGGCCGGCGGTGCTGGCCTCGGGCCATCGGCCGTTCTTCCTGTTCACGGCCCTCGCGGCGGCGAGCCTGATGCCGCTGTGGCTGGCCGCCTGGATGGGCCATCTGCCGCTCGACGTCGCCTGGCACGGCCACGAGATGGTGTTCGGCTTCGCCGGCGCCGCCATCGCCGGCTTCCTGATGGCGGCGGTGCCGAAATGGACCAACGGCGCGCCGATCCTCGGGCTCCGGCTGCTGCTGCTGATCGGCCTCTACCTCGCCGGGCGCATCGCCATGGCCACCGGCGTGCTGCCGTGGCTCGACCTGCTGTTCCTGCCGGTGCTGGCGCTGTTCATCGGCCAGGACGTCTGGCGGGCGCGCAACGCGCGCAACTACCAGGTTCCGGCCATGCTGATGGTGCTGGCCGGCCTCAACCTGGCCTGGCATCTCGGCGTCGCCCAGGCGCTGTGGGCGGCGGTCTATCTGATCGCCGCGCTGGTGGCGCTGATCGGCGGCCGCGTCGTGCCGGCCTTCACCCAGAGCGGGTTGCGCATGGCCGGCATCCAGGTCGAATGCGGCACGCCGCCCTCGCTCGACCGCGCCGCGGTGCCGGCGGTCCTCGCCGTCGTCGCCGCCGAGGCGATCGCGCCGATGAGCCCGTGGTCGGGCGCCGCGGCGCTGTTCGCCGGGCTGGTGCTGCTGGCGCGCATGACCGGCTGGCACCCGCACCGGACGGCCAAGCTGCCGCTGGTGTGGATCCTGCACGCCGCCTATGTCTGGCTGCCGATCGGCTTCCTGCTCAAGGCGGCGTCCGACATGGGCGCGCCGGTCTCGCCGTTCGCGGCGCTGCACGCGGTGACGGTGGGCGGCATCGCGGTGATGATCCTGGCGGTGGCCTCGCGCGCCGCGCTCGGCCATTCCGGCCGGCCGCTGGTGCCGTCGAAATGGACGGTGCTGGCCTATGTCCTGGTGATCGCCGCCGCGGTGCTGCGGGTGTTCGTGCCCGGCGAGATCGGCATCCACGGCGCCGCCACCGCCTGGACCCTGGGCTGGCTGGTGTTCGCGATCGTCTACTGGCCGATCCTGACCAGGCCGCGCATCGACGGCATGCCGGGCTAGAGCTCGGTCCTGAGATCCCACAGCTCCGGGAACAGCCGCACCTCCAGCATGCGCCGCAGATAGGGCACGCCGGGGGTGCCGCCGGTTCCCGGCTTGGCGCCGATCACCCGCTCGACGGTGGTGACGTGGCGGAAACGCCACTGGCGCAGCGCGTCCTCGAGGTCGACCAGCTTCTCGGCCAGTTCGTACAGGCTCCAGTGGCGCCCGGGCGCGCGGTAGACGGCGGCCCAGGCGGCGCGGACGCCGTCGTCGGGCCGGTAGGCCTGCGTGAAGTCGCGCTCCAGGCGATCGGCCGGCACGGCGAGGCCGGCGCGGGCCAGGGCGCGGATCGCCTCGTCGTAGAGGCTGGGCGCCCGCAGCGCGTCGTCGAGCCGGGCGGCGATCTCGGGGCGGTGGCGGTGGGGATTGACCATGGCGGCGTTCTTGTTGCCGAGCAGGAACTCGATCATCCGGTACTGGTAGGACTGGAAGCCCGAGGACCTGCCGAGGAACGGCCGGAACGCGGTGTATTCGCTGGGCGTCAGCGTCGCGAGCACGTCCCAGGCCTGGATCAGCACGCCCATCACCCGCGACACCCGCGCCAGCATCTTGAACGCCGGGCCGAGGTCGTCGGCGGCGATCTGCGCCTTGGCCGCCGACAGCTCGTGGATCACCAGCTTCAGCCACAGCTCGGTGGTCTGGTGCTGGACGATGAACAACAGCTCGTCGTGGTGCGGCGACAGCGGCGCCTGGGCGCCGAGCAGCGCGTCGAGCCCGAGATAGTCGCCGTAGCTCATCTCGGCCGAGAAGTCGGTATGGGCGTCGTCGCTCATGGCGGGCTCCTCAGGTGACGGCGTTGCGGCGGTGGAACTCGGGCCGGTCCCAGGCGCCCTCGGCGAGGATGCGCGTCAACGCCTGCACCGCGTCCCAGACGTCGAGGTGGCGGACATAGAGCGGCGCGAAGCCGAAGCGCATGAGGTCGGGGGCGCGGACGTCGCCGATGACGCCCTCGGCGATCAGCGCCTGCATCACCGCATAGGCCTGGGGGTGGCGCAGCGACACCTGGCTGCCGCAGGCCGCCGGGTCGGCGGGACCGAACACGGGCAGCGGGCACGCCTGCGCGACGAGGTCGCGGAACAGCCGCGTCAGCGACAGGCTCTTGGCGCGGATCGCCGCCATGTCGACGGCCAGCAGGTCCTCGACCGCCGCCTCCAGCGCCGCCAGCCCGAGCACCGGCGGCGTGCCGCACAGGGCGCGGCGGATGTCGGGCGCCGGCCGGTAGCCGGTCTCGAACGAAAACGGCGCCGCATGGCCCATCCAGCCGGTCAGCGGCTGCGCGAATCCCGCGAGGTGGCGGCGGGCGACGTAGAGGAAGGCCGGCGCGCCGGGGCCGCCGTTGAGGTATTTGTAGCCGCAGCCGACCGCCAGGTCGACGCCGCAGCCGTCGAGGTCGAGCGGCATCGCCCCGGCGCTGTGGGCGAGGTCCCAGACCATCAGCGCCCCGGCGGCGTGCGCCGCTTCGGTGACGGCTTGCATGTCGTGCACGGCGCCGCTGCGATAGTCGACATGCGTCGCCATCACCGCCGCGACCGCGTCGTCGATGCCCTCTGGCAGCCGCTCGACGAGGCGCAGCTCGGCCAGGCCTTGCGCGACATAGAGGTCGGTCGGGAAATTGCCGCGCTCCGAGACGATCACCCGCCGGCCGGGCCGCAGCCGCAACGCCGCCGTCAGCGCCTTGAACAGGTTCACCGAGGTCGAATCGGCGGCGACCACCTGGCCGGGGGCGGCGCCGATCAGCCGGCCGATCTTGTCGCCGACGCGGCTCGGCATGTCGATCCAGCCGGCGGCGTTCCACGACCGGATCAGGCCCTCGCCCCATTCGGCGTGAACGGTGCGCGCCACCGCGTCGGCCGCCGCCCTGGGCAGGGCCCCCAGCGAATTGCCGTCGAGATAGATCACGCCGTCGGGCAGCGCGAACCGCGCGCGGCATCCGGCCAGCGGATCGGCGGCGTCGAGGGCGAGGACGTCGTCGCGGCCGATCATCGCGCCAACTCGCGCAGCACCGCGCGCACCGGCGCGGCGTCGAGATCGGCGAGCTTCAACGGCAGGGCGATCAGCTCCCAGTCGCCGGCCGGCACGCCGTCGAGCACCAGGCCTTCGAGGATGCCCATGCCGTGCGCCCGGACCCGGCCGTGGGCGTCCATCGTCTTCGAGGCCGCCGGGTCGAGCGACGGCGTGTCGACGCCGACCAGCACGACGCCGCGTGCCGCCAACAGGTCGATCGTTTCCGGCGCCACCGCCGCGAAGTCGGGGTCCCAGGCCTCGGGACTGCGGGCGTAGGTGCGCAGCAGCACCCGCGGCGGCACGCCGTCCAGCGCGCCGTCGAGATGTCGCGGCCGCACGGTGCCGCGCCCGGCGACGTCGATCAGCCGGCACGGCCCGAGATAGCGGTCGAGGTCGAGCCCGCCGACCGGCGCGCCTTGCGCGTCGTAGTGCAGCGGCGCGTCGGCATGGGCGCCGGCATGGCTCGACAGGGTGATGCGCGCGACGTTGACCGGGCAGCCGGGACCGATCGCCCAGGTCCGCTCCTCGGCGTAAGGCGTGTCGCCCGGCCAGCCCGGCATGCCGGGCCGCAGGGCCGGGCTGATGTCCCACAGGCGCCGGTCCATACGGGTCATGTCGGGGCGGCGGGGCGGCGATGCCATAGGGAAATCGGCGTGCTAAGCTCGCGCATGCTCTACCTCCACGCCCCCGAGAACGAGGACCGCTGGCGCGCCGCCTTCGCCGATGCCGGCCTGGCCGTCGTCACCGCCGCCGACGCTCCCGATCCCGCCGCCGTCGAATACGTCGCCGCCTGGGCGCCGCCGCCGGGGCTGTTCGCGCGCTTCGCCAAGCTGAAAGCGGTGTTCGCGCTGGGCGCCGGCGTCGACCGCTTCCTCGGCCGCGACGACCTGCCGGCCTCCGTGCCGCTGCTGCGGCTCGAGGATGCCGGCATGGCGGCGCAGATGCTGGACTACGCGCTGTTTTCGGTGCTGTGGTTCCAGCGCGACTTCGACCTCTACGCCCGGCGCGCCGAATGGCGGCCCGAGGCGGCGCGCGCCGCCGCCGAGACGCGCGTCGGCGTGCTCGGCCTCGGCATGCTCGGCGGCGCGGTGGCGCGCGGCCTGGCCAGTCGCGGCTACGACGTCGCCGGCTGGCGCCGGGCGCCCGGCGGGTCGGACCTGCCGGTCTTCAGCGGCGGCGATGGCCTGCGGGCGCTGCTGGCGCGCTCGGACGTGGTGATTTCGGTGCTGCCGGCGACGGCCGAGACCCGCGGCCTGCTCGATGCCGGCAGCCTGGCGCTGCTGCCGCCGGGCGCCGCGGTGGTCAATGTCGGCCGCGGCGACGCGATCGTGACCGAAGACCTGCTGGCGGCGCTCGATTCGGGGCGCCTGCGCGGCGCCGTGCTCGACGTCTTCGCCGCCGAGCCGCTGCCGGCGGACTCGCCGCTGTGGACGCATCCGAAGGTGCTGGTCACCCCGCATGTGGCCGCGGTCACCCCGCCGGGGCCGGCGGCGCGCCAGGTCGCCGCCAATCTCGCCCGGCTCGCGGCCGGGCGGCCGCCGACGGGACTCGTCGACCGCCGGCGCGGCTATTGAGCGCGGGGCGAAGCTCGGGGTTGCGCCGCATCGCCCGGCGGCGCTAAGGGTGGCGCATCGTCACCGCGAGCGAGGCCCCATGCCGATCCGCCTGCTGCCCTCCACCCTGGTCAACCGCATCGCCGCCGGCGAGGTCGTCGAGCGGCCGGCCAGCGCCGTCAAGGAGCTGGTCGAGAACGCGATCGACGCCGGCGCCGGCCGCGTCGAGGTCGTGCTGTCCGAGGGCGGCCAGGCGCTGATCGCGGTCACCGACGACGGCTGCGGCATGGGCCCGGACGAGCTGGCGGTCGCGGTCGAGCGCCACGCCACCTCGAAGCTGCCCGACGACGACCTCACCGAGATCCTGACCCTGGGCTTCCGCGGCGAGGCGCTGCCCTCGATCGGCTCGGTGTCGCGCCTGCGCATCACCTCGCGCCCGGCCGGCGCCGAATCGGCGTGGTCGATCTTCGTCGAGGGCGGCGTCAAGCACGCGCCCGAGCCGGCGGCGCACCCGCCCGGCACCCGCGTCGAGGTCCGCGACCTGTTCTACGCGACGCCGGCGCGGCTGAAGTTCCTCAAGGCCGTGCGCACCGAGATCTCGCACGCCGTCGACGTCCTCGAGCGCCTCGGCATGGCGCATCCGCAGGTCGCGCTGTCGCTGACCGACGGCAGCCGCAGCCTGGTCAGGCTGCCGGCCTGCCGCGGCGCCGGCGCGCGGCTCGAGCGGCTTTCCGCGGTGATGGGCCGCGACTTCGCCGCCAACGCGCTGGAGATCGCCGCCGAGCGGCAGGGCGTGCGGCTGACCGGCCATGCCGGCCTGCCGACGCTCAACAAGCCGACGACGGCGGCGCAATACCTGTTCGTCAACGGCCGGCCGGTGCGCGACCGGCTGCTGCACGGCGCGGTGCGCGGCGCCTACCAGGACTTCCTGGCCTCCGACCGCCATCCGCTGGTGGCGCTGTTCGTCGAGCTGCCGCCGGCCGAGGTCGACGTCAACGTCCATCCCGCCAAGGCCGAGGTGCGCTTCCGCGACCCGGCGCTGGTGCGCGGCCTGATCGTCGGCGCGCTCAAGCACGCGCTGGCCGAGGCCGGCCACCGCGCCGCCACCACGGTCGCCGGCGCGGCGCTCGGCGGTTTCCGGCCCGGCGGCGCCATGGGCGGCGGCGCAGGCTGGAGCGCGCCGCCGCGCCCCGACCTGCTCGCCGCGTCCTTCGCCGCCCAGGCGCCGGTCGGGCTCGCCGACCGCCCCGGGCTGCCGAATTTCGACGCGCCGCCGCAGGCCCGCACCGAGGCGCCGCCGCCGGCCGCCGCCCAGGGCTATCCGCTGGGCGTCGCGCGGGCGCAGCTCCACCACACCTACATCGTCGCCCAGACCGCCGACGGCCTGGTGCTGGTCGACCAGCACGCCGCCCACGAGCGCCTGGTCTACGAGCGCATGAAGGCGCAGATGGCGGCCGGCGGCGTCGCGCGGCAGATGCTGCTGCTGCCCGAGGTCGTCGAGCTCGGCGCGGAAGGCGCCGGCCACGTGCTGGCGCGCGCCGGCGAGCTGGCCGCGTTCGGCCTGATCGTCGAGCCGCTCGGCCCCGACGCGGTGGTGGTGCGCGAGGTGCCGGCGCTGCTCGGCGACGGCGACGTCCAGGGCCTGGTCCGCGACCTCGCCGACGAGATCGCCGAATGGGGCGAGGCGCTGGCGCTCAACGAGCGCATCGCCGAGGTCTGCGGCACCATCGCCTGCCACGGCAGCGTCCGCGCCGGGCGTTCGCTGTCGGTCGAGGAGATGAACGCGCTGCTGCGCCAGATGGAGGCGACGCCGCATTCGGGGCAGTGCAACCACGGCCGCCCGACCTATGTCGAGCTCAAGCTCGCCGACATCGAGAAGCTGTTCGGGCGCAGCTGACCGGCCGCGCGATCCCGGCGCCGCGTCATCGCCTAGGCCCGGTGGGCGGCGCGGGCGGTGGTCAGCCAGGCGCGCTGCACGTCGATGGTGCGCCGGGTCCACGGCACGCCGCTGCCGTCCTGGGCGGCGTACAGCTCCTGGGCCAGCGCCTGCACGGCGGCGCCGTCGCTGAGCTCGCTCTCGCGCGCCACCCGCTCGACGGCTTCGTCGGTCGAGCGGATGCGGTACTGCATGTCGGCGCCGGTCGGCGGCAGCAGCCGCTGGATGCTGAAGTCGCCCTCGACGGTGCCGCCGACCAGCCGCTGCTGGCAGTAACGCACGATCTGGCCGACGCGGAATTTGTGACGGGTCATGGCAGAGGCTCCGGATGGGAAGGGGCCCGCAGGATTCGCCGGCCATCCCGTTCACATGGGGACGGCGGGCCGGCGGCGCCCGCGGGCATCGGCGCCATATGCCGGCTTGGCCGCCGCGGCACCCCCTTTCGCGCCGGACGCCTTCCTGCGGCCGGAGCGAACGTGGTAGTCTCCCCGACCATGACCACCGGCATCCTCGCCCCCGCCGACGCCGCCTTCCTCGGCGTCGAACGTTCGTTCTCCGGCCGCCGCTGGCGGGCGCGGCTGACCGACGACCGCATCGCCCTCGCCCTGTGCCAGCGCCTCGACGTGCCCGAACTGGTCGGCCGCGTGATGGCCGGCCGCGGCATCGGCCTCGACGAGGCCGAGATCTTCCTCAACCCGACGCTGCGCGACCTGCTGCCCGACCCGTCGCATCTCAAGGACATGGACGCCGCCGTCGAGCGCCTGGTCGCCGCGGTGTCGGCCGGCGAGCAAATATGCGTGTTCGGCGACTACGACGTCGACGGCGCCACCTCCTCGGCGCTGCTGCAGCGATTCTTCGCCGCCGCCGGGGCGCGGGTGCGGGTCTACATCCCCGACCGCGCCGAAGGCTACGGCCCCAGCGTCGCGGCGCTGCGCAAGCTCAAGGACGAGGGCGTCTCGGTGGTGGTCACCGTCGATTGCGGGGTCACCGCGTTCGAGCCGCTGGAGGCGGCGGCGGCGGCCGGGCTCGACGTCGTCGTCGTCGACCACCACGGCGCCGAGCCGGCGCTGCCGAAGGCCGTGGCGGTGGTCAATCCCAACCGCCTCGACGAAACCAGTCCGCACGGCCACATGGCCGCCGTCGGCGTCGCCTTCCTGCTGGTCGTCGCGGTCAATCGCGGGCT
Organism: uncultured Rhodospirillaceae bacterium; assembly: GCA_964545205.1. Taxonomy (GTDB): domain Bacteria; phylum Pseudomonadota; class Alphaproteobacteria; order Rhodospirillales; family Magnetospirillaceae; genus CAZJFH01. The sequence continues at coordinate 49,243 of CAZJFH010000009.1, forward strand.
GAAGGCCGCCGGCTGGTACGGCGCCGCCGCCGGGCCGGACCTGATGCGCTGGCTCGACCTCGTCGCCCTCGGCACCGTCTGCGACGTCGTGCCGCTGGTCGGCGTCAACCGGGCGCTGGTCGCCCAGGGGCTCAAGGTGGCGGCGAAGCGCGGCAATGCCGGGCTGGCGGCGCTGGCCGACGTCGCCGGCGTGCGCGAGCGGCTCGACGCCTACCATCTCGGCTATCTGCTCGGACCGCGCGTCAATGCCGGGGGGCGCGTCGGCAACGCCGATCTCGGCGCCCGGCTGCTCGCCTGCGACGATCCCGCCGAGGCCGCCGAGCTGGCGCGCCGGCTCGACGAGTTCAACCGCGAGCGCCAGGAGATCGAGGCGGCGGTGCTGGACCAGGCCGTCGCCCAGGCCGAAGCCATGGTCGACGAGTCCGGCCCGGTGCTGGTCGCCGCCGGCGACGGCTGGCATGCCGGCGTCATCGGCATCGTCGCCGGCCGGCTCAAGGAGCGCTTCGGCCGCCCGGCGCTGGTCATCGCCTTCGAGGGCGACGAGGGCAAGGGCTCGGGCCGCTCGGTGCCCGGTCTCGATCTCGGCACGACGGTGATCGCCGCCCGCCAGGCCGGCATCCTGAGCAAGGGCGGCGGCCACGCGATGGCCGCCGGCTTCTCGCTGGCCCGCGAGCGCCTCGCCGACTTCCGCGCCTTCCTCGCCGAACGCTTCCGCGATCTCGACGCCGGCGCCCTGGCGCCGAGCCTGAGCCTCGACGGCGCCCTCGACGCCGCGGCGGCCAGCCTGTCGCTGGTCGACGGCCTGCGCCGGCTGGGGCCGTTCGGCTCCGGCAACGCCGAGCCGCGGTTCGCGGTCACCAACGCCCGCGTGCAGTACGCGTCGGTGGTCGGCAACGGCCATGTCCGCTGCACCCTGAGCGGCCCGCGCGGCGGCCGCGTCAAGGCCATCGCCTTCCGCGCCGCCGAGTCCGAACTCGGCCACGGCCTGCTCAACGCCGCCGGCGCGCCGCTGCACGTCGCCGGCTGCCTGCGCCACGACACCTGGAACGGCGCCAACGGCGTGCAGATGTTCATCGACGACGCCGCGGCGGTGCGGGGGTAGCGGGCGTCCTTCGAGACGCGGCCCTGCGGGCCGCTCCTCAGGACGAGGTTCGTTCCAAGCGCCTCACGCGATCCAAGTGCCTCATGCTGAGGAGGCCGGCGGCGCGCCGCCGGCCGTCTCGGACGATTTCTGCACCTTCCCCGTCGAGGTCTTGGGCAGGTCGGCGAACGAGACGCGGCCCTGCGGGCCGCTCCTCAGGACGAGGTTCGATCCAAGTGCCTCACGCGATCCAAGTGCCTCATGCTGAGGAGGCCGGCGGCGCGCCGCCGGCCGTCTCGGACGATTTCTGCACCTTCCCCGTCGAGGTCTTGGGCAGGTCGGCGAACGAGACGCGGCCCTGCGGGCCGCTCCTCAGGACGAGGTTCGATCCAAGTGCCTCATGCTGAGGAGGCCGGCGGCGCGCCGCCGGCCGTCTCGAAGCATGCCCCCCTACAGCTTCTTCGCCATCTCGCGCAGGACGTACTTCTGCACCTTGCCGGTCGAGGTCTTGGGCAGGTCGGCGAACACCACCGTGCGCGGGCATTTGTAGTGGGCCAGGCGGTCGCGGCAGAAGGCGATCACCTCGGCCTCGGTCAGGTCGTGGCCGGGCTTCAGCGTGACGAAGGCGCAGGGCGTCTCGCCCCATTTCTCGTCGGGGCGCGCCACCACCGCGGCCTCCATCACCGCCGGGTGCTGGTAGAGCACGCCCTCGACCTCGATCGTCGAGATGTTCTCGCCGCCCGAGATGATGATGTCCTTCGAGCGGTCCTTGAGCTCGATGTAGCCGTCGGCGTGCCAGACCCCGAGGTCGCCGGTGTGGAACCAGCCGCCGCGGAACGCCTCCTCGGTGGCCTTGGGGTTCTTGAGATAGCCCTTCATCGTGATGTTGCCGCGGAAGAACACCTCGCCCATCGTGGCGCCGTCCTTCGGCACCGGCTCCAGCGTCCGGGCGTCGGCGATCATCAGCCCGTCCTGGACGACGTAGCGCACGCCCTGGCGCGATTTCAGCCGCGCCCGCTCCTCGACCGGCAAGTCGTCCCATTCGCCGTGCCAGGCGCAGACGGTGGCCGGGCCGTAGACCTCGGTCAGGCCGTAGACATGGGTGACGTCGAAGCCCTGCTCCTCGATGCGCGCCAGCACGGCGGCCGGCGGCGGCGCCGCGGCGGTCATGATCTTGACCGTGTGCGGCAGGTCGCGGCGCTCGGCGTCGGTGGCGTTGATGATCATGCCGAGCACGATCGGCGCGCCGCACAGATGGGTGACGCCGTGCTCGGCGATGGCGTCGTAGATCGCCTTGGCCTCGACCCGGCGCAGGCAGACATGGGTGCCGACCATCGCGGTCACCGTCCACGGGAAGCACCAGCCGTTGCAGTGGAACATCGGCAGCGTCCACAGATAGGCCGGATGGTGCGGCAGCGCCCAGGTCAGCACGTTGCCGACCGCGTTCATGTAGGCGCCGCGGTGGTGGTAGACGACGCCCTTGGGGTTGCCGGTGGTGCCCGAGGTGTAGTTCAGCGAGATCGCGTCCCACTCGTCGGCCGGGCCGGCCCAGGCGTAGTCGGGATCGCCGGTCTCGAGGAAGGCCTCGTAGGTGGTCTCGCCGATCAGCCGGCCGCCCTTGGCCAGGGGATCGTCGATGTCGATCACCACCGGCCTGGTCTCCATCTTCGCCAGCGCCGCGTCGATGACGTCGGCGAATTCGCGGTCGGTGATCAGCACCTTGGTCTCGGAGTGCCGCAGGATGAAGGCGATGGCCTCGGCGTCGAGGCGGATGTTGAGCGCGTTGAGCACGGCGCCGCACATCGGCACGCCGAAATGCGCCTCGAAGATCGCCGGAATGTTGGGCGCCATCACCGCGACGGTGTCGCCCTTGCCGATGCCGCGTCGGCTCAGCGCCGAGGCCAGGCGGCGGGCGCGGGCGTAGGAGTCCTTCCAGGTGAAGCGCTGTGGCCCGTGGATCACCGAGACGCGGTCGGGAAAGGTGCTCGCCGCGCGCTCCAGGAACGACAGCGGCGACAGCGGCACGAAATTGGCGGCGGTCTTGTCGAGATCGGTCTCGTACGGATTGGCCATGGCGTCCCCCGGGCTCTTCTCTTGCGTCCGGGGAGGATGCGACGGCGGCGGCGCCGTTGCAAGCCGGGCTTCGAGCTATCCGCCCAGCGCGCGCACCAGCACCAGCAGCCCCAGGATCGCCACCGCCACCGCCTGGGTGGCGACGCGCAGGTTCATCAGGCGATTCGAATGTTTGGCGTTGAATTCGCCGCCGCGCGAGAACGCGAACACGCCGGTGATCAAGACGCCGAGCACCGCCAGCATGGCGATCATCAGCATCACGGAGAGGATGTTGGTCAACATCATTCCAACATACGCCGCTCGGCCGCCGATTTCATCGCCTATCCGAGCAACCCCTGCCATCCGAATGCCTTGACACGGCACTACGTCCGGGTAGGGTTCTTGACGGTAACGTCAACAGGTCGCGTGGTATTTTCCGCATGACAGGCCGATTCCGGCGCCTTGGCGGCGCCCCCGACGACAACGTCTGAGGCGTCGATGGAATACTTCGTGCAACAGACCATCAACGGTCTGACGCTGGGCGCCATCTACGGCCTGATCGCCCTGGGCTACACGATGGTCTACGGCATCATCGGCATGATCAACTTCGCCCATGGCGAGATCTACATGATCGGCGCCTTCGTGTCGCTGATCGGCTTTCTGCTGATGGGCGTCTGGGGCATCTCCTACATTCCGCTGGCGCTGGCGCTGGTGCTGGTGATCGCCATGTTCTTCACCGCCGTCTACGGCTGGGCGGTCGAGCGGCTGGCCTATCGGCCGCTGCGCGGCTCGTTCCGGCTGGCGCCGCTGATCTCGGCGATCGGCATGTCGATCGTGCTGCAGAACTACGTCCAGGTGGCGCAGGGCGCGCGGGTCAAGCCGATCCAGCCGGTGATCCGCGGCGGCTTCACGGTGATCGAGAGCGAGACCTTCCCGGTCCAGCTCAGCTATCTGCAGATCATCATCATCCTGGTGACCGTCGTGCTGATGGCGATCTTCACCTGGATGATCACCAAGACCTCGCTCGGCCGCGCCCAGCGGGCGACGCAGCAGGACCAGACGATGGCGGCGCTGCTCGGCATCAACGTCGACCGGGTGATCTCGACCACCTTCGTCATCGGCGCCGCCCTGGCCGCCGTCGCCGGGCTGATGGTGACGATGTATTACGGCGTCATCGACTTCTTCATCGGCTTCCTGGCCGGCATCAAGGCGTTCACCGCCGCGGTGCTGGGCGGCATCGGCTCGCTGCCCGGCGCCATGCTCGGCGGGCTGCTGATCGGGCTGATCGAGGCCTACTGGTCGGGCTATTTCTCGATCGAGTACAAGGACGTGGCGGCGTTCTCGATCCTGGTCCTGGTGCTGTTGTTCCGCCCCACCGGCCTGCTCGGCCGGCCCGAGATCGAGAAGGTCTGAGATGGGGACGGCCAGCGCGAACGCCCGTCGCCCCGACCTCGTCGCCATGCTGCGCGACGCCGGCGCCGGCGCGGTGGTGGCGGCGCTGCTGGCGCTGCCGCTGCTCGGCTTCCACGCCACCGAGGCCGCCGGCGGCCTCGGCCTCGACTACCGCTTCGACTGGGTGCTGTGGGCGGCGGTCGTGGTGTTCGCCGGCCGGCTGGCGCTGTCGACGCTGCGGGTGGCGCTGTCCGGCGCCGGCGGCCGCAGGATGGGCGCGGCGCTGCGCCCGGTCTCGGAGCGGCTCTACGGCTGGATGAACCAGTTCGGCTGGGCGCTGGCGATCATCGCGCTGATCCTGCCGTTCATCCCCGGCGTCGACCGCAACGTCGTCGACAAGGCGACGCTGGTGCTGATCTACGTCATGCTCGGCTGGGGCCTGAACATCGTCGTCGGCCTCGCCGGGCTGCTCGACCTCGGCTACGTCGCCTTCTACGCCGTCGGCGCCTATTCCTACGCGCTGCTGGGGACCTATTTCGGCTGGTCGTTCTGGATCTGCCTGCCGCTGGCCGGACTGTTCGCCGCCACCTTCGGCATCCTGCTCGGCTTCCCGGTGCTGCGGCTGCGCGGCGACTACCTGGCGATCGTGACCCTGGGCTTCGGCGAGATCATCCGCGTCGTGCTGCTGAACTGGTACGAGTTCACCGGCGGCCCCGACGGCATCTCGGGCATTCCGCGCCCGACCCTGTTCGGCCTGGAGTTCCGCCCGGTGCCGAGCGTGGAGGGCGGCCAGACCTTCCACGGCTTCTTCGGCCTCGATTTCAGCCCCGACCACCGGGTGATCTTCCTCTACTACCTGATCCTGGTGCTGGCGCTGGCGACCAACCTGTTCACCCTGCGCATCCGCAAGCTGCCGATCGGCCGCGCCTGGGAGGCGCTGCGCGAGGACGAGACCGCCTGCAAGTCGCTGGGCATCAACCCGACCAACACCAAGCTGTCGGCCTTCGCCATCGGCGCCATGTTCGCGGGCTTCGCCGGCTCGTTCTTCGCCACCCGCCAGGGCTTCATCAGCCCCGAGAGCTTCACCTTCATCGAATCGGCGATCATCGTCGCCATCGTCGTGCTCGGCGGCATGGGCAGCCAGATCGGCATCGTGCTCGCCGCCGTGCTGCTGGTCGGCCTGCCGGAATGGTTCCGCGACCTGCAGCAGTACCGCATGCTGGCCTTCGGCGGCGTCATGGTGCTGATCATGCTGTGGCGCCCGCGCGGCCTGCTGGCGACGCGCGAGCCGACGGTGACCCTGGCCGGCGCCATACGGGAGACCAGCAAGGCATGACCGGCGCCCCGCTGCTCGAGGTCGAGCACCTGACCATGCGCTTCGGCGGCCTGTTCGCGGTCAACGACCTGTCGTTCACCGCCGAGAAGCGCCAGATCACCGCCATCATCGGCCCCAACGGCGCCGGCAAGACGACGGTGTTCAACTGCATCACCGGCTTCTACAAGCCGACCGTGGGGCGGATGACCCTGCATCACCCCGAGCGGCCGATGCTGCTGGAGCAGATGGAGGGCGACCACATCAACTCGGTCGGCGGCGTCGCGCGCACCTTCCAGAACATCCGCCTGTTCCCGGGCATGAGCGTGCTGGAGAACCTGATGGTCGCCCAGCACACCAAGCTGATGCGCGCCTCGATGTTCTCGATCGCCGGCCTGCTCGGGCTCGAACGCTACCGCAAGGCCGACCGCGCGGCGGTCGAGCGGGCGCGCTACTGGCTCGACAAGGTCGACCTGACCGCCCAGGCCGACTGGGACGCCGGCAACCTGCCCTACGGCTCGCAGCGCCGGCTCGAGATCGCCCGCGCCATGTGCACCGAGCCGCTGCTGCTGTGCCTCGACGAGCCGGCCGCCGGCCTCAACCCGCGCGAGTCGGCCGAGCTCAACCGCCTGCTGACCGACCTGCGCGACGAGCACGGCATCGGCCTGCTGCTGATCGAGCACGACATGAGCGTGGTGATGCAGATATCGGATCACGTCGTCGTGCTCGACTACGGCGTCAAGATCGCCGACGGCGACCCGGCGGCGGTGCGCGCCGACCCGGCGGTGATCCGCGCGTATCTCGGCGCCGAGGAGGACGAGGAGCTGCCGCCCGAGATCGAGGGCGACCTCGGTCGCGAGAGCCATCGGGAGGGGCCGTCCTGATGCTGAGGATCGAGTCCGTCTCGGCCGCCTACGGCCGCATCGAGGCCCTGCACGGCGTCTCGCTCGACGTCGAGGCCGGCGAGATCGTCACCCTGATCGGCGCCAACGGCGCCGGCAAGACGACGCTGCTGATGACCCTGTGCGGCCGGCCGCGCGCCAGCACCGGGCGCATCCTGTTCGAGGGCGCCGACATCACCGACATGGCGATGCACGACATCATGCGCCGCGGCATCGCCCACAGCCCCGAGGGCCGGCGCATCTTCCCGCGCATGAGCGTGTTCGAGAACCTGCAGATGGGCGCCGTGCACGGCGATCCGGCGCATTTCGACGCCGACCTCGACCGGGTGCTGGGCCTGTTCCCGCGCCTGAAGGAGCGGCTGCACCAGCGCGGCGGCACGCTGTCGGGCGGCGAGCAGCAGATGCTGGCGATCGGCCGGGCGCTGATGGCGCGGCCGCGGCTGTTGCTGCTCGACGAGCCGTCGCTGGGCCTGGCGCCGATGATGGTCAAGACCATCTTCCAGATCATCCGCGAGATCAACGAGACCCAGAGGGTCACCGTGCTGCTGGTCGAGCAGAACGCGTTCCACGCGCTCAGGCTGGCCCATCGCGGCTACGTCATGGTCAACGGCCGCATCACCATGACCGGCACCGGCGCCGAGCTGCTGGCCAACCCGCAGATCCGCGCCGCCTATCTCGAAGGCGGCCACGGCGACGGAGCGGCGGCATGATGGATCTCATCGGCTCGACCGTCCAAGGCTTCGTCGTCATCACCCTGGTGCTGATGGCCGGCTGCGCCTTCATGACCGGCCAGGCGGTGGCCGAGACCTGGCGGCCGCGCTGGCAGACGGCCTTCTACGTGCTGCTGCTGGGGCTCGCCGACCGTTTCCTGAGTTTCGCCATGTTCGACGGCGAGCTCCTGAACCCCGTCGGCTACGTCGTCGACACCGCCATCCTGATGGCCGTCGGCGTGGCCGCCGACCGGGCGACCCGCGCCCGCAAGATGGCCAACCAGTACCCGTGGCTGTACGAGCGCGTCGGCCTGTTCGGCTGGCGTGAGCGCGGCGGCGGCGGCACGACCTAAGTCGTGAATCGACTCGGCTCGATTCGCTGCTACAGTGATGCTTCGAAAAACGCTTTAAAATCAATGGCAGGAGGGTCACAGGAATGTACGGACTCAAGTCGACCTTGCTGGCCGCCGCGGCGGCCGCCGTTCTGTTCGCCGGACCGGCCGCGAGGGCCGACATTCCGATCGCCGTCGTCGGGCCGATGACCGGCGCCGTCGCGTCCTTCGGCGAGCAGATGAAGCGCGGCGCCGAGAAGGCGGTCGCCGACATCAACGCCGCCGGCGGCGTCATGGGCGAGAAGCTCAAGCTGTTCGTCGGCGACGACGCCTGCGATCCGAAGCAGGCGGTCTCGGTCGCCAACGACATGGCCGCGCAGGGCGTCAAGCTGATCGCCGGCCACTTCTGCTCGGGCTCGTCGATCCCGGCATCCGACGTCTATCTCGAGAACAACATCCTGCAGATCTCGCCGGCCTCGACCAATCCGAAGCTGACCGACCGCGGCTACTTCAACGTCTTCCGCACCTGCGGCCGCGACGACCAGCAGGGCGTGGTCGCCGGCAACTACATCGCCGAGAACTTCAAGGGCAAGAAGGTCGCCATCGTCCACGACAAGCAGGCCTATTCCAAGGGCCTCGCCGACGAGACCAAGAAGACCCTGAACAGCCTCGGCATCGAGGAGACGATGTACGAGGCGATCACCGCCGGCGAGAAGGACTACTCGGCGCTGGTCTCGAAGATGAAGCAGGCCGGCATCGACATCATCTTCTACGGCGGCTATCACCCCGAGGCCGGGCTGATCGTGCGCCAGATGCGCGAGCAGGGCATGACCGCGCCGCTGATGGGCGGCGACGCCCTGGTCGGCCAGGAGTTCTGGGCCATCACCGGCCCGGCCGGCGAGGGCACGCTGATGACCTTCAGCCCCGACCCGCGCAAGAACCCCGAGAACGCCGAACTGGTGAAGTGGTTCAAGGACCAGGGCTACGAGCCCGAGGGCTACACCCTCTACACCTACGGCACCATCCAGGCCTGGAAGCAGGCGGTGGAGAAGGCCAAGACCACCGACACCCAGAAGGTCGCGGCGGCGCTCAAGGACGGCGAGTTCGACACCGTGCTGGGCAATATCGGCTTCGACGGCAAGGGCGACGTCACCGCCCCCGGCTACGTCGTCTACGTCTGGAAGGACGGCAATTACGACTACGTGCAGAAGTAGGCGGTCCGACCTCCCTCTCCCGCTCGCGGGAGAGGGAGGGGCTCCGGGTGGTTTCTCGGCCTGCCATATCGTGCTATATCCCGCGGCCTGATCCACCGCCCGCCAGGAGCCGCCCGATGTCCGACGCCGCCATTCGCCGCGCGCTGTTCTCCGTTTCCGACAAGACCGGTCTCGTCGAGTTCGCCAAGTTCCTCTCGGGGCGCGGCGTCGAGATCCTGTCGACGGGCGGCACCGCCAAGGCGATGCGCGACGCCGGCGTGCCGGTCAAGGACGTCTCCGAGCACACCGGCTTTCCCGAGATGCTCGACGGCCGCGTCAAGACCCTGCATCCGCTGGTCCATGGCGGGCTGCTCGGCATCCGCGGCAACGCCGAGCACGAGAAGGCGATGGCCGCGCACGGCATCGCGCCGATCGACCTGCTGGTCGTCAACCTCTATCCGTTCGAGGCGACGGTGGCCAAGGGTGCCGCCTTCGACGACTGCATCGAGAACATCGACATCGGCGGCCCGGCGCTGATCCGCGCCGCCGCCAAGAACCACGACGGCGTCACCGTCGTCGTCGACGTCGCCGACTACCAGGCGGTGATGGACGAGATGACGGCCAGGGACGGAAAGACCAGCATCGAGCTGCGCCGCCGCCTCGCCGCCACCGCCTACGCCCGTACCGGCGCCTACGACGCCGCGATCAGCCAGTGGTTCGCGACCCAGATCGGCGACGACTTCCCGCGCCGCATCGCCGTCGGCGCCGAGTTGCGCCAGACCCTGCGCTACGGCGAGAACCCGCACCAGAAGGCGGCGTTCTACGTCACCGGCGAGGCGCGGCCCGGCGTCGCCACCGCGACCCAGCTCCAGGGCAAGGAGCTGTCGTTCAACAACCTCAACGACACCGACGCCGCCTTCGAGCTGGCGGCCGAGTTCGACGAGCCGGCGGTCGCCATCATCAAGCACGCCAATCCCTGCGGCGCCGCCGTCGGTCCCGACCTCAAGAGCGCCTATCTGCGCGCCCTGGCCTGCGACCCGGTCAGCGCGTTCGGCGGCATCATCGCCGTCAACCGCCGCCTCGACGCCGCCGCCGCCGAGGAGATGGCGAAGATCTTCACCGAGGTGGTGATCGCGCCCGAGGTCGACGACGCGGCCAGGGCGATCTTCGCCGCCAAGAAGAACCTGCGGCTGTTGGTCACCGGCGGCATGCCGGTGCCGACGATGCCCGGCATGACCCTGCGCTCGGTCGCCGGCGGCTATCTGCTGCAGACCCGCGACAACGGCCGCGTCACCAAGGAGGAGCTGAAGGTCGTCACCAAGCGCCAGCCGACCGAGCAGGAACTGCGCGACATGCTGATCGCCTTCCGCATCTGCAAGCACGTCAAGTCGAACGCCATCATCTACGTCAAGGACGGCGCCACGGTGGGCATCGGCGCCGGCCAGATGAGCCGCGTCGATTCCGCGCGCATCGCCTCGTGGAAGTCGGCCGAGGCGGCCAAGGCGGCCGGCGAGAGCCAGCCCGGCACGATCGGCTCGGTCGTCGCCTCCGACGCCTTCTTCCCCTTCGCCGACGGCCTGCTGTCGGCGGCCGAGGCCGGCGCCACCGCCGTCATCCAGCCCGGCGGCTCGGTGCGCGACGACGAGGTGATCAAGGCCGCCGACGAGAAGGGCCTGGCGATGGTGCTGACCGGGATGCGTCACTTCCGCCACTGACCATCGCCATACGCGCTTTTCTTTTGTAATTCGCACGTGTTGCGCTACCCTCTCTCTCAAAAGCATAATGGGAGGGAGCGATGCGCCACGTTCTGGCGAGTGCGCTGCTGCTGACCGTCGCGCTGACGGGCTGCGAGGCGAACAAGGAAACCTTCATCCTGGAGAGGCTCGGCGACGGCGTCGACGGCTATTCCGCCGGCGCCAAACAGCGCTTCGTCTGGCTGCCCGAGGTCAGCGTCCGCGAGTTGAAGCAGGACGGCGCCACCGCCGAGGCCCACATATACGAGCCACGCATCCGGCCGATCATCTGCGCCGAGCCCAGCCCCGACGCGCTGTCGGCGCTGGCCGCGCGGCTCAACCTGCGGCTGGACGCGAGCAAGGGCGACATCGAGGCCGGCGCCGGCTTCGACCGTTCGGTCAGCGAGGCGGTGCAGAACCTGACCGAGCGCACCGAGATGATCCAGCTGCTGCGCGACGGCTATTATCGCGCTTGCGAGGGCTACGCCAACGGCATGATCGGCGAGTTCGGCTACGGCCTGATCCTCAACCAGCTCGATGACCTGATCCTGCGCATGAGCGCGGTTCAGGTGCTGGCCGAGCAGCGCCCGCTGCCCGCAAAGGAAGCCGACCGCCAGAAGCTGGCCAAGGCAGAGGCGGAGGAACGGGCCTTCGCGCTGGCCGAGAAATCCCACGACGCCGCCGTGTGGCGGCTGAAGAAAATCGATCTGGAGATCGAGAGCCTCGAGCGGGTGAGGCGCGACCTGCCCGCGAAGGACGAGGCCAGTCCGACGCAGAAGGCCCAGATCGAGCGCATCGAGGAAAACCTCGCCGCCCTTCGGGAGGAACAAAAGACGATCGACGGGGACCTGAAAACGTTCCGGAGCACGCTCGACTCGCTCGGCCAGCGCCTGGTGGCCGCGAAAACCGACGCCGCAACGGTTCCGGGCGAACTGCTGTCCTCGCAGGCGGTCGCCGCGATCGCCAAGCTGGTCGACGGCGTCAGCGAGACCAGCAAGAAGACCACCAAGGGCGCCTGCCTGATGTGGTTTTCGCAGCACCTTGGCATCCGTGCCAAGCATTCCCCCGACGAGCCGGCGCTCGCCACCTTCTGTCGCGCGGTGATCGCCGCCTCCGTTGCCGACGCGCAACTGCCCGGCTGGGCTCTGCCGCCCGAGCTCCGATATCCCCAGGAGTTGCGCAAATGAGCCCCGCACCGGAGAATGCCGCCGCCGACGCCGCGATCGAGCGCATCGGCGTGCTGATGGTCCACGGCATCGGCGAACAGGGATGCTTCGAGCATCTGGAGAACGAGGTCCGCCACATCGTCCGGGCGATCCGCCGCGCGGTCCGCGAAAGCGAGGGCGAGGCGCGGGTGACCGTCCAGGTGCGCACCTCGCAGACCGCGGCCTATCACGCCGGTCAGGAGACCTGGCTGGCCGACCGCGAGGCGCCGATCTGGGTCGACGTCGTCCATACCGGCGACGGCCGCCGGCAGCGCATCGAGTTTCGCGAGGTATGGTGGGCGGATCTCGACGAGCAACAGCGCTTCGGCGCAAGGTTGAAGTTCTGGTTCTGGGGCTTGTCGATGTGGGGAACCAACATCAAGCACAAGCCCGAGAGCCGCAAACCCGGTGCCGGCGGCGTCCTGCCCGGATTCCTGCAGTCGATGGAACCGCCGAAGGTCGGCGCCGTCTCGGAGGGGGCGATCAAGCTGCACCTGTTCGCGGTCGCCGCGATGGCGCTGCTGGCCCTGATCACCGGCAAGGTCGTCAACTTCATCGGACGACGGCTCGGGATCGGCAGTCGGGCCGAGTCGGAACTGCTTGCCGCGTATCTCGGCGACGTCAAGCTGTATCAGCAGGACGAGCCGCGTGATCCGCCGCCGCTGATGGACATCGACAATCCGCCGCGGGTGGGCATCCGCCGCCGCGCCGTGCGGGCGATCTTCGACATGGCCGACGCCGCTTACGATCGCTGGTACGTGCTGGCGCACAGCCTCGGTACCGTCGTCGCCTACAACGCCTTGACCGAGACCGGCCACGCGCTGCCCAACTATCTCGACGAGGAGCGCTGGCGATCGGCGCTCGGCGGCGGTTTCGCCGCGACGGACGGTGCCGGCCGGCCGCATGGCCCAGACGACGACATGATGCCGCCGCGCTGCGCATGGCTGGGGCCGAGCGACGTGATCTGCCGCGAGCGCCTGTTCGAGCACTTCCGCGGATTGCTGACCTACGGCTCGCCGCTCGACAAGTTTGCGACCCTGTTCCCGAAAATCGTGCCGCAGAACCGCGAGGCCGAAGTGTTTCGCCCGGGCACGCGCTGGATCAACGTCTGGGATCCCACCGATCCGGTCGCCGGCGCCCTCGATGCGTTTCCGGGCCCGGCCGATTCGTTCGGGCCGGTAGGCGGCGGCGTCGCAATCAGGCCCGACAATCTCTGCTACCGCGCCAGCGGCCTCGCCCTGGCGAGCCACATCAGGTACCTCGATTTCGATGCCGGCCGCGAAGAGCGACTGGTCGATCACGTCGCGGAATGGTTGCTGTCGGACGACTTCCCCGATCCGACGAGCGCCCACTGGCTGGGCAAAGACGACCCACGCATCGCGGCGCGCAAGCGCTCGCGTCTGCTGCAAGGCGCCGCGGCGGCCGTGCTGCTTCTTGCCCTGGTCGGCATGCTGCTGAGTGCCGTCTTGGCGCCCTGGTCCTCGGCGGGCGGGTGGCTGGTCTGGAGCGCAACTCTCGGCGCCGTGGTCGGCGGCGTCATCGTGGTGCTGGTGGCGGTCGCCGGGCTGCTCCGTCGCCCGGAGGATTAGGCGGAGTTCCCCCGACCACCTCGATCTGCTCGGGGTGGTCGAGGCGCAGCATCGGGCCGTTCCAGTCGCGCACCCAGCCGCGCAGCCGCACGGTGGCGCCCTTCAGCGCCAGCGGGTCGAAGCCGGCGGCGCGGAACGGACCCTGGTCCTCGGGGGCGATGGTGGCGCTGAAGTCGGTGCGCCAGTCGGGGCCGAAATTCAGGTAGGTGCGGCCGCGCAGCTTGGCGGCGTCGAGCACGCGCCCCTCGACGATGCGGAAGCCGTCGGCCGGCACGTCGTCGGCACCGAACACCCGAATCTCCGCGCCCAAGGCCCACAGGCCCCGCCCGGCCCGGCGCGCCTCGGCCTCCACGGCCAGCATCTCGGCGGCGCGGCCGGCGGCCTCGGGCAGCGTGCGCACCAGCGCCAGGCCCTCGCCGAGCAGCGCGCCCTGCAGCCACAGGCCGTCGTCGCGCGTCGCCTGGGCCAGCAGCCGGCCGTGACGGTCGCGCGGCGGCGGATCGGGCGTCAGCGCCAGCCGCCGGCCCGCCGCCAGCGCCCGCATCCGCGCCGCCGCGGCATCGGCGATGGCGCCGGCCCGCGGCCAGAACGGCGGCGCCGGAACGACGATGCCGGCCAGCCGCACGGTCTCGCCGTCGTCGAGGCGCACCGTCGTCGCGTCGAGCACCTCGCTCACCGCCCGCTGCGCCGCCGCCGGCGTCGCCGCCAGCAGCAGGGCCAGGCACACCGCCCGGAACGGCGCCTTCCCCACTTTCGACCTCCGGTTCACTCGCACGGGCTATACCCCGCCGCAAACCTTGGGCCCATGTCAAGCGGATGGGAGCCGGAGCTTGCATATGACGGTTGGACATGGATTGAGGGCGCTGGCCGTCGGGTTGGCGCTGACGCTGACGGCGGCCTGCCAGGCGCCTTCGGCGCCGGTCGACCGCGGCCTGACCCTGTCGGCGGCCGACGAGGCGGCGATCGGCCGCGAGCAGCATCCGGCGCTGGTCGCCGAGTTCGGCGGCATCTACACGGAACCGGGCGTCCAGGCCTATGTCGACGAGATCGGCCGGCGGCTGGTCGCCGCCGCCGGCACGACCGGGCCCGACTTCACCTTCGTCGTCCTGAACACCGATCAGCCGAACGCGCTGTCGCTGCCCGGCGGCTACGTCTACGTGACCCGCGGCCTGGTGGCGCTGGCCAACGACGAGGCCGAGCTGGCCAGCGCGCTGGCGCACGAGATCGGCCACGTCCTCGCCCGCCACAGCAGCCGCCATCTCGAGCGCACGGTCGCCATCGGCCTGGAACTGGCGGTCACCGCGGCGGCGGTCGACGATCCGGCGCAGGCCGAGGCCGCCGTCGCCGAGGCCGTCGCCGACCTGCAGCGTCATTCGCAGCGCCAGGAGTTCGAGGCCGACCTGATCGGCGTGCGCATGCTGGCCGATGCCGGCTACGACCCGAGGGCGATGGTGCGGTTTCTCGAAACGCTGCGCCGCCACGCCGCCTTCGAGCAGGTCCTGATGGGCCGCTCGCCCGACGCGGTCGACGCGGTCGACATGATGTCGACCCATCCGCGCACCCTCGACCGCGTCGAGCGGGCGCTGTCGGCGGCGACCGCCGGCACGGTCGGCGGCCGCCTCGGCCGCCAGCGTCACCTGCGCGAGATCAGCGGCATCCTCTATGGCGACGACCCCGCCAAGGGCGTGGTCCGCGGCCGCCGTTTCCTGCATCCGGGACTGCGCCTGGCCTTCACGGCGCCGCCGGGATTCGCCCTGGTCAACCTCAGCGACGGCGTCGTCGGCATGCACCCGTCGGGGGCGCTGATGATCTTCGATTCCGGCGTCACCGGGCCCGGGATTCCGATGACCACCTATCTCGCCGAGCAGTGGGCGCCCGGAGTCGCGCTGCGCGGTCTGCGCGCCACCACGGTCGGCGGCCGGCCGGCGGCGATCGGCGAGACCGACGTGTTCACCGCCGACGGGCCGATGCGCGCCTGGCTGGCGGCGGTGCGCTTCGACGACAGCCGCGTCCACCGCTTCCTGTTCTCGGCGCCGCCCGAGCACGCCGGGCGGCTGTCCGCCCCGATCCTGGCGGCGATCGACAGCCTGCGCCGGCTCAGCGCCGCCGAGGCGGCGGCGATCGAGCCCTACCGGCTCGCCGTCGTGCCGGTGGCGCCCGGCACCCGGGTGCAGGAGCTGGCGGCGGCGCTGCCCCGGGACGAGCGCCCGGTCGAACGCCTGCGCGTGCTGAACGGCCTCGACGCCGGCGAGCCCCTGCCGGGCGGCATGGCCAAGATCATCGTCGACTAGGAAAATCGTTCCTCGCCCCGCGGGGGCGGGCGGACCTGGGAGCGCTGGAAACGCCCGCCCCGCCAGTCCGCGACGAACCAAAGCAATGCGCCGGCGGACCTTGCGTCCGCCGGCGCATTTCGCGTCCGCCGTCGTCCGGGCTCAGGCCTGGGCGTGCGCCTTGACGTCGCCGCGCTGGCGGGCGACGAATTCCTTCACCTGGCGCTCCATCGCCTGGAAGGCGTCGCGCAGCGCGATGAAGATGTCCTCGTTGACGTGGGCGTCCTTGGGGTCGCGCTTCACCACCAGCTCGCCGCCCGGCAGGGTGACGTCCAGGCGGATGTGGAAGGGCTCGCCCTTGTGGTGCAGATTGCTGGTGTTCTTGTGGTGCGATTCGATCACCACGCGGCAGCTGGTGATTCGGTCGCACAGCTGCTCCAGCTTGCCAACCTTCTGCCTGACGCGTTCCTCGACGGCATCCGAGTGATCGATGCCGTGGAACGTGATCTGCAGGGGAATCTGCATCCTCATCTCCTTAAATATCGGTTGGCCGCACCCGTCGCGCGGCACGTCCGTCGATTCGCGCCGGGGCCCCTAATCCCCATTCAACACGAAATCGGGGGGCTGAAGATACTCATTCGGAAGGGCAAGAGCAATGGCGCCGTGGCGCGCGGAGGGGTTGCGCATTTTCGACTTTCGACTCATATCTGGCCGGCCCGTGACGGGCCGGTCCTACAGCGCGCGAGAGGGGAGAGAATGGCGGAGGAGAAACTCAACTTCCAGGCCGAGGTGGCGAAGCTGCTCGACATCGTCGTGCACTCGCTCTACAGCAACAAGGAGATCTTTCTGCGCGAGCTGATCTCCAACGCCTCCGACGCCTGCGACAAGCTGCGCTACACGGCGCTGACCCAGCCCGAGCTGATCGGCGGCGACGCCGCCTTCCGCATCCGCATCCGCCCGGACAAGGCCGCGCGCACGCTGACCGTGGCCGACAACGGCATCGGCATGAACCGCGACGACCTGGTCGAGAACCTGGGCACCATCGCGCGGTCGGGCACCGCCAACTTCCTCGGGCGCCTGACCGGCGACGCCAAGGCCGACCTCAACCTGATCGGCCAGTTCGGCGTCGGCTTCTATTCGGCCTTCATGGTCGCCGGGAAGGTCGAGGTGCTGACCCGCAAGGCCGGCGAGGAGCACGGCTGGCGCTGGACCTCCGAGGGCCAGGGCGAGTTCGTCGTCGCCCCCGAGGACGTGGCCGAGCGCGGCACCGCCGTGGTGCTGCACCTGCGCCCCGACATGGACGAGTTCCTCGAGCCGGCGCGCCTGCGTCAGATCGTCAAGACCTACTCCGACCACGTGGCGCTGCCGATCGTGCTCGCCGCCGAGGGCGCCGAGGAGGAGACCGTCAACACCGCCTCGGCGCTGTGGACGCGGCCCAAGAGCGAGGTCACGCCCGAGCAGTACAAGGAGTTCTACCACCACGTCGCCCACGCCTTCGACGATCCGTGGCTGACCCTGCACTACAAGGCCGAGGGCGCGATCGAGTACACCGGCCTGCTCTACGTGCCGTCCAGCCGGCCGTTCGACCTGTTCCATCCCGAGCGCCGCCAGCACGTCAAGCTGTACGTCAAGCGGGTGTTCATCACCGACCGCTGCGACGACCTGCTGCCGTCCTATCTGCGCTTCCTGCGCGGCATCGTCGACAGCCAGGACCTGCCGCTGAACATCAGCCGCGAGATGCTGCAGCACAATCCGATGCTGGCCAAGATCCGCACCGGCCTGGTCAAGCGCGTGCTCTCCGAGCTCAAGAAGAAGGCCGAGGGCGAGGATTACGGCGTGTTCTGGGACTCGTTCGGCCCGGTGCTCAAGGAGGGCCTGTACGAGGACTTCGAGCGCAAGGCCGAGATCCTCGAGCTGTGCCGCTTCCGCACCACCCGCGCCGAGGCGCCGGTCAGCCTGGCCGAATACGTCGGCCGCATGGCCGAGGGCCAGGAGGCGATCTATTACATCACCGGCGACGACGCCGAGACGCTGAAGAAGAGTCCGCAGCTCGAGGGCTTCCTGGCCCGCGGCGTCGAGGTGCTGCTGCTGAGCGATCCCATCGACGAGTTCTGGCCGACCGCGGTCGCCGACTACCAGGGCAAGCCGCTGCGCTCGGTGGTCCAGGCCGGCACCGATCTTTCCAAGATCAAGAAGCCCGAATCCGCCGAGGCCGAGGACAAGCCCGAGGAGGCGCCGGCCGACGCGCTGTCCAGCCTGATCGCGGCGCTCAAGCTCGCGCTCGGCGACGCGGTCAAGGACGTCCGCCGCTCGGAGCGGCTGACCGAGAGCGCCGTGTGCCTGGTCGCCGAGGAGGGCGACATGAGCATGCATCTCGAACGCCTGCTGCGCGCCCACCAGCAGCTCGGCGGCGCCCGTCCGCGCATCCTGGAGATCAACCCCGGCCATTCGCTGATCCGCCGCCTGGCGGAGCGGGCGGCCGCCGACGGCTCCGGCGAGGCCATCGCCGACGCCGCGCATCTGCTGCTCGACCAGGCGCGGATCATGGAAGGCGAGACCCTGCCCGATCCCACCGCCTTCGCGCGGCGGCTCGCCAGGGCGATGGAGCAGGGGCTGGCCTAGGACATCGTCGCCTCAGCTTTCGCGGCGCGACGGCCGATCGTCGCCCCCGCGGAAGAGCTTGTGAAGAAATACGATCCGTCGCTCCCGCGGAAGCGGGCATGACGCCTGAAACGGCAGCCCTGCCGGCCTTCGCCGGCACGACGGCGACGAGTTCGTTCACGCCTCCTCCAGGGTCTCCTCCTCGACCGCCGCCTCGACGCCCAGCAGCGCCTCGGCGTCGGTGGCCGGCAGCGCCTGGACCTGGCGCAGCTTGCGGTCGATGGCGCGGCGGCGCACGGCGACGTCGTCGATGGTCCGCGACGCCTCCTGCAGCTTCTTCTGCACCTTGTCGAGCACGCCGCCGTACTTCTCGAACTCGGTCTTGACCGCGCCCAGGATCTCCCAGACCTCGCTGGAGCGCTTCTGGATCGCCAGGGTGCGGAAGCCCATCTGCAGGCTGTTGAGCAGCGCCGCCAGGGTCGTCGGCCCGGCCAGGTTGACGCGGTGGTCGCGCTGCAGCAGGTCGACCAGGCCGGGGCGGCGCAGCACCTCGGCGTAGAGGCCCTCGGTGGGCAGGAACAGGATCGCGAAGTCGGTGGTGTGCGGCGGGTTGACGTATTTGTCGCGGATGTCGCGGGCGCACTGGCGCACCCGCATCTCCAGCGCCTTCGACGCCGCCTCGACGGCGTCGAGGTCGGCGCGGTCGGCGGCCTCGACCAGGCGCTCGTAGTCCTCGCGCGGGAACTTGGCGTCGATCGGCAGCAGCACCTCGGGATCGCCGTCGCCGCGTCCGGGCAGCCGCACGGCGTACTCGACCCGCTCGGCGGCGCCCGGCCGGCACACCGCGTCCTTCAGGTACTGCTCGGGCGTCATCACCTGTTCGAGCAGGTTGCCGAGCTGGATCTCGCCCCAGGTGCCGCGGGTCTTGACGTTGGTCAGCACGCGCTTGAGGTCGCCGACGCCGTTGGCCAGGGTCTGCATCTCGCCCAGGCCCTTGTGCACCTGCTCCAGGCGCTCGGAGACCATCTTGAACGATTCGCCCAGGCGCTTTTCCAGCGTGCCCTGCAGCTTCTCGTCGACGGTCTGGCGCATCTGGTCGAGCTTGGCGGCGTTGTCGGTCTGCAGCGCCTTGAGCTGCTCGTCGATCGTCTTGCGCAAGGCCTCGATGCGCAGCTCGTTGCTCTCGGTCAGGCGGCCGAGCTGCTGGGCGAAGGTGTCGAGCTGCGCCTTCTGCAGTCCGGCGATCTCGCTCATGCGCGACGCCACCGAATCGCTGAAGCCCTTCAGCGAGGCGCCGACCTCCTCGCGCAGATGGCGGCCCTGGCTGCCGGTCTCTTCGCGCAAGGACCGCTCGACGCGGTCGAGGTCGCGCTGCAGCGACTCGATGCGGGCCCGCAGCTCGGGATCGGCGCCCGAGCGCCTGAGCACCAGGACGGTCAGCGCCAGGCCGAGCAGCGACAGGCCGGCGACGGCGAACAGCAGGATCTCGGTCACGGGCGGGTCTCCGCGAAGGCGTCGAGTTCGTGGGCGCGCGCCGACAGCGCCTCGAGCCGCGGGAAGCGCTCGCCGGCGACGGCGTCGGGCAGCACCGTGCGGATGAATTCCAGGGCGCAGACGGCGGTGACGTCGGCCTGGGTGATGCGCTCGCCGGTCAGCCAGCCCTCCGCCGGCGCCGCCGCCTCGACCGCGGCGAGGCCGTCGACCACCTGCTGGACGCAGGCCTCGACCCACGGCATGTGCTTTTTGTCGTCGGGCCGGCGCGTCAGTTCGTAATAGGCGGACACGCCCTTCTCGCAGGCGCCGGCGGCGAGGGCGACGAGGCGCAGCACGCGGCGGCGCCCGGGCCCGCCCGGCGGCACCAGCGCCCTGTCCGGCCCGACGGTCTGGTCGAGATGATCGAGGATCGCCGCCGAATCGATCAGCACCTCGCCGTAGTCGAGAATCAGCGCCGGCACCCGCGCCAGCGGATTGACCTTGCGGATCGCCTCCTTGTCGGGGCCGGTGGCCAGCGCGTGGTGCTCGAAGGCGAGCCCGAGCAGCTTCATCGACACCGCGACGCGGCGGGTGAACGGCGACAGGAAACGGCCGACCAGGATCATGGCGATACCCCGAATGGATGCACGCATCCTGTGTACCCTCCCGCACCGCCCCTGGACAAGCGTCGCCGCCTGGGGCAGGAGAAGGCGATGAACTACCGCCACGCCTTTCACGCCGGGAACTTCTCCGACGTCGTCAAGCACGCCGTGCTGTCGCTGCTGATCGCGCAGCTGAAGGCCAAGCCGGCGCCCTTCGCCGTCTTCGACCTGCATGCCGGCATCGGCAGCTACGACCTCGCCGCCGAGCCGGCGCAGAAGACGCTGGAGTACCGGCACGGCATCGAACGATTCCTGGCCGAGCCGCCGCCGGCCGAGCTCGCCGCCTATGCCGACGCCGTCGCGCGGCTCAACGGCGGCGGGGATTTGCGCTTTTATCCCGGCAGCCCGCGGCTGGCGCGGATGCTGATGCGCGAGGACGACCGGCTGGTGCTGGTCGAGCTGCATCCCGAGGACGCGCGCGCCCTGCGCCGCGAATTCCGCCACGACGCGCGGGTGGCGGTGCATCAGCGCGACGCCTACGAGGCGCTCAAAGGCCTGCTGCCGCCGCCCGAGCGCCGCGGCCTGGTGCTGATCGACCCGCCCTTCGAGGTCGCCGGCGAATACGACCGCGTGCTGCGCGGCCTCGACAAGGCGCTGCGGCTGTGGCCGGGCGGCGTCTATTGCGTCTGGTATCCGATCAAGGACCGGCCGCCGGTCGCCGCCTTCCACGACGGGCTGAAGCGGCTGGGGCGGCCGTGCCTGGCCGCCGAGCTGCTGGTGTTTCCCGACGACTATGCGGCGCGGCTCAACGGCTGCGGCCTGGCGATCCTCAACCCGCCGTGGCGGCTCGACGCGACGCTGGCCGGCCTGATGCCCGAGCTGCACCGGCGCATGGCGCGCCAGGGCGGCGGCGCGCGGGTCGAGTGGCTGGTGCCGGCGGCCTGAGGCGGTTCAGTCGGGAACCACGACCCGGTGCAGGATCTCCTCGCCGCGGCCGAGATCGCGCACCGACAGCACCATGCTGACCCGCTCGCCCTGCACGCAGCTGGCGAGATGGCGGGCCAGATCCAGGGCCCGCTCGCGGCCGCGGACATCGGCGACGACCGGCAACTGCAGCGTCCGCCCGAGATGCAGCGGCCCGGCGCTGACCCGCAAGCCGCCCCCGTTCTCGATGCAGGCCTTCAGCCGCGCGGCGGCGCCGCGCGCGCATTCCTGGTCCTGGACGCTGCCGATCACGGTGGCGCAGACGTGAAACAACAACGGCGCCTCTCGTTCGCATTTCCCCTGGGGAGAATCTGGGAACGCGCCGCCCGCGTCCAATATCACGCATGCACAATGCGACGGAATGCCCCGCCGCCGCCCGGCGTTCACTTCACGCGGGGCGGTGGTTCGGGGCCGAAACGACTTGAAAGGACTTTGTTCCCAAGCGGCCTGGACTAGTGCGACATCAGCACCGGCACGGTCTGGTGGCCGAGCACGTAGCGGGTGCCGCCGCCGCGGTGCAGGTTGGGGAAGCCGTAATTGCCGTGGGCGCCCATCACCAGCAGGTCCGAGCCGTTGTCGGCGACCCGCGACAGGATCAGGTCCATGATGCCGATGTCCTCGGCGACCAGATGCTCGACCTCGGGTTTGAGGCCGTGGCACTGCAGGTGGTGGACGACCTCGTCCTCGCCGTAGCCGTGCTTGCGGCCGTCGATCACCACCAGCCGCACCTCCTTGGCGCCGGCGATCAGCGGCAGCGCGTCGTTGAGCGCGCGCACCGCCTCGCGGCTGTCGTTCCAGGCGATCAGCGGCCGCTCGCCGACGGTGGCGAAGGTGCCGACATAGGGCACGACCAGCGCCGGGCGGCCGCAATGCAGCACGACCTGCTCGGCGAGATCGGCCGGCACCAGCGGCTTGGTCTCGGGGTCGTGCTGGCCCATCAGGATCAGGTCGGCGTGGGCGGCGGCGGCGCTGACCTGCTTGATGATCCAGGCCTGCTCGCCCGAGCGCACCTCGTGCCAGCGGCTGGCGACGCCGGCCTTGGCGAGCCGGTCGTGGAAATTCGCCTTGACCCGCTCGAGCGCCTCGGTGAAGTAGGGCGTCGGCCAGTCGTTGATCACTCCGGGAACGTTGGGGTCTCGTTGCGCGAAAATGCCGCGCAGGCTGGCGCCGTGTCGCGCGGCGATCGCGATCGCCATCTCCAGGCGCGCCTCGCAGCGCGGCGAATCGTCGACGTGAACCGCAATGTCCTTCAGACCCATGTTGGCGTTCTCCCGTTTTTCGCTGCTGCGCCGAGCCGGCATATCACGCATTGTGGTGCCAGGATATGCCGGGCACCGCCGCGACACAACCCGGTGAACCGCCGTGACGGCTGCCCGTCCCACCCCGCGTTGACGCACCCCGCGACGCTCACTAAATTTGCGGCCACGTCGAACCCAGGATCGCCAATCGGATGACCGGTCAGAAGAACGGCATCGTTACGGAACTTTCCGAGCGCTCGCAGGAGATCTTCCGCGAGATCGTCGAGGCTTACGTCGACACCGGCGAGCCGGTGGGCTCGCGCACGCTGTCGCGCCGGCTGTCGATGTCGCTGTCGCCGGCGACCATCCGCAACGTGATGGCCGACCTCGAGGAGGTCGGGCTGCTCTACGCGCCGCACACCTCGGCCGGCCGGCTGCCGACCGAGGCCGGGATGCGGCTGTTCGTCAACGGCCTGCTCGAGGTCGGGCAGCTCTCGGCGGACGAGCGCGGCCAGATCGACCTGCGCTGCCGCGCCGCCGGCAAGAGCATCGAGCAGGCGCTGGAAGAGGCGGTGACGATGCTCTCGGGCCTGTCGCGCTGCGCCGGCATGGTGCTGGCGCCCAAGACCCAGCGCGCGCTCAAGCACATCGAATTCGTGATGCTGGGGCCGGGCCGGGCCCTGGTGGTGATGGTCACCGAGCACGGCGTCGTCGAGAACCGGCTGGTCGAGCTGCCGCCGGGACTGCCGCCGTCGGCGCTGGTCGAGGCCTCGAACTACCTCAACGCCCGGCTGTCGGGCCGCACCCTCGACGAGGCCCGCGAGAAGATCCTGAGCGACCTCGAATCCCAGCGCTCGCAGCTCGACGAACTGGCGACCAAGGTGGTCGAGGCGGGGCTGGCGACCTGGGCCGGCGGCGACAAGGGCGGCTCGCTGATCGTGCGCGGCCAGTCGCATCTGCTCGACGACATCACCGCCATCGGCGACCTCGAACGCATCCGCGGCCTGTTCGACGCGCTGGAGACCAAGGAACAGCTCCTGCGGCTGCTCGACCTGACCAACCGGGCCGACGGCGTGCAGATCTTCATCGGCGCCGAGAACGAGCTGTTCAAGCTGTCCGGCTGCTCGATGGTGGTGGCGCCCTACTACAACAGCAGCGAACAGATCATCGGCGCGCTCGGGGTGGTCGGCCCCACGCGCATCAACTACGCCCGCATCATCCCGCTGGTCGACTACACGGCCCGGGTGCTGGGGCGATTGCTCGGATAGGACAAGGAACGCGATGAGCGAGGACAAGCAGCAGAACCAGCAGCAGCCCGAAGCCGCCGTCGGCGAGGACGACCAGGCCGCCGCCGAGCAGGGCCGGGCCGAGGGCGGCGACGAGCGCGTCGCGGCGCTGGAGGCCGAGGTGGCGCAGCTGAAGGACCAGCTCCTGCGCGCCATGGCCGAGACCGAGAACGTCCGCCGCCGGCTCGAGCAGCAGGCCGAGGACCGCGGCAAATACGCGATCGCCGGCTTCGCCAAGGACATGCTGCAGGTGGCCGACAATCTCGCCCGCGCGCTGGAGGCGGTGCCGGAGACGGCGCGCCAGGAAAGCGACGTCATCCACAACCTGACCACCGGCGTCGAGATGACCGAGCGCGAGCTGATGACCGCGTTCGAGCGCTACGGCATCCGCGCCGTGCCCGGCCTCGGCAGCCGCTTCGATCCCAACATCCACCAGGCGATGATGGAGGTCGACGACCCGTCGCAGCCCAGCGGCACCGTCGTGATGGTGATGCAGAACGGCTACACGATCCAGGACCGGCTGTTGCGCCCGGCGATGGTCGGCGTCTCGAAGGGCGGGCCGAAGCCGGGCAACGGCGAGGGCCCGCAGCGGGTCGACACCCAGGCCTGAGGCCGGGGGCTCCGGGCGCGTCGCCCCCGCGACGGCGCTAAGGCATGCACATATCCCGGCCTGATCGAGTTCTGGTCCAGGCTCAGACCCGCCCGAGACCCGTCGCCCCCGCGCAGGAGCGTGTGACGAAATTCAACCCGTCGCTCCCGCGGACGCGGGAGCCCATTCCTGAGGCGTCGCAACCTATTGAAATGCCTCAGGAATGGATGCCCGCTTTCGCGGGCATGACGCCTGAAACCGCAGCTCCCGGCGATTTCTTCACAAGCTCGCAGGCGGGGGCCCATTTTCCAGAGGCGATGCGGAGCCAAGCCGATATGCGGCCCGGCACGTCGGTGCCTCTGGAAAAGGGATGCCCGCCTTCGCGGGCATGACGCAGAACATTGATGCAGCAGCGTTTATCGAGAAGCGTGCATGCCTTAGCGCGAAAGCGGGGGCCGTTTTCCGGAGCCTCCGGCAGACGCGCCGAGCGGGGCGCCGCCTCGAACGCGATCAGCTGGTGGTCTTGAGGGGCGCGTCGGCCTTGTCGAAGATCGCCGCCAG
Source organism: uncultured Rhodospirillaceae bacterium (assembly GCA_964545205.1). GTDB lineage: Bacteria > Pseudomonadota > Alphaproteobacteria > Rhodospirillales > Magnetospirillaceae > CAZJFH01. The sequence continues at coordinate 74,348 of CAZJFH010000009.1, forward strand.
ATCGGTGCCGATCGCGGTCGCGGACACGGCGATCACCAGTCCGATCAAACCGATCAGCAGAGCATATTCGATCGCGGTCGCGCCGGCCTCGTCGGCCAGCATCCCTCGCCAGTCTCGCGCCATCCTAGCGCCTCCGTATCGCGCGCACCTGTCCAGGCTGCGCCCGGTCACTCCATAAAGTCAAGATCGCCACGCGAGCGGACTACCTCCTTTGGCGGTCTGGCACCCGGCGGCGATAGGACATACCTTGGGCCTATCACCTCTGCCGTACCACCGCCTAGACAGGAGGCCTGGACATGGACGATTGGGATATCCGCTCCGAGAAGCCGGAGATGATCCGCGACTACGCCAACCGCGAGCAGCCTGCCCTGCAGGAGTACGACTGGGTTCGCGAACAACGTCAGGAACGGCGCGTTCCCATCGGGATCGTCGAGGCCCTGCTGGCGTCGATGGACGCCGAGGACGCCCCCTTCCTGCCGAACTGACCGTCGAGCCGGACATGAACGCCATGAGCAACGACCGCTCCTTCGCCAATTTCCTCGTGCTGCGCGACGAGCAGCCCTTCCTGATCGTCAACGCCACGCTGGCCAACGTGCAGCGCCTGGTGGCGCGGTTCGCCAGCGACGCGAGCCACAGGTTCTCCTTCCGCCCCTGCGCCTGAGGGCCGGGGTCGATTACCTCCTGTCTCGTTCGTCTTCCTCCCTGAACTTGGGCCCGGCCCGCAGCCTTGACGAAAGGCGTGCGACCGGGTTCTTTTTTTGTTCTCGTAAATGGGCTATCCTCGAAAGAGAAAGCGCAGGAGAACACATACCCATGGTTGCCGTTGCGCGTTGGGCCGGCGTCGCGTTATGCGCCATGGTGGCGATGGCGCCCGCAATGGGGGAAACGCTGTCCGGTCCGATTCGAGCGCAGGTGCTGTCGGTCGTCGACGGCGACACCATCGTCGCGCGCGCCCGCATCTGGCTGGGCCAGGAGGTCGAGACCCGGGTGCGGCTGACCGGAATCGACGCCCCCGAGCTGCGCGGCCGCTGCGCCGCCGAGCGCCGCGCCGCCGAACGTGCCCGCGCCTTGCTGGTGGCGGCGATCGGCGGCGGGCCGGTCGATCTGCTCGACGTCGGCTACGACAAGTACGGCGGCCGCGTGGTGGCGCGGGTGCGCACCGCCGACGGCCGCGATCTCGCCGAGACGCTGCAGGCCGCCGGACTGGCGCGGCGCTACGACGGCGGCGCCCGCCGGCCCTGGTGCTCGTGATCGCCGAGCCCGGCCAGCAGGTCGTCCAGGGTCTCGGTCAGCCGCGCCAGGTCCTCGGGCCGCGACAGCCGGTGGTCGCCGTCCTTGACCAGGGTGATCGCGACGTCTTCGGCGGCCAGCCGCTCGGCCAGGCGCAGGCTGGTCCGCCACGGCACGTCGGCGTCGCGCATGCCGTGGATCAGCCGCACCGGGCAGCGGATGGCGATGTCGTCGCCGAGCAGCAGGTGCTGACGGCCTTCCTCGATCAGCGCCCGGCCGATCGGATAGCCGCCGTCGTCGTAGCAGCTCGGCAGCACCACCTGGCCCTCGGCCAGCAGGGTGCGGCGCTGCTCGTCCGAGAAGCAGTCCCAGATCAGCTCCTGGGTGAAGTCCGGCGCCGCGGCCAGTCCGATCAGGCCGGCGACCCTCTCGGGCCGGCGCAGCGCCGCCAGCAGCATCAGCCAGCCGCCGCAGCTCGAACCGACCAGCACCACCGGCCCCCGGGTCAGCGCGTCGAGCACGGCGACGGCGTCCTCGGCCCAGCGGCCGATCGTGCCGGCGACGAAATCGCCGGAGCTGCGGCCGTGGCCGAAGGTGTCGAAACGCAGGAAGGCGTTGCCGCGGCGGTGGCAGTGGGCTTCGAGCGCCAGCGCCTTGCCGCCGTCCATGTCCGACTTCAGCCCGTGCAGGAACACCACCGTCGGCGATCGGCCGGGCAGGGCGCGGTATGCGATTGTCGCGCCATCGTCGCGTGCTAATATCCCGCACGGCCTGTCGGGGGACGGGGCGTCGTTGTCAGCGTTCATGGGTCGATTTCCGTTCATGCACATCCTCGAGGGGACCAACATCGAAGACGCGCCGGGCGCCGGCCGTCAACCCGTCGTTCTGCAGGTCCTGCCGGCGCTGGTGACCGGCGGCGTCGAGCGGGGCACGATCGAGATCGCCACCGCGCTGGCCGAGGCCGGCTGGACCGCGGTCGTCGCCTCGGCCGGCGGGCCGATGGTGCGCGAGCTCGACCGCATCGGCGCGCGCCACGTCCAGCTGCCGCTGCATCTGCGCAGCCCGTGGGCGATCCACCGCAACGTCGCCCGGCTCGAGCGGGTGATCCGCGAGTTCGGCGTCGACATCGTCCACGCCCGCAGCCGCGCCCCGGCCTGGAGCGCGATGAAGGCGGCGAGGAACTGCGGCGCGCATTTCGTCACCACCTTCCACGGCACCTACAACCTGGGCCCGATGGGCCTGAAGCGCGGCTACAACGCGGTGATGCAGCGCGGCGAGCGGGTCATCGCCATCTCGCATTTCATCGCCGAGCACATGCAGCGCGTCTACGGCACCGATCCGGCGCGCATCCGCATCATCCACCGCGGCGTCGATTTCGAGAAGTTCGACCCGGCCAAGGTGTCGGCGGCGCGCTTCATCCAGCTCGCGCAGCAGTGGCGGCTGCCGGACGGCGCGCCGGTGATCATGCTGCCGGGGCGGCTGACGCGCTGGAAGGGCCAGGCGGTGCTGATCGAGGCGCTGGCGCTGCTCGGCCGGCGCGACGTGCGCGCCTTGCTGGTCGGCTCCGACCAGGGCCGCACCGGCTACCGCAAGGAGCTGGAGGAGCTGTCGCGCCGGCGCGGGCTGCAGGAGGTCGTGCACATCGTCGACCACTGCAACGACATGCCGGCCGCCTACAAGCTCAGCGACGTCGTCGTCTCGGCCTCGACCGATCCCGAGGCCTTCGGCCGCGTCGTCGTCGAGGCGATGGCGATGGGCCGGCCGGTGATCGCCACCGCGCACGGCGGCGCCGCCGAGACGGTGATCGAGGGCGAGACCGGCTGGCTGGTGCCGCCGGGCGAGCCGCGGGCGCTGGCCGGCGCGCTCGAGGCGGCGCTGGCGATGACGCCGCCGCAGCGCGCCGCCATGGCCGAGACCTGCGCCGAATACGTCCATACCCACTTCACCACCGAACTGATGTGCCGGCAGACGCTCGAGCTCTACGCCGAGCTGCTGTCGCCGCCGGACGAGGAGCCCGCCGCCTGCTAGGGCGCCCAGCTTGACTCGGCCGGCAAAGCCTTTCAAAGTCCCGGCTTTCTGTTTCCTGGAAGAGCGAAACCCCATGGTTGCCATTACCTTGCCCGACGGCAGCGTTCGCCGTTTCGAGGGCCCGGTCACGGGTGCGGACGTCGCCCGCGACATCGGCCCCGGCCTGGCCAAGTCGGCCCTGGCCATCCGCATCGACGGCAAGTTGCGCGACCTGTCGACCACCATCGACGGCGACGCGCGGGTGGCCATCGTCACGCCCAAGGATCCGGACGCGCTGGAGCTGCTGCGCCACGACGCCGCCCACGTCATGGCCGAGGCGGTCAAGGAGCTCTATCCCGAGACCCAGGTCACGATCGGCCCGGCGATCGAGAACGGCTTCTACTACGACTTCGCCCGCCCGACCCCGTTCACGCCCGAGGACCTCGAGAGGATCGAGGCGCGCATGCGCGAGATCGTCGACCGCGACGAGCCGCTGGTCTGCGAGACCTGGGACCGCGACGAGGCGGTGCGGTTCTTCGAGGCCCAGGGCGAGAAGTACAAGGCCGAGCTCATCGCCGCGATCCCGGCGGGCGAGAAGATCACGCTCTATCGCCAGGGCGAGTTCATCGACCTGTGCCGCGGCCCGCACCTGCCGTCGACCGGCAAGCTCGGCAAGGCGTTCAAGCTGATGAAGCTGGCCGGCGCCTATTGGCGCGGCGACGCCCGCAACGAGATGCTGCAGCGCATCTACGGCACCGCCTGGTTCGACAAGAAGGAGCTGGAGGCCTATCTCCACATGCTGGAGGAGGCCGAGAAGCGCGATCACCGCCGGCTGGGCCGCGAGATGGACCTGTTCCACCTCCAGGAGGAGGCGGTCGGCAGCGTGTTCTGGCATCCGCACGGCTGGACGCTGTGGCGCACGATCGAGACCTATCTGCGCCGGCGGCTCGAGGACGGCGGCTACGTCGAGGTCAAGACGCCGCAGCTGCTCGACCGCTCGCTGTGGGAGGCCTCGGGGCATTGGGACAAGTTCGGCGAGAACATGTTCACGGTCCAGACGCCCGACGAGCGGACGCTGGCCGTCAAGCCGATGAACTGCCCCTGCCACGTGCAGATCTTCCGCCAGGGCATCAAGAGCTACCGCGACCTGCCGCTGCGCATGGCCGAGTTCGGCTCGTGCCACCGCTACGAACCGTCGGGGGCGCTGCACGGCATCATGCGCGTGCGCGCCTTCACCCAGGACGACGCCCACATCTTCTGCGCCGAGGACCAGATCACCGCCGAGACCATCGCCTTCTGCGAACTGCTCAAGACCGTCTACGGCGATTTCGGCTTCACCGACGTGCACGTGAAGTTCTCCGACCGGCCGCCGACCCGGGCCGGCAGCGACGAGACCTGGGATCGCGCCGAGCGGGCGCTGATGGACGCCGCCAAGGCCGCCGGTCTGGAGATGACCCTCAATCCCGGCGAAGGCGCCTTCTACGGCCCGAAGCTGGAGTTCGTGCTGCGCGACGCCATCGGCCGCGACTGGCAGTGCGGCACCCTGCAGGTCGACTTCGTGCTGCCGGAACGGCTCGGCGCCGCGTTCATCGGCGAGGACGGCAACCGCCATCTGCCGGTGATGCTGCACCGCGCGATCTTCGGCTCGTTCGAGCGCTTCATCGGCATCCTGATCGAGCATTACGCCGGCCGCTTCCCGCTGTGGCTGGCGCCCAAGCAGGTGGTGGTGGCGACGATCACCCAGGACGGCGACGGCTACGCCCGCGAGGTCGGCGAGGCGCTGAAGGCCGCCGGTCTCAGGGTCGAACTCGACCTGCGCAACGAGAAGATCAACTACAAGGTCCGCGAGCACAGCCTCGCCAAGGTGCCGGTGATCCTGGCGATCGGCCGCAAGGAGGCCGAGAACCGAACCGTCGCGATGCGGCGCCTCGGCGGCAGCGCCCAAGAAATCCTTGCGCTCGACGAGGCAGTCGCTACACTTGGCCGCGAAGCCGCGATGCCGGCTTGAACCAGATTGGGCGCGTCTGCAGCCTCGATGTGAGGTGCCGCGCCTGTAGTCGTTGCTGCAACGAAGGAGGAGTTACATAGCCAGGCCGCCTGTCCAGACGCCGCCCAACCGCGAGGGCCCGCGCGTCAACAACGAGATCGATGTCCGCACCATTCGACTGGTCGACGAGAACGGCGAGATGGTGGGCGTGGTGTCCACGCGAGAGGGGATGGAGATGGCCCGCGAGGCAGGCCTCGACCTGGTCGAGGTGTCGCCGAACGCCGATCCGCCCGTCTGCAAAATCCTCGACTTCGGCAAGTACAAGTACGAGCTTCAGAAGAAACGCAACGAAGCCCGGAAAAAGCAGAAGGTCATCGAGGTCAAGGAAATCAAGCTTCGCCCGAACATCGACGAGAACGACTACGGGGTGAAGATGCGCAACATGCGCAAGTTCCTGGAGGAAGGCGACAAGGTGAAGGTCACCATGCGCTTCCGCGGCCGCGAAATGGCCCACCAGGACATCGGCCTCAAGGTCCTCGACCGGGTTCGCGACGAACTCGACGAACTGGCCAAGGTCGAGCAGTTCCCCCGGGTCGAGGGGCGGCAGATGGTGATGGTGCTGGCCCCGCGCTGAGCACCGCGACTCCTGCGACGATCGAGGGCCGGCCATTGCGCCGGCCCTTTTTCGTCGCGGAAAGTCGCGCCGGGCGTCCGCCCGGCGCGACGATCGCCGGTCACGCCCGTTCGAGCCGCGCCGGCAGGCCCTGGCGCACCGAGGTGCCCGAGACCGGGTCGGTGTAGACCGCCGGGTGCTTGCGGGTCGGGTCGAGCAGGCCGAGGTCGTTGAGGCACACGCCGGCGGCGAGCTGCGGCCGGCTCGGCTGGGCGACGCCGCCGATCACGTGGGCGCGCGCGCCCAGCTCCTTGTGGCCCCAGCCGTGCTCGACGGCGACCACGCCCTGGCGCACGCCGTTGCGCACCAGCGCGGTGGCGACGACGCTGCCGCCCGGCGTCGACAGCCGCACGCTGTCGCCGGTGCGGATGCCCAGGCGCTCGGCGTCGGCGACGTTGACGAACACCGGATTGTCGCGCTGGACCCGGCGCAGCGCGTCGGAGCCGATGCTGTAGGAGTTCTGCAGCGGCGACTTGAAGCTGACGATCTGCAGCGGCCATTCGCTCTCGGGATAGACCGACCGCACCGGGGTGCCGTCGGCGAAGCTGGCCTCGACCCAGGTCGGCGAGCCGGCGAAGCGCTTGCCGGTCAGGGTGTTGCGCGTCGTGCCGACCTGCTCGTTGTAGACCTGCATCGGCGCCTTGAAGGCGTTGGTCTGCCGGTCGCCGTCGAAGGCCTGGGCGTGCGGCTGGTAGCGGCCGCCCTTGCAGTACACCGTCGCCGCCTTGCGCCACTCGTCGGCCTTCAGGGTGGCGGTCAGCGCCGGCAGGATGCGCTCGACGCCGGTCATCGCGATGTCCTCGTCCGAGGCGTCGCCGACCGGCGCCTTGCCGACGAAGGCGACGTTGGCGGCGCCGCGCAGGTACCAGTCCTCGGGCCGGTCCAGCGGATGGGCGTTGCCGTCGGCGTCCTTGATGGCGCCGGGGCCGAAGCCGGGCAGGCCCATTTCCTTGGCCAGGGCGATGAAGAAGGTCTCCATCCCGACCGCCTGGCCGTCGGCGGTCTTGTCGGCCCTGGGCTCGACCACCGGCCAGCGCGCGGTGGTCATCCTGGTCGGCACGCCGGCCCAGTCGGAGGCGAAGCCCCAGCTTTCGTACATCAGCGAGTCGGGCACGACGTAGTCGGCCAGGGCCGAGCTCTCGTTGAGGAACGGATCGACGGCGACGATCAGCGGCAGGACCGCGGGGTCCTTCAGCCTGTCGACGAGCTGCAGCGCGCCGGGGATGCCGTAGATCGGGTTGGCGCCCCACAGGAACAGCGCCTTCAGCGGATAGGGATAGCCGGAGACGATCGAGCTCAGCCACTCGGTCGCCAGGTTCGGCGGATTGGGGAACCACGGCGCTTCCGACGGATAGGGATTGCCGGCCGCCTTCTTGGCCTTGAACTCGCTGGTCTTCTCGTAGGGCACGTTGCGGCCCAGCGGGATGCCCTTGGGCTTGATCTGGCCGTCGAAGGACTCGAGGTCGTAGCGCGGCCCCTTGGTCTCGGGGAAGCGCCCGCCGGCGAACAGCGTGCCGCCCTTGCGGTTGAGGTTGCCGATCAGCGTGTTGAGCATCATGACGGCGAAGGCGTTGTAGAAGCCGTTGCCGGCCATCATGCCGCCATGCGCCGACACCGCGGCCTTCTTGCCGTGGCTGGTGAATTCGCGCGCCAGCCAGACGATGGTCTCGACCGGCACGCCGCAGGCCGCCGCGTATTCGTCGATGGTGAAGCGCGCGGCCGCTTCGCGCAGCAGACTGAGGCTGCTCTTGACCGCGACCGGGCCGGACGCCGTCTCGACGACGCCGTCGTGGAACAGCGCCGCCGGCCCGGCGACGGCGTCGTGCGCCACGACCTGGCCGGCGGCGTCGACCACCGCGAACGGGTCCTTGGCGCCGTACTTGTCCTCTTCGGCGACCGGCATGCCGATGTCCGAGCCGCGCAGCAAGCGGCCGTCGCGCGGATGGCCGGGCTGGGTGATCACGAGGTGGGTGGCGTTCGACCAGTTGGCCTCGCCGGCGGCCTCGGCCGCCGCCTGGTTGGGCTGGGCGAGATAGCCGGCGTCGTAGCGCTCGTTCTCGATGATCCAGCGGATCATCGCCATCGCCAGCGCGCCGTCGGTGCCGGGCTTGATCGGGATCCAGCGGGCGCGCTCGCGCACCGCCATGGTCTCGGAGTTGTTGAGCACCGGGTCGATGACGACGTAGTTCAGCTTGCCGTCGCTGCGCGCCTTGGCGACCAGGGTGCCCTGGCGCTTGAACGGGTTGCCGGCATTGGCCGGCGCGGTGCCCATGAACATGACGAACTCGGCGTCGTGCCAGTCGGGCTTGGCGTGCGGCATCTTCTTGCCGTCGCCGAACATCGCGCCCGAGCCGGAGCGGTAGGCGCCGCCGCAATACGAGCCGTGGCCGACCATGTTCATCGAGCCGAACGCCTGCTGGACGAAGCGCTTGACGAACGGCTGGCGGCCTTCGTTGGTGCTGATGATCAGGCCGAACTGGTTGGCCTTGGCGCCGAGTTCGGGCCGATCGGGATCGATCGGCGTCTTGAGGTCGCGGATCGCCTTCAGGCCGTCGACATGGCCCTCGCCGAACAGGTCGCCGCCCTCGGTGACCTCCTTGACCAACTGCTCGAAGGAAATCGGCCGCCACTCGCCCGAGCCGCGCGGGCCGACGCGCTTCATCGGCGACAGGATGCGGAACGGCGAGTCCATCTGCTCGAGGATGGCGTTGCCGCGACCGCAGGCGGTCGAGCGGAACTTCAGGCCCTGCTCGCCCTTGCGGGTCAGGGCGACGAAGCTGTCCCTGACCGAGGTGTCGTAGGGCAGGAAGGGATCGGCCGACAGCGGGCTGTAGGGATTGCCCGAGACCCGGATCACCTTGCCGCTGGCCTTGTCGACCCGCACCCGCACGCCGCAGAAGGTCGTGCAGCCCATGCACATGGTGTAGGAGACCTGCTGGCGCGGATTGAGCGACAGCTCGCCGCTTTTCGGATCGACCCGGAACTCGGGCTCGGCGGCGTTGCCGAAGACGGGGTGCTTCGGGGTTTCGCCGGCCCAGGCGCCCTTGGTCAGCTTGTGGGCGGTCTCGGAATAGCCGCCGGCGAAGACGGCGAGCGCGCCGGCGGCGGTGGCCGCCTTGAGGACGGTGCGACGGGAGGTGTTCATCTCAATTCTCCTTCGCCTTCAGGTGCATCGCCGCGGCGGCGCCGGACGCGGGCAGGGTGGCCGCGCGCCAGGGCACCAGGCTGGTGAAGGCGATGACGAGGAAGATCCACAGGCACAGCGTGCCGAGGATGCCGAGCAGCCCTTCGGGACCCATCGGCAGGGTGTATTCGTAGAGGCCGGCGCCGGTCTTCGGCACGGTCTGGCCGCCCATGAACACCGTCCAGCGGAACATCCAGGCGGCGTGGATGGCGACCAGGCCGGTGATCCAGCCGCTGCCCACCGGCCAGCGCGCCGCGACCAGCAGCGGCAGCAGGGTGGCGGCGGCGGCCCAGACGGCGGTGATCTGCCAGGCGTCGAAGCCGGCGACCTGCGCCAGCGCCCGCGTCTCGACCGCCGAGAAGCCGCCGAAGCCGAGCAGGAACCAGACGCCGCCCAGCACCACGACCAGGGCCAGGGACAGGGCGAGCAGCCGGTTGGCGCGGCCTTCGAGTTCGCGGTCGAAGCCGTTGCAGACGCGGTTGAGCACCAGCATCAGGCCGAGCGCGCCGACCACGGCGGTGGCCATGAACTGCACCGGCAGCAGCGGCGTGTTCCACAGCGGCCGCGCCTTGACGATCGCGACCTCGGCGCCGGTATAGGCGGCGACGGCGGCGGCGGCGGCCAGGGTCAGCAGCCCCAGCGCCGGCACGAAGCCGTTGCCGGTGCCGCCCAGCGACAGGAACGACAGCCGGCCGGCGAAATGCGGCCGGTGGATCGCCCAGGCGTAGGCGAGCAGCAGGCCGACATAGGCCGGGATGAACCACGCGCCCCAGGACATCCACGATCCGGTCTGCGGGTAGGCGTAGAAGTGCCAGAAGCGGTTGGGCTGGTGCAGGTCGGCCAGCAGCGCCACCGGCGCCGCGATGCCGCAGGTCACCGCCACCATCAGGGCGATGCGGCCCAGCGGCAGCCATTCGGCGCGGCGCGCGACGAAGGCCGGCAGGGTCAGCAGGAAGCCGCCCAGCGACAGCCCGACCAGGAAGAAGTACTGCACCGCCCAGGGCAGCCAGGCGCTGTCGCGGGTGACGTTGACGATCTCGATGACGGAGGCGTTCATCACACGTGCTCCTCGACAGGGCGCCACAGGGTCGGCTGGCCGTCGACGCGGCCCTCGAACCGCTGGTCCAGCGCGACGTAGAAGACGTGCGGCGCGGTGTTCATCTCGGGGCGCAGCACCTTGACCGGATGGGCGGCGATCGCCTGGGCGACCTCGCTTTCGGGATCGCGCAGGTCGCCGAAGATGCGGGCGCCGCCGACGCAGGTCTCGACGCAGGCCGGCAGCAGCCCGGCCTCGACGCGATGGGCGCAGAAGGTGCACTTGTCGGCGGTCTGGGTGCGCGGGTTGATGAAGCGGGCGTCGTAGGGGCAGGCCTGGACGCAGTAGCCGCAGCCGACGCAGCGCTCGGAATCGACCACGACCTCGCCGGCCGGCATCTGCCAGGTGGCGCCGACCGGACAGACCGGGATGCAGGGCGCGTCGTCGCAGTGGTTGCACAGGCGCGGCAGCATGTAGGTGTCGCTGCGGCCGCCGTCGTGGACCTCGTAGGTCGAGACGACGGTGCGGAAGCGGTCCTCCGGCACGTCGTTCTCCATCACGCAGGCCACCGTGCAGGCCTGGCAGCCGATGCACTTGCGCAGGTCGACCACCATCGCCCAGCGCGGGCCTTCGGCGGCGGCCGCCGCCTCGGCCGGGCTTGCCGCCGCGGCGGGCGCGGCGGCGGCGCCGAGCGTCATGCCGCCAATCGCCTTCAGGAAGTTTCGTCGGGAATGGGTCATCTTCGGCTCCCCGTTTCATCGCCCGCCCCGGGAGCGGGACCGCAAGCGATCGCGTTCCCGGGGCGGGCGCACAACTCGGGCCAGACTATTCCCTATCGATCGTGTGGGTAATTGGGGGAACCCCCAGCCGGGCTAGGGGTTTTCCCTAATACCCTGGGGAAAGCCACAAAGAACATAGGGGTATCCCCAATTCAGCCCGGCCTCCGCAGGCGATAGATTGACCACACAATCACAACAAAAGTTTCGGAGAGCGGAGATGACCACCACCAGCAGGATCTTGGCCGTCACGGCCGCCACCTTGTTCCTCTCGGCCGGCGCCGGCGCCGCCGAGTGGACCGTCCCCGACATCGACCAGCTCAAGGACGACATGTTCGGCAAATCGGTGCGCTACGGCCGCGACCTGATCGAGGCGACCTACAGGCATATCGGTCCCGAAGTCGCCGATCCGGCCATGCGCTTCGCCGGCAACAACCTGGCCTGCCGCACCTGCCATCTCGAGAACGGCACCCAGAAGTTCGCCAACCCGTTCATCGGCACCTACGCCAACTTCCCGCAGTACCGGCCGCGCGAGCACGCCATCGGCAGCATCGAGGAGCGCGTGAACGGCTGCATGCAGCGCAGCATGAACGGCAAGCCGCTGCCGGTCGACTCGAAGGAGATGCGGGCGATGGTGTCGTACCTGAAATTCCTGTCGACCGACTGGCCGGTGGGCAAGGCGGTCGAGGGCAAGGCGGTGCCGAAGATCAAGCTGCCGGCCCGCGCCGCCGACCCCGTCGCCGGCGAGAAGGTCTACGCCGAGTTCTGCGCCAGCTGCCACGGCGAGGACGGCCAGGGCAAGCGCAACGGCGCCAAGGGCGATGCGCTGGGCTACGAGTTCCCGCCGCTGTGGGGGCCGGACAGCTACAACACCGGCGCCGGCATGTACCGGGTGATCATGGCCGCCAACTTCATCCGCTACAACATGCCGCTGGGCACCACGCACGAGGCGCCCGTGCTGAGCGACGAGCAGGCCTACGACGTCTCGGCCTACATCAACAGCAAGCCGCGGCCGGAGAAGCCGAACCTCGAGGCCGATTTCCCGAACCGCAAGATCAAGCCGGCCGATGCGGCCTTCCCACCCTACGTCTACGGCTCGCCCGACCAGCACAAATACGGGCCGTTCCAGGACCTGATCGCGGCGCGCAAGAAGGCGCTCGAGGCGAAGTAGCGGCGGAGCCCCCTCCCTCCATCCGCCGCCGGCCGGGGCCCTCGCGGTCCCGGCCGCCCCCGTTCGCGAGGTGCGTCATGGATCCTTCCACCAAGCCGCTGGTGCGTGTGGTCGACGATGACGAATGTTTCCGCGACTCCATGCTCTGGCTGATGCGCTCGGCCGAGATCGAGGTGGCCGGCTTCGGCGACGCCGCCGAATTCCTGGCTGGCTACGACGCGGACCGGCCGGGTTGCCTGCTGCTGGACCTGCGGATGCCGGGCCTCGGCGGGCTCGATGTGCAGCAGATCCTGGGCGACCGGCAGCGGTTCACGCCCATCATCTTCGTCACCGCCCACGGCGACGTCGCGGTGGCGGTGCGCGCCATCCGCGACGGCGCCTTCGACTTCCTGCAAAAGCCGGTCGAACACCGGCTTCTGTTCCAGCGTGTCACCCAGGCGCTCGCCGCCAGCATCACCGCGGTCGCCGCCGAACGGACGCGGCGTCAACTCCAGGCCGCGGTCACCAGCCTCAGCCTCGGCGAGCGCCGCGTATGGGCGCTGGCGGCGATGGGGCTGCGCGACAAGGCGATCGCCGAGCGGCTGGGCCTCAGCGTGCGCACGGTCGAGGTGCGCAAGCGCAACGCCCGCGCCAAACTGGGCGTGCGCAGCGGCGCCGACCTGGCGCGCCTGTCGGTGCTGGCCGGCGCGCTGGAAGACGCCGAGCCGCCGCCGGTCGAGAATGTCAGCGCGGCTCGGGGTCCAGAACCCCGGCCAGGGTGAGCATCCGCGCGAGATCCGCGCCGGTGGTCGCCTGCATCTTCTCCATCGCGTTGTGGCGATGGACCTCGACCGTCTTCTGGCTGATGCCGAGTTCGTGGGCGATGACCTTGTTCTGCTTGCCGGTGCCGACCAGCAGCGCCACCTCGCGTTCGCGCGGCGACAGGGTGGCCAGGCGCGCGCGGATCTCGTGCGCCCTGGCCTGCTCGGCCATCGCCGCCGTGCTGGTGCGGATGGCGGCGGTGACGCGGTCGAGCAGCGCCTGGTTGTTGAACGGCTTTTCGATGAAGTCGATGGCGCCGGCCCTCATCGCGCGCACCGCCATCGGCACGTCGCCGTGGCCGGTGATGACGATGACCGGCAGCGCCGAGCCGCGCTCGATCAGGATCTGCTGCAGCTCGAGGCCGCTCATTCCCGGCATGCGCACGTCGAGCACCAGGCAACCGGGCCGCGCCGGGTCGTAGGCGGCGAGGAAGTGCTCGGCGGAAGGGAACGCCTCGACGGCCAATCCGACCGACTGCAGCAGGTAGCTCAGCGAATCCCGCATCGCGTCGTCGTCGTCGACCACGAACACCGTCGCGTCACTGTTCATCGGCGTTCTCCGCGAGCGGCAGGGCGACGTGCATGACGACGCCGCCCGCCGGATTGTCCTCGGCCCACAAGCGGCCGCCATGCGCCTCGATGATAGACCGGCTGAGCGCCAGGCCGAGGCCGATGCCTTCGGGCTTGGTGGTGAAATAGGGTTCGAACAGGCGCTCGCGCGCCTCGGCGCTCAGGCCGCCGCCGCGATCGGCGACCGACAGCCGCACCGTCGCGCCGTCGCGGGCGGTGGCGATCGTCAGCCGGCGCGCGGCGGGCGGCGTCGCGGCCATGGCGTCGAAGGCGTTCTGCAGCAGGTTGAGAACCACCTGCTGCACCTGGATGCGGTCGCCCTCGACCGGCGGCAGGCGGTCGGCCAGATCCAGCGTCATCGCGACGCCGGCGCGCCGGGCCTGGCCCTCGAACAGGTCGGCCGCCTCGCGCGCCGCGTCGCCGAGGTCGAACGGCAGCCGCACCGCGTCGCGCTTGCGCACCAGGGCGCGGATGCGCTGGATGACCCGCCCGGCGCGCTTGGCCTGTTCGGCGATGCGCTGGGTGGTGGCGAGCAGTTCGGCCTCGTCCGAGCGCCCGGCCTGCAGCCGCAGGGCGCAGCCGTCGGCGTAATTGGTGATGGCGGCCAGCGGCTGGTTGAGCTCGTGCGCCAGATTGCCGGCCATCTCGCCGAGGATCGACAGCCGCGCGACGTGGTCCAGCTCGCGCCGCTGCTCGCGCTCGCGCTCCTCGATGCGCTGGCGTTCGGCGATCTCGCGCTCCAGCTCGGTGGTGCGCAGCTTGACCAGGTGCTCGACGCGCCAGACGTGGATCACCCACCAGCCGGCGGCCAGCGCGACGATCAGCAGCCAGTGCCAGTGCCGCCAGAACAGCTCGGCCAGCGGGACCTCGCCCAGGCGTTCGTAGGGGCCGATGCGCAGGGCGCGGAACAGCTCGTGCACCGGCTGGTAGTCCAGCGGCACCGTCCAGCCCGGAGTCGCCGGCATGGCGAGCAGGGCGACGGCGACGCGCTTGGCGAGCTCGGGCGGCGTCCCGGCCAGCTTCGCGAACGGCCAGTCGGGATAGAGGCGGCTGCTGACCCGGCAGTCGAGGCCGGAATGCGGCATCTCGTGCAGCACCCGGAACTCCTCCAGCCGGATCTCGCCGTTGGCCGCCATGTGTTCGAGAAGGCAGCCGCGGACGATCCCGGCATCGGCCTGCCCGGCCCGCACCGCCGCGACCACCTTGTCCATCGGAAATCCCGAGAAGCTCAGGCGCAGGTCGGCGCCGGGGTCGATTCCGTGCTCGGCCAGCTCGCGCCAGGCGATCTGGAAGCCGCCGAAGGCGCGCGGGGCCACCGCCATCACCCGCGCGCCGCGCAAATCCTCCAGGCTGCGGACGGGACCGTCGGCGCGCGTGAAGATCGTCGACGCCACCGGCTCGCCGCCCTCGAAGGTGGCGATGCGGCTGACGCCCTGGGCGGCTTCGAGTTCGACGTAGTTGCCGGGATTGGTGATGACGAAATCGACGTCGCCGTTGGCCACCGCCCGGCGCATCTCGGGAAGATCGAGCGGGATGAGCTGGAAGTCCGTTTCCGGGATCGCGCGCTCCAGCGCCGTGCGGGTGTCGCTCCAGGCGGCGACGCTGCGCTCGGCGCCGAGGAAGGCCAGCACGCCGACCGTCACCACCTCCCGCGCCGCCGCCGGAGCGGCGCAGCCGAGAACGGAGGCGGCGAGCAAGAGGGGCAGGATGCGCATGGACCGACTTCGGACCGGAGAACCAGCCGCGATTCTAGACCAGCGGCGGTGCGCCGTCGACGGCGGCGCGGCGCTCAGTCGCGCCCCATGCTCAGCACGACCTTGCCGGTGGCGGCGCGGCTCTTGAGCAGCCCGATCGCCTCGGCCGCCCGCTCCAGCGGCAGCACGTGCGAGACGTGCTGCGCGATGCGCCCTTCGGCGTGCCAGGCCACCAGTTCGGCCAGCGAGGCGCGCAGGCCGGCCGGGTCGATCTTGCGGTAGGCGCCCCAGTAGTAGCCGATCGCGGTGATGTTCTTGACCAGCAGGATGTTGGCCGGGATCTGCGGCACCTTGCCGCTGGCGAAGCCGACCAGCAGGATGCGCCCGTCGGGGGCGGTGCAGCGCAGGCTGGCGTCGAACACCTCGCCGCCCACGGGATCGTAGACCACGTCGGCGCCGCGGCCGCCGGTCAGTTCCTTGACCCGGGCGCGCACGTCCTCGCTGCGGTAGTCGATGCCGTGGGCGGCGCCGTGCTGGGCGGCGATCGCCAGCTTGTCGGCGCCGCCGGCGGTGGCGATCACCGTCGCGCCCAGGCACTTGCCGACCGCCACCGCGGTCAGCCCGACGCCGCCGGCGGCGCCGTGGACCAGCAGCGTCTCGCCGGCCTTCAGGCCGCATTTGCGCGCCAGGCCGTAATGCGAGGTGCCCCAGGCGATCGGAAAGCCGGCGGCGGTGACGAAGTCCATCGCATCGGGCAGCACGACGACGTCGTCGCCGCGCGCCAGCGCCTCCTCGGCGAAGGCGCCGCCGTCGAGCGGCGCCATCACCCGGTCGCCGGGCCGGCAGGTGGCGACGCCGGGCGCCACCTCGAGCACCACGCCGGCCGCCTCCATCCCGGGCACGAAGGGCGGCTCCATCCGCTCCTGGTACTTGCCGGTGGTGGTCAGGCTGTCGGCGAAGTTGACGCCGGCGGCGTGGACGGCGATGCGGACCATGCCGTCGCGCAGGGCCGGCGACGGCAGGTCGCGCAGTTCGAGGGGCTGGGCGAGGGCGGGGCAGACGACGGCGCGCATGGAACGGCTCCACGTTGGGCGGGGGCATGGTTCTAGCACGGCGGCGAGCGGGCTTGAAGCCGGCGGCATGTCGGGCGACACTGCCGGCCGGAGTCGGAGGAGCGATGCGCGGCTGGTTCGGAATCGGCGTCGAGGGCGTCAGCAAGGCGATGAACGTCGGGGCGCTGTTCCGAACGGCGCACGCCTTCGGCGCCAGCTTCGTGTTCACCATCGGCGCCGACTACTCGCGCGGCGAGGGCTATCAGGCCGACACCTCGGACACGCCGGGGCAGGTGCCGTTCTACGACTTCCCCGAACTCGCGGCGATGGCGTTGCCCAAGGGCTGCCAGCTCGTCGGCGTCGAGCTGGTCGACGACGCCGTCGACCTGCCGTCGTTCCGCCATCCGGCCAACGCCGCCTACGTGCTGGGGCGCGAGCGCGGCAGCCTCAGCCCCGAACTGCTGGGGCGCTGCGCCCATGTGGTGCGGATTCCGACCCGCTTCTGCGTCAACCTGGCGGTCGCCGGCGCGATCGTGATGTACGACCGCACCGTCAGCCTGGGCCGCTTCGCCGAGCGGCCGGTGATGCCGGGCGGGCCGCCGCCGGCGCCCGACTCCGCCAAGGGACACGGCGCGCCGCGGTTCCGCACCGAGCGGCGGCAGGGATTGCGCCGCGGCTGAGAGACTTGTTTCTCCGATTGCCGCTTCCGCTATAATGCCGGCGAACACGGGCCAGCGGACGGCGGAATGGCGAAGGGTAACGAAGACGGCTGCGAAGCGGTCCACCTCAGGCGCAACAGGGAGCTGTTCAACTACCTGATCAGCACCTTCAAGGGCCTGCTCCCCGAAGAGGAGAAGGTGAAGTTCGCGCGTCTGGCCGCCGAGCTGAACCAGGCGGTCGCCGACAACTGCGCCGCCTGCCAGACCGTCGCCCGCGCCGAGGCCGAGCCGTCGCGCGTCGGCGTCGTCAGCAAGCCCTCGGGCGCCGGCTTCCGCGATCCGCGCCGCCAGCGCTTCCTGCTGCGCCTGATCTCGGCGCGCATCTCGCACCTGTTCGCCGGCGACAAGGCGATCCTGCCCAAGAGCGTCGTCGAGGGCATGGACCGCTACATGACCAAGGCGCTGGGCGACATCGTCTATGCCGAGCTCAACCGCGAGGCCGAGATGCTGCTCGAGAAGCTGGCCACCGACGACGACAAGCAGATCTGGGAGCGCATCTACGAAAGCCCCGATTCGCGCCGCTTCGCCGAGACGATCCTGATCCGCATCCTGCTGAAGTTCGAGAACTTCCAGGCCGCCAAGCGCATCTTCATGTCGATCGTCGGCATGGCGATGAACGAAGGCAGCCAGTTCCAGATGAAGGACGGCCACTTCCACATCCTGTTCGAAGGCATGTTCGGCGACATCGCCCAGAACCTGCGCAGCGAATCGCAGCGCATCGTCTGGGACTACCAGTTCGGCGAGGAGACGGGAAAGAAGCTGACCGTGATCTTCAAGATGGCCAAGCAGGACCGCGCCCCGCCCAAGGTCGCCGCCCGGCGCTAGCTCAGAACGCCGGCCGCAGCTCGCCGACCACCCGGCCGACGACGTTGCGCAGTTCCGGCCGCGCCCGTTCGGCCAGGGCCGCCGCCTGCTCGGCCGTCAGCGCGTCGAGCTTGTTCAGCACCGCCAGCAGCGCCACCTCCGACGCCCGCCCGGCGCCGTCGTCGACCTTCAGCGCCACCCCGAGTCCGAGCCGCGGCAGCGCGGCGGCGTAGACGCCCTCGGCGCCGGTCTTGACCAGCACCAGCGGCGCCGCCTGCATCACCGCGGTGCACAGCCGGCCGGT
>CAZJFH010000010.1:0-1800 GCA_964545205.1 uncultured Rhodospirillaceae bacterium
GCATGCCATGACCACCTGCGGTTGGTCGCTTTTGCAGAACTTTCGGAACTCTATCCTCCACACTGGCACGAGCCGAGTGCAAGTGATACACTCAGGCAATAGCTCGCCGGTCATGCGGAGTGGTGATGCGAAATCCTACCGACTACATGAGAACTGCTCTGTTTGTTGATTTTGATAACGTCTTTATCAGTCTCGAATCCGAATTTCACGGTGATATTGCGGATAGCTTCGCGTCTCACCCGGCGGACTGGCTCGACTGGTTTCGGCGCGGGATGCACGCAGGGGACAGTGTGGAAAGAAGAATAATTTCGCGTCGCTGCTATATTAACCCGAGTAGGTTCTCGAAATACCGCCCATATTTTACGAGGGCTGGTTTTTCTGTGATAGATTGTCCTTCTCTGACATCGAGCGGAAAGAACAGCGCCGACATCCAAATGGTAATGGACATCATGGATCTTGCTCGCCATGAGGTTCGCTATGACGAGTTTATCATCCTCTCCGCCGACGCAGATTTCACGCCCGTTCTGCTAAGGCTTCGCATGCTGGATCGCCAAACGGCCATCTTAGCGAACAGCCTTACTGCAGCAGCATACAAAGCGGCGTGCGACTTGGTTGTTGATATGGATCTAATCGTCACGGATGCTCTTGGCTACGCAGCCGCTTCACGTGACGAGCCCCCCGGCCGCGTGCCTCAAAACGAAAAGGAGATTACTGAAGCAATTCGAAAATCTATTCGCAGACTTGTGGCGCAATCGGCGGCGCCAGTCCCGCTCGCGCAAGCTGCTCACGAGATCAGGAAGGAGTTCCGACTCGAGAACGACCCGGGCTGGCTGGGGTATGGCTCATTCAAAAATCTGATCCTGGCCTGCCATGATGATACCTTTGTAATCGATACAAGAAGGCCTCCGGGTTTCATAGTCGACTCTGAGAGATTTGCCTCGAGAGATGCCGCGGAAGTCTCAATTTCGTCGAGGTTGATCGACAGGCTTCGCGAGCTAACAGGCCTTCCAGTATGGCGATCCGAACTGTACCGCTCGGCTTTTGTTTCCCTCGCACAACTCAAATCGGATGCTAGGTCGGCAAGCTTGCCTGAACTGATTTCTCGTCTCGCCACCGTGCCGGAACTGCGAGAAGCACAGGTTCGCCCTGAAGATATCGCCTTCGTCGTGCGGGCACTGAGTGATCGCGGCGTCTGGAAAGTCGCCGGGAGAGAACCGGATTCTGTTCGCCTCGCTCAGGAGTTTCGCATATGGCTGATTGCCCAGTGCGAACGCGCGCAACTGAACCTGTCAGCCGAGGAGCGGCAAGAAGTTACTGAATGGCTCGGTGTCACCTCGGCGCAGCCCGCCGCGAAACTAACAGAAAACCGCCTAGCATCCCCAAAACGCGGGCCGCGGGCGCCGGCGGAAAGTTAGCAGGCTGTTGAAGAAGTCAGTCCGGCTCGCAGACGAAGCCTGAATCGTCGCCGCAGTGGATGGGCCCTCGAACGCATGGGCAAGGGCGAGTTGAGACGCGCTGCGCTGTCCGACGGGAGAAGCCGATCCGCCCCCAGCGTGATGGCGCGCGGACGATCGGCCCAGGCTTCGATCATGTCCAGCGCCGCCAGGCGCTCGGCATGACCGGAAACGTGGGTGAGCCGGGTGTCGATGATCAGACCCGAGCGGTTCTCCATCAGGCCGTGGCCGATGAAACAGAAGCTTGACCTCCATCCCCGGTCCCTTGCGGTAGAGCATGGCGTCGGGGTCGGTGGTGCTCGCATGGGTGCCGTTGGACCGCTTCTCGCCCCGGAAATCGGCGGGG
>CAZJFH010000010.1:1892-91573 GCA_964545205.1 uncultured Rhodospirillaceae bacterium
GGTGGTGCTCGCATGGGTGCCGTTGGACCGCTTCTCGCCCCGGAAATCGGCGGGCGCGTTGCGCCCGCCGTTTCCCTCGTCGTCGCCGCCGTTGCCATCCTTGGCCTTGAAGTTCTTCGTCGACGCCCACGCCTCGATCAGCGTACCGTCGACGCTGAAGTGCTCGCTGGACAGGAGGCGCTTCACGCGGGGCTGGGCCAGCACGGCGGCCAGGAACTTCGCGGGGATGTCGCCTTCGAGCAGCCGGTCGCCGTTCTTCGAGAAGGTCGAGTGGTCCCACACCGGGGCGTCGACACCAAGCCCCACGAACCAGCGGAACAGCAGGTCGAATTCCAGCCGCTCCATCAACTGCCGCTCGGAACGGATCGAGTAGAACGCCTGCAAGAGCATGGCCCGCAGCAGCATCTCCGGCGCGATGGACGGCCGCCCCATGCCGGAATAGAGGCCCGCGAAATCGCCCGAAAGGCTCGCCAACGCGGCGTTTGCCATTTCCCGGATCGGCCGCAGCGGGTGATCCTGCCGCACCCGCTTCTCAAGATCGACGTAGGAGAACAACTCCCCTGACCGCTTGTCCTTTCCCCGCATCACACCCTCGGCCCCGAACACCACGGCCGATTGAATCATGCCGCGAGCCGAGGGGCCATGGACTTTTTCAACAGCCTGTTAGACACCGGGCGCAGAGGCGACAGCGCCTCCATCTTCCGTAGCTTTTTTTCGAAGTTGCGCTTCCAGCAACACCCCCATACCCCGCTCAGGCTGCCGCGGGCCGGCCTACACCGGACGCGTAATGTCCATTCCGAACCCTGACCGCAACTCTCTTCTCGCGTAGTTCGCGAGATCGCTTCGCGGCAATAGAATTGCAAGCGAAACGTGTGATTGCTTGGCTGCGCGAATCCCGTCCCTTTTGCAACTTGACCGATAAGGCGACTCGCTAGAAACTTTGTGGAACTGTCCGGGAAATGGTCAGTGTGGACGGGCGCCGGCATTCTCGTCTGCATAGAATTGGGATCAGCCTCGCATATCGGGTGCGATCAGCAAAGGCATGCTGGGCGGCGAACTGATCTGTGGTTCCTTGGGGGGCGTGATGGACCGTGAGTTAAAGCAATATGCCGCTGCGCTGCGCACCTACATCACCTCCACATACCATATCTCACATCCAGCGTTAGTCGATCTTCGCGACGAACTTCTAACCCGTGAAAGCGCGGTCGCGCAAAGACCGTACCTCGAAAGTACAGCGCGCTACGCGGCCAACCGCCGATACATGGAACTCGACATCCCCGAAGAAGTTGCAGACCTCTTGACGCATCTTGGGGGGCGCGAGGTTGTGTTCGACCCTCCCTATGACCACCAAGCGAGTGCACTAGAATTTGCGCTCGCAGCGAAGTACCGCGACATCGTTGTCACAACGGGGACCGGCTCGGGTAAGACGGAAACCTTCCTCCTGCCGATCCTCGGACGCCTTGCCGCTGAGGCCTCGGCCACGCCGTCCTCATTCTCTACCCGCGCGGTCCGTGCGTTACTGCTCTACCCGATGAATGCGCTGGTCAACGACCAACTCGGCCGCCTCCGCGTACTGTTCGGCGGCAACGACGTCGCGCGGTGGTTCACCGACCACGGCGGCCGCCCGATGAAGTTCGCCCGCTACACGGGGCGCACGCTCTACCCTGGGCGACGTAAGGAGGACACCTCGAAGCACTGGTCCCGCCTGAAGGGGCCGCTTGAGTTCTTCACAAAACTCGAGGATCGCGCCGCGTCGGACGCGGCAGCGCGGGCGCTCATCGAGGAACTCCGTAGTCGAGGAAAGTGGCCGGCTAAGCCGTCATCAAGTCCCACCAGAGAGGATGGCGTCAGCGGCTGGGTCGGCAGTGGCAAGTGGAAAAATCGGGACGACCAGTGGATCCGCACCATTGAGCGGGCTGAAGACCCTGAGTTATTCCTGCGCCACGAGGTCCAGGAGGGCGTGCCGGACCTGCTGGTTACCAATTACTCAATGCTTGAGTACATGCTGCTGCGGCCAATCGAGCGCGACATTTTCCGTCAAACCGCAGAGTACTACGCCGCAAATCGTCACCAGCGGCTAATCCTGATTCTCGACGAGGCGCACCTCTATCGCGGCGCGCAGGGGACCGAGGTCGCAATGTTGATCCGCCGTCTGCGCAACCGCCTACGGCTCCCGCTCAGCCAACTTCAAGTGATCTGCACCAGCGCTTCGTTTTCCAACCCTGATGCCGCCAAGCGATTCGCCGCTGACCTAGCCGGTAAGCCTGTCTCGGGGTTTGAGGTGTTGACGGGAGCCAAACGCGCCGCCCAGCCGTCGGGACCAGGCGAAGAGAAGGTCGCCCAGGCCCTGGCCGGGATCGATCTTTTCCGCGTCCGCAAGGGCAACCTCATTTCGCGGTTCACCGCTTTGCTGGCCGTCCTGCAGATAGCGAACCCCGAGACATCGGTCGAGTCGCTGACGAAGGAAGCGGCCGGAGTGACTGACGCGGACCCAGTCGCGCGCGCGCTCCACGTGGCCCTCAGCAAAATCCCTATCACCGGTAGACTGGTAAATCTCACCAGCGGCGCGCGCGCTGAGGGCGATCTGGAGTATGACCCTGTCGGGGTGGGGCCAGCGCAGGACGTAGCTAAGTTGAGAGCACGGCTGTTCCCTGCCGTCGACCCAGCCCTGGCGGTAGCAGCAACCAACAACTTGGTCGAGTTGGCGTCCTTGGCGAAGGAGGACCACGGCAAAGCGCCGCTCCTCGCCGCGCGCGCGCACGCGTTTTTTCGGGGACTGCCCGGCCTGTGGGCGTGTTCGGATCCAAAGTGCACCTGCGTCTCGGATGACATGCGGGAGCGCTGGGCCAATCGGCTGCCTCCTGCTGGTGCGCTCTACGCGCAGCCGCGCCGGACATGCGAGTGCAGAGCTCGAGTCTTCGAGGTTTACACCTGCCGATCGTGCGGCTCGGCTTATTTCAAGGCCTTCTGCTTCGATCCAGAATCGCCCGATCATTTATGGGCGGAGGACGTCGGCGAGGTGGACGGTTCTGATGGCGTCGTGAAACCGGTTTACCTTGGGCTCGAGGAACCGCCCGCAGGGTCGGGGGCCCGCCTGGATTACTTAGATCCGGTCTCCGGGCGGGTCGGCTCAAGGAGCGAGGCGGCTCGAGAGATCTGGCTACCGCCTGTGGGTCAGAAGGACACCCCGCCTGGGCATTTCCAGAGTTGCCCTCGCTGCGGCGCACGTGGCGAGGACAACATCATGGACCACGTCACCAAGGGCGACGAACCCTTCCAGGAGATTGTGTCCTCGCAGTTGCTTGAGCAGCCGCCGCGCCCTGAGGTCAACACGCCGCTCAAAGGTCGCAAAGCGCTCATCTTTTCCGATGGGCGGCAATCTGCTTCACGCCTTGCCGGCAAACTCCAACAGTACTCGATGCGTGACGCGGTGCGCCCGCTCATCCTTAGCGGTCTTTCGGAGTTGGAGCGTCGTTTTGGCGCGCCCGTTGCCCTGGAGCACGCCTACGCCGCGCTCCTCACCGGATGCGTGATTCACGGGGTCACGCTCCGCCCGGCGCAGGCGCCACACTTTGGGGAAGACCTCCAGCTTTTCAGCGAGTTGCTCACCAGCACCCCCCCGCTCCCGGAGCGGGCGTTCCTGTCGAGGTCTGCAGAACTGAATACGCACCGGACAAACAAGGCGCTAATGCTCGCGCTGTACCCGGTGCTTAAGGACCCGCACACCGGCCTCAGCGCCCTGGCACTCGGGACCCTTCAGGCGCTGCTGGACGATACAGATCTGGCGGCGCTGCGGAGGCTGCCCGCGCCGACAGAGCCCGCGGAATTGACCGAAGACGAGCGGCGCCTCGCGCTCCTGGACGTGTGGCTCACTGACGCCGTCCTTAGCCACTCGGTGTTCCTCCCGACGACCCCTAGCGACTGGCTTGACTCACCGACTGGCGCGAAGATCAAACGGACGAAGGCGAACTTCCCGGGGTTCGTGAAGGACCTCGTAGGTACGAAGTGGTTCAATGCGAACCTGAAGGGGAGTGCGGCCAACCCGACGCCCTGGGGCGCGTTCCTCAGAAGGACTTTCGGTGCAAGCGAGACCGCCAACGGCTTCATCCTGCGTGCGGCGAAACTTCGGGTCGTCTCTACCGGCATCCAGTGGCGCCGGTGCGATACCTGTACAACCGCGCAGCCCTTTAACCCGCTAAGTGGTCATCGCTGCCGAATGCGGCTTGGCCAGCGCGAATGCGGCGGGACCACTCGCCCGCTTGACCCGTCGGCTGATACCGTGTTCCGTTCAAGGAAGGGGCACTTCCGCCGCCACACCGAACGGCTCGCGTCCGAGCCAGGCTACGCGCCACACCCCTACGTCGCGGCCGAGCACTCCGCCGCGCTCGGCGACAGCGGCAACAGCGCCGCTGTCGCTCGGACGGAGTGGCACGAACTCAGGTTCCAGGACCTGGATGTTGAGGGACCCGAGGGCCGGAAGGACGGCCCGATTGACGTACTCTCGTGCACGACCACGATGGAGGTCGGCATCGACATTGGCAGCCTCACTGCCGTCGCTCTGAGGAATGTCCCACCGGGGCGCGCCAATTACCAGCAGCGCGCTGGCCGCGCCGGTCGTCGAGGCTCCGCACTGTCGACGGTCATCACCTACTGTGGGGCCGATAGTCACGATCAAGAGTTCTACTCTAGCCCGGAGGCGATGGTCAGCGGGCCGGTTCCCGACCCGACACTCAATCTTGACAACCTTGAGATCGTGCGTCGGCACTGCTTCGCACTATTAATGAGCATGTTCCAGATGGATGCCATTGCAGACCCGCACGTCGACAGCGTCAGCGCTAACGTGTTTGAGAGTCTGGGGATGCTCCGTGACTTTCGCAGGGGCGCAGCGTCTGAGTTCTCTTACGCCGGCCTGGAGAGGTGGCTCGGCGACAACGTTGCGTCAGTTCGAGACGCGCTTACCGAGATCGTGCCTGACGAGGTGGTGGTGATGGACCCGGATTTCGTTGACGCGATCCCCGCGAAGTTGCTCGCGGCGCTGCGCGATGTGGGCGCCGGGCCGGTGGAGAGTACGGAAATTGAGGGTGCGCTCTCGCCTGCGGTAGAGGAACTGGTCGCCGAGGGCGGCGGCGAGCTGGCGGCAACCGCACGCGGCGGGCTGATGATGGATTGGGGCGACGCCATCGACTTTGACGCTGTCGGCGCCGACAACAGCGTATCCGACGCACTTCGAGCCGGTGACACCGATCGCATCGAGGAGGCGCCGGAGGGAGGACTCGATCCTGAAAAGTTGCTAGACCGGCTCTTCGATCGCGGCGTGCTCCCTCGCTATGCGTTCCCGACGGACGTGGTGACCTTCCACGTTTTCGACAAGAATGCGAGCACGGAGCGAAAGGCAGCCCTCAAATACTCGCCCCAACTCGGGCTGAACCAGGCGTTGTCGAGCTATGCGCCCGGCCGGGAGGTCTGGGTCAACGGCGAGCGCCACTATTCTTTTGCGATCTGGACACCTTTCAACCGGCGAGAGTGTTGGCAGGCGTGGTTCGGGATGAAGGTGTACTTCGAGTGCGATCGCTGCGGATATGCGCGCGTCGAGCAGCGTAGCGACGAGCACTATGTTGGTCAGGTGCTGAACTGCCCGGCGTGCGGCACCGCGGGTTCGCTCGGCGTCGGCACCCGCTGGCTCCGCCCGCCCGGCTTCGCACACCCTGTCGACCTCGACGCGGAACTTCCGCTCGAGGATAGCCCGACCCCGACGCGGCCGACCCATGCCAAACTCAGCGCACCTTTCACGGACAAGGGCCCGCCCGCGCACGCAGGCCAATCCGCCAATGGCGCTGGATATGAAGTTTGGACAGACAAGCAGCGGCTCGTACTTACGAATGTTGGCTCCCAGGATCGTATGAAACCGGGCTTCCTCTACTGCCCAAAATGCGGGCGCGCCGAGCCGAACGGGTGGAATGCCGGGAAGTTCCAGCAGGGCGGTCATCCGAGGCCGAATCCCGACAACCATCCGCACGGCCCCAGTTGCAATGGCACCCCCACCGTGGTTGTACTCGGCAACGAGTTTGAGACTGATATCGCGCTATTCCGGTTCCACCTCGGTGGCGCGGTCACAATCGCGCCGGGCTCGACCGTAGCCAAGATCGTCCTCACGACAGTAGCGGAGGCGTTGGCTTCCGCAGCAGCGAAGGTCCTCGATATTGAGGAGTCCGATATCGGCGCCGAGTTCCGCGTTGCAATGACAAGCGGCGGGCGAACCGGCCGGGATGTCGAGGTTTATCTTTACGACCTGACCCCTGGCGGCGCCGGCTTCGTGCGCGCGGCAGCGCAGAATCCAGGGCTCCTATTCGAGGCCGCCCTGAAGCGCCTCAAGGCTTGCAATTGCACTCACTCCTGCTACGAGTGCCTGCGTAGTTACAAAAATAAGTGGGACCACAAGTACCTCGACCGCAAACTCGGTGCGTCATTTATCCGACACGTGTTTCACGGCGAGCATCCGGCTATTGACCGCGAGGATGAAGAGCGCCTTCTTCGCACATTACGTGTTGATCTGGAGGAGGCGGGACATGAGGTCCTGACAGTAGATGGGGGCCTTCGGCTTCCTGGCCTTGAAGATCGACTGGTCGTGCTCGGCCATCCCCTGACGCACGGGGAGGCTGGTTCTGTACGCGGACGTGCGCTCGTTGAGAAGGCTGACCAATACGTCGTGGTCGACCAACTTCTCGTCGATAGGGCGCTGCCCGCCGCTGTGAAGACAGCAGTTGGCGCTCTAGTGACGGAACGCGGGAGGTTCGCCCTGCCTTCCTTCCTCACTGAGGCAGTTGGCGGGTGCCCCGTGTACGACCCGAATAAGCTTGGCCTCCCCACTCCTCCGACGCCGATAGTCGCGGTGGCCGTCCCGGGTGCGCCTGCCGGAGCATTCGTCGTGAAACTCTCACGGCTCACGCTCGAACGCATGGGCAAGGGCGAGTTCGGACCCGATGCCTGGGTCGTGTTTACTCCGACGGCTCCTGCGGACTTCGCGCAGGGGAAGGACAAGATTCCGCGGCTACTGGTGAGCAAAGAGGGGGCTTTCAACGCGACGAAGGAGCGATGGACTTTCGGACTCCCGTCCGTGCGTGGAGACAAGGCCCACATCCTGTACTTCTCCAACCTCGCGCCGCGCTCGGAAACACCTCGCGTGGCCGAGGTGACCGTCGTCGGCCGTGCGTTTGGAGTCTTCGTCGGCGGTCAGTTCCAACTCCTCGGAGGCGCCTGATGGCGCGGATGTACCCCGACGTGCCGCCGGGCGATCTTGAGCATACCTCTGAGGAGCCCGTCTACGTGGCGCTGCGTAATCAACTTGGAGATGACTACGCTGTTCTACATTCCTATCCGTGGCTGCGGCCTTGGCGCGGAGACGCGCTCCTTGAGGGCGAGGCCGACTTCGTGGTGATCCATCCTCACCGCGGGATTTTGGTGCTCGAGGTGAAGGGCGGGGAAACGATCCGGCACGACGGGCGGCGGTGGTTCCGCGAGACGTTGAGCGGCTTGAAGGAATTCCAGGACCCCTTCGTCCAGGCACGGAGAAACATGCATGCGCTACTTGACATTGTTAGGGAGCGCTCCGGCCGGCGGCTCTCCAAGGAGGACATGGCGCATGGATACGCGGTCGTCTTCCCCCACCTCGATTACGAGGGCTCGCCGCCTCCGCATGCCGAAAATGCAATCATTATCTCCCGCAAGCACCTGCCCATGATGGCGCAGGCGATCGAGGCCGCGTACAAGGCGTGGACAGGCACAGCGTACCCGCCAAAGCCATTGACGCACGAGCAGTACCGGATGCTCTTGAATGACTGCCTCATGCCGAAGTTTCGGGTGTTCCGGCCTGTAGGGCCCGACATCGCTACGGCGGCGGAGCGCCTCCTCGAACTAACTGAGACGCAGGCGCAAGTGTTTGAGGGATTGTACGTCCAGGAACGAGTCCTCGTTGAGGGCGTCGCCGGCTCCGGGAAGACGATCCTTGCCCTATATCGCGCGCTGGCGTTCGCCCGTGAGGGCAATCGGACGCTCTTCGTTTGCTACAACAAGGATCTGGCAGCGTGGCTGCGTACGCACGTCGAGGAGGATGCGACGACTGCGGACTTCCGTAGTCTCCTCACTGTTAAGCACTTCCACTCGCTCGCAGCCGATCTCGCAAAGGACGCCGGTATAGAGTTCCGCCCGCAATCAGGAGGCGCACCGACGGATTCGTTTTGGAACGACGAAGTTCCCGATCTCGTGGAGCAGGCCATCCTCAATCTCGGCGATGCGGCGCAATACGATGCTGTCGTCGTCGACGAAGCGCAGGATTTCTGCCTCGGGTGGTGGTACGCGCTGACCAATTCCGTCTTGTCAAACCCGGACGGGCCTCTATACGCCTTCTTGGACCCGAACCAATCGCTTCGTGGCGAGGTCCAGTGGCCTGACGTTGCGTTCGGCGCTCACTTCAAGCTGACGATTAATTGCCGCAACACGCAGCGAATTGCAGCCGCGAGCGCATCGGTCCTCTCGCTTACGCCGCACATCTTCAAGCGAGCGCCAGTCGGTGGCGCGCTGAGGGTCCTCCGGGCTGGATCGGACCGACAGCAGAAGGGCCTCGTGCTCCAGGAACTTCGATCATTGCTGCAGCGCGAAGGCGTGACGCCTCAGCAGATCGCCGTCATCGGGCCTGCCGCAAAGGACAGGGGCAGCCTCGCCGACGTGAGCAGTGTCGACGGCGTACCGCTCGTGACGTCCGCGCTGGCTTGGCGTTCGGGCGGCGGTGTGCTCGTGACCACGGCGCGTTCCTTCAAGGGGCTCGAAGCCGAGGTTGTCATTCTCTATGATCTCGGCGGGTTCAGTTCGCTGTTCAAGCGTGAGGATCTGTACGTGTCATGCACGCGCGCAAAGGTGCTACTCGTCGCAATCGTGCACGGTGAGCAGTGCAGGGAGGTGATTGCTGTGGCTCAGGCAGCATCAGAGGCAGAGCGTTGATGATTGAGACTCTCACGCGCAGCCAACTTTCTGTCGAACTCGGGTACACGGACCTTGAGGGCAACCCGAGCGATCATGCGATCGCCCAATTTATGCGGGACGCCATCGGGCGCTGGGGCATGTGTCCGAAGCGAGCGCTTCTCAAGCACGCCAGAGACCAACTCCGGGCCGGCGACGTCACAACGGACACCGTCCCTCGCGTATTTGAGCGACTTGTGTCGCTCGGCGAGTGCGCGGAGATTGCGGTCGGTCATGAGGCTTACGTCGCGCCTGCCGAGCCTCGCTGGGTGGCCTGCGGCGGAGGCCTGGCTGTGCTCCTTGGCCCCGTTGTACCGCCGGCCGAAACGCCCCGGTTGCCGGTGCTGGACCCCATGGACGTGGCGGTCCGAGTTCAGGTGGAGAGCGAGGAGCAAGCCGCGGCGCTCGAGGCGCACGGCGCCCGGCAGGTTTCGCTGGCCGAGTGGCTGCATCCGTTCGAATTCTTGCGTTGCGCTGCGCGGCGGACTGGCAACGCGGTCCGCGTTGATACGGTCACGCTCGCAACCTTCTGGGAACACTTGGTTGAAAGTGTCAACGGCGAAGGCCTACAGATCGGCCCCGACGCGGAGGTCCGAGCTGTGGTGGAGCAGCCCGGCGGCTACTTCGGGCGACACACCGCCGCCACGATTGAGGGGCGCTGGCGGGATGACATTCCGGACGGTGTCTGGTGCGCGTATCGTCGTGGCCATGGTGACGGTCACTGGCTCCCGACGCTGGTCTCCATGGATGGCAATGATCGACGGGCCTTCGACCTGTTCGATGACGACGAGTGGCGGTGGGCGCTGCTCGCGCGTTCGTGGGCCATTGGTCCCGAAGAGGTGGTTCGGCGCTCTGGCGAAGAGGTTCATGTGACCTGGCCTCTCCCCGCCCAACTCCGCGCCGCATTGGACATCGTCGGAGTTCCCTGCGGGAAATGGCGGTGGCGAGTCGCCGCCGACGCCCCGGACCTCTGGTCGTTCATCGACTAGCGAGGCGCCTCGCACGGATAGCCGCAACGAGTTGCTTGCGCGGCCGCAGTTTGATCAGCGTGGCCGCGCAATTGCGGAGCCACGCCTCCCGCAGTTCCCAGTAAACCTCGCTCATGGCGGCGACATCGACGGCGGCATCACGGAATTTCTCCGCGCGCGTAATCTGGCTTCGGTTCCCGCGCTCCCGCGCATCGACCAGCGCCGCCTCGGCGCGCGTGACCTTATGCCTCGCCAACTCCAGCGCGTCGCGGGCCTCTTCCGCGACGATGCGGAGTCTTGCGCGCAGTTCGGACGCGAATGCCGGTAGCTCCGAGGCCCACAATGATCCACCGCATTTCTCATCAGCGCGCAGCCGATCTAGCTCGGCTTTGACTGTTGCGTCGGCCTCCGCGATGGCCCGCGCGCGGGGAAGGCCGTCGCGCCTGTGCGCCATCGGGTTGATCAGCGCCGAGATCCCCTGCTGAGTGACGTCCTGCCATCCGTTCGCCGTCTCGGACCTCACGCGGAGATTGGTCGCTGGCGTCAGGGCAGCCCGCAGCCACCGAGCGTCAGATTCGAGAGCACAATTCGCGGCCTGAGAGAACGGGGCAACCAACTCGATAAGTTGCTCGTTCGAAGACCTTGTCATTGCCGCTGCCACGGCGCACTTCGTCTCCTCAAGCGTGCGCTGATGGGCGAGTACCTCCGCTGGGTCCAGAACGCTCATCCTGAGCAGGAACCAGCCCGGTTCAGCGTGCTTCCATAATTCGTGATCGTCCAAGTACGTCACATCCAGCACCTGCGCCACGACTTGCCGGGCCCAGCCGTCGACAATTTCGTCATGGAGTTGGTCACCAAAATTCGCGAATCTGAGTGGCCGACGTTCGTGCCCGTCCTCAAGCGCCATCATTACATCGCGGCGCGGGGGGCTGCCGACGTCTCCGCGTCGGGTGATGAACGCGTGAGCGTGCCTCGGGTGCCGCTCGTGCGAGGGATCAGCGCCAAAACTGAACACGACTTGGGCGGTGATAGGCTTATGCCCGTACATCCTATGCTCGCTAAAGCGGTACCAGAGCGTCCGAAATTTTTTGCCCGTGTCGGGGTCGGTATTCGAATGGACGTGATACTCTTCGGCCTTTCCGAGCAGCCGAAACATGGGCTCCATAGCCCGATCCCACGCCCTCGGCCCGACGGAAGAGTGGCCTGGGATGTCGCCGATCACCGGGTCGATCGGACGCATAGCGTCCAGACGCTCGCGCAGGGCGGTGGCCCATCGGACGTGCCACGGGAGGTGTGGCCGCAACGCGGAACTGAGTTCTTCTACGGCGTCCTCCGCCGCCATCGCCGCCGTCTGCTCCTCAAGCGCACGCCAACTCACAGTTTCGGGACGGAGCGCCGCGTCCTCAATCGCTTGGGCGACTTCCCCGAGGTGCGTGCCGTCAAGATTCACGCTTCGCTCAAATGCGTTGAACCGCTGAAGTACAGCAACCACCTTCTCGTCCACGAGTCCGCGCTGCGCGATCGTGTAAACCTCGATGGTCTGTGCGGCCCCCTCACCCGAGAACGCGGCGACGTTGCCGATTCGATCGAGGCGCCCAATCCACTGCTCAACTTCGTCCGGCTTCCAGGGGACGCTGTATAGCACCAGTACGCGCGCACACTGGAGATTGAGCCCAACCTGCGCGGCTTCGGGCGCGAACAGCACCTGCGCGTCGCCGCGCTGAAAGGCCTCCAGGTTCTCGCTGGTTTCATTGCCGAACCCGCCGAGGTCCTCCACGGCCTCTGTCTCCATCCCCTGGCGCACGCGAGCTGCGATGAGGGGGACGCGTGCTCCAATCGGGCCGATCTCAGGTAACCGCGCCTGCACCAGTTCGAACAGGTAGTCGACGGTCAGGTTGTCCTGCGCCGCCACGAGGACGCGCTCCTCAGGCGCGCGCGTCCAAATCGCTGCGAGCAAGTCGACTAGCGCGTCGGCTCTCGAGTCTCCGTTGCTCCTGTGGACGAGTGGCTTAACCAATTCAAGCAGGCCGTCACGGTCGTGTCCCTTGCGGCGGAAGAAATCGACGCGCTGCTCTAGTGACGGCGGGCTGAGAATGACGCGCTTAGCAAGAAGTATGGGATCGAACCGGGTGCTAAGGTCGTTGAGGTGGCTGAAGTACCTCCACATCAGCGCCTGGCGATCGACCTCTGCACCGAGAGGCTCCACGATGACGGGGCGGTGCTGCCGGCGAGGGAGTATACCGCTGAAATCGACCCGGCGGGTACGAATCACCCGACGGTAGGCGCAGAGCGCCATCGCGGTCTCCTTCAGTGAGTCTGGATCGGCCGCAGATGCCGCTTCGCGGTCGCGCGCGAGGATCACGTCAGCAACTCGCCGTGCAGCCCACTCGGGCCACTTCGAGAGATCGTCGCCGACCGCCAGTTCACTTGCTTCGTCCGCGACCTCCCAGCGCGCGCACATTGCGCGCTCGGGCTCAAGGAGCGCGAAGAGTTGTGCGTGCCGCTCAGGGCGCTGGAACGATGGCGTGGCGGTCAGCGCGAGCACATGTTCGAATTCGCCAGACACGCGGACAATGCGGTCCTGAAGGTCCGCGCGCAGCCGGTGCAACTCGTCGACGATGAGAACCTGATAGTGCGTTGGATCGATGTCCGTGAGCGCTAGCTTTGACGTCCCCGCAGCGTCCTTCTGCCGGAGTTGGTCCTCCCACGCGAGCCTAACGTATTGACCGTCTCCGGCCGCGTGCGTCTCGTAGGGCGCCGTGTGCGCGCGAGTCATCAATTCGTCCCGCCATTGTGGCACAAGCCTGTCAGGGACGATGACGAGGGCGCGCAAGTCATGGCGTTGCCTGCGGAGCGCGTTCAAGATCATCAGCGCTTGAACCGTCTTACCCAGCCCGACCTCGTCGGCAAGAAGATGTCTGACGCGAACGTCTGTCAGGACACGAAGCACGTTCGCCACCTGGTGGGTGTAAATTGAGCCTGCCACTCCCAGCGCAGGCGCGAGCGGGGTGCGCTTCTCCTCCGCCTGCCGGCGGAGGGCCTGCAGATGCAGACAGAGATCGACGTATGGATTCCGGATCATGGCCCCCCCCACCGGGCTTCGCGAGCCCTCAGCGCAAGATAGCGCGTGGCCCTGGCGACAGAGCGCTCGACCAAGAGGGTGTCAATGGCGGCTCGCCAGTCGGCCGCTACAGCCAGTTCCGGCGCCACCCAAAATGCGTAGCAGGCCTTGAGCGCATCCCGCGCCGGAACTCCGCCAGCGAAAGATTTGCGCGCCGAGGCGGCCCAAGCCGTGAGTTCATCGGCGACATCGTCCACGGTCATCTCGCCGACCTCGAGCGCCATGAGACGCGCTGCGCTGTCCGACGGGAGAAGCATGGCCGCAAGGGCTCGCACTTCGACGCGCTCCCGCACGCGGACGAACGCTTCGTCCCACTGATCCGGGCTTTGGCCAGGATCCGCTTCTTCAAGTTGCTCCGCTATCTCCTCCTGTCCGCGAGCGTGGCATCGCTCCGCAAGCACCTCGTAAGCTCTTGCGCATGCGCGATCGAGCAACAGATAGTCGTCCTCGTCTAGATCCGACGGCGGGCCGACGCGATCCCACAGTCCCGGGAGCGCCCGCCGAATTTCAGTCACAGTGAGCCGCCGGACCTGGGCCTCTTGCTCGTCGGTTAACTGTATGAGCCCGTCACGACCAAGTGACATCTCCTGACAGACTTTCTCGAGGATGCCCCACTTGCTTTGGCGCGGGATCGTGCTCTCCGCCTGTGTCCACTCGGGGCCGCAGCAGACCTCGATAACCCACTCCTCGATGCGCGCTGTCACCTGTCCACGGTGGAGTTCACTGATCGCGCTCCGTGTTTCCGAAAGCGACCAGCGGAGGTACGCCTCCAGGAGTTCCTTGAGCCCAACCCCGGCCTGTGTCCCACGCAGTCGCCTTTGGAGCCTCGGCCTAGTCGCGCTGGCGATGGCGAGATCGCGCAACTGCGCGCGCCTTGGCGCGACGCAGAGGGTGGTGAAGGGAGCGGCAGTCCCGAATTCTAGCGGGTCAAGCCCGATTGGCGCGAGCAGGTATGTCCCGCTTCCTACCACGCCTTCGGTTGGCGCGCGGACGGGATCATCGGCGCTGACGACGCCGAACCGGAGGGGCCCGACCTCGCTGAGCAGTTTGGGCTCCCCCCTAATATCCCACCAGCACGGACGGACGGCTCGCTCCAGTTCCCATGCCGCGCCGGCGAGGTGGCCAACCCTTACTCGGAGCGTGGCTGATTCGGCGCCGGATAAGACATCCCGAACATCGTCGGTGAGGAGGGCCTTCATTACAGCGTGCTCGGTGGAGACCGGCAGTGGGACCGAGCCGAGAGAGCCTGTCGCGCAGAACACGCGTCCGCCAGCCTCGAGATCCACCGTCAGCGCGAGGCCATCGATCGGCGCCGAACTGTCGATCGCGAAACTCACACGTCCACCCAGGAGGGCCTGAATGGTCCGTTCCTCCGAGCGCAACTCGACACGGACGGGAACGCCGGCGGGGGGCGGTGCGTCGCATCCTCGAAACGCGTACTCACGGGAGTTCGTCTCACTGGAGACACGAAGCCGGTGCTCGCCAGCCTCGACCGTTATCCGCACGACTTCGGTTGATCGCGCTTCAGCCGAATTTCCGTCGAGTTCAATGACAAACGGCGCGTCGCCGGGAGATCGTTGAGGAACCAGAACGCGGTTGTCACCCACCACGAATGTCGGAACCTGATCACCGCGTATCAGGGATGGCATGCCAGCGAATCTCACTGACACGCCCAGCCGAACGTCGAAACCAAGTTGCGCAAGTGCGCGTGCACCTTCGGTACAGCCAGGATCGAGTTCGAAGCACCGAAGCGGTCCAACTTCGCCAACGATTGAACAATCCCGAGGGGGCTCATCATCCTTGCGGATCAGCGCCCAGTACTTTCGGTGGCCCGTGATGGTCACTCCGGTGACCTGCCGTGCGAGGTCGCCCTCGGTGCTCACGGCGAAGAGGAGTGGCGGTGTTAACGCCAGTTCAAAACCGAGAAGAACTGCCAAATCGTGTGCGTCTAGTCCTGCTGTATCAAGGTCAGGAAACAACGGCGCTTCCTTTTCAGGCATCGACGTCATCTTCGTAGGGAAGAATAACCCTGACAGCAGTTGGTCGCTTGACACTCGCGCGGTGGCGCCCCAAAGCCGCGGCGCAAACCTCCGGCGACGGAGGGACTGGCGGAGCCGTTCCGCTATTGCCACGTCCAGCAGGGGGAAGTTTGCCTCGAGGTGCAGGATGTCGTGGGCGAACCGCAATCGGAACGCGCCTCTTGTCCGCGTGGTTGCCGGGAGTTCGAGTCCCCCGCCCGTGCTTGGCCGGGCCGCGCGCTGGATCCTCCGAGCCACCGCTATGCCACGCCGAGCAACGTCGTCCGCCTCAAGATCGGCGGAAAGTCGGCTCACGACTTCTGCGCTTAGTTCATGCCCCTCTCGCCGCAGCAGGCTACGAGTGAGCGAGACGACCACGCCGAAGTCCTCTAGGAGAGTTGCGAATCGCGCGGTCGGGAAAGCAGCGGCATCTCGGATCGCGCGGTAGAGCGTAGCATCGTCCGACTCGGTCAGAGCCACGCGGAAGTTCGAGAGTGTTGCGGCGAGTGGACGATGGAATTCGCAGGGCAGGAGTGCGTGGGTGATCGGCCAAGCGATCAGGTGAAATGCCTGCGCCCATGCCGTCGTTGGTGGGCGTGCTCCGCGGAAATGGTCCGATGCGATGACGAAAAGGTCCTTAATCCGCTGGCGACCCAGCGGCGGCACCTCAAACCCAAATTCATCCTCAAGGAGCGGCCAGAAGTCCGTTCCAGAGCCGCGGTACCGGTAGCCAACCTCTGTCGCAGCAACGAGCAGCGGCAGATGGAAATCGTTCCACCAGCCGCTGTCGAGAGAATGGAGCCGAAGGCTGGTCCGCACCGCTTTACGCAACGTGTCGAGTTCATCGACGTCCAACCCATGCTCTACGAAGAACACCGGCCCGTTGCGGGAATCACGCAGCGCGCGGAACCGCTCGGTGAGGCGGTGCTGGAGATCCCTCAAAGCGCACCGCCATCAGATGCAGTGGCTGCGGCCGCGGCCGCGGCGTGACTGCTACGATGGCAGGAATTCGCATCCGGCCTGGGAGAGAGAGTCTGTCGACAACAGGCCGTCGAACTAGAGCCATGGATCACGCCAACTGTCATGTGGAGCCCCCCGCTTGACGAGGCGCGGGTTCCGTCCATCACGCCTCCCCATCCTCAGTACACCATATCGCTACACCGTATCGTCGAAAAGGCTTTGCTGAATGTCGTCAGACGCGGGCAGCCGAACGCACGCGCCATGCAACATATACCTGCCGTCCCGCACGGCCGTATGTCGCGAAACCTCGTCAATTACGGCATCTGAGTCGATGCGCCGTGAAAGCCAACGCTCTAACCACCATGTAGCAATCGCCTCCGTACCCGCCGTCGGATTTTGGAGCGAGTAGATATAATCAGGTACATCCTCCATCCCCAGCAAGTACTCTCGGACGTTTCGCGCCAGGGGGACGCCATAGACGATCCGCGCGCGACCATGCTGCATTAGGGCATCGGTTGGGAAATTCAGTTGGTCGAGGCCTTGGCGAATTTTTCGGAATTTTGGACTGACCCCCTCGCCGAAGATGCTGTTGACTCGTTGGCCGTTGCTGGACTGCTGGACCAATTTCACCAATGAATCGACGGTGCTCATTGAGAAGTGGGACGACCCGTAGGCTTCCGACTGCCCAATCTCGACATACTCAAGATGCTCGCCAGTGCACCCGCCGAGCCGATCAGCGGGCATTCGCAGCCTGTTGTACTGACTAGAACCAATCCCGTAGAGAGAAGTGGTCCCTAGGAATACAAGTTCCGAAGGGCGGACGATCGGGCGCCCAGCCATTGATGACGCGATCTCGCTTTCTTGCTCCAAGTATTTACGCCGATAGGCGTCGACCACCTCTGGACTCGCCGCGAGCATAGAGACCAATTTGCCTCCGAGGAGTGGGCCGTAGGGGGCTATAGCGCCGCAGACTGTGATGTCCGCCATGGCGATGCCTACCCGGTCCGCCTTCGCCTTGCGGAGCACCTTCTTGACCATGCGTACGCCATCGGAACTAGCGAGGAGAAGCCGGACCGCCTCAACGGTTGGGGGGCCGCTGATATACCGTTGTAGTAACATCCGTGACTTCAGCATGTCCGCAAGCGTGAGTGCCCGTTTGCTCTTGTACAGGTGTGACTGGGCGCGGGCACGCCAGTGGTCCGTGCTGTCGCCACTCCGCTCGCGCCAGAGATCACGCTTCATGTTCGATGAGTTGACAAACCGATGGTGCTTTTCGCGCTGGTCCTCTCCGTATGCGATCAACCGGGCAATTACTTCCTCTTTAGGTTCGCGCAAGTCACGTGCTGTCAGTAACTCTTCAGCATACAAATCTGCAACAAATATCTCACTGATCGCAGTCTCGATCGTCTTGTTCAGCCATGCACCTAGTTGCGCCGACGGCGACTCCGTCACGAACTCCAAGAATGCGTCAGGATGCCAGCCGAGCCATGCATCTCGCTCTTTGATCTGCACAATCGGGCTCCCAAGCGCTCCGATGCCGATGACTGGGTGGTTCACCTGCGAGCGGTCGCGCACTAGGAAAGCCATTGTACGCCCGGGCGTGCTCACGTACTGGTTGGTCCACGTGTGTCGAAAGTACCGCCAAATGTCTTGCAGCCGCAGACCCGTGCGTTCGCAGCGTTGCTCACCTTCAACGAACTGGAGGTACGGATCTATAATGGCCCGGAGCGCGGCCGGCCGTTGTTCCATTGGCAGTTTGCGTGCTTTTTGCAAAGAAACACCTAATTCGCGCCCATCCCGGAATAAATTGTAGATGGGCTGTTGCGAACCTCTTCGGCTCACCACGCTGCCTATGAAACCCCGGACCGACGGCTCACGAAGCTGTTCGTTCCTCTTTACAAGTTCCTGGCTTTGGATCCGCGCCTTCTCGCGATGACGGTCGAGGCGCTCACCCATCGGACGTTGGACCTCAACCTCGCCCTCCTCAGTCACACGTATCAGCCACCGCTGCCGCGCGAGGTCGGTGAGCACCCCCAGCACAGCCGTGAGCTTAGTTGAGCCCTCCTCCTTCGGCGCGTTTTTCCGAGCCATTTCCAACTCGCGGTCGAGCGTGGCGTCATCAGCATCCGCCCCGATCAGGGCCGCGAGCTGCAGCGCGTGGTCACGGAAAATGCGCCGCGCGACACTCCTCTCCCCGAACGGTGGAGAAAGGACGATCCAACTATTGTGTGCTTGCCGACCCATTCACTAACCGTTCAAGAATGCTGCAAGGGTGTTGCTCCAGTCAGCACGCAGTTTCTCGAGCACCTCAATTGCATCGTTCTCCTCGATCAGCGCCGCGGCGCGCGCTGCGGCGAGAAGAAGCAGGTCGATGCCTGTTCGTCGGGCGACGTCTGCTTGGTCCTCCGATTCCAGCAGTGGCTTATATACCAGTTTGTAAAAGGGGTGGTCGGGGTTGAGGACGAGCACGAGCCCCTCCTCGGTCCGGGCGTAGTTGAAAAAACACGTGTCGCTTAGAGCCTTAGGTACAATTCGGTACTGGACCCGATCTTCCGGCGCTTGCCTGCAACTGGTCGGCCTGAGTTCTTTCTTGAGCGCCTCCACAACGGATTTGTCACGGAGCCGAGGCTTCGGCGGGAGCGGGAAGAGCAGCCGGTCCGTCTTGGTCGCGAGATCCTCCGAGGTCGAAAAGCGCTCTGCGATTTTGACGCTGAAGTGCGCCTTTCGCGCGCGGCTGTTAAGAGCGCGGGCCGTGCTCTCCATGTCTCCTGCGAGTGCTTCGACGAGGTGCGGTCGTGGGCGGATTTGCTGTTTCGTGTGTGTGATGCCGAACGCCTCATCAAGAACGGGGTCGAACCGGATTTCGCAGCGCCACCAATCGTCGTAGTTTTCGCGGCGCTTACCACCAAGGAAGAACCACCCGTAGTCGACCTCGCGCTGAGACCGAACGATCGACACACCTGCGCCTTTCGCGATGCCTCGCTCACGTTTGTCGTGGTTGCTTAGCTTAGACCACTCGGCGACGGGGAGTTCGGAGAAAGTCACTCGGACAATGCCTGTCACACTGGGATCTCCGGGGTTCACCGCAATTTCCCGCTCGAACGAGGTGTGCTCGGTTGCGCCGTTGAAAAGCGCCTCTGAGTGGAGGAAGAGCGGGTCGATTGGTAGAACTCGATCGCCGTTCACGGTTATGCTGACGCCGCCCCAGAGGAAGTAGCGGAACCGCCTTCCGAGCGATAACTGCAGCTTTCTGGTCAATGTAGAGATGCGGCGATTATCTAGACGGTCGCACTGCGACCAAATTACTGCGGTTCCTGACTGATATCCGTTAACGAAACTGGGTTTGCTCACTCGAACCGGGGAGGGGACCGCCTTCAGTTCTCCCGATGCGATTTCTTTTAGGTCCAAGTAGGAGAAAAGAATCGGGCCTCCACGCGATCTCCAAGTGTGAACGGTAACTCGCTGCGCTTGGCTGAAGGAACTGTTTGGCAGCCCCATGCCGTAGCGTCCAAGCCCCTCTCTGCTATTAAACCGAGTGCTGCCACCGAAGCGAAGCGCAGTCCGAAGCGTCGGATGGTCCATGCCGCAGCCGTTGTCGATAACGGAAACGACGATTGGATACTGATTATCGTCATCTGAGGCAGAAAGAACGACTTTTATGGCGGTAGCTCCCGCCTGGAGCGAGTTGTCGACCAATTCTGCGATGGCACTGCCGGTATCTCTGTATCCAGAATCTCTAGTGGCCTGAATAAATTTATCCACTGCAACTATTGAGAATTCACGTTCCTCCGCGTTGCTCATCCCTCCATCTCCTGTTGATTTGCATCAGCCTGGCCGTCAGTGCGCACTCGCTGAGTCTCAAGATACGCTTCAAGGTCCTCTTGCTTGACGCGGACCTGCCCGCGATCACCTACCTTGAACCCGGAGAGATCGCCCCGGTTGACAAGCCTGCGAACTGTTTTTTCCGATACCTGTAGTGCATCGGCTACCTCTCGGATCGTAAGGAGCCTCACGACGGACCTCCTGGCCGGCTTTGGGCGTGTTTATCCCTCATTGGCCAACAATGTCCCGTTCGCCGCACGGTGTCAAAGAGGATCGTAGCCAGCGAGCGGGCCTACGCCTCGGACTCTGGCGAGGCTTCTGCAACTGGTGCGCCGAAGTCGCGGCGGCCGAATTGCGGCGCGGCGCTAGATCAGGAAGAGCGCGGCCAATTTGAACTGCGAAGGTGTGCGACACGGAAAATTGGCGCCGACAAACGGCAAGCGAAGTCAACGCCTGGGCGATCTGGCGTCCCACGGCCCCTGAACGCCTCTTCGATCAGCCGAGTCGGTCCGCCAAGTCTCCCGATCGAAGATGGGCGTAGCGCTTCAGCATCTCCATGGTTCGATGACCGCTGATCGAGGCGATCTCGATGTCACGCAGATTGGTGCGCTCGAACAACCGGCTGATCGCTTCGTGCCGTAAGTCGTGGAAGTGAAGGTCGATTAGCTCAGCCTCCCGGCAAGCCTTGGCGAAGGCATGTGTCACAGCGCGGCCGACCTCGACTCCGAATACGCGACCGGCGGTCGGATCGGAACGCAACCTCATCGAAAGCAGCACTTCCTTGGCCTTCGATGACAGCGGAACGGTTCGGGTGCTGCCATTCTTTGTCTCGCGCAGGGTTGCCGTGCGCCGCTCAAGGTCAACGTCGGACCAAGTCAAACCGACCAGTTCACCCTGGCGCATTGCGGTCGCCAGCGCCAATCGCACCATATCGCCCAACCAGCGGCTCCGCGAGGCATCGCATGCCGTCAGCAGGCGCTCCTCTTCACCTAGCTGCAGGCGCCGATCACGGCCGCTGGGCAGCGCTGGTTTCTTCACGCGGCCGACAGGATTGGTCAAGCTCTCCATGCCCCAGTCCGTTGCCGCAACATTGAACAGATTTGAAAGTAGGTTCAGGTGATGGACGACGGTCTGTGGGCCTGATTCGGTCAACTTGTCGTCGCGCCACGCCGCGATGTCCGAGGCGCGGATCGCCGCCAGCGGGCGATCTGCCAACTTCGACCGCTGCCATGCGCGCACGATCCCGGTGTTCTGTTTAATTCCCTTCTTGAGCGGCACGCGCTCATTCAA
Source organism: uncultured Rhodospirillaceae bacterium (assembly GCA_964545205.1). Lineage (GTDB taxonomy): Bacteria > Pseudomonadota > Alphaproteobacteria > Rhodospirillales > Magnetospirillaceae > CAZJFH01. The sequence goes on from CAZJFH010000010.1 coordinate 23,084, forward strand.
GTAGCGGCCGAGCGCGGCGCGAAGGGTGACGCGCTCGGCTTCAAGCCGGCCGGGGTGAAATCGGCCGGCATCGATCTCGCTCTCGACCTGTCGCGCCCATGCTTCGGCGCGGGCCTTGGTTTCGAAAGTGGCCGTGGCTACATGCCCCCGCTTACGGACACGGGCTTGCCACTGACGATCGCCGCGCTTGCTGATATTCGCCATGCTGTCCTACCGCGTACCACGCGATGCCATGGTGCACTGTCGCAGATTTGGCGCAATGCGCCAACTGCACGGTAAGGGGTCGATGCTAATTTGTTGAAAAGCTTGGAGCGGGTGAAGGGAATCGAACCCTCGTCGTAAGCTTGGGAAGCTTCTGCTCTACCATTGAGCTACACCCGCGCCGGGGACCATTCATATAGCATCGGCGGCGGCGCTGGCAAGGTGGCGCGTGGGCCGGGGGCGGCGGGGTGTCAGTGGCCGCCCTTGCCGGTGACCGCGCGGCGCAGGCGGCGCACGCCCAGCCACACCAGCCCGACCACCAGCGGCAGCCCGATCAGCACCGCCACGTCGGGGTTCACGGGCACGCCGCTGGCCTTCAGGCCCTTGCCGGCATAGCCGATCAGGCCGAGCACGTAGTAGCTGATCGCCACCACCGACAGCCCCTCGACGGTCTCCTGCAGCCGCAGCTGCACCTGGGCGCGGCGGTCCATCGAGCGCAGCAGGTCGGCGTTCTGCTCCTCCAGCGCGATGTCGACGCGGGTGCGCAGCAGCGAGCCGGCGCGGGCGACGTCCTCGGCGAAGCGCTCGATGCGGCCGGCGGCGGCCTCGCAGGTGCGCATCGCCGGGCTCATGCGCCGGTCCATGAACTCGGCCACCGTCTGCACCTGCTCCAGGCGCTCCTCGCGCAGCTCGGCGACGCGCTGGCGGACCAGGGCGTCGTAGGCGCGGGCGGCGGCGAAGCGGTAGCCGGTGGCGGTGGCCAGGCGCTCGCCCTCGGCCGAGAGCTGCGCCAGCTCGTCGAGCAGTTCGCGATCCGGGGTGTCGGCGCCGGGACAGGCGCAGGCCGCCACCACCTCGGACAGCCGCTGCTCGAGGGCGCGAATCTCCGGCGCCGTCTGGCGGGCCAGCGGAAAGGCCAGCAGCGCCGTCATGCGATAGGTCTCGACGTCGAGCAGCCGCTGCAGCAGCCGGCCGGTCTGGCCGCGGCTCAGGCCCTCGTCGCGCACCAGCATGCGGCCGAAGCCGTCGTCGTGCAGCCGGAAGTCGGTCCAGGCGCAGGCGGCGCCGACCATGCGGCTGCCGGCCAGCGAGTTGCCGTCGAACAGGCGGCGGATCTCGTCGAGGCCGCGCTCGCGCCCTTCGACGGCGACGTGGACGCCGACCAGCAGCGCGCCGGGCAGCCCCGCCAGCCAGTCGGCGGGCGCCAGCGTCAGGGCGGTCTCGGCGAACGGGGCCTCGAACGGATCGGTGCGCAGCAGGGTGTAGGCGGCGAACTCGGTGTGGCGCTCCCAGCGCAGCCGCAACGGCCCGAGCTCGGCGACGAAGAACAGCGCGTCGGCGGCCGGCGGCGCGGCGCCGAAGACGCGGCACAGGGTGGCGAGATGCTCGCGGTCGTCGGCGGCGGTGCCCTCGCCGGTCAGCATCACCAGATGCGACGCCCGCACCGGCGCGAGCAGGCGTTCGTAGGGGCGCGCATGCACCTCGCCGGCGATGGCGCGGCGCGACGGGTGCTCGATCAGGGGCGACGGGGCGTGGCTCATGCCCCGAGTCTTAGCCTACTGCGCCGCCTCGCGCCACTGCCGCTCCTGGTCCGGCGCCTGCTTGCGCGCGCGGCGCCGGCGCCACCAGCCGCCGACATTGGCCTTGAGCATCAGCGCGCACGGGGTGACCACCAGGGTCAGGACGGTGGCGAAGGCGAGGCCGAAGACGATCGCCGTCGAAAGCTGCGTCCACCACTGGGTCGAGGGCGCGCCCACCGCGACCTCGCGCGACACGAAGTCGATGTTGACGCCGAACACCATCGGCAGCAGGCCGAGGATGGTGGTCACGGTGGTCAGCATCACCGGCCGCAGGCGCTGGGCGCCGGTGCGCAGCAAGGCCTCGCGGGCGTCGGGGAATTCGTGCTTGAGCCGGTCGTAGGTGTCGATCAGCACGATGTTGTTGTTGACGACGATGCCGGCCAGGGCGATGACGCCGATGCCGGTCATGACGATGCCGAACGGCTGCCCGGTGATCAGCAGCCCCAGCATGACGCCGATCGTCGACATCACCACCGCCGACAAGATCAGGCCGCCGGAATAGAAGCTGTTGAACTGGGTCAGCAGGATGATGGCGATCAGGAACAGCGCCACCGCGAAGGCCCGGCCGAGGAACTCCTGCGACTTCTTCTGCTCCTCGTCCTCGCCCTTGAACGCGACCTCGATGCCGGGCGCGAGCGCGCCGCCGGCGATCCACTGCCGGATCTCCTGCATCTTCTCGTCCGGCAGCACGCCGTCGACGACGTCGGCCTTGACGGTGACGACGCGGCGACCGCCGACGCGGTTGATCTCGCCGACCTTGGGCTGCGGCACGCGCTCGACGAACAGCGACAGCGGCACCGGCCCGGCCGGCGTCTGCACCCGTAGCCGGTCGAGCTCGTCGATGGTGCGCTGGTCGGCCGGGAAGCGGGCGACGATGTCGACCTCGTCGACCGCGTCCTCGGGTCGGAAATCGGTGAACTTGATGCCGCGGGTGACCAGCTTGACGACGTCGCCGATGGCGGTGACGTCGACGCCGAACTTCGCCGCCTGGGCGCGGTCGACCTCGAGCGCCCACTGGATGCCGGGCAGCGGCCGCGAATCCTCGATGTCGACCAGGCCGCTCATGCGGTCGAGGCGTTGGCGCACCGCGCCGGCGGCGCGGTCGAGCGCCTGCTGGTCGGCGCCCGAGAGCTGTACCTGGATCGGCTTGCCGACCGGCGGCCCGCCCTCCTGCTCGGCCAGTTCGATCACCAGCCCGGGGATGGCCTGGGTGTCGGCGCGGATGTCGGCGATGATCGCGCTGGCCGGCTTGCGGGTATCCCATTCGGTGAACTCGATCTGCAGCAGGCCGATCGTGTCCTCGCTGACGTCCTGGCCGGCCAGCCGTCCGGCCATGGTGCGGGCGTAGACGGTCTCGATGCCGGGCGTTCCGATCACCCGCTCCTCGACCTCGCGGACCAGCTCGTTCTTCTCCCAGACCGAGAGATTGCCGCGGGCGTGGACCTTGAGGATCGCGCGCTCGGGCTCGACCTCGGGGAAGAACTCGACGCCCTTGCCGTACATGCCGTAGGCGGTCCAGACGGCGATCAGCACGACGAAGGCGGCGGCGACGATCTTGCCGGGATGGCGCAGCGCCGCCGAGAGCGATCTGGCGTAGGTGCCGGTCCAGCCCGCGAGCTCGGTGAGGTCGCCGTGCTCGCTCTGCGACAGCGCCTTCATCGCCTCGGCGTTCGATTCGCCGGGGGCGCCGAACCAGGCGCCCAGCGTGGGCACGAACACCAGCGCCATCAGCAGCGAGGCGGTCAGCGTCGCGACCAGGGTGATGGGCAGGAACTTCATGAACTCGCCGACGACGCCGGTCCAGAACAGCAGCGGCAGGAAGGCGGCCAGGGTGGTGGCGGTCGAGGCGATCACCGGCCAGGCCATGCGCACCGAGGCCAGGCGGTAGGCGTCCTTGCGATGCACGCCCTCCAGCATCTTGCGGTCGGCGTATTCGGTGACGACGATGGCGCCGTCGACCAGCATGCCGACGGCGAGGATCAGCGAGAACAGCACGACCATGTTGATGGTCAGGCCCAGCGCGCCCAGCACCAGAATTCCCATCAGGAACGAGCCCGGGATCGCGAAGCCGACCAGCAGGCCCGAGCGCACGCCCAGCGCCGCGACGACGACCGCCAGGACCAGCAGGATGGCGCTGATCATGTTGTTCTGCAGGTCGGTCAGCATGGTCTTGATCTCGGCCGACTGGTCCTGCAGGAACTCGACCTCGACGGTCGGCGGCCAGCCGCGCTGGTGCGCGGCGACGACGGCGCGGACCCTGTCGATGGTCTCGATGATGTTGGCGCCGATGCGCTTCTTGACCTCCAGCGCCAGCGCCGGATGGCCGTCGACGCGGGCGAAGCCCTGCGGGTCCTCGAAGCCGCGCCGCACCTCGGCGATGTCGCGCACCCGCACGACGGCGTCGCCGCGGACCTTCACCGGCAGGTTCAGGATATCCTCGACGCCCTCGATCAGGCCCGGCACCTTGACGGCGAAGCGGCCCTGGCCGGTGTCCATCGCGCCGGCGGCGACGAGCTGGTTGGAGCGCGCGACGAAGGCGCCCAGGTCGTTGGCCGACAGGCCGTAGCTGTCGACCAGCACCGGGTCGACGACGATCTCGACCAGTTCGTCGCGGGCGCCGGCGACGTCGACCTCGAGCACCTGGCCGATGCCTTCCAGCTCGCGTTCGAGACGGCGGGCCAGCGTCAGCAGCGTGCGCTCGGGCACCGGGCCCGACATCACGACGGTGACCACCGGGAACAGGCCGATATTGACCTCGTTGACGGTCGGCTCGTCGCTGTCGGCCGGCAGATCGCTCTTGGCGGTGTCGACGCGCTCGCGCACGTCGTCGAGCGCCTTGTCGGCGTCGAAGCCGGCCTCGAACTCCAGCAGCACCCAGGCGCCGCCCTCGTAGGCGGTGGCGCGCATCTCCTTGACGCCCTCGATGGTGCGCAGTTCCTGCTCCATCGGCCGGATCAGCAGGCGCTCGGCGTCGGGCGGCGAGATGCCGCCATGGGTGATCGAGACGTAGATGATGGGGATGTTGATGTCGGGCGCCGCCTCCTTGGGAATGGTCACGAAGGCGACGGCGCCGGCGGCCACGATCAGCGCCAGGGCGACGATGACGGTGCGGGCGCGGCCGAGAATGGCGGCGATGATGGCGCTCATGACGGACTCTCGGCCTGCAGGCGGTCGGCGAACACCGGCTCGACGCGCTGGCCGGCATCGACGAAATCGCCGCCGACGGTGATGAGCGTCACCTGCTCGGGCAGGCCGGCGATCCACAGACCCTCGGGACCCTCGCCGATGATGCGCACCGGATGGAAGCGGACCGTGCCGTCCTCGACCGTCTTGACGCCGACGCGACCGAGATCGTCCATCGTCAGCACGGCGGCCGAGACGCGGTGCGCCGTCAGGGTGCGGGTCGGCACCCGGATCTGGGCGGTCATGCCGGCCGGGATGGCCGCATCGGGGTTCGGCACCTCGACCTCGACCGCGTAGGTGCGGGTCTCGGGCGTCGCCGCGGCGGAGACGTAGGACACGCGGCCCGGCACCTCGCTGCCGTCGATCATGCGGACGGTCGCCGGCGTGCCGACGGCGATGTGCGTGACGTCGCGCTCGGTCACTTCGCCGACCACCGTCAGCGGCGTGAGATCGAGCACCGTGGCGACCTCCGAGCCCGGCGCGACGTAGGCGCCGATCTCGACCGGGCGGTCCTGCAGCACGCCGTCGATCGGCGCGGCGATGGTCGTGCGGGCGAGGTCGAGTTCGGCCTCGGCGAGCTGTGCGCGGGCCTTTTCGAGATTGGCTTGCGCCTCGGCCAGCTTGGTGCGCGAGGCGAAGCTCTCGCGCTGCAGCTCGCGGGCGGCGCGGTGTTCCATCTCGCGCTGGGCGACCAGCGCGCGCGCCTCGGCGACGCGCGCCTCGCGGTCGTCGACGGCCAGGGTCGCCAGCACGTCGCCCGCGCCGACGCGGCTGCCTTCGGCGGCGCCGACCGACACCACGCGGCCGCCGGTCTCGGCGCGCACCGAGACCTGCCGCGAAGGCATGGTGCGGCCCTGGACGACGACGGCGCGCGTCGTCTCGGTCGCGGTCTGCAGGCGCACGCGCACGCGCGGCAACGCGGGTTCGGGCTCGCCCGCCGCCGGCGCCTCGGCCGAAGCCGGGGCCTCGCGCTCGCCGGTGAACTGGCCGGACGCCACCCAGGCCGCCGCCGCGGCAACCACCAGAAACGCGAACAGCCAGGAGCGTCTCATCGCGGCTTCCCCTTGCGGTCCGGGGTGGGGCAGCATCCCTCGACGTCGTCGAGATCGAAGGTGACGCCGCGGGCCATCAGGCGGTCGACGACGTGGCGCAGCAGCCGCTGCAGCTCCGCAACCTCCGCCGGCGACAGCCCCTCGACGGCCGCGTCGGCGATGGCGGCGGCCTCGGGCAGCAGAATGGCGCGCAGCTCCTGGCCGCGCGGCGTCAGATGGACGCGAATCTCGCGACGGTCGGCCGGATTGCGCCGACGAGACACCAGCCCGTCGCGCTCCATGCGTTCGAGCGTCCGCGTCAGCGTCGGCGCTTCGATGGCGATGCGGCGCGACAGCTCGGCCTGGCTCGGGCCGTCCTCGATCCACAGGCAGCGCAGCACCGGCCAGTAGCCGATGGTGGCGCCGTGGGCCTGCAGGCGTTCGTTGAAGGCGCGCGCCAGCAGGCGTGCGGCGACGTTGGTGAGAAGACCGAGGCCGTCGCCGGCCGGGTGGCCGTCGGGCGCCTCGGCCTGGCGCCGTTCGTTGTCGAGAACGGCGATGATCGGGTGCTGGTTCATGGGTGTCGCCGGAGTTCGTGAGCAGGCTAACGGAACTATATAGAGACGATCGTTGCCATGGCAATGAAATGCCGCGGCGGATCGCTTCCGACCGGCGCCGCCACCGGAAGCGCAAAAAAAAACCCAAGCCCGGGAAGGGCTTGGGTTCAGGGAGGTCGCAAAAACAGAGATCGCCCGCGCCGTCCGGAGGGCGGCAAGAGCGGATGCCTGAAGAATTAGCATAAACTCATATACGCGTCCAGCCGGAATCGTGCGCGGCCGATGAGGCAAAATGGCAACACCTGTGGGAAATCTGCATCGCCCGTGCCGAGCGTGGTTGCCCGGCGACTCGCCCTGTCGTATTGCTCGATGATCAAAGGAATCAGTGCAGTACGCGAAAGGCCAATCGAATGAAGTCAGCCCGCCGCATCATCATCGGTGGCCTCGCCGCCCTCGCCGCTCCGGCGGCCTACGCCCAGGACGGCGGGTCGTATGTCGGCGCGCAGATGGGCATCAACATGCTCACCGACGCCGACACGACGCGCGGCGCGGTGGTCGACGAGATCGAATACGACCCCGGCTTCACCGTGCTGGCCAACTACGGCCAGGAGGTGTTCGACAACGTCCGCCTCGAGGGCGAGGTGGCCTTCCGCCGCAACACGATGGACAGCTTCGCCGGCGCGTCGGCGGCGGGAACGTCGCGGCTGCTGACGCTGATGCTCAACGGCTATTACGACATCGACACCGGCACCAAGCTGACGCCCTATGTCGGCGCCGGCATCGGTCCGGGCCTGAGCATGTTCGGCCTCAACGGCTTCAACGACCGCGAGCTGACCCTGGCCTATCAGGGGATCGTCGGCGTCGCCTACGAGCTGAGCGAGGTGGTGTCGATCCGTGCCGACTACCGCTACCTGGCGACGCTCGAGAACAAGTACGAGGACAACGCCGCGCGCGCCGATTCCGACTACGCCAGCCACAACGTGCTGATCGGCTTCGTCTACAACTTCCTGCCGCCGCGCAAGGCCGAGCCGACTCCGGTCGCGGCGCCGGCTCCGGCGCCCGCTCCGGAACCCGCCCCGACCCCGGCGCCGGCGCCGCGCAACTTCATGGTCTTCTTCGACTGGGACAAGGCCGAACTGACGCCGGAGGCCCAGGCGATCCTTCGCGACGCCGCCGCCTACATCAAGAGCGGCCAGACCGCGCGCCTGACGGTGATCGGCCACGCCGACCGTTCGGGCGGCGACCGCTACAACATGCGCCTGTCGCAGCGGCGCGCCGACAACGTTCGCGACTTCCTGGTCCGCAACGGCATCGGCGCCAGCGCGATGGAGGTGGTGGCCAAGGGCGAGAGCAGCCCGCTGGTGCCGACGCCCGACGGCGTCCGCGAGCCCCAGAACCGCCGCGTCGAGATCGTGATGCCGTAACCGGCCGCGCGAGCGCGAATCGCAAGCCCCCGCGGCCCGGCCGCGGGGGCTTCATCCTTTCAGGGCCGGGCGCAGGCTTCCAGGCGCTGGCTCGGGGTCACCGTCTCGGCGGCGAAGCGCTCGAGGCCGTCGCCGCCGACCCCGAGCACCGCCTCGAAGCGCGGCGCGGCGTCGCGGCAATAGCCCTGGACGCCCATGGCGCGTCGCGAGGCCTCGTTGGCCAGCGCCGTGATGAACGAATCGAAGCGGCGGTTCTGCGCCTTGCCGTAGGCGCGCGCGAAATAGCCGCGCAGCACGTCGGCGTTGGCGATCAACTCGTCGCCGAAGCGTTCGACGAAGGCCTTGTAGCGTCCCGACAGATCGCTGCCCGGATCGCGCGCGCAGGTCAGCGCCGCGACCATCAGTTCGGTCTGCAGCTGGCGCACCAGCGTGGCGCGCTGCTCCTTCGGCGTCAGGCACGAGGCGGCGGCGGCCGGCTGGAGCGTGGCGACGAGCAGAAGGGCCGCGGCGGTGGCTGTCTTCAGGGGCACGGGCTTCGATCCGCAGTCAGGTCCGGGTCGCCATACTGCGACGGCAGCGGGGCTCGAATCAATACGACGCGCGATCGTCCCCTCGGCCGGTCGGCAATACGCCCTGCGGTGGCTTTTTGTCCGGTCGAATGGTATTGGTTTAATTCCAGCGGAAGCTGAGGGGGAGAGGGGGATGCCCGAAGCAGCGGCCATGCCGCGCCCGCCGACCGATGCGGCGCCGGGTTCCGGCCCGGTCGGCATCGCGGTTTTCGACGCTTCGGGCGCGCTCGTCGAGGCGGACGCGATCATGCGTCGCCTGCTGCCGCTGCCGTTCGCCGAGGGCCGGCTCGCGGACTGGCTCTCCGGGTTCGGCCTCGCCCATCGTCCGTCCCGCGCCCTGCGCGCCGAAGTCCCCGGCGTCGACGGCCGCCGGGTCGAGATCGTCGTCGCCACCCTGCCGGACGGGCAGGCGGTCGTGACCGCCGCGCCGCCGCCCGAGCCGGTCCCGCCGGACGTGGCGGCGGCCTGCACCGAATGGTTCTGGGAGCTGGACGCCGACCTGCGGGTCCGTTTCCTGTCACGGCGCTTCGAGGCGATCACCGGCATCGATCCGCGCCGGCTTCTCGGCAAGCGCCGCGAGGAACTGGTCGGTCCGCCGGCGTGCGGCCAGGATGCGGCCGCGCTGCGGGCCCATCTGCAGGACCTCGCCGAGCGGCGGCCGTTCCGCGACTTCATCTACGCCGCCGCCGGCGACGACGGCCAGCGCCGGTTCTTCCGCGTCAGCGGCGTTCCGGTGTTCGTGGACGGCGAGTTCCGCGGGTACCGCGGCGTCGGCGCGGTGCTCGGCGAGAAGGTCGCGGTGCGCGAGATCCTCGAGGACGTCCCGATCCCGCTGCTGATCTGCCGCCGTCACGACGGCGCGATCCTGCACGCCAACGGTCTGGCGGCGCGGCGTTTCGGATGCGCGGCCGCCGTCGACGCCTGCTTCGTCGACGCCGCCGCCTACCGGCGCCTGCTCGCCGGCCTCGCCGAGAACGGCGAGGCCGAGGCCGGCGAGATCGCCTTCCACGGCGGCGACGGCCACCGCTTCTGGGCCGACGTCAACGCGCGCGAGATCATCTTCGGCGGCGAGAACGCCGTGCTGATCGGGCTGCAGGACGCCACCGGGCGGGTGACGGCGCAGCAGAAGCTGGCAGACCAGCTCCATTTCCAGGAAGTGCTGCTGAACGCGCTGCCGAACCCGGTGTTCTACAAGAACCGCGACGGCGCCTATATCGGCTGCAACGACGCGTTCTGCGGCTATCTCGGCCGCGAGCGCGACCAGATCCTCGGCCGCACGGTCCACGACCTCGCGGCGCCGGACCTGGCCGCCGTCTACCACGCCGCCGACGAGGCGCTGTTCTCCGAGCCGCGGCTGCAGGTCTACGAGACGGCGGTCACCGACGCCAGCGGCAGCCTGCGCCAGGTGCTGTTCTACAAGGCGCCGTTCTTCGAGCGCGACGGCCGCCTCGCCGGGCTGGTCGGCACCATGCTCGACATCACCGACCAGAAGCTGCTGGAGGCGGCGCTGCGCAGCCGCAGCAACGATCTGCGCACCATTCTCGAGGCGGGGCCGGTCGGCGTGATGATCACCGGCCGCGATGGCGACGACGTGCTGTTCGCCAACGCCCGGTGCGGCGAGATTCTCGAACTGCCGAAAATGGCGCTGATCGGTGGCCGCGCCGACGACCACTTCGTCCAGGGCGGCCGGCGCGAGCTGCTGAGCAGGCTGGCGCGGCAGGGGCGGGTGCGCGACGCCGAGGTCCGCCTGCGCCGGCCCAGCGGCGAGTTCTGGGCGTTGATCTCGGTCGAGGCGATCAGCTTCGACAGTCAGCCGGCGGTACTCTACTGGATCTACGACATCGCCGAACGCCGCCGCGCCGAGGAGGAGTACCGCAAGCTGTTCCTGGCCGTCGAGCACAGCCCGGCCTCGGTGGTCATCACCGACAGCGAGGGCGTGATCGAATACGTCAATCCGCGCTTCTGCCAGATCACCGGCTACACGGCGGCCGAGGCGATCGGCAAGACGCCGCGGGTGTGCCGCTCGGGCCGCACGCCGCCCGAGGTGTACGCCGAGCTCTGGTCGACCATCAAGGCCGGCCGCATCTGGCAAGGCGAGCTGCTCAACCGGCGTCGCAACGGCGATCTTTACTGGGAGAGCATCAACATCGCGCCGATCTCCGACGCCGAGGGACGGATCACCCATTTCGTCGCCGTGAAGTCCGACATCACCGCCCAGAAGATGGCCGAGCAGGCCATCGTCGAAGCCAAGGAGCGCGCCGAGGACGCGGCGCGGGCGAAATCCGAGTTCCTGGCGATGATGAGCCACGAGATCCGCACGCCGATGAACGGCATCCTCGGCATGATCGGCCTGTTGCGCGACACGCCGCTGGACGAGGAGCAGCGCGATCTCGTCGAGACGGCGCGGGGATCGGGCGAGGCGTTGCTGGCGATCCTCAACGACATCCTCGACTTCTCGAAGCTCGAGGCGCGGCAGATGCGGCTGGAGGCGGCGGCGGTCGACCTTCCCGAGCTGATCGGCGGCGTCTGCGAGCTGATGCGCGCGCGCGCCGACGAGAAGGGCCTGCGGCTCGAACGCGACGTCGCTCCCGGCGTGCCCGAGGCGGTGCTGGGCGACTCGGCGCGGCTGCGCCAGGTCCTGCTCAACCTGCTCAGCAACGCCATCAAGTTCACCGAATCCGGCGAGGTGCGCCTGCGCGTGTCGCCGCTGCCGGCCGAGGCGGGGCACGCCGCGTTGCGATTCGAGGTCCGCGACACCGGCATCGGCATCCCCGAAGCCGCGCGCGGCAAGCTGTTCTCGGAATTCGCCCAGGCCGATTCGACCATCGCGCGCCGGTTCGGCGGCACCGGTCTCGGGCTGGCGATCTGCAAGAAGATCGTGATGCTGATGGGCGGCGAGATCGGCGTCGACAGCGTCGTCGGCGACGGCAGCATGTTCTGGTTCACGGTGTCGCTGCCGCTGGCCCGGCGCGATGCGCCGGCCGTTGCCGAGACCGGGAGCGAAGCGGAAGAGGGAGATGGCATGCAGGCGTTGAGGATCCTTCTGGCCGAGGACAACCCGGTCAATCAGAAGGTGGCGATGGCGTTGCTGACCAAGCAGGGTCACTCGGTGACCCTGGCGAAGGACGGTTTCGAGGCGGTCGCCGCCGCCGCGGCCGGCGGTTTCGATCTGGTGCTGATGGACGTGCAGATGCCGGGCCTGGACGGATTCGAGGCGACCCGGCGCATCCGCGAGCTCGGCGAGCGCGGGCGGGTGCCGATCATCGCGATGACCGCCAACGCCCTCAAGGGCGACGAGCAGCGCTGCATCGAGGCGGGAATGGACGACTACGTCGCCAAGCCGATCCACCCGCAGGCGCTCTACGCCGCGATCGCCCGCCAGGCCGGCCCGCGCGACGACGACGGCATCCTCGATTCGGGCGCGTTGCGCAAGCTCGAGGAGCAGGTGGGCGCGGCCGCCATGGCCGAACTGGTCCAGGACTGCCTGGCGACGGTGCCGACCTACATGCAGGCGCTGCGCGCGGCGGCGGCGGCGGGCGACGTCGGCGCCGCCCGCAACGCCGCCCACGACATCAAGTCGCTGGCCGCGACCTTCGGCGCCGGCCGCATCGCCGCCCACGCCCTGGCGGTCGAAACCGCGGCCCGCGAAGGTCGCGCGCAAGAAGCGTTCGGGCGCGTGCCAGAACTCGAGGCGGCGCTTGACGAAGGCCTGTCAGCACTGCGCAAGCTTTACCCGGCCGCCGATGCTTGACTCCAGTCTTATGGCGGACGGTCGAGCCGGCCGATGTTGCGCTGCCGCATAAGAATCTCTAAATATATCGACTGATTCCGTCGATATATTGGAGGTGCCGTCTTGGGTCGGCTGGTCGTCGTATCGAACCGTGTTTCCCTGCCGAACGAGAAGGCGGGCCGCGCTGGCGGGCTGGCGGTCGCCATGCGCGAGGCGCTGCGGCGCCAGGGCGGAGTGTGGTTCGGCTGGAGCGGCCGCGTGGTCGAGGAAGAGCCGGGGCCGGCGCAGATCGCCACCCAGGGCCGCACCACGTTCGTGACCTGCGATCTCTCGCGCGAGGATTACGACGCCTACTACGTCGGCTACGCCAACGGCACCCTGTGGCCGCTGTTCCATTACCGGCTGGGGCTGATCGAGTACCGCCGCCAGTGGTTCGAAGGCTATCTGCGCGTCAACCGCCGGCTCGCCCAGACCCTGCGGCCGTTTCTCGAGGACGACGACGTCGTTTGGGTGCACGACTACCATCTGATCCCGTTCGCGCTGGAACTGCGCAAGCTCGGGGTGCGCTGCCGCATCGGCTTCTTCCTGCACATCCCGTTCCCGGCCGCCGAGGTGCTGGTGTCGGGGCCCTGTCACGAGATGCTGGTGCAGGGGCTGTGCTGCTACGACCTGATCGGCTTCCAGACCCAGAACGATCTCCGCGCTTTCGCCGATTACGTCGTCCACGAGGCCGGCGGACGATTCGAGCCGGCCGACGGCTCGCTGTGGTCCTATGGCCGGCGCTCGCGGGCGCGGGTGTTCCCGATCGGCATCGAGACCGAGCAGTTCGCGGCCGCGGCGCGCAGCGCCGCCCAGTCGCCCGAGACCCGGCGGCTGCGTCAGAGCCTGGTCGATCGCAAGCTGATCATCGGCGTCGACCGGCTCGACTACTCGAAGGGCCTGCCCAACCGCCTGGAAGGCTTCGCCCAGCTGCTGGAGAACTTTCCCGAGCACCGCGGCGGCGTCACCTTCATGCAGATCACGCCGCCGTCGCGCGAGGACGTGTTCCAGTACCGCCGGCTGCGGCGCGAACTCGACGGCCGCGCCGGCGAGATCAACGGCCGCTACGCCACCCCCGACTGGGCGCCGATCCGCTACCTCAACCGCAGCTTCTCGCGCAACACCCTGGCCGGATTCTACCGCGTCAGCGAGGTCGGGTTCATCACGCCGCTGCGCGACGGCATGAACCTGGTCGCCAAGGAGTACGTCGCCGCCCAGAACCCCGAGGATCCCGGCGTGCTGGTGCTCTCGCGCACGGCCGGCGCGGCCCGCGAGCTGGATGCCGCCTTGCTGGTCAACCCGTTCGACACCGACCAGCTCGCCCGCGCGCTGCACACCGCGTTGCGCATGCCGCTGGCCGAACGGCGCGAGCGCTGGCAGACCATGATGGACGTTCTGACCGCCCAGACCATCACCACGTGGCGCGAAAGTTTCCTGAGCGCGCTGAACGCCTGTCCGCGTCAGGTCCAGCCGGTGCCGGCGCCAAACGGCTGCATTCCTGCGGAAGTGTGAGGCCATTGACGAAAGTCAAGTCGCCTCCTGGCCCGCTGGGTTAATACTTTCCGCAGTTCTCCTGCGTGCATACATCTCTTGGGCCGGGCCTGTCCCGGCCCTTTTTTTTGGTTCACGGCAAATGCCGGGAGCGCGGGCGTCCCGCCCGCCAAGCGCCTCGGGCGGCCGACGGTGCGGGCGAGGACGCCCGCGCTCCCAGGGCAGTCAAGCAGACATGGCGAGGGAGCGCTGGAAGATCCGGCGTCTCAGGCGGCGCCGCGCGTCTGCTCGTAGGCGGCCAGCGCCCGCCGGCGGGCGGCGCCGTGGTCGACGATCGGAAGGGGATAGGTGTCGCCCAGCCGCACCCCGGCCGCCGACAGCGCGCTTTCCGGCGCCTCGCCGGGGCGGTGGATGAACAGGTCGGGCACCCCGGCGAGTTCGGGAACCCAGCGGCGCACGAATCGCCCGCGGGCGTCGAACTTCTCGCCCTGCAGCGTCGGATTGAAGATGCGGAAATAGGGCGCGGCGTCGATGCCGCAGCCGGCCACCCACTGCCAGTTGGCGGCGTTGCAGGCCAGGTCGGCGTCGAGCAGGGTGTCCCAGAACCAGTCCTGGCCGGCGCGCCAGGGCAGCAGCAGGTCCTTGACCAGGAACGAGGCGACGATCATCCGCACCCGGTTGTGCAGCCAGCCGGTGCGGCGCAGGCAGCGCATGCCGGCGTCGACGATGGGATAGCCGGTGCGGCCCTCGCGCCAGGCCGCCAGCAGGTCGGGATCGTCGGACCAGGGGAAATCGGCGAATTGGCGCTGCAGCGGCTGCTCGGGCAGGCTGGGCGCGTGATGGAGCGTATGGCGGCAGAAGTCGCGCCAGCCCAGCTCGCGCAGGAACGGCTCGCCGCCCTCGCCGGCGGCGCGCACCGCGTGCCAGATCTGGCGCGGGCCGATCTCGCCGAAGGCCAGGTGCGGCGACAGCCGCGACGTGCCGTCCTGGTCGGGCAGGTCGCGGGCGATGCCGTAGCGCGTCAGCCCCTCGGCCAGGAAGGTCTCGAGCCGCTCGGCCGCCGCGGCCTCGCCGGGCCGCCATTCGACCTCCCACGCGAGGTCCGGGGCGCGGGGCGGCGCGGACGCGTCGGCCGGGCGCGGCGACGGGCTGGCGATGCGCTCCGGGGCCGGCAGCGGCGGTTCCGGTTCGCGGCCCGACTGGCAGGCCCGCCAGAAGGCGCCGAACACCCGCGGCGCGGCCTTTTCGCCGGGCTCGTGCAGCAGGTCGCCGGCGAACTCCCGCACCCGCAGCCCGGCGCCGCGCAGGGCCTCGGCGGCGCGCCTGTCGGCGGCGCCCAGATGCGGCTCGTAGCGGCGGTTCCAGTGGACGGACGCGGCCGCGGTCTCGCGGGCCAGGGCGGCCAGCGCCGCGGCCGGATCGCCGGAGCGCTCGACGAGATACGAGCCCGCCGCCTCCAGCGAGCGGGCGAACGCGGCCAGGCTGCGCGCCAGCCACCAGCGCGCCGCCGGACCGGCCGCCCAGGGGGCGTCCGGTTCGTGGATGAACACCGGCACCACGGCGGCGCCGGTCTCGAGGGCATGGTGCAGGGCGGGGTTGTCGGCAAGGCGGAGGTCGCGGCGCAACCAGACGAGGATTGTTTCGGCCATGCCGCGCTGAGCCCCTCTCGTGAACGTGTCGCAAAGGAGACTTGGGGCCGTCGCCGGGCCGTTCAATCACTCCGAAAAGAGGCGGAAGCGCATCCCTGCCGGGGCATTCGGGCGAGCCTCGCCCGCCCTTTCGACGCGCCGCTCCCTCCCTTCGCCGAGCAGCCGGTTCTGCGGCAGCGCATGGACCCGCCCTTGCCCGATCAGCAGCGCCTGGAAGCCGCGGCGCAGCAACGGCCGGAACGCCGGATCGAGCACGCACAGGCCGTCCTCGGCCGGGCCGAAGGCCGGCAGGATCAGCCGGCGGCCGTCGACGACGAAGCACGGCCGGGTGACGGTGCGGCCGCCGATCTCGGCGGTGGCGCGCGGCGACAGCGCGCCGGCGATCTCGCCGGGCGCGGCGTCCGGCCGCGGCTGGTGGCGCAAGACCAGGCCGCCGACGGCCAGTTCGTCGACGGCGCGCCCGCACGGCGGTTCCGCCGCGCCGACCCAGGTCCAGTCGCGCTCGGCCGCGAGCCGCCGCAGGCCGGCGGCCGCGGCCTCGGGCAGCGGGTCGCCCGGGCCGCCGAGACAGATCACGGCGCGCGGCTGGCGCATGCGGATCAGGCCGGCCAGCCGGTCCAGCGCCCCGCGCGCCGCGAACCGCGCGTCGGCCAGCGCCAGCAGCCGCTGCGCCGGCCAGTAGACGGCTCCGGACAGGTCGGGAAGCAGATGGACGCCGTTGACGAGCATGGGACACCGCGAGAGCTGACGATCGGCGCCTTCTATAGCAGTCAGTCGATGGCGATGTCGAAGGCGATCCCCTCGGGGTGCGGCGCCAGGGCGCGGCGGCAGTTGCGCGGCAGCGGCACGCCCTTGTCGCGGCAATGCAGGATCAGTCCCGCCACCACCTCGGCCAGGCGGAAGGCCAGACGGTTCGGCAGCGCGGATTGCCGCTGCCGCTGGGTGATGACCAGCGCCGGCTCGGCCGCCGGGTCGAAGGTCAGGCTTTCCAGCTCGCCGCGCGGCAGCGGCGCGCCGCCGCGGCTGGCGAAGTCGACCATCGCCTGGTGCAGCTCGTCGGCCGAGAAGACGATCTTGCGGATTTCCCGTGGCATCGGCGCAGGATAGCACGATCGCCGCGACTTGGATCGGCTGCATTGCGCGGTGGGCTCGCGATGCCCATGATTACGGCCCACGGAAATCCGAGCTCGCCATGATCGACGTCGCCGACATCTTCTCGTTCCCGAGGCAGCGCCGCGAGCCGCCGGCGCCGTTCCTGCCGATGAGCCGCGCCGAGATGGACGCGCTGGGCTGGGACGCCTGCGACGTGGTGCTGGTCACCGGCGACGCCTATGTCGACCATCCCAGCTTCGGCATGGCGATCGTCGGCCGGCTGCTCGAAGGCGCGCTGGGGCTGCGGGTCGGCATCGTCGCCCAGCCCGACTGGCACGGGCCCGAGCCGTTCCGGACGCTCGGCCGGCCGCGGCTGTTCTGGGGCGTGACCGCCGGCAACATGGACTCGATGGTCAACCGCTACACCTCGGACCGGCGGCTGCGTTCGGACGACAGCTACACGCCGGGCGGCGAGGGCGGCCGGCGGCCGGACCGCGCCGCCATCGTCTACGCCCAGCGCTGCCGCGAGGCGTTCAAGGACGTGCCGATCGTGCTCGGCGGCATCGAGGCGTCGTTGCGGCGCATCGCCCATTACGACTACTGGTCCGACAAGGTCCGCCGCTCGATCCTGGCCGACGCCAAGGCCGACATCCTGGTCTACGGCAACGCCGAGCGGGCGCTCGTCGAGATCGCCCGCCGCGCCGCCGCCGGCGAGGCGCCGCGGACGATGCACGGCATCCGCGGCACCGCCACCATCCGCGACGCGGTGCCCGAGGGCTGGACCGAGATCGACGAGACCGGCAAGGGCGAACGGGCCGTCGTCCGCCTGCCGTCCTTCGACGAGGTGGCGGCCGATCCGGAAGCCTACGCCTACGCCTCGCGGGTGCTGCATCTCGAGAGCAACGCCGGCAACGCGCGGCCGCTGGTCCAGCGCCACGGCGACAAGGAGCTGTGGCTGGAGCCGCCGCCGGTGCCGCTGACCACGGCCGAACTCGACCGCGTCTACGAGCTGCCCTACGCCCGCGCCCCGCATCCGGCCTATGGCGACGCCAAGATCCCGGCCTGGGAGATGATCCGCTTCTCGGTCAACATCATGCGCGGCTGCTTCGGCGGCTGCTCGTTCTGTTCGATCACCGAGCACGAGGGCCGGGTGATCCAGAGCCGCTCCGAGGCCTCGATCCTGCGCGAGATCGGCGCCATCCGCGACCGGACCAAGGGCTTCACCGGCCAGATCTCCGATCTCGGCGGCCCGACCGCCAACATGTACCGGCTGAACTGCAACGACCCCGCGATCCAGAAGGTCTGCCGCCGGCTGTCCTGCGTCTATCCCGAGATCTGCAAGAACCTCGAGACCGACCACGCGCCGCTGGTGCAGCTCTACCGCAAGGCCCGGGCGCTGCCCGGCGTCAAGAAGATCGCCATCGCCTCGGGCCTGCGCTACGACCTGGCGGTGCGCAGCCCGGAATACGTCCAGGAGCTGGTCACCCATCACGTCGGCGGCTACCTCAAGATCGCGCCCGAGCACACCGAGGCCGGGCCGCTGTCGAAGATGATGAAGCCGGGCATCGGCGCCTACGACCGCTTCAAGGCGATGTTCGAGGCGGCGGCGCGCAAGGCCGGCAAGAAGCTGTACCTGATCCCGTACTTCATCGCCGCCCATCCGGGCACGACCGACGAGGACATGATGAACCTGGCGCTGTGGCTGAAGCACAACGGCTTCCGCGCCGACCAGGTCCAGACCTTCCTGCCGTCGCCGATGTCGCTGGCCACCGCGATGTACCACTCGGGCCGCAATCCGTTGCGGCCGGTGCGCCGCGCCGGCGCCGAGGAGGTGTTCGCGGCCAAGGGCCTGCGCCAGCGGCGCCTGCACAAGGCGTTCCTGCGCTATCACGATCCCGAGAACTGGCCGCTGCTGCGCGAGGCCTTGAAGCGCATGGGCCGCGCCGACCTGATCGGCCCCGGACAGCACCAGCTCGTGCCGGCCACCGACGCGGCGGCGCCGTCTCGCGGCAAGGCGCGGCCGTTCATGACCCAGCACACCCGCCCGGCGCGCGGCCGGCGGCGCTGACGGTCAGGCGCGGCCCAATGCCTGCGTGACGCCCTCGCGCAGGCGCGGCGCCTCCTCGGGCGCGTCCTTCTCGAGCTGGGCCATCAGCGCCTGCACCACGACCATGGCGAGCCTCTCGTCGGGCGTCTCGTTCTCCTGCGCCGCGTCCTCGCGCAGGCCGACGAGTTGCAGCCAGGCGATCTCGCAGCCGATCGCCGCGCGGCGGGCGCCGCGCGCCTGCAGTTCCGACTGCTCCGCCTTCAGATAGCTGATCAGATCGTCGATCATCCCGCACTCCGTTCGGTGGCCGGATAGAGGTCGGGGCGCGGCGGGCGGGCGTCAACCGCGCGCGTCGGAGACGGTGGCGGCGGAGCTCGCGGCGGAGCCATGCAAACCGGCTGCCAAAATGTGAAGATTCGGTATAGGAATCAGCGGTTTGCCGGTCGCGGCAGTTTTTTGTTGCCGGGGTCTTTTTCGGGTTGACGCGGATGGGCGAGCGGACCCATATTCCGGGTCCACCCAGCAGACCGAAGCACGGCGCCAGAGCACGGCAGAGGCGAGGCGGGTTACCCCATAGCCGATATGGTGGCAACCATGACCCACTCTTTTTGGGGCGCCGAGGCGGTCTTGTCCGCACTTCGTCCCACCGAACCGGTTCTCCTGTTGCGGACCGACCGCGCCCGCCAAGCGGCGCGCGAGGCCGTCGAGACCTTTCCCGGCAACGTCGCCTACGCGGTGAAGGTGTGCGACCGTCCCGAGGTGCTGCGCGCCCTCGCCGACGGCGGCATCGGTCACTGGGACGTCGCCTCGATCCACGAGATGCACGCCGTTCGCGCCGTGGCGCCGGAGGGCGAGCTGCATTTCATGAATCCGGTGAAGTCGCGCGAGCACATCGCCCAGGCCTATGCGCTTGGCGTCCGCACCATGGCCTTCGACTGCGAGCGCGAACTGCGCAAGATCGTCGAGGTCACCGGCGGCGACCGCGACATGTTGCTCGTGGTGCGGCTGGCGGTGCCCAACGACAAGGCCAAGTTCGCGCTGGACGGCAAGTTCGGCTGCGACGAGCACGAGGCGACGCGCCTGGTCGCGATGGCGACCGAGTTCGGCTACCGCGTCGGCGTCACCTTCCACGTCGGTTCGCAATGCGAGGACGCCAGCGCCTATGCGGTGGCGACCGAGATGGCCTGCCGCGCCGCCGCGCGCGCCGGGATCGAGCCGGCGATGATCGACATCGGCGGCGGCTTTCCGGCGCTGTACCGCGGCACCGAGCCGGTCTTCGCGGCCTGCGTCGCGGCCGCCAAGGGCGCCCTGGATGCGGCGTTCCCGTCCTATCGCGGCATTTTCCAGTGCGAACCCGGCCGCCTGCTCGCGGCGCCGGCCGCCTCGGTGATCGTCCGCGTCGAACTGCGGCGCGGCGACGCCCTGTTCCTCAACGACGGCTACTACGGCCTGCTCAGCGAACTGAAGTGGATGCCGGGCCTGCATCCGGTGCGCCGGCTGGAGTGCAACGGCTGGTCGGGGCAAGAGGCCTTCCGCTTCTTCGGGCCGACCTGCGACTCGATCGATTCGATGGAGGGGCCCTACCGGCTGCCCGCCGACATCGACGAGGGCGACTGGATCGAGATCGGGCTGATGGGCGCCTATTCGACGGTGCTGTCGTCGCGCTTCAACGGCTTCCCCGAGGCGCGGATCGTCGTCGTCGGCGAGCCGTCGGAGCTGCGGGTCGCGGCCTGACGGGGTCGACGCCGTCCTTGGCGAGGGCCTCCATCGGAAGGTGGAGGCCCTTCGCGCATTTTGGGAATGACGTCCTGCCACCTTGGTCGAGGGGCAGCCTCCATCAGGCCAGTCTCCTCCCCTTTCGGATCATCCTCTTGGTCGCGTAGCCGCTGGCGGCTCGCAGGCGTTAACCTCGTCGCCTGCATCATGTCGCCCGGCCTGGGGCGGCAATCGTGAGAGGGTGGAGGTTTCATGCACGTCCAAGTCCGCGCCACGGCGGCCCGCACCGGGATACCCTTCATCGACGCCGAGCATCAGCGGCTGGAAAGCCTGGCGCAGCAGGCGGTGCAGGCGTGCCGGCGCGGCGACCACGACGGCGTCGCGGCGATCGTCGGCCGGGCTCTGGCGCTGGCGTCGAACCACTTCGAGGAGTTGGAGCAGTATCTGCTGCGCGCCGGCTATCACCGGGTGATCGAAGTCCGCCGTGCCCACGAGGCGCTGATGGTGAGCCTGGAGGAACTGGCCGATTCCCTGGCCGCCCACCGTGCCGACGCGCCGGCGCGCGTCGAGGCGGTGCGCGATTATCTGGACCGCAGCTTCAGCAGCGAGGCCGCCAACATCCGCCGCTTCCTCGACCGGGCGGCCTGACGAAGGCGATCCGGGGGGGGGCGGGCGAGGGCGGTCGCGGCGCCGCCCTCGCCCCCGCCGGCCTACTGCGCCGGTTGCAGCGTCGCTTCGGCGTCGGCGTTGCGCTTCTCGACCATCAGGCGCCGCAGGATCGGCGTCAGGATCAGCTCCATCGCCAGACCCATCTTGCCGCCCGGCACCACGATCGTGTTGCGGCGGCTCATCCACGAGCCGTGGATCATCTGCAGCAGGAACGGATAGTCGATGTTCAGCCGGTCCGGCTTGCGGAACCGGATCACCACCAGGCTTTCGTCGGGCGTCGGCACGTCGCGGGCGATGATCGGGTCCGAGGTGTCGACGATCGGCACCCGTTGGAAGTTGATGTCGGTCAGCTTGAACTGCGGCACGATGTAGTGAACGTAGTCGTGCATCCGGCGCAGGATGGTGTCCATCACCGCCTTTTCCGAATAGCCGCGGTGCTTGGTGTCGCGGTGGATCTTCTGGATCCATTCGAGATTGAGCACCGGCACCACGCCGATCTTCAGGTCGGCGTGCTGGGCGACGTTGACGCCGTCGTCCTCGTCGACGACGCAGCCGTGCAGGCCCTCGTAGAACAGCAGGTCGGTCTCGGCGGGCAGGTCCTCCCACGGGGTGAACTGGCCCGGGCCGAGTCCGAGATCGGCGTAGGGCGTCGCCTCCTCCTCGTTATGGAGGTAATAGCGCCGCTTGCCGGTGCCGGTCGCGCCGTAGGTCTTGAACAGATCCTCGAGCAACGCGAATTCGTTGGCCTCGGGGCCGAAATGGCTGAAGTTTCGGCATCCCTGGGCCTCGGCCTCGGCGGTGCGCTTCTTCATCTCGGCGCGGTCGAAGCGGTGGAAGCTGTCGCCCTCGATGACCGCCGGGACGATGCCCTCGCGGCGGAACATGTGGGCGAAGGCCTCCTTGACCGTGGTCGTTCCGGCGCCCGACGAGCCGGTCACGGCGATGATGGGATGTCGCTTGGACATCGGCTACCCCCAACTCTCTTCATGTCTTTTTTTGGTTGCCGGCCCCGCCGCGGGCGGGGCCGGTCCGATGCGGGTCCACGCTCAGGCGGGAACCTTCTTCAGCACGTCGCGCCAGCGCGGATACAGGTTGTCGGCATCCTTGGCGAAGGAGTCGAAGGCGCCGGCCAGCTCCGGATGCTCCTTGGCATAATCCACCAGATCGATGCCCTTTTTCCAGGCCTCATGCGCCTGGCGCAGCGACTTGGCGCCGGCGACCGGGCCGTCCTTGTGGCCGAAGGCGCCGCCGCCCGAGGTCTGGATGACGTTGGAATGGCCGAGGTTGTCGAAGAAGCCCGGCAGGCGCAGCGCGTTCATGCCGCCCGAGATGATCGGCGTGGTGCCCTTCATGCTGTACCACTTCTGCGGATAGAACAGGCCCTGGGCCTCGTCGCGCTCGATCATGTAGGCGATGATCTTGTCGGCGGCGTCGCCTTCCATCTTGCCGTAGCCCATGGTGCCGGTGTGGATGCCGGAGGCGCCCTGCATGCGCGACATCTTCATGTGCACCAGGCTGGTGTAGCCGCGCTTCGCCTGCGGCGAGGTCACGGCGCCGTGGCCGGCGCGGTGGTAGTGCAGGAACTGGTTCGGGAAGTAGCGCCGGCACAGGCTCATCGCCGTCGGGCCGCCGACATAGCCGTCGACCAGGAAGGCGACGTGATGGGCGTTCTCGGCGAAGGTCTCCAGGATGTACTCGCCGCGGGCGATCATCTCGAAGGGGTCGTCGGCGGTGATGTTGGCCGAGAAGATCTTGCCCTGGCCGGTCTCGTCCTGGGCGCGGCGCAAGGCGTCGGCGACCAGCGGGATGGTCTTCTTCATCGGCGCGAACACCTGGTTGCCCTGGGGTTCGTCGTTCTTGACGAAGTCGCCGCCCAGCCAGAACTGGTAGCAGGCATCGGCGAAGGGCTGCGGGCGCAGGCCCAGCTTCGGCTTGATGATGGTGCCGACGATCATGCCGCCGTCGACCAGCGGCCGGTCGAGCACGCGCCACATGTCGACGATGTTCATCGCCGGGCCGTCGAAAAGCTGCAGCCAGGCCGGCGGCGCGTAGAAGTCGAGCATCTTGGCGTATTCGACGTCGCTCATGCCCTGGTTGTTGCCGATGCACAGGGTCAGGAACGACACGATCATCGCCCGGCCGTCGGTGATGTTGCGGTCGAACAGCTCGATCGGGTACGCGATCTTCATCAGCTCCTTGGCTTCGTCGATCTCGTAGACCAGGGCGTCGACGCCGCGGGTGAAGTCGTCGGTGGTGCAGACGTCGACGTTGGTGCCGGTCGAGGATTCGGCCGCGAAGTGGGCGGCGACCTCGAGATAGCCGTAGCCGGCCTTCGGCTTCATCAGATAGGCGCACAGGACGTGACGACCGCCGGCGATCAGCGCGTCTTCGTTCAACGACAGGTTGGCATAGCGATTCGACTGGTCCATGTGCCGCCTCTCTCCAGGTTGTTTTGGCAGTTCCCGATGCGCCTTGGCGCCGTTGTGCCGACAGTGCGCCTGTCGCGGGCGCGGCGAAACACCCGCCGGAGGGATGGGCGGAAATCCTATAGGTGGGAAAAAGCCCGCCCCCAGAGGTGGTTTTTGGGCGGGGCGGCGTGCGAGCCGAGATGCGGGGGGTTGGTATCGGGTGGGTCAGGCGACCGCTTCGGCGGCGGCCTCGGCCGGCAGTCGGATGCGGGCGGTGGTGCCGCGGCCGGGCGCGCTGTCGATGGCGAGGGCGCCGCCGTGGGCTCGCGCGAGTTCGCCGACCAGGGTCAGCCCGAGCCCGGTGCCAGGCTGGGCGCCGATGCGGTTGTCGAGCTGCTCGAACGGGCGCAGCACGCGGTCGATCTGTTCGGGCGGGATTCCGGGGCCGTCGTCGGCGACGCTGAGCTCCCAGGCGTCGTCGTGGTGACGCCAGCCGATTCGCACGCTGCCGCCGGGCGGCGTGTACTTCACCGCGTTGGACAGCAGATTGTAGGCCATCCGGCGCAGGGCGGTCGGGTCGGCGGTGACGACGCAGCCGCCGTCCGGCGGCGCGGCCGCCAGCGTGACGCCGCGGCCGGCCGCGACCTCGCGCATGCCGTCGACGCATTCGCGCAGGATCTCGCCGATCTCCAGGGTCTCCGGCCGCAGCTGCATCTTGCCGGCCTCGATCTTCGCCACGTCGAGCAGGTCGTCGATCAGGGCCAGCAGGTGGCGGCCCGAGGAATGGATGTGATCGGCGTATTCCGCGTAGCGATCGGCGACGCCGGGGCCGAGATGACGGTCGCGCACCACCTCGCTGTAGCCGAGGATCGCGTTCAGCGGCGTGCGCAGCTCGTGGCTCATCGCGGCCAGGAACTGCGACTTGGCCTGGCTCGCCTCGTGGGCGCGGCGGATGGCGCGCCGGAGCATGCGGCGATGACGTTCGATCTGGCGGCGGCGGCGCTCCAGCGCGACGGCCATGGCGTCGCAGTCTTCGGCGAGGCGGCCGAGTTCCGAGCCGTCGCTGCGCAACTGGCTGCGGGCGGTGTAGTCGCCGTCGGCGAGCGACCGCGCCAGCCGGCCGAGCGTCTCGGTCCAGCGCAGCACCATGTGGCGCGCCGCCAGCAGCGCCAGCAGGACGGAGAGGGCGACGACGACGAGCAGCAGCGACGCGCGCTCCAGCAGCGCCTCGCGGTAAGGCGCCAGCGTGGCGGCGCGGTCGCGGTGCAGCACCACGTAGGCGCCGCCGGGGATCGCCTCGACCGCGGCGATGCCGAACATCCCCGTCCGGCCGAAATGCGCGCCGATGCTCCGCCGGTCGATCGGCTGGCCAATCAGCTGGTCGCCGGGGGCGACGGCGCCTTCCGGCCAAGCCGCCAGGACGCGCCCGCGACCGTCGAGCACCGTCACCCGGTCGCCTTCGGTCAGGTTGGCGTGCGCCAGGGAACTCGACAGCCACTCCAGATTGACCCCGAGATTGACGCTGGCGGTGACGCGACCGTGGTCGTCGAACACCGGCTGCGAGACGACGATCACCGGCTTGCCGGTCAGCGGGCCGAAGAAGAAGTCGCTGATGCCGGGCGCGCCCGCGAGCGCCGCTCGGATGTGCGGCGTCTCCGAGACGTCGACCGGCGCCTTCACCGGCGTCGAACTGCAGGTGATCATGCCGGAGGCGTCGACGCGCGAGAAATTGGTGATGTTGGCGAACTGGGGGTGGAGGCCGGCGAGCGCCCGGGAACACGCGGCGTCGTCCCCGTTGCGCATGGCGTCCCAATGCGCCACCACCCGCAGCAGGTCGCGACCGGACGCCAGCACGCCGGCGATCTGGCCGGCGACCAGTCGGGCGGTCTCGTCGAGTTCCTGCTCGACGACCGCCCGGTGCTCGTCCATGCGCTGGCGCAGGTCGATGGCGTCGTAGGCCAGCACCGGCGCGGTGACCAGCAGGCACAGCGCGAAAAGCCGGGCGCTGGTTCGCCGCAACATCCGTTCCTCCCCGGCGACCCTCCGCCGGGCCGCTCGACCGGATTGATCTCTTATCCGACAGGGTGCCTCGGACACTCCGTTTGGAGCAAGTCATACGGAAGGTTCGGACCTGCGGGCAAAGGTTTGCTACTGCGCCGCCGGCGCCGTCTCCGCGTCGTGGCCGCCGTGCTCGCGGGCGACGATCCGCAGGCAGGTCTCGAGCGTGATCGAGGCCAGCGTGGCGTGGGCGGTGTCCTCGATCTCCTGCAGCACGCGGGTCAACGCCAGCCCGGCCGGCGTGGTGTCGCCGGGTTCGCGCTCGCCGTGCAGGATCGGTTCGACCTCCTCGAACTGGCGGATGACGTCGAGCAGGGTGGTGCGCTTGGGATTGCCGACGAAGCGGTAGCCGCCGGTGGCGCCGCGCGCCGCCTCGACCAGGCCGGCGCGGCCCAGGGTGCGCAGCACCTTGGCGAGGTGGTTCAGCGAGATGCCGTACTTGGCCGCGATCTCGGCCGAGGATCGCTGGCGGCCGGGTTCGGCGGCCAGTTCGAGGGTGGCGTACAGCGCAAAACGCGTGGCCTTCTGCAGCCTCATCCGTCCAGGTCCTTCTCCAGCTCGACGAACGGGCCGGCCATCATGCCCTGGCTGCGGAAGAACGACATGATCAGGTGGGCGTCGCGGCGCAGCATGGTGCGCACCTTGGTGGCGCCGCCGCGGCGGAAGCCGTCGCAGATGCCGTCGAACAGCGCCGTCGCGATGCCGCCGAGGCGGATCGTGGGATTGACGTTGATCGCGAACACCCAGCCGCAGGGCGGCGAGCCGAATTCCCAGGCGCGGATTTCGCCGATGATGAAGCCGGCCAGCTCGGCGCCGGTGTCGGCGACCAGGAACGAGCGGCCCTGATGACGCGCGCCGAAGCGTTCGAACAGGTCGTGCCAGTAGTCCGGCTTCGCCAGCCCGGTGATCTCGGCATCCAGCGCGATCACCGCCGGCAGGTCCTGCGCGGTCGCCGGCCGGATGACGAAACCCTGGTCCTCGGCGGCGGCATCGAGCGGCCTGTACCCTGCTGTTTCCATGGTTCCCTCCCGTGGTCGGCCCGCGCCGTTTTCGTCCTTGGCCGGTCGGCGGCTTGACAGGCGGCCCCGCCGGCTGGGTAAAATGGCAATCGAGTACGAAATTACCATAAACCGGCCGGCCTTGGCGAGGGGGTGCGCGGGGCGGGCGCGGCGGTCGCAGCGGGGGACGGCCGTCGGCGAACACGAGAGGGAGTACGTGATGTTCGATTCGACCCGCATCGGCGCGCTGCTGCACGGCGAGCACGAGACCACCCTGAAGGCGATGAACCAGCTCGAGGCGCTGCTGGCAAAGCATCCGGCCAAGCGGCCGCCCGACGTCGCCGACCCGCAGCTCCGCATGGTCCTGCAGGAACTGGTCGGCAGCATGTCGAACGAGGTCAGCCGCCATTTCGATTTCGAGGAACAGCACCTGTTCCCGATCCTGGCCGAGCACGGCGAGGACGGCATCGGTGGCTTCCTGGCCGAGGAGCACGCGGCGATCCGGCCGCTGGCCGAATCGGTGGTCGCCGCCGCCCGCGCGGCGCTGAAGGGCGAGGCCTTCGACGCCCAGTCCTGGCGCGCCTTCCACGAGGCCGGCGCCGAACTGGCCGAGCGCGAGATCTATCACATCCAGAAGGAAGAGATGGCGCTGCTCGCCGCCATCACCTCGCTGCTCGACGAGGAGCAGGACGCCGAGCTGGCCAACCAGTATCAGATGATGGGCTAGAGGCGGGCCTGGAGACCCGCGCTCCGGGGCATGCCGTCCCCGCTGATCGGTGATGGACCTGTTTACTCCGCCGCGTCCTTCGGCAGCTCGGGCAGCGGCTCGGCCGGGCGCTGGCGGGACAGGTCGATCTCGGGGGCCATCGGGCCGTCGGTGCGCGGGCCGCGCAGGGCCACCAGCGCCGCCTTCAGCGGGTGGTCGAAGGTGTCGTTGACGGCGGTGGCCTCGTAGCCGCAATGCACCATGCAGTTGGCGCATTTCTCGTAGTTGCCGGTGCCGTAAAGCTCCCAGTCGGTGGTCTCCAGCAGCTCGCGGTAGGTCGCGGTGAAGCCCTCGCCGATCAGGTAGCACGGGCGCTGCCAGCCGAACACGTTGCGCGCCGGCATGCTCCAGGGTTCGCAGCGGTAGTCCTGGTTGCCGGCCAGGAAGTCGATGAACAGCGACGACTGGTTGAACCGCCACTTGCGGCCCTTGCCGCGGCCGAAGATGTCGCGGAAGAGCTGCTTGGACTTCTGGCGCGACAGGAAGTGCTGCTGGTCGGGCGCCTTCTCGTAGGCGTAACCGGGCGAGATGGTGATGCCCTCGACCTTCAGCTCGTCGATCGCGTAGTCGAAGAATCTCGCCATCGCCTCGGGGTCGGCGCCGTCGAAGATCGTGCAGTTGACGGTGACGCGGAAGCCGCGCCGCACCGCCTCGCGGATCGCCCTGGTGGCGCGGTCGAACACGCCGGCCTGCGACACCGCCTTGTCGTGGTGCTCGCGGTCGCCGTCGAGATGGACCGAGAACGTCAGGTAGGGCGACGGCCGGAACAGGTCCATGCGCTTCTCGAGCAGCAGCGCGTTGGTGCACAGGTAGACGAAGCGCTTCTGGGCGATCAGGCCGTGGACGATCTGGTCGATCTCCTTGTGCAGCAACGGCTCGCCGCCCGGAATCGAGACCATCGGCGCGCCGCATTCCTCGGCCGCCGCCAGGCATTCGGCGACGCTCATGCGCTTGTTGAGGATGTGGTCGGGATAGGCGATCTTGCCGCAGCCGGCGCAGGCCAGGTTGCAGCGGAACAGCGGCTCGAGCATCAGCACCAGCGGATAGCGCCGGTTGCCCGACAGCCGCTGCTTCATGATGTACGCGCCGACGCGGAGCTGCTGGATCAGGGGAACGCCCACGGCTTCGCCTTTCTGCTGTTCGCTGTCGCCAACACCGAACGCGGCCGCGCTGTTGCGGCGGCCGCGAGGTGCCGATACCTTTAGCCGAATTCGCGGCCCATCGCCAAGCTCGGATATGGGGATGGGGCGGCACCGGACGGGGTGGGGGATGCGCAAATCGCTGCTGTTTCTGGGGGCGGCCGGGCTCGGCCTGGCGGCGTGGCTGATCGCCGCGCACGACGCCGCCGCGATCGGCGCCGCCGTCGCCGCCGTCGGCTGGGGGCTGGGGCTGATCTGCCTTGTGCGGGTGCTGCCGATCCTGTGCGACGCCATCGGCTGGCGGGTGCTGTTCCCCGTCGCGTGGCGGCCGGCGCCGTGGCCGACCTTCTGGATCCGCTGGGTGTCGGAGAGCGTCAACGCGCTGCTGCCGGTGGCGCAGATCGGCGGCGAGGTGGTGCGCTCGCGGCTGATCAGCCGCCGTTCCGTCGTCCCCGAGCCGGCGATCGGCGGCGCCCAGGCGGCGGCCAGCGTCGTCGCCGACCTGACCACGGGCATGGTCGGCACGATGATGTTCAGCGTCACCGGCGTCGTGCTGCTGCTGCAGCGAACGACGTCGGAGGAGGTGGCCGGCGCGCTGTACTGGGCGATGGCGGCGATGGCCGGCATGCTGCTGGCCTTCCTGGCCGCGCAGCGCTCGGGCCTGCTGACCGGCGTGACCCGCAAGGTCGCCGGCGCGGTCGGCGGTTCGCTGGCCCGCGCGGTGGCCGGCGGCACCCAAGCCTTCGACGCCGCCCTGGCCGAGATCTACCGCGACCGCGCCGCCTTCGCCCATTCGGCGGTGTGGCGGCTGGCCTCGTGGCTGGTCGGCGCGGCGGAAGTCTGGCTGGCCCTGACCTTCCTGGGCGTTGACATCTCGCTCGCCGACGCCTTGATGATCGAGAGCGTCAGCGTCACCGTCCGCAGCGCCGCCTTCGCGGTGCCCGGCGGCCTCGGCCTGCAGGAGGGCAGCCTGCTGCTGCTCGGCGGCCTGGTCGGCATCCCGCCCGAGACGGCGCTGGCGCTGGCGCTGATCAAGCGGGTGCGCGAGGTCGCGGTCGGCTTGCCGGCCCTGGCGCTGTGGTGGGCGATCGAGACGCGCACGACGCTGCGGCAGCGGGCGTGACGGTGGAGATGCGGTGCGCAAGCGGACGATCTTTCTGACGGCTGCCGGCCTGCTCGGGCTCGCGCTCGCGGTCTACCTGTACCTGACCTACGACATCGAAGAGATCCTGAAGGCGTTCCAGGCCGTCGGCTGGGGCATCGCCCTGATCGTCGCCTGGCGCGCGGTGCCGATCATCCTCGACGCCACCGGCTGGTGGACCCTGTTCAAGCCCGGCCGCCGGCCGCCGCTGCACACCACCTGGTGGGTGCGCTGGGTCGCCGAGAGCATCAATTCGCTGCTGCCGGTAGCGCAGATCGGCGGCGACGTCGTGCGCGCCCATCTCGTCGCCCGCCCCGAGATCGTGCCCGAGCCGGACATCCGCATGCCGGAAGCGGCGGCGACGGCGGTGGTCGACGTCACCATCGGCATCGTCGCCACCACGGTGTTCAGCCTGGCCGGCGTGGTGCTGCTGGTCACCTATTCGACCGGCCAGGCGATGAGCTCGGCGCTGTGGGGCGTCGGCGGCCTGTTCGTGCTGCTGGGTCTGCTGCTGCTCGCCCAGCGCCGCGGCTGGCTCGGCAAGTCGGTGCGCTGGATGACGCGCAAGCTCAAGGGCGATCTCGGCGAGGACGTGATCGGCGGCACCCGCGACTTCGACGAGGTCATCGCCGAGCGCTGGCGCCACCCCGGCCGTCTGGCGCGGGCGACGCTGTGGCGCGTCGCCAGCTCGTTCTCGACCGCCGGCGAGATCTGGCTGGCGCTGTGGCTGCAGGGCGCCGACGTCACCATCGTCGACGCCATCGTCCTCGAGAGCCTGACCTACGCCGTGCGCACGGCGGCCTTCGCGGTGCCCGGCGCGCTGGGCCTGCAGGAGGGCACGCTGGTGCTGCTGGGCGGCTTGATGGGCGTCGCGCCCGACACGGCTTTGGCGATCGGCCTGATCAAGCGGGTGCGCGAGCTCGCGGTCGGCGTTCCCGGCATCGCGCTGTGGCTGTGGCTGGAGAAGCGGGTGGTGACCAGCGACGAGGGCATGGTCGAGAAGGTCACCGGCCGGCGCTGAACGCCTGCAGTGCCGCGCAGACCTCCTCGGGCGTCGTGAAGTCGACGCGCGGGTGACGGAACGGCACCCACTGGAAGCGCTGGTAGAAGGTGCGGCCCGCATGCGGCGGGCGCGCATAGTCGTGGGCCGGCAGCGGCCGGAAGCGTTCGCGCGCCGTGCCGACGTAACCGAGATTGCCCGTCTCGGACGGATACATCGCCAGCGCCTCGCGCTTCAGCGCCACCTCGTCGGGCGACAGCGACAGCATCAGCCCCTCGCCGCCGTCGGGGAAGCTCTGGGCGTTGATGGTGCCGCCGGCGCGGTTGTACTCGGCGAATTCCCACACCGGCGCCAGATCGCCGAGCCGCGAGGCCAGGAAATTGGCCGAGTCGTGGTCCTGGTGGCCGCCCTCCCAGGCCGGCGCCCACACCATGTCGACATCGTGTTCGGCGACGGCGGCGCGTGCGGCGGCCAGCGCCGGCGCCAGTTCGTCCTTGAGCCGGCGCGTCGGCGTGTCCAGGAAGGCGACCGGGCGGATGCCGAGCCGTTCGGCGACGCGCAACGCCTCGAGCCGTCGCCGTTGCACCCGCTCGGGATGCGCCGCGCGGTCCCAGCGCCACAGCGCCGCCGGGTCGGGCACGCCGGTGGTCAGGTAGAGCGCGAACACCGCGGCGCCGCCGGCGCGCGCGCGGCCGATCGCGGCGCAGCAGCCGACGACCTCGTCGTCGGGATGCGGCACCAGGAGCAGGATGCGCCGGCCGAACATCAGGCCTTCTCCGCGACCGCGCGGCGCCAGCGCGGCAGCAGATCCTCGGCGAGGACGTCGCGCCAGGTCGGCAGCAGCGCCTCGGCCCGAGCCCGCGCCGCCGCGCGCATCGCCGCCAGCCGCCCGCGGTCGCCGACCAGCGGCGCCAGCGCCGCCGCCCAGGCCTCGGGGTTGCCGCTGTCGGCGACGACGGTGCCGGTGTCGGCGTCGATCATGTGCTCCATGCCGATCTTGTCGGTCATCGCCACCGGCGCGCCCGAGGCCAGCGCCTCGTTGACGACGTTGGCGAAGACCTCGTGCTCGGAGGGGAAGGCGAACAGGTCGGCGGCGGCGTAGAGCGCCTGCAGTTCGGCCTGCGGCACCGGGCCGGGGCAGGTGGCGCGGTCGCCGAGAATCTCCAGGATCGCCGGAATGTCGCCGCCGCGGCCGGCGCACAGCAGATGCACCGGCGCGCCGTCGTCGAGCAGCCGCCGCACCGCGCGGGCCAGCGTCATGACGTTCTTGCCGCGGTCGACGCGGCCGGCGAACAGCAGCAGCACCCGGTCCTCGGCGATGCCGAAACGCTCGCGCAAGAGGCCGCGGTCGCGCTTGGCCGGGGTGAAGGCGTCCATGTCGATGCCGCGCCGCAGCAGGCCGATGCGCTCGGGCGGCAGCACCGACAGCGCCTTGTCGCGCTCCTCCGGCCGCGACACCAGCACCTGGGCGCAGGCGGCCTGGTGGCGGGCGAGCCTGGCCTCCATGCCGGCGCCGGCGCGCTCCGGCAGCCGCAGCCGCTCGACCAGCAGCCGGCCGAGCCACCCGCCGCCGACCAGGCGCTGGATGGTCTGGCCGGTGAACACCCGGGTGTAGCCCGGCGTGTCGGTGTGGATCGAGTTGACCAGCGGGATGCCGCGGCGCCGCGCCACCCGCAGGGCGGTGCGCGCGAAGGCGAAGAAGGCGTCGGTGGTGTGGACGAGGTCGTAGCCGGCCAGCGCCCGCGCCAGCCCCGGATGCCAGGGCGCCAGGTCGGTGTGGTCGGGGACGTGCGACAGGAACGGCAGGCGGGCGCTGCTGAACACCGGCGGATGGACTCGATAGCGGACGTTGGCCGCCTGCCGATGGACCGCGTCCTCGGCGCCCGAGAAGTGGACCGTCAGATCGAGCGCCTCGGGCATGGTCGCGGCGGCCTCGGCCAGACGCTCCCAGCACTTGACGTGGCCGCCGGCGAGCGGCGTCCAGGCGAGGTCGACGAGAACGCCGACGCGCAAGACCGCGTGCGACTCGGGCGACGACGTCATGTTGTCCTTCTGCGTGCCGAAAGACCGTCGCTGCCGGGCGAGATCCCACGGCTGCCCGGCTTGGGTTCGGACCGGCGTATCCGGTCCCCGTCAGCCGTCATGGCCGGGCGAAGTCCCGGCCATCCACGCGGCGCGCTCGCACTCCGATCCGGAACTGCCCGCAAGATGTAAAAACGTGGATGGCCGGGACAAGCCCGGCCATGACGGTATGAATGTACAGCGACGAATGCAGCACGACCCGATTCGCCAAACCGGACAGCCATGGGCGAAATCCCGGCCATGACGCGAGGACGATCGCCGCAGACGGGAGGCTCAGTTCGTCGGCGCTTCGATCCGCTCGTTGCGGATTTCCTTGGCCCGGTTCTGCCGGTACATGCTGCGGATCGAGGCGTAGTAGTCGAGCGAGGAGCGCTCGATCTCGTCGAGGATGTCGAGGTATTCCTCGCGGGTGTCGACGCCGCCGACTCCGGTGCGGGTCCAGTCGAACCACTCCATGTCGCCGGCCTCGGTGCCGTAGCCGACCGGATCGGCGTACATCTCGACCGCCATGCCGACGCCGTCGCGCGGATTCGACGGGCCGAACAGCGGCAGCATCAGGTACGGACCCTCGGGCAGGCCCCAGACCGCCAGGGTCTGGCCGAAGTCCTCGTCGTGGCCCGGCAGCCCGGC
The DNA here is from genome assembly GCA_964545205.1 of uncultured Rhodospirillaceae bacterium. Taxonomy (GTDB): domain Bacteria; phylum Pseudomonadota; class Alphaproteobacteria; order Rhodospirillales; family Magnetospirillaceae; genus CAZJFH01. Next base: position 56,284 of record CAZJFH010000010.1, read on the forward strand.
ATGGGCGGCGACATCCATGATCCCGAGCACGCCGAAGGTGGTGTTGAACAAGAAGCGGCCCAAGGTCTCGCCGGCGCGGGAGAATTCCGCCTGCAGCACGTCGTTGACGAAGACCATCGGCTCGTTGGCGTTGGTCAGGAAGTCCTCGATGCGGTCGCGGCCGAACTCCGGCACCACTTCGCGATAGCCCTTGGCGGCCGGCTTGATCAGCGCGCGGTCGAGCGCCTGGTTGAACTCGAAGATCGCGCGGTTGGTCGGCTCCAGCGGATCGTTGATCTGCTCGTATTCGGCAACCGCTTCGGGGTCGTTCGCGGGCGGCGGCGTCGCGCAGCCGGCGACGAGGGCGATCGAGCAGACGGCGGCGGCAATCCGCCAAGCATTGGACACGGTCATCTGTGTTCCGCCAAGTAGTTCGCGAACGTAGGTATCCCCAACCGATTGCGTAACACATGCGCGCGCCGAAGACCAGCGCGTTTGCGCATGGGTTGGCCAAGGCGGGCGCCGCGCCGCGGACGTTTACCCATTGTAGAGGAGCGCCGGATTACGGTCGGGCCGAATCAGTGGGACAGGACAGCGACGTGAACAGACGCAGACGGCTGTACTTCGCCATCATCGTTGCCGCCGGCCTCGCCGCCGCGGCCGCGACCAGTTATCCGCTCTACCAGGCGCTGACCGAGCCCGAGAAGCCGCAGGAGAAGGTCGAGGACGGCTCGTTCTCGCAGGTTCTCGGCCTGATCGATTCGCGCGAGCTGAAGTCGCTGACCATCTACGGGCTGTCGAACGGCATCGCCGAGACCGGCGACGGCCGGCGGCTGAAGACGATCGTGCCGCCGCTGATGGCGCCCGAACTGGTCAAGCAGGCGACGGCGGCCGGCGTGGTGGTGGAGTTCAAGCCCGAGCAGTTCTTCCCCTCGAGCAACGACATCACCGCGAAATGGGTGCTGGCGGTGGTCGGCAACGTGCTGATCGTGCTGCTGCTGGGCGCGGTGTTCTATTTCTTCATCGTGCGCGGGCCGATGTCCGGGCGGTCGAAGGCGACCCTGGCGGTGCCGTCCGAAAGCGGCGTGCGCTTCGCCGACGTCGCCGGCTGCGACGCCGAGAAGAACGAGCTGTTCGAGATCGTGCACTTCCTGCGCGATCCGGCCCGCTTCGACCGCCTCGGCGGCCGGGTGCCGGCCGGCGTGCTGATGTCGGGCCCGCCAGGCACCGGCAAGACGCTGCTGGCCCGCGCCATCGCCGGCGAGGCCGGAGTGCCGTTCTTCTCGATCTCGGGGTCCGATTTCGTCGAGATGTATGTCGGCGTCGGCGCCCAGCGGGTGCGCAGCGTCTTCGCCAAGGCCAAGAAGAAGGCGCCCTGCATCCTGTTCATCGACGAGATCGACGCGGTCGGCCGCTCGCGCTCGAACCATGCCGGCGGCGGCGCCCACGAGGAGCGCGAGCAGACACTCAACCAGCTTCTGGTCGAGATGGACGGCTTCAAGCCGAACTGCGGCGTCGTCGTCATCGCCGCCACCAACCGGCCCGACATCCTCGACAAGGCGCTGACCCGGCCCGGCCGCTTCTCGCGCCACATCGTGCTGCAGAATCCCGACGTCGCCGGCCGCGAGAAGATTCTGGCGGTGCATGCCGCCAAGGTGGCGCTGGATCCGTCGGTCGACCTGCACGTGGTGGCCCGCGGCACGCCCGGCTTCTCGGGCGCCGACCTCGCCAACGTCGTCAACGAGGCGGCGATCCTGGCGGCGCGCGCCGAGCGCGACGCGGTGACCATGGCCGATTTCGACCAGGCCAAGGACCGCATCCTGATGGGCAACGAGCGCCGCTCGTTGAAGATTTCCGAGGACGACCGCCGCCTGACCGCCTATCACGAGGCCGGCCACGCGCTTGTCGCCTACCACTCGCCGAAATCGGACCCGATCCACAAGGTCACCATCGTGCCGCGCGGCCGCGCGCTGGGCATGGTCGTGCGCCTGCCCGAGAACGACAGCCCGGCCGTTCGGCGCTCGAAGCTCGAGGCCGATCTGGCGGTGGCGATGGGCGGCCGCGCCGCCGAGGAGCTGGTGTTCGGCCACGACGACGTCACCACCGGCGCCTCGGGCGACATCCAGATGGCGTCGCAGCTCGCGCGGCGGATGGTCGCCGAGTGGGGCATGAGCGATCGCATCGGCGCCATCGCCTTCGACCTCGGCCCCGACCACCTGCGCGAGGGCGCGTTCTCCGAGGCGACCTGCCGCGAGATCGACTCCGAGGTCAAGGCGCTGATCGGCTGCGCCCGCGACAGCGCGGCCTCGATCATCAAGACCCACCGCGACCAGCTCGACCTGCTGGCGGCCACGCTGCTCGAGCGCGAGAGCCTGAGCGGCGCCGAGGTCGACACGCTGCTGCGCGGCTGGCAGGACGGGCCGCCGCGGCTGAAGGTGCCGGCATGACCACTTAGCCGTTGCCGCCGCCGTCCAGGCGGCGACAATGGCGCAACGCGAAGCATCGGGAGCGCGACCGTGGATCAGACCGACATGCTGGTGATCTCGCTCTACGCGGCGCCGCTCGCCGTGGCGGCGGCGTGGGACGTGGCGACCTTCCGCATTCCCAATTTCCTCAACCTGATCTTCCTGGCGCTGTTCCCGGTCGCGGCGCTGCTCGCGCCGCAGCCGCTCGACTGGCCGTGGCACCTCGCCGCCGGCGGCCTGGTCCTGGCGGTCGGCTTCGTCATGTTCGCCCTCAACCTGTTCGGCGGCGGCGACGTCAAGATGCTGGCGGTCGCCGCGCTGTGGATGGGCTGGGACAACCTGCTCGGCTACGTGCTGTGGGTCGGCCTGATCGGCGGCGTCCTCGCCGTGCTGCTGCTGGTCTTGCGCTCGGACGCCGCCGGCATGGTGCTGAGCCATCTCGGCCGCATGCCCAAGGTTCTGCAGAAGAAGGCGCCGGTGCCCTACGGCATCGCCATCGCGCTCGGCGGCCTGGCGATGGCCGGCGAACTGCCGATGCTCGCCGGTTAGAAGGCGGCGTCGGCCACCGTCAGCACCGCCGCGACCGCCGCCGCCGCGCCGAGGCCGTAGCCGGCGTTCCAGCGCCACGCCACCACCCACACCGGCCGGCCGAGCAGGCGGGCGACATACATGCCGGTCGCCGAGAACGGCGAGACCATCGTGCCCAGCGCCCAGCCGGCCATCATCGCGACGCCGAGCATGGTCGGGCTCAGCCCGGCCGCTTCGGGGCTCAAGGCGCGGCCGAGCACCAGAACCGACACCACCGGATGCACGCCGACCATGCCGAGCAGCGTGATCGCGACCACCAGCGCGCCGGCCAGGCCGCCGCCCGACAGCGGCAGGTCCGGCAGCGGCTGGCCGCGCAGCAGCGCGCCGAGGCCGGTGCCGAGCAGGCTGGCGCCGGTGAAGATCAGCGCCTCGGTGCGCAACTCGGGCAGCCGCCGGCGGGCATGGCCGGCGATGGCGGCGACCGCGGCGGCGGCCGGGGCTCGCCGTCCGGCGATCAGCGCGGCCCAGGCGGCGGCGAAGGGCGGCGCCACCAGCCCGAGCGCGATGGCGATGCCGATTCCGAGGCTCTCGACCAGCGCCAGCACCGGCCCGACCAGGCACAGGAACACCGCCGCCACCCGCAGCGCCGCGCCCGCATCGAGCCGCGGCCCCGCCGCCGTCGCGCCCGGCGGCGCCTCGCGGCGCAGCCGGTCGCTGGCCCAGGCCAGGAACAGCAGCAGCGCGGCGATCGCCATGCCCCAGGGGCCGATGTCGGTCCAGCCGAGGCCCGGAACCACCGACAGCACCACGGCGGTGCTGACGAACAGCGGCGACCAGCAGGCGCCGGCGCTGAAGCCGCGCATCATCGCCAGCGCCAGACGCTCGCGCAGCCGCGCGTCGCCGGCGCGCTCGATGACGCTGGCGACGAACTGCAGGCCGGCGAGGTTGAGCATGGCGCCGAGCAGATGACCGCCCACCGCCACCGCCGCGTAGCGCCGCCCCGGCGGTTGGCGCACGATCACCGCGCCGATCGCGTGCAGCGACGGGCTCGCCTGCGCCGGAACCTGCAGGCACAGCACGGCGGCGAACAGCACCAGGAACGGCAGCGCCTGACGCAGTCCGAGCAGCACGGATTCCAGCGGCGCGGCGGTCTGCCAGCAGGCGAGCACGCCGGCGCCGATCAGCGCCCCGCCGACCGCGCGCTGGACCGGCGGGATGCGCGGCAGCTCCCAGGCCAGGAAGCCGACCAGCAGCAGCGACGCCGCCGTGCCGGCGACGCCCAGGCCGAGCCCGGCCGCCACCGCCAGGGCGCAGATCGCGAAATAGACCGCGGCGGTCACGTCGGCAGCACGAGAACGGCGCGAAAGTCGTTGACGTTGGTGTGGGTCGGCCCGGTGACCACCAGGTCGCCGAGCGCGTCGAAGAAGCCGTAGCCGTCGTTGTCGGCCAGGCGCGCCTTGGCGTCGATCTCGGCGGCCCGCGCCCGCGCCAGGGTGTCGGGGGCGAGCAGGGCGCCGGCGTTGTCCTCGCTGCCGTCGATGCCGTCGGTGTCGCCGGCGATCGCGAACACGCCGGGCGCGCCGTCCAGCGCCACCGCCAGCGCGAGCAGGAACTCGGCGTTGCGGCCGCCGCGGCCCTTGCCGCGCACCGTCACCGTCGTTTCGCCGCCCGACAGCAGCACGCAGGGCGCGCCCGCCGGCTGGCCGTGGCGGGCGACCTGGCGGGCGATGCCGGCCATCACCTTGGCGACCTCGCGCGATTCGCCCTCGATGGCATCGCCAAGGATCACCGGCGTCACCCCGGCGGCCAGGGCCAGCGTCGCCGCCGCCTCGAGCGACATCTGCGGCGTCGCCACCATGACGTTGTCGACATCGGCCAGGCGCGGATCGCCCGGCTTCGGCGTCTCGTCGGCGGCGGCGTCGAGGTGGCGCGTCACCGCCTCCGGCGGCGTGATCGCATACTTCTCCAGCACCGCCCGCGCCTCGGCGAAGGTGCTGGGATCGGCGACCGTCGGCCCCGAGGCGATCACCGAGGGATCGTCGCCGGGCACGTCCGAGATCATCAGCGCCACCACCTTCGCCGGCGCCGCGGCGGCGGCCAGGCGGCCGCCCTTGATCGCCGAGAGGTGCTTGCGCACGCAGTTGATCTCGTCGATCGAGGCGCCGCAGCGCAGCAGCTCGCGGGTCACCGCGCGCTTGTCGTCGGGGGAGATGCCGGCAACGGGCAGCGACAGCAGCGCCGAGCCGCCGCCGGAGATCAGGCAGATGACCAGATCGTCGGCGCCGAGCCCGCCGACCGTCGCCATGATGCGCTCGGCGGCGCGCAGCCCGGCCGCGTCGGGCACCGGGTGCGCGGCCTCGACGATCTCGATGCGCTGGCAGGGCACGGCATGGCCGTAGCGGGTCACCACCAGGCCGGACAAGTCGCCCGCCCAGTTTTCCTCGACGGCGCGCGCCATCGCGGCGCTGGCCTTGCCGGCGCCGACGACGACCGTGCGCCCCTTCGGCGGCGGCGGCAGGTGCGGCGGCACGCAGGCGGCGGGCTGCGCCGCGGCGACGGCGGCGTCGAACAGCGAGCGGAGAAAGGCCCTGGGATCCATGCGGAGGAGAGTCCAAACCTGGGGACGAGAGCGGATTCGGCCGAGACGCGATCCCCCTCGTCGTCATTGCCGGGCTTGGCCCGGCGATCCATCGACCCCGGGTCGGGCCCGGGGGTGACGCAACAAGAGGCTATCGCGACAGAGCCTGGACTACCTTACCGCATGTTCCGCCAGCTTCTCCAGCGCGCGCACCATCGCCGAGTGGTCCCAGTCGGCGCCGCCCATCGCGGCGCAGGCGTTGAACAGCTCCTGGGCGGTGGCGGTGTTGGGCAGCGCCACGCCGAGATCGCGGGCCGACTGCAGCGCCAGATTGAGGTCCTTCTGGTGCAGCTTGATGCGGAAGCCGGGGTCGAAGGTGCGCTCGATCATGCGGTTGCCGTGGACCTCGAGGATCTTCGACGAGGCGAAGCCGCCCATCAGCGCCTGGCGCACCTTGGCCGGATCGGCGCCGGCCTTCGAGGCGAAGACCAGCGCTTCCGAGACCGCCTCGATGGTCAGGGCGACGATGATCTGGTTGGCGACCTTGCAGGTCTGGCCGGCGCCGTTGTCGCCGATCAGGGTGATGTTCTTGCCCATCAGCTCGAACAGCGGCTTGACCTTGTCGAAGGCGTCCTCGGGGCCGCCGACCATGATGGTCAGCGCCGCGTTCCTGGCCCCGACCTCGCCGCCGGAGACCGGCGCGTCGAGATACCGGCAGCCCTTCTCGCCGATGCGGGCGGCGAAGTCGCGGGTGGCGGTCGGCGAGATCGAGCTCATGTCGACGACGATCTTGCCCGCCGACAGGCCCTCGAACAGGCCGTCGGCGCCGAACAGCACCTGCTCGACGTCGGGCGTGTCGGGCACGATGGTGATGATCACCTCGGCCTTTTCGGCGACCTCGCGGCGGGTGGCGCATTCGACCGCCTTGCCGGCCAACTCGTCCGGAATCGCCTTGCGGTGCTTGCACACGAACAGTTCGTGGCCGCCGGCCGCCAGGTGGCCGGCCATCGGGCGGCCCATGATGCCCAGGCCGATGAATCCGATCTTCATGTCGTTCTCCCCTCCGTGCGTCAGATCAGCCAGCGCCGGACCGAATCCAGCCCGGCGGCGGTGTCGCCCCGCGGCACCCACTCGCAGCCGACCCAGCCCCGGTAGCCGAGGGAATCGAGATGCTCGAGCAGGAAATCGAAGTTGATCTCGCCGGTGCCCGGCTCGTGGCGGCCGGGGTTGTCGGCGATCTGGACGTGGCCGATGCGGGCGATGTTGGCGGCGATGGTCCGCGCCAGGTCGCCCTCCATCATCTGCATGTGGTAGGCGTCGTACTGCAGCATCGCGCCGGGCGCGCCGACCTCGTCCAGCAACGCCAGCGCCTGGGCGCTGCCGTGCAGGTAGAAGCCCGGGGTGTCGCGGGTGTTGACCGGCTCGACCAGCAGCATGACGCCGTGTTCGGCGCAGCGCTCGGCGGCGTGGCGCAGGTTGGCGAGCATCGTCGCGCGGACCGCGGCGGGATCGGCCTCGGCCGGGGCGATGCCGGCCAGGCAGTTGAGGCGCCGGCAGCCGAGGCGGCGGGCGTAGTCGAGGGCCAGCGCGACGCCGTCGCGGAACTCGGCCTCGCGGCCCGGCAGGCAGGCGATGCCGCGGTCGCCGCCGGCCCAGTCGCCGCAGGGCAGGTTGTGCAGCACCAGCTCCAGCCCGGCGTCGGCGAGCAGGCGGGCGATCTCGTCGGCGGGCAGCGCGTAGGGAAGCTGGATCTCGACCCCCCGGAACCCCGCGCGGCGCGCCGCCGCGAAGCGCTCGGGCAGCGGCAGGTCGGCGAACAGCAGCGTCAGGTTGGCGGCGAGTCTGGGCATGGTATGACCACAGCTTGCCCGGTCGGCGCCTTGGGCGCAATTAACCCTTCCGCTTGTGATCGCGACGGCAGGAATTATCCGGAAGTATATGGATCAGGCGAATCCGGTCCGCAGGCGTGACGGTGCCGCGGCCAGCGGAACCGAGACGGTGAAGGTCGCGCCGGCGCCCGGCCGCGAGCACAGCCTGACGTCGTGCCCGAGCAGCCGCGACAGCCGGCGCACGATCGCCAGGCCGAGGCCGAGCCCCTTCTCGCGGTCGCGCGCGTCGTTGTCGATCTGGAAGAACTCGGCGAAGACGTCCTCGGCGTGCTTGTCGGCGATGCCGATGCCGGTGTCGCGCACCATGATCTCGATCGCCGCGCGGCGGCGGCGGCAGCCGACCAGGATGCGGCCGCGCTCGGTGTAGCGCACCGCGTTGTGGACCAGGTTCTGCAGGATCCGGCCGAGCAGCGTGGGGTCGCTGCACACTTGCGCCGTACTGCCGACGACGCGCAGCTCGACCCCTTTGGCCTCGGCCAGCGGCCGGTATTCGGCGGCGAGGCGGTCGAGGACGTCGGCGAGCGGAAAGCCGACCGGTTGCGGGCGCACCAGGCCGGCGTCGAGCTTCGAGATGTCGAGCAGCGAATCGAGCAGCGAGCGCAAGGCCTCCAGCGAGCGGCGGAAATCGTCCATCACCCGCTGCTCGGGCCGGCCGCGCAGCCGCAGCTCGATCGTGTCGGCGAACAGGAACAGCGCCTGCATCGGCTGGCGCAGGTCGTGGCTGGCGGCGGCCAGGAAGGTCGATTTGGCGTGGCTGGCGCGCTCGGCCTCGGCCCTGGCGGCTTCGGCCTCCTCCTTGGCGGCGCGCAACGCGGCCTCGGCGGCGACGCCATGCGCGATCTCGGCCTTGAGCGCCCGGTTTGCCTCTTCGAGTTCGGCGGTGCGCAACCGAACGCGAGCTTCGAGCTCGCGGTTCATGCGCCGCACCTGTTCCTCGGCGGCACGGCGCTCGGCGACCTCGTTGGCCAGGGTGTCGTTGACGGCGCGCCACTGCGTCGGGCCGGGCAGCGCCAGCGCCTTGGGGATCAGCGGCCACAGCAGCAACGCCGTCACCACCGAGGTCAGCGCGGTGGCGGCCTTGGCCACGCCCTGGATGCCGTAGATCGGCTGCCACAGGGTCCAGACGCCGATCAGATGGGTGGTGCCGCAGGCCAGGATGAAGGCCCCGAACAGCAGGAACATCCACCGGTATTTCAGGTCGCGCCGGCGATAGGCGAAGACCAGCAGCGCGAAGGGAATCGAGTAGTAGGCCAGGGCCGTCAGCCCGTCCGAGACCGCGTGCAGCCAGACCAGCTCCGGGCGCCACTCGAGGCAAAGGCCGTGCGGCAGGAGTTGCGCGGTGTCGAACAGCCGGGGCAGGGCATCGATCATGGCGGTCCTTGCTAGGGCGGGTGTCCTTTAGATGAGAATAATGTCGTATCGGCCCGAAACATACCGGCAGGGAGTAATACGTCTGTCCGTATGTGTTTTCCTTAGGGGAAGCACGGCCTTCCCGTGGGGTTCCGCGGCGCGTCGGTGCCCTCACCCTTGCCCTTGCGCGCCGCCGCGCCGGTGCTACCCTGCCGGGCCGAGGAAATCGCGTGCGGGAGCGTCGGTGGCGGTCGATCCGAGTCTTCACATGTGGCTGACGCTGGCGATCACCGCCGTCGCGGTGTTGCTGTTCGTCACCGAGTGGGTGGCCGTCGAGCTGGTGGCCCTGGGCGTGCTGTGCGCGCTGCTGGTGCTGTTCGAAGGCATCCCGGTGCCCGGCATCGACGCGACCGACCTGCTGGCCGGCTTCGGCAATCCGGCGCTGATCGCGGTGCTGGCGCTGCTGGTGGTCGGCGAGGGGCTGGTGATGACCGGCGCGCTGGACCGGGTCGCGATCCGGCTGTCGCGGCTGCCGCTGCCGCCGATGGCCTCGGTGGCGGTGACGCTCGCGGTGGTGGCGCTGATGAGCGCGGTGCTCAACAACACCCCGGTGGTGGTGATCTTCATCCCGATCCTGCAGAGCATGGCCAAGCGGCTGAACCTGCAGGCCAGCCGCGTGATGATGCCGCTGTCCTTCGCGGCGATCGTCGGCGGCATGACCACCCTGATCGGCTCGTCGACCAACCTGCTGGTGTCCAGCACCCTGGTCAATGTCGGCGTCCGGCCGCTGGAATTCTTCGAGTTCACCAGCCTGGGCGCGCTGCTGGCCGCGGTGGCGCTGGTCTACCTGGTCACCGTCGGCGTGCGGCTGTTGCCCGATCGCGCCTCGATGGCGGCGGCGTTCGGCGGCTCGGGCCGGCAGTTCGTGTCGCAATGCGTCGTGCCGGCGGGCTCCAGCCTGGTGGGCCAGGTGGCGGCGGCCGGCATGTTCAAGGCGCTGCCGGGCATCACCGTGCAGATGATCCAGCGCGGCTATCAGGTCGAGCTGCCGCCGTTCGACGGCTTCGAGCTGCAGCCCGGCGACATGCTGGTGCTGGCGGCGCCGCGCGCCGCGCTGGCCGACGCCGCCGCCCGCCACCCCGGACTGCTGCACCCGCCGGCCCGCAGCGGCGTCGACGACGTCGCCGGCCGGGTCGCCGAATCGGCCCGCGATTCGGCCGGCGCCGACGGCGGCGACGACGGCGAGATGGCCGAGCTGGTGCTCGCCGAGGTGATGGTGCCGCCGTCCTCGCGGCTGGTCGGGTTCAACATCCTGCAGGTCGGCTTCCGCCGCAGCTACGGCTGCGTCGTGCTCGGCATCCAGCGCCGCGCCCACATGGTGCGCGGCCGCATGGACCTGATCCGCCTCGACGCCGGCGACGTGCTGCTGGTCCAGGGACCCGCCAGCGCGGTGCGCGCGCTGCAGAGGGACCGCGACCTGGTGGTGATCTCGGGCAGCCGCGCCATCATGCCGAAGCCGCACCACGCCCGCACCGCCAGCGCCATCTTCGCCGCCGTGGTCGGCACCGCGGCGCTGGGACTGCTGCCGATCGCCGTCGCGGCGCTGGCCGGCGCCACGGCGATGATCGCGGCCAGGGCGCTCAACATCCGCCAGGCGGTCCGCGCCCTCGATCGCCGCATCGTGCTGCTGGTCGCCTCGGCCCTGGCCCTGGGCGAGGCGCTGCAGGCGACCGGCGGCGCCGCCTTCGTCGCCCACGGCTTCCTCAGCGCGCTGCCCAACGTCGGCACCACCGGCGTCGTCTCGGCCTTCTTCCTGCTGGTGGCGCTGAGCACCAACCTGCTCAGCAACAACGCCTGCGCGGTGCTGTTCACGCCGATCGCCATCAGCCTCGCGCACCAGCTCTCGGTGCCGCCGCACGCGTTGGCGATCACCACCCTGCTGGCCGCCAACTGCTCGTTCGCCAGCCCGATCGGCTACCAGACCAACCTGCTGGTGATGGGTCCCGGCCACTACAAGTTCGCCGATTTCGTCCGAGTCGGCCTGCCGCTGACGCTGCTGCTGTGGGTGGTGTTCACGCTGGCGGCGCCGCTGTGGTTCGGGTGGTGACCAGCCTGGACGTCCGATTCGGGTCGTAACCTTCCGTTGACCCCTCCGCCCACCCTGCTATGCTCCGCCCGGGCCACGGCCCCCCAACGGGTCGCGTCCCTTCTGCGAGGGAGGGTTATCCATGTCAGAATCGAAGCGGCCGGCTGTTCGGCCCGCGAATCCCAATTTCTCTTCCGGTCCCTGCGCCAAGCGTCCTGGTTGGACGGTCGACGCGCTGTCGGGCGCGCCCGTCGGCCGGTCGCACCGCGCCAAGGAAGGCAAGGCCAAGCTGGCCGAGCTGATCGACCGCTCGCGCGCCGTCCTCGGCATTCCCGCCGACTACCACATCGGCATCGTCCCCGCCTCCGACACCGGCGCCGTCGAGACGGCGCTGTGGTCGCTGCTCGGCGCCCGCGGCGTCGACATGCTGGCCTGGGAGAGCTTCGGCGAGGGCTGGGTCACCGACGTGACCAAGCAGCTCAAGCTCGAAGACGTCCGCGTCTTCAAGGCGCCCTACGGCGAACTGCCCGATCTCGGGCAGGTCGACTTCGCCCGCGACGTCGTCTTCACCTGGAACGGCACCACCTCGGGCGTGCGCGTGCCGAACGGCGACTGGATCGCCGCCGACCGCCAGGGCCTGACCATCTGCGACGCCACCTCGGCGGTGTTCGCGATGGACATGCCGTGGAGCAAGCTCGACGTCGTCACCTGGTCCTGGCAGAAGGTCCTGGGCGGCGAGGGCGCGCACGGCATGCTGGTGCTCAGCCCGCGCGCCGTCGAACGGCTCGAGAGCTACAAGCCGGCCTGGCCGCTGCCCAAGATCTTCCGCCTGACCAAGGGCGGCAAGCTGATCGCCGGCATCTTCAAGGGCGAGACCATCAACACCCCGTCGATGATCGCCGTCGAGGACCAGATCGACGCCCTGCGCTGGGCCGAGTCGATCGGCGGCCTGCCGGCCCTGATCAAGCGCTCGCAGGCCAATCTGGCGGCGATCGAGGGCTGGCTCGCCAAGAGCGAATGGGCCGCCAACCTGGCCAGGGACCCGGCGGTGCGCTCGACGACGTCGATCTGCCTGCAGATCAAGGCGCCGATCTTCGCCAAGCTGTCGGCCGACGACCAGGCCGCCTTCGCCAAGAAGATCGCCGGCCTGCTCGACAAGGAGGGCGTCGCCTACGACATCGGCGCCTACCGCGACGCGCCGGCCGGCCTGCGCATCTGGGGTGGCGCCACCGTCGAGACCAGCGACATCGAGAAACTGCTGCCGTGGCTGGACTGGGCCTATGCCCAGGTCGAGGCCGAGTTCGCGGCGAAGGTTTGAGAACGAACCACAGAGGCACGAAGGCAGGAAATATCCCTCTCCCGCTTGCGGGAGAGGGAGGGGCCCGCGAAGCGGGAGGGTGAGGGCAGCGCACCGCATGCCCGGCCACCGCTCAGGCGCAGCCCCCACCCCGACCCTCCCCCGCAGGCGGGGGAGGGGGAAGTGGCGCCTTCGTGACCTTCGTGCCTTCGTGGTGATTTCATTTTTCCGAGGGGGAAGCACGAATGCCCAAGGTTCTGATCAGCGATAAGCTGAGCCCGGCCGCCGTCCAGATCTTCAAGGACCGCGGCATCGACGTCGACGTCAAGGTCGGCCTGTCGGCCGAGGAGCTGAAGACCGTCATCGGCGAGTACGACGGCCTCGCCATCCGTTCGGCGACCAAGGTCACCGCCGAGGTGCTGGACAACGCCCGCAACCTGAAGGTCGTCGGCCGCGCCGGCATCGGCGTCGACAACGTCGACGTTCCCGCCGCCACCACGCGCGGCATCGTGGTGATGAACACGCCGTTCGGCAATTCGATCACCACCGCCGAGCACGCCATCGCGCTGATGTTCGCCATCGCCCGCGACATCCCGCAGGCCAACGCCTCGACCCATGCCGGCAAGTGGGAGAAGTCGAAGTTCATGGGCGTCGAGCTGACCGGCAAGACGCTGGGCATCATCGGCGCCGGCAACATCGGCTCGATCGTCGCCGACCGCGCGCTCGGCCTGCGCATGCGCGTCGTCGCCTACGACCCGTTCCTGTCGCACGAGCGGGCCGAGGACATGGGCGTCGAGAAGGTCGAGCTCGACCAGCTCTTCGCGCGCGCCGACTTCATCACCCTGCACACGCCGCTGACCGAGGCGACGCGCAACATCATCGACGCCAAGGCGATCGCCAAGATGAAGAAGGGCGTGCGCATCATCAACTGCGCCCGCGGCGGCCTGGTGGTCGAGGCCGACCTCAAGGCGGCGATCGAGGCCGGCCAGGTCGCCGGCGCGGCGCTGGACGTGTTCCAGGAGGAGCCGGCGCGCAACAATCCGCTGTTCGGCATGGACCAGCTCGTGTGCACGCCGCACCTCGGCGCCTCGACCTCCGAGGCCCAGGAGAACGTGGCGCTGCAGGTCGCCGAGCAGATGTCCGACTACCTGCTGACCGGCGCCATCACCAACGCGCTCAACATGCCGTCGGTCTCCGCCGAGGAGGCGCCGAAGCTGCGGCCGTACATGCGCCTGGCCGAGCAGCTCGGCAGCTTCGCCGGCCAGCTCACCGAGACCGGCCTGAAGGGCGTCAAGATCGAGTACGCCGGCGACGTCGCCGAGCTCAACGTCAAGCCGCTGACCGCCGTGCTGCTGCAGGGCCTGCTCAAGCCGCTGCTCGAGAGCGTCAACATGGTCAACGCGCCGGTGATCGCCAAGGAGCGCGACATCGCGGTGACCGAGGTCAAGAGCGGCGATTCGGCCGAATACCACACGATGGTGCGGCTCACCGTCACCACCGAGCGCCAGGAGCGCACGGTGGCCGGCACGCTCTACGGCGCCAGGCCGCGCATCGTCGAGATCAAGGGCATCCCGATCGAGGCCGAGGTCGGCCCGAACATGCTCTACGTCACCAACGAGGACAAGCCGGGCTTCATCGGCCGCCTCGGCAGCGTGCTCGGCGAAGCGGGCGTCAACATCGCCACCTTCCACCTCGGCCGCGCCGAGGCCGGCGGCGACGCCGTGGCGCTGATCCAGGTCGACCAGCCGGTCGGCGAGAGCCTGCTGAAGAAGGTCCTGGACATACCGGCGGTGGTCCAGGCCAAGGCGCTGCAGTTCTGACGTTTGCGTCTGGACCAGTCTGGGGGCCGCGCCGGGTGCGCGGCCCTTTTTTTGCCGGTGTTCTTCGAATACTTCTTTCGGGGCAGGGTGGCGAGTAAACCGGGTTGACTTCTTCTATTTCGAATTCAACAGGAAGGGCTTGTTTAAAGGTCTGTTAACCTGTATGCCCCTAAAAAAGAGTGGGCGTACCAGGGGCCGAGGGAGAAGGGAAATGGGTTTCGGATTCACGCGCGGCGGCAGCGCGCCGGCCGTGCAGGCCGGTGCGGCGCCGGCGCCCGAGCGCGACGACGCGGCACTGGAAGCCGCCATCGACCTGCTGCTCGAGGGCAGGTACCTGTCGGTTCCCGAAGGCGACTGCCCGCTGGGCCGCAAGCTCGGACAGCTCGCGCGGCAGCTTGAATCCCGCATGCTGGCCCAGGTCAAGGGCGTGGTCGAGCTGTCGATCACCTCGAACGAGGCCGTCACCCAGACCGCCGAGATGATGCGGGCGGTGCGCGAGGTCGACAACCGCGGCCAGGCGATCGCCGCCGCCGCCGAGGAGATGGTCGCCTCGGTCGGCGAGATCTCGCGCAACGCCGAAGCGGCCGCCGCCGACGCCCAGAGCGCGCAGTCCGCCGCCGACGAGGCCCGCGGCGCCTCGGATCGCGCCGTCACCACGATGGAGAACATCGCCCGCGCCGTCAGCGACGCCGCCGCCAAGGTCGAGACCCTGGCCGGCGCCTCGGCGCAGATCGGCGACATCGTCAACCAGATCGAGGCGATCGCCAAGCAGACCAACCTTCTGGCGCTCAACGCCACGATCGAGGCGGCGCGCGCCGGCGAAGCCGGCAAGGGCTTCGCGGTCGTCGCCGGCGAGGTCAAGAACCTGGCCAGCCAGACCGCCCGCGCCACCGTCGACATCCGCGCCCGCATCGAGAACCTGCGCACCGAGATGGAATCGATCGTCGGGTCGATGGAGCAGGGCGCCAACGCCGTCCAGCAGGGCCAGGAGGTCATCGCCCACACCGGCGAAGGCATGCGCGCGGTGACCGAGCGCATCCAGGAGGTCACGCAGAAGATCCAGGACATCTCGCACATCCTCGGCCAGCAGACCGAGGCCACCTCGGAGGTCTCCGAGGGCATCGGCAGGATCGCCGAGATGTCGACCAAGAACGTCGAGACCATCGGCAACGTCATCGGGGTGATGGACCGCTCCGACGTCGTCATCGCCGACCTGGTCGCCGAGCTGGTCAAGCTCGAGGTCGCCGACGTCACCATCCACGTCGCCAAGTCCGACCACATGATCTGGCGCAAGAAGCTGGCGCAGATGCTGGTCGGGCGCATGAAGCTCAACCCGGACGAACTGGCCAACCACACCAATTGCCGGCTCGGCAAGTGGTACGGTTCGGTCACCGACCCGGCGATCCGCAACCATCCGGCCTATGCCGCGCTGGAGACGCCGCATCGCGAGGTCCACGCCAACGGCATCGAGGCCGCCCGCCGCTACCAGAACGGCGACTTCGAGGGTGCCCTGGCGCTGGTGCACAAGGTCGGCGAGGCCTCGGTCGGCGTCATGAAGGGCCTGGACGACCTCGCCAACCGCCGCCGCTGACCGCCGCCCCGGCGTCGCTTTCCGTTTGCCGTCGCCGGGCAAACACGCTACATCGGCAGAGCCCCGCGCTTGGGGTTCTGCCGATTCCGCGTTGGCCTCGCGATATGGACCGATGAACGATTCCGCCAACCGCGCCCTGCTTCCCGCCGGACTGCGCGACATCCTGCCGCCCGATGCCGCCTTCGAGGCCGATGTCGTGCACAGGGTGATGACCGATTTCGCCGCCCACGGCTACGAGCGGGTCAAGCCGCCGCTGATCGAGTTCGAGCACAGCCTGCTCGGCGACAGCGGCCCCGGCACCGCCGCCCAGACGTTCCGCGTCATGGATCCGCTGGCCCAGCGGATGATGGCGGTGCGGCCGGACATGACGCTGCAGATCGCCCGCATCGTGACCACCCGGCTCAACACCGCGCCGCGGCCGCTGCGGCTGAGCTACGCCGGCCAGGTGCTGCGGGTCAAGGGCTCGCAGCTCCGCCCCGAGCGGCAGTTCGGCCAGGCCGGCATCGAGCTGATCGGCAGCGATTCGCCGGCCGCCGACGTCGAGGTCGTCCTGCTCGCCGCCGCGGCGCTGGCCGCCATCGGCGTCGAGGAGGTCTCGGTCGATCTCGGCCTGCCGACGCTGGTGCCGCTGGTCTGCGGCGCGCTCGGGCTCGACGTCGCCGCCCCCGGGCTGCGCGACGCGCTCGACCACAAGGACGTCGCGACGGTGGCGTCGCTGGGCGGTGCCGCGGCCTCGCTGCTGTGCGCCCTGATCGACGCCTGCGGCCCGGCCGAGCAGGCGCTGGCCAAGCTGAAGGCGCTGTCGCTGCCGCCGGCCGCCGCCGCCGAGCGCGACCGCCTGGCCGAGGTCGCCGGACGCATCGCCGCCGCCGCGCCGCATCTGCGGCTGACCGTCGACCCGGTGGAGAACCGCGGCTTCGAGTATCACACCGGCATCACCTTCGCGATCTTCTCGCGCCGTTCCGCCGCCGAGCTCGGCCGCGGCGGCCGCTATCGGCCGGGCGGCAGCGAGCCGGCCGTCGGCGCCACCCTGTTCATGGACGGGGTCCTGGCGGCGCTGCCGGGGCCGAAGCCGCCGCGCCGGGTGTTCGTGCCGGCCGGCAGCGCCGGCGCCGCCGAATTGCGCGCCGCGGGCTGGGCGACGGTGGCCGGACTGGAGCCGGTGGCCGATGCGCGCGCCGAGGCGCGGCGCCTGGGCTGCAGCCATGTGTTTGAAAACGGAGCGGCCGTCGCCGTAACCGAGGGAGGGGACTGAACATGACGAACGTCGCGGTCGTCGGCGCCCAGTGGGGCGACGAGGGCAAGGGTAAGATTGTCGACTGGCTGTCGAACCGCGCCGACGTGGTCGTGCGCTTCCAGGGCGGCCACAATGCCGGCCACACGCTGGTCATCAACGGCGTCACCTACAAGCTGAACCTGCTGCCCTCGGGCGTGGTGCGCGGCAAGCTGTCGATCATCGGCAACGGCGTCGTCGTCGACCCGTGGGCGCTGCTCGACGAGATCGACCGCGTGCGCGGCCAGGGCGTCGACCTGACCCCCGAGGTCCTGAAGCTGGCCGAGAACGCGCCGCTGATCCTGCCGCTGCACGGCCATCTCGACCGCGCCCGCGAGGAGGCCAGCGGCGCCGCCAAGATCGGCACCACCGGCCGCGGCATCGGGCCGGCCTACGAGGACAAGGTGGCGCGGCGCGCCATCCGCGTCTGCGACCTCGCCGACGAGAAGGTGCTCGAGTACAAGATCGAGCGCCTGCTCGCCCATCACAACGCGCTGCTCAAGGGCCTCGGCGCCGAGTTGCTCGACGGCGGCCAGCTCATGGCCCAGCTCAAGGAGCTGGCGCCGCGCCTGCTGCCCTATGCCGACGTCGTCTGGCAGCGCCTCGACGAGGTGCGCCGCGCCGGCAAGCGCATCCTGTTCGAGGGCGCCCAGGGCACGATGCTCGACATCGACCACGGCACCTATCCCTACGTGACCTCGTCCAACACCGTGTCCGGCCAGGCCGCCGCCGGCTCGGGCGTCGGCCCGGGCGCGGTCGGATACGTGCTCGGCATCGTCAAGGCCTACACCACCCGCGTCGGCGCCGGGCCGTTCCCGACCGAACTCAATGACGAGATCGGCCAGCTCATCGGCGACCGCGGCCGCGAGTTCGGCACCGTCACCGGTCGCCGTCGCCGCTGCGGCTGGTTCGACGCGGTGCTGGTGCGCCAGGCGGTCAAGGTCGGCGGCGTCAACGGCATCGCGCTGACCAAGCTCGACGTCCTCGACGGCCTCGACGAACTCAAGATCTGCATCGGCTACCGCTGCGGCGGCGCGACGCTCAACCACCTGCCGGCCAGCATGGCCCGCCAGGCCGAGGTCGAACCGGTCTACGAGACCATGGACGGCTGGAAGGAGAGCACGCAGGGGGCGCGGACCTGGAAGGACCTGCCGGCGGCGGCGATCAAGTACATCCGGCGCGTCGAGGAACTGATCGAGGCGCCGGTGGCGCTGCTGTCGACCAGCCCCGAGCGCGAGGACACGATCCTGGTCCACGATCCCTTCGCCGACTGACGGGTTACGCGCCGTTAACCCGGCGCCGGTTAGCATGGGCGGCCCTCGAAGGAGGGCCGCCCTTGTGCGTTCACGGGGCGACGGATACACTTCCGGTGGCGACGGCCGCCGCTAGGATCGGATCAGCAGTTTCATGGCCACGGAGCCGGCAGCGGCATCCATACAGGATGAGTCCAGGACGGGAGGCGGATCGAACGCCCTCCTGCAGGGCCGCTACACCGTGTTCCCGGGCAAGCCGCTGCCCGATTTCAACACCCCCACCGCGCAGGCCTTCGTCGCCGAGGATCGCCGCGATCCCGGCCGGCCGCTGTTCGCGCTGGTCTGCCGCCCCGACCTGCCGCCGCGCACCAACGTCATGCGCTCGCTCAAGGGCGTGCAGACGCCGGGGCTGCTGCCGCTGATCGAATGGGGGCCGGCGTTCTGGTCGCCGCTCGGCCGCACCTGCATGATGGTGGTCTACGAGCGCCCGGCCGGCGGCCGGGTGATGAGCAGCCTGAATGCCGAGATCCGCCGCTTCGAAGACTGGGAGGTCTCGAAGAAGCTGGTCGGCCCGCTGACCGCCGCCCTGAAGGAACTCGCGGCCCGCGGCGTCACCCACCGCGCCATCCGCCCGACCAACATGTTCTACATGGCCGGCGACCGCGAGGGGCTGGTGCTGGGCGACTGCGTCACCGCGCCGCCCGGCCTCGACCAGCCGGCCATGTTCGAGACCATCGAGGCGGCGATGGCGTTCCACGCGGCGCGCGGCAGCGGCACCTATTCCGACGACATGTATTCGCTGGGCGTGTCGCTGGTGCTGCTGCTGCTGGGGCGCAACCCGGTCGCGCAGCAGGACGAGGCCACCATCCTGCGCAACAAGGTCGCCGTCAGCAGCTATGCCGCGCTGGTCGGGGACGAGCGGCTGCCGATCGGCTCGATCGAGGTCTTGCGCGGGCTGCTGTGCGACGACGTCGACGAGCGCTGGCCGATCGAGTCCCTGGAACTGTGGCTGTCGGGGCGCCGCCTGTCGCCGATCCAGGCCAAGCTGCCCAAGCGCTC
Organism: uncultured Rhodospirillaceae bacterium; assembly: GCA_964545205.1. Taxonomy (GTDB): domain Bacteria; phylum Pseudomonadota; class Alphaproteobacteria; order Rhodospirillales; family Magnetospirillaceae; genus CAZJFH01. The sequence continues at coordinate 75,452 of CAZJFH010000010.1, forward strand.
GCAGCGCTCGTTCCAGTTCGGCGGCGCCGAATACAACTCGGCGCGCGAGATCGGCATCGCCTTCGCCCGCAGGTGGGACGAGGCGGTTCCGGTGGTGCTCGAGGGCAAGCTCGAACTGTGGCTGCGCCGGGCGCTGGAGGACAAGGAGAAGGCCGAAGGCGTCGCCGTCGCGGTGCGCAACGTCACCGGCGCGCTGGGCGACAAGAAGGCGGCGGCCGACGTCATGCTGGCCAAGGTCTGCATGATCCTCGACCCGACCGCGCCGATCCGCTATCGCGGCTTCCATGCCATGCCGGACGGATTCGGGCCGTGCCTCGCCTGGATGATCGCCGAGCAGAAGGACTACCGGCTGCTCATCGAGTGCATCAACCGCGAGGTGCCGAAGCTGTGGCTGGCCGAGCGCCACAGCTACAATCCGGAATGGTCGCTGCTGGAGCAGAATTTCCGCGAGCTGCGCGACTTCCTGAAGCAGCCGGCGATCGGCAGCGGCCTCGAGCGCTGCCTGTACGTGCTCAACGAGAGCCTGCCGGTGCAGAGCCCGCTGATGGCCGAGGACTACGTCGTCGACATCAAGGAGCTGCTGCCGGCGCTGGACCGCGCGGCGCGGCGCGCCGACCAGAAATCGTGGCCGTTCGATCGCCACACCGTCGCGTTCCTGGCCTGCCACCTCAATTACGACATCTCGCAGCAGCTGCAGGCGCTGAACGCGCCCGACCCGGCGATGTCGGCGCTGGGCATGCTGAACCTGCTGGCGATCCTGCAGTGGCGCCTCGGCCCGCCGGAACTGCACAACCTGACGAGCTGGGTCGGCGGCCTGCTCGGGCCGGTGATCAGCAGCTATCACGGCCGCGAGCGCCGGCGCGAGCTCGAACGCGAGATCCCGCGGCTGGTGCGCCAGGGCAGCCTGCTCGAACTCTACCGCTTCGTCGACGATCCCGAGCAGCGGCAGAAGGACGCCGACGGCTTCGCCTGGGCGCAGGCCGAATGGGCCGCCGCCGACCAGGAGATCCGCGATCTCGAAGGCGCCAAGGACGCGCGCGACGAGACCGCGGTGCGCATCGGCAAGCAGACGGCGGCGATGACTTCGGTGCTGTTGGCGCTGCTGACCCTGACGGTCCTGACCATCATGGAGGTGTGGTAGCCATGGCGCGCAAGGCCACGGGCAGGGCGCCGCCGGCGCCGGGCAGCGTGACGGCGGGGCAGAAGCTGGCGTTCTTCCTGGCGGCGCTGGCGATCCTGCCGTTTTCGCTGCCGACCCTGACGCTGCTGTTCTTCGCCATGCTGCCGACACTGGCCGCCGCCATCGTCGATCGCGGGCCGCACCGCTATGCCTGGCTGTGCGTCGGCGGCCTCAATTTCGCCGGCGCCGCGCCCTACCTGTTCAAGCTGTGGTTCGAGGCGCACACCCTCGACAACGCTTTCGCCCAGCTCTCGGACGTGCTGGCGCTGCTGGTGATCTACGGCTCGGCGGCGTTCGGCTGGCTTCTCTACATGATGATGCCGCCGGTCGTCGGCGCCTTCCTGCAGGTCGCCGCCCAGCGCCGGGTGGCGACCCTGCGCGCCAACCAGAAGAAGCTGGTCGACCAGTGGGGTCCCGACGTCGCCCGCGCCGACGGCGCCGAATAGCCCCGCGGTCTTCTTCCCCCGTTCCCCGTTCCCCGTTCCCCGTCCCGCCGCCCCCGTGGCGGGCGACGGTCGCCGCGGCCACCGTCATAACGGCGACGCCGTCGAAATAAAAATATCGTCATAGACCGGAAGTGACTTCTATGGCCGCCAGCCGAGTAAACGGCTGCGGTCATAGGCGGTTTGCGCAAAATTTTATCCGAACGAGAGTTCTTCGCTTCTTCGGGTTAGTCGCTTTCCACGTGAACACTCCATAGGAACCGTGGTGGGGCGCCTTGGGCGTCCGTAGTTTAAGGCAGTGCACAACGACACGGTTTGTTCCGCCGGTGCTCACCCGGTCCGGTCGGCCGCGTTCCGCCCTCGGTGACCTTTCGAAGCGAGAGAGCTCACGATGTATGCCGCCTTCTACCGCCTGCGCTCACTGCCGTTCCAGCTTGGTCCCGATCCGCGCTTCTTCTTCGGAAGCAGCGGCCACAGCAAGGCCATGGCCTACCTTTCCTACGGTCTCGACCAGGGCGAGGGCTTCATCGTCATCACCGGCGAGGTCGGGGCCGGCAAGACGACGCTGGTCGGCCACCTGTTCGACACGCTCGACAAGCAGCGCTACGTCGCGGCCAAGATCGTCACGACGCAGCTCGACGCCGACGGCATGCTGCGCTCGGTCGCCGCGGCCTTCGGGCTGCCGATCGACGGGGTCGACAAGGCCGACCTGATCCGCCGGCTCGAGACCTTCCTGATCGCCAGCCACCAGGCGGGCAGGCGCTGCCTGCTGATCGTCGACGAGGCCCAGAACCTGGGCATCGAGGCGATCGAGGAGCTGCGCATGCTGTCGAACTTCCAGCACGATCGGCAGACGCTTCTGCAGACCTTCCTGCTCGGCCAGCCGCAGTTCCGCGAGATCATGATGCGCCCCGAGCTGGAGCAGCTCCGCCAGCGGGTGATCGCGTCCTACCATCTCGGGCCGCTGTCGGCGCACGAGACCCGCGACTACGTCCTCTACCGCCTGCAGAAGGCCGGCTGGGACAACGACCCCGCCTTCACCGCCGACGCCTTCGAGGCCATCCACAAGCACAGCGGCGGCGTGCCGCGGCGCATCAACAACCTGTGCTCGCGGCTGCTGCTGTACGGGTTCCTGGAACAGAGCCATTCGATCGACGGCGCGGTGGTCGAGCAGGTCGCCGACGAGTTGGCGGCGGAGATGCCCGAGCAGGCGGCGCGGCCGGCGATCCTGTCGAACAGCTTCGGCCTCGACGATCTCGACGAGCGCCTGCACGAGCTGAAGCAGCAGGTCCACGCCCAGGACCGCTCGGCGAAGCATTCCCCCGTCGAGCGGCGGCCGCGCCGCCATTCCGGCCCGGTCAACGCGCTCAGCATCGACGTCGAGGACTGGTTCCACGTCCAGGCCTTCGCCGAGCTCATCCGCCGCGACGACTGGCCCTATCTCGAGAGCCGGGTCGTCCGCAACACCGAGCGCATCCTCGAGCTGCTGGCCGAGAAAGGCGTGCGCGCCACGTTCTTCACCCTGGGCTGGGTCGCCGAGCGCCACAAGGAGCTGGTCCGGCGCATCGTCGCCGAGGGCCACGAACTGGCCAGCCACGGCTATGCCCATTACCGCGTCGACCAGCAGGGCCAGGGCGGTTTCCGCGCCGACGCCCAACGCACCAAGCGGCTGCTGGAGGACATCGCCGGCGTGCCGGTGCTGGGCTTCCGCGCCGCCAGCTTCTCGATCGGCCGCAACGAGCTGTGGGCGCACGAGATTCTGGCCGAGGAGGGCTACGCCTACTCGTCGAGCATCTATCCGGTGCGGCACGACATCTACGGCATGCCCGACGCGCCGCGGTTCCCGTTCCGGCCGCGCGGCGATTCCGGCGTCGTCGAGCTGCCGATCACCACCGTGCGCGGCTGGGGCGGCAACAAGCCGGCCGGCGGCGGCGGCTGGTTCCGGTTGCGGCGCTACGGCACGTCGCGGCGCATGCTGCGGCGGGTCAACAAGGCCGACGGCCAGCCCGCGATCTTCTACTTCCACCCGTGGGAGATCGATCCCGCCCAGCCGCGCCAGAAGGGCCTGCCCTGGCGCAGCCGTACCCGCCACTACACCGGCCTGAGGAAGACGGAGCCGCGGCTGCGGCGGCTGCTCGAGGACTTCGACTGGGACCGCATGGACGCCGTCTTCGCGGGTCACCTGTCGGAGGTGAAGGGATGACGTACGAGAAACGCAACCTGACGGTCGGCGGGCTCGAGAACGCCGCCCGCTGGGACGCCTTCGTCGACGCCTGCCCCGAGGCCACCTTCTTCCACCGCGCCGGCTGGAAGACCGTCATCGAGGAGACCTTCGGCCATCGCGCCCACTTCCTGCAGGTCGAGGAGCACGGCAACCTGCGCGGGGTGCTGCCGCTGGTCCATGTCGACAGCGTGCTGTTCGGCAAGGCGCTGGTGTCGCTGCCCTTCGGGGTCTACGGCGGCCCGGCGGCCATGGACGACGCCGCCCGCGCCGCGCTCGACCGTCAGGCGGTGGCGCTGGCCGAGAAGCTGGGCGTCGACCACCTCGAATACCGCGGCCGCAGCAATCATTTCCCCGAGCGCCCGGTCAAGCATCTGTACGCGACCTTCCGCCGCGCGCTCGATCCCGACCCCGAGGTCAACATGAAGGCGATCCCGCGCAAGCAGCGCGCGGTCGTCCGCCAGGGGCTGCGCGCCGGCCTCGACATCCGCTTCGACGACGACGCGGGTCCGGTCTGGGACCTGTTCGCGCAGAACGTCCACCGCCACGGAACCCCGGTGTTCAGCCGCAAGCTGTTCGCCAACCTGAAGGCCACCTTCGGCGACGACTGCGAGTTCATGGTGCTGAGCCACCAGGGCCGCGACGTCGCCGGCCTGGTCAGCTTCTGGTTCCGCGACGAGGTGCTGCCCTACTACGCCGGCGGCACCGCCGACGTGCGCCGCTTCAGCGCCCACGACCTGATGTACTGGGACCTGATGCGGCGCGCCGCCGAGCGCGGCACCAAGGTGTTCGACTTCGGGCGCAGCAAGGCCGGCACCGGACCCTACGCGTTCAAGAAGAACTGGGGCTTCGCCCCCGAGCCGCTGCCCTACAGCTATCACCTGGTGCGCGGCAGGTCGGTGCCCGACCTCAGCCCGCTCAATCCCAAATACCGGGCCTTCATCGGCCTGTGGAAGCGACTGCCGCTGCCGGTGGCCAACGCCGTCGGGCCGGTGATCTCGCGCAATCTCGGCTGAGCGGGGCGCCCATGCATTCCTCGACCAAGACCCAGCCTTTCCCGGTCGGCGGCGCCGTCGGCGCGACCGGCGTCGCCTGGCGCACCGCGCTCGCGGTGCTGGCCGCCGCCCTGGTCGGCATCGTCGCGATCTTCTGGGAGACGGCGGCCAGCGCCGTGCTCGTCTGGACCCATTCCGCGACCTTCAACCACTGTTTCCTGATCGTGCCGATCAGCGGCTGGCTGATCTGGCAGCGCCGCGCCGCGCTGGCCGGCTGCGCGCCGCGCCCGAGCGCCTGGGGGCTGGTGGTCCTGGCCGCCGGCGGCGCGCTGTGGCTGGTCGGCGAGCTGGCCAGCTTCAACGAGCCGAAGCACTTCGCCCTGGTGACGATGATCCAGGGCGCGGTTCTCGCGGTGCTGGGCGGGACGGTCTACCGCCGCCTGCTGTTTCCGCTGCTCTACCTGTATTTCCTGGTGCCGACCGGCGAGTTCCTGGTGCGGCCGCTGCAGGACTTCACCGCCGCCTTCGTGGTCGCCGGGCTCAATCTGGTCGGCGTGCCGGTGTACTCGGACGGCGTGTTCATCGAAATCCCGAACGGCCTGTTCGAGGTCGCCGAGGCCTGCGCCGGGCTGCGCTTCCTGATCGCCTCGATCGCCTTCGGCGCCCTGTTCGCCAACATCGTCTACCGCAGCACCGGCCGCCGGCTGGCCTTCCTCGTCGCCTCGACGGTGGTGCCGATCATCGCCAACGGCTTCCGCGCCTTCGGCATCGTCATGCTGGCCTATGTCAGCAACAACGCCATCGCCGTCGGCGTCGACCACATCGTCTACGGCTGGGGCTTCTTCGCCGCCGTCACCCTGCTGCTGATCTGGATCGGCCTGAAGTTCCAGGAGCCCGAGGCCGAGGCGCCGCCGCCGCCGGCGCGCGGCCGCGGCCGGGCCGGCAGCGCGCCGGCGCTGATCGCCGCCGGCGTCGTGGTGCTCGGCCTGGCCGTTGTGCCGCGCGCCTATGCCGGCTGGATCGCCGCCCGCGCGGCCGATGCCGACGTCGCGGCGCTGCAGCTGCCGGCGGCGACGGCGGCGACCGTGCCGGCCGCCGATTCCTGGATGCCGGTGCTGCCCGGCGCCGACCGCGAGCTGCGCGCCTCCTACGGCGAGGGCGCGGACGCGGTGCAGTTCTATATCGGCTTCTTCGCCCGCCAGGACGACGGCCGCAAGATCATCAGCTCCCGGAACGCCATCGTCGACGACGAGACCTGGAGCCGGCTCGGCGGCGGCCGCATGACGGCGACGGTCGACGGCCGCGACCGGGACGTGCTCTACGAACGCATCACCGACGGCAGCCGCCGCCGGCTGGTCCTCTACTGGTACTGGGTCGACGGCCAGTTCACCGCCAGCCGTGCCGCCGCCAAGCTGCTGCAGGTCAAGGCCGAGCTGACCGGCGGCGACCGCTCGGCGGCGCTGGTCGCCGTCGCCGCCGACTACCGCGACACCCCCGACGAAGCGTCGTCGCGGCTCGCGGCCTTCCTCGCCGGCATGCCGCCCCTGGCGCCGCTGCTGGCCCGGGCCGACGGGGGGCGCTGAGCATGTGCGGACTCGTCGGCATCTTCCACAGCCGCGGCGGCCAGGAGGTCGACCGCGCCCTGCTCGCCCGCATGACCGACAGCCTGGCCCATCGCGGCCCCGACGGCGACGGCCTGCATGTCGGGCCGGGCATCGGCCTCGGTCACCGGCGTCTGGCGATCATCGACCTCGCCGGCGGCGCCCAGCCGCTGTTCAACGAGGACGGCAGCGTCGCCGTCGTGTTCAACGGCGAGATCTACAACTTCGGCCAGCTCGCCGCCGAGCTGAAGCGCGCCGGCCACGTCTTCCGCACCCACAGCGACACCGAGGTCGTCGTCCATGCCTGGGAGCAGTGGGGCGAGGCCTGCGTCGAGCGCTTCCGCGGCATGTTCGCGATCGCGCTGTGGGATGCGCGACGCGAGACGCTGTTCCTGGCCCGCGACCGCCTCGGCAAGAAGCCGCTCTACTACGCGCCGCTGGCCGACGGCCGGGTGCTGTTCGGCTCGGAGCTCAAGGCGCTCGCGGTCGCGCCCGACCTCCCGCGCGAGATCGACCCGCGGGCGGTCGAGGATTTCTTCGCGCTCGGCTACATCCCCGATCCCAAGTCCATCTACGCCGGCGTCCACAAGCTTCCGCCCGCCCATCTCCTGACCTGGCGCCGCGGCCAGACGCATGCCGAGCCGCGCCGCTACTGGGACGTCGACTTCGGCGATCCGCTGGCGATCGGGCCGGAGGAGGCCGTCGAGGAGCTGCGGGCGCGGCTGCGCGACTGCGTCGCCGCGCGCATGATCGCCGACGTGCCGCTGGGCGCCTTCCTGTCGGGCGGCGTCGATTCCAGCGGCGTCGTCGCGACCATGGCGCGGCTGTCGAGCGATCCGGTGCGCACCTTCTCGATCGGCTTCGGCGACGCCGCCTACGACGAGAGCGCCCACGCCCGCGCCGTGGCCGAGCGCTACGGCACCCGTCACGTGATGGAGCGGGTCGAGCCCGACGCCTTCGACCTGGTGGACCGGCTGGCCGGCATCTACGACGAGCCCTTCGCCGATTCCTCGGCGCTGCCGACGCTGGCCGTCTCCGAGATGGCGCGGCGCGGCGTCACCGTCGTGCTGTCGGGCGACGGCGGCGACGAGGTGCTGGCCGGCTATCGCCGCTATCCCTGGCACGTGCGCGAGGAGACGGTGCGGCGGATGGTGCCCGGCGGCCTGCGCCGGCCGCTGTTCGGCGCCTTGGGCCGCGCCTATCCCAAGCTCGACTGGGCGCCGCGGCCGCTGCGGGCCAAGTCGACCCTGCAGGAGCTCGCGCTCGATCCGGCCGAGGCCTATTTCGCCAGCGTCTCGACCAATTCCGAGGCGCTGCGCCGGCGATTGTTCTCGGACGGCCTGCGGCGGCAACTGCAGGGCTACCGCGCCGCCGAGGTGGTGACCGGCCCGATGGCCCGGGCACGGCACTGGGACCCGTTGTCGCAAATCCAGTATGCCGACCTGCACAGCTGGCTGCCCGGCGGCATCCTGACCAAGGTCGACCGCGCCAGCATGGCCGCCTCGCTCGAGGTGCGGGTGCCGATGCTCGACCACGGCTTCGTCGAGTGGGCGGCGCGGCTGCCGCCGCATCTGCGGCTGCGCGGCGGCGACGGCAAGCACGTTCTGAAGAAGGCGCTCGAGCCCTTGGTGCCGCACGAGGTGCTGTACCGGCCCAAGCAGGGCTTCCGGGTGCCGCTCGCCGAATGGTTCCGCGGGCCGTTGCGCGCCCGCGTGCGCGAGGCCCTGCTCTCGGGACAGGTCGCCGCCTGCGGATTGTTCGATCCCGGCGTGGTGCGCGGGCTGGTCGACCAGCACCAGTCCGGCCGCCACGACCACACCGCCGCGCTGTGGGGGCTGCTCGCCTTCGACGCCTTCCTGCGCAACGTCCACGTGCGCTCCGGCGCCGGCGTCTCCCGCGCGGCATGACAAGCATGAAAGGTCCGCCCATGACCAACAAGGGATGCGTTCTCGTCACCGGCGGTGCCGGTTACGTCGGCAGCCACGTCGTCCATGCCCTGATCGACGCCGGCTGGCGCGTGGTGGTGATCGACGACCTGTCGACCGGCCGCCGCCAGCTCGTCCCGTCGCAGGCCCCCCTGGTGGTCGGCGACGTCGGCGACGGCGCCCTGGTGCGGCGCACGCTGGCCGCCCACGGCTGCCAGGCGGTGCTGCACTTCGCCGGCTCGGTGGTGGTGCCGGAATCGGTCGCCGATCCGGTGACCTACTACCGCAACAACACCGCCAACAGCCTGTCGCTGGTCGACAGCTGCCTGCGCGCGGGGGTGCATCGGCTGATCTTCTCGTCGACGGCGGCCGTCTACGGCATCCCCGAGACTCCCGGCCCGGCCACCGAGGACACGCCGACGCGGCCGATCAACCCCTACGGCCTGTCGAAGCTGATGACCGAGCAGATGCTGGCCGACACCGCCGCCGTCACCGAGCTGCGCTACGTCGCGCTGCGCTACTTCAACGTCGCCGGCGCCGATCCGGCCGGGCGCACCGGACAGGCGACGCCGAACGCCACCCATCTGATCAAGGTCGCCTGCGAGGCGGCCCTGGGCACGCGCGACGGGGTGACCGTGTTCGGCGACGATTACGACACGCCGGACGGCACCGGGGTGCGCGACTTCATCCACGTCGCCGACCTCGCCGCCGCCCACGTCGCGGCGCTCGATCACCTGGCGGCCGGCGGCGACAGCCAGGTGCTCAACTGCGGTTACGGCCACGGTTTCTCGGTGCGTCAGGTGCTGGAGGCCGTCCAGCGGATCGCGGGCCGCCAGTTCCCGGTGCGAATGGGGCCGCGGCGGCCGGGCGATCCGCCGGCGCTGGTCGCCGACAGCGCCCGCATGCGCTTGCTGTTTCAGTGGAGCCCGCGCCACGACAGCCTCGACGAGATCGTCGCGACGGCGCTGGCCTGGGAAAAGAAGTTCGCGCACGGCGGCATCGCCGCCTGATCGAACGGAGCAGCGGCGGCATCGAACGGGGAAGGTGCCGCCGCCTTGGCGGCACGCCGCCTGCGCCCGGCCTTCGCCGAGTGCACGAATCGCCGGCGGGCACCGGCGTTCCCACCTGATTCGCATCGGTTTGCCCGCCCAACCATCAAGAGGACGCCATGTGCGGTATCGTCGGCATCGTCGGCAAGGCTGAGGTGGCCCCGCTGCTCGTCGAGGGGCTCAAGCGCCTGGAGTATCGCGGCTACGACTCGGCCGGCATCGCGACGCTGGTCAACGGCCATATCCAGCGCCGCCGCGCCCAAGGCAAGATCGCCAATCTCGAAACCGTGCTCGCCGACCGGCCGGTCGCCGGGACGATCGGCATCGGCCACACCCGCTGGGCGACCCACGGCGTGCCCAACGAGACCAACGCGCATCCGCACGCCTCGAAGCGCTGCGCCGTCGTTCACAACGGCATCATCGAGAACTTCCGCGAGCTGCGCGCGGCGCTGACGGCGCGCGGGCACGTGTTCGAATCCGACACCGATACCGAGGCGATCGTCCACCTGCTGACCGAGTACCTGGACCAGGGCAAGACGCCGGAGCAGGCGACCGAAATCGCCCTCGAGCGTCTGCAGGGCGCCTTCGCGCTGGGCATCGTCTTCGCCGGCCGCCACGACATGATGATCGCCGCCCGCCGCGGCAGCCCGCTGGCGATCGGCCACGGCGACGGCGAGACGTATCTCGGCTCCGACGCCCTGGCGCTGGCGCACCTGACGCGGTCGATCACCTATCTCGAGGACGGCGACTGGGCGGTGATCACCGCCGCCGGCGCCGAGATCCGGGACGCCAAAGGCCGCCCGGTGAGGCGGCCGGTCCGGCGCAGCGCGCTGTCGGGCGCGCTGATCGGCAAGGGCGAGCACCGCCACTTCATGCTCAAGGAGATCCACGAGCAGCCGCAGGTCGTCGCCGACACGCTCAACACCGTGTTCAACCCGGCCAGCCGCACCATCACCTTGCCCGACCTGCCGTTCGACCTGCGCGCCGTGCCGCGCGCCACCATCATCGCCTGCGGCACCAGCCATTACGCCGGCATGGTCGCCAAGTATTGGTTCGAGCAGGTGGCGCGGCTGCCGGTCGAGGTCGATCTGGCCAGCGAGTTCCGCTATCGCCAGCCGGCGCTGCAGCCGGGCGGGCTGGCGATCTTCATCTCGCAGTCGGGCGAGACCGCCGACACCCTGGCGGCGTTGCGCTACTGCCGCGCCCATGGCCAGCGCATCCTCTCGATCGTCAACGTGCCGGAAAGCTCGATCGCCCGCGAATCCGACGCCGTGCTGCCGACGGTGGCCGGCCCCGAGATCGGCGTCGCCTCGACCAAGGCCTTCACCACCCAGCTCACCATCCTCGCCTGCCTGGCGCTGGCGACGGCGCGGCTGCGCGGCGGCATCGACCGGGCGACCGAGGCGCGGCTGAGCCATGCCCTGGCCGAGTTGCCGGCGCAGATGGCGGCGACGCTTGCCAGCCCGTGGGCGATCGCCGAGGTCGCCGGCCAGATCGCCGAGGCGCGCGACGTGCTGTACCTGGCGCGCGGCTCCAGCTATCCGATCGCCCTCGAGGGCGCGCTGAAGCTCAAGGAGATCAGCTACATCCACGCCGAAGGCTACGCCGCCGGCGAGATGAAGCACGGGCCGATCGCCCTGGTCGACGACCGGGTGCCGGTGATCGTGCTGTGCCCGTCGGACGCGCTGTACGACAAGACCGCCTCGAACGTGCACGAGATCGTCGCGCGCGGCGGCCGGGTGGTGTTCGTCTCCGACGCCAGGGGCATCGCCCGCGCCGGCCTGACCGGCGCCGCCAATCTGTGCATGCCCGAGGTCGATGCCTTCGTGGCGCCGATCCTCTATGCGCTGCCGGTGCAGCTTCTGGCCTATCACGCCGCGGTCGCCAAGGGCACCGACGTCGACCAGCCGCGCAACCTGGCGAAAAGCGTCACGGTGGAGTAGTCCCATGCGCAAGCTCTTCGGAACCGACGGCATCCGCGGCACCGCCAACAGCGAGCCGATGACCGCCGACCTGGCGCTGCGGGTCGGCACGGCGGCGGGGCGGCGCTTCACCCGTGGCGATCACCGCCACACCGTGATCATCGGCAAGGACACGCGGCTGTCGTGCTACATGATCGAGCCGGCGCTGACCGCCGGCTTCGTCTCGGCCGGCATGGACGTCGTGCTGCTCGGGCCGGTGCCGACGCCGGCGGTGGCGCGGCTGGTGCGCTCGATGCGCGCCGATCTCGGGGTGATGGTCTCGGCCTCGCACAACCCGTATCACGACAACGGCATCAAGCTGTTCGGCCCCGACGGCTACAAGCTCGGCGACGGCGACGAGCGCGAGATCGAGGTGCTGATGGCCGGCGACCTCGCCGCCGCGCGGGTCGCGCCCGACCGTCTCGGCCGCGCCCGGCGGCTCGACGACGCGGTCGGCCGCTACATCGAGTTCGCCAAGGCCACCTTCCCGCGCCACCTGCGGCTCGACGGCATGAAGATCGTGCTCGATTGCGCCAACGGCGCCGCCTACAGGGTCGCGCCGACCGTGCTGTGGGAACTGGGCGCCGAGGTGGCGACGATCGGCGTCAGGCCCGACGGCTTCAACATCAACGCCGGCTGCGGCTCGACCCATCCCGACACCTTGCGCGAGGCGGTGCTGCGCGCCGGCGCCGATCTCGGCATCGCGCTCGACGGCGACGCCGACCGCGTGCTGGTCTGCGACGAGACCGGCGCGATCGTCGACGGCGACCAGCTCCTGGCGCTGATCGCCGAGACCTGGGCCGCCGACGGCCGGCTGCGCGGCGGCTGCGTCGTCGCCACGGTGATGTCGAATCTCGGCCTCGAACGCCACCTCGCCGCCAAGGCCATCGGCCTGGTCCGCACCAAGGTCGGCGACCGCCACGTCGTCGAACACATGCGCGCTCACGACTGCAATGTCGGCGGCGAGCAGTCGGGCCACATCGTCCTCGGCGACCACGCCACCACCGGCGACGGCCTGGTGGCGGCGCTGCAGGTGCTCGCGGCCATCGTCGAACGGGGCCGCCCGGCCAGCGCCGTGGCGCGGCGCTTCCAGCCGCTGCCGCAGCGGCTGCGCAACGTCCGCCTCGGGCCGCGGATCAACGGCCACGTCATCGAGGAGGGCAGCGTCGCGGCGGCGATCCGCGCCGGCGAGGCGCGCCTGAACGGCCGCGGCCGCCTGCTGATCCGCCGCTCGGGCACCGAGCCTGTGGTCCGGGTGATGGCCGAAGGCGAGGACGAGGCCCTGATCGGCGCCATCGTCGCCGACATCTGCGGCGCCATCGAGGCGGCGGCAAGGTGACCGGTTTTCCCTCTCCCGCGAGCGGGAGAGGGAGGGGACCCGCGGAGCGGGGAGGGTGAGGGCAGCGCTCAGGCGCCAGTCGCGTCGGCTCTCAGGCACGGCCCCCACCCCGACCCTCCCCCGCGAGCGGGGGAGGGAGGGATTCCCCTACTTCCCCGGCACGCCCGAGGTCGTCGAATACTCGAAGTGCAGCACCTCTTCCGGCCGCGCGACGTCGTGGGCGGCATGGGCCGCCGCGGCGGCCTCGGCGAAGCCCGACAGGATCAGCTTGAGCTTGCCGGGATAGGTGGCGATGTCGCCGACCGCGAAGATGCCCTTCTCGCTGGTCGCGCAATGGGGCAGGGTGACCGCGACGTGGTTGGAATCCATGTTCAGGCCCCATTGGGCGATCGGCCCCAGATTGGTCGCCAGGCCGAAGAACGGCAGCAGCACGTCGGCCTCCAGGCGCTTCTCCTGGCCGTCGAGCGTCGCGACGATCACCGCCGACAGCTTGCCGTCGGCGCCGTCGAGGCCGTGGAGCTGATAGGGGATGACCATCTCGACCAGGCCGTCATCGGCCATCTTCTGCAGGCGCGCCGCGCTCTCGGGGGCGGCGCGGAACTTCGGGCGGCGGTGCACGACCATCACCTTCTCGGCGACCTCGGCCAGCGAGATCGCCCAGTCGACCGCCGAATCGCCGCCGCCGGCGATCACCACCCGCTTGCCGCGGAAGTCCTCGCGCCGCTGGACGTAGTAGAAGACGCTCTTGCCCTCGTAGGCCTCGATGCCGGCCAGCGGCGGCCGGTTGGGGCCGAAGGCGCCGACGCCGGCGGCGACGATGACCACGGCCGCCACGACGAAATCGCCGCCCGACAGCCCGGCCCGCCAGCGGCCGTCGTCCAGCTTCTCCAGCGATTCGACCTGCTGGCCGAGATGGTAGACCGGCGCGAAGGGTTCGGCCTGCGCCTTGAGATTGGCGATCAGGTCGGCGGCCAGGATCTTGGGATGGCCGGGAATGTCGTAGATCGGCTTTTCCGGATAGAGCGCCGTGCACTGGCCGCCGACGTCGTCGAGCGCGTCGACGACATGGCATTTCAGCCGCACCATGCCGCACTCGAACACGGCGAACAGACCGACGGGTCCGGCGCCGACGATGACGACGTCGGTCTCGTGGGTGGTGGACATGGTGGTCTCCCTGTTTGGCCGAACGCAGTGATGCCGCAAGCGCGGGCGGCGATCAAGGCTTCTGGACGCTCCCGCGCCGACGCCTTAGACTCGCCGCCACCATGCCGAGCATCGCCCGCGACCTCCCCGACGAAGCCGCCACCGCCCGCGTCGCCGCCGCGCTGGCGCCGTTGCTGCGGGTCGGCGACGTGGTGGCGCTGAACGGCGACCTGGGGACCGGCAAGACCGCCTTCGCCCGCGCCCTGATCCGTGCCCTGACCGATCCCGACGAGGAGGTGCCGAGTCCCACCTTCACCCTGGTCCAGCTCTACGGCGCCGACGATTTCACCGTCTTCCACTTCGATCTTTACCGGCTGGAAAGGCCGGCGGATGCACTTGAACTGGGCATCGAGGAGGCGTTCTCGGACGGCGTGTCGCTGATCGAGTGGCCCGACCGGCTCGGGCGGCTGTTGCCGCCGGGGCGGCTCGACATTACCCTGGCCGCCGGCGCGACGCCCGCCGCGCGGCGCATCGAGATCGCCGGAGGCGAGCCGTGGGCGGCGCGCATCGAGGAGTTGGCACGGCATGTCTGACCGCGACGGTCTGATCGATTCGTTCCTGGAACGCCACGGCTGGGGCGGCGCGCGGCGCGGCCGGCTGGCCGGCGACGCCTCGTTCCGCCATTACGACCGGATCGAGGACGGCCTGCGCCGCGCCGTGCTGATGGACGCGCCGCCGCCCACCGAGGACGTGCGCCCCTTCGTCGCCGTCGCGCGGCATCTCGAGCGCCTGGGCTACAGCGCGCCGCGCATCCTGGGCGCCGACGAGCAGGCCGGCCTGCTGCTGCTCGAAGACCTCGGCGACGACACCTACACCCGGCTGCTGGCGCGCGGCGCCGACGAATCGGCGCTGTACCGGCTGGCGATCGACGTCCTCGCCGACCTGCACCGCCGCGCCGACGCGGTGCCCGCCGGCCTGCCGCGCTACGACGACGCCCGCCTGGCGGCCGAGGCCGATCTGCTGGTCGACTGGTACGCGCCGGGCATCGGCGTCGCGCTGTCGGAGGAGGCGCGCGCCGAGTACCGGGCGATCTGGCGGGCGTTGTTCCCGATCGCCCGCGGCGTGCCGGAGACCATGGTGCTGCGCGATTTCCACGTCGACAACCTGCTGCTGCTGGGCGACCGCGACGGCGTGCGCGCCTGCGGGCTGCTCGACTTCCAGGACGCCGTCGCCGGCCCGGTGACCTACGATCCGATGTCGCTGCTCGAGGACGCCCGTCGCGACATCGACCCGGCCCTGGCCGCCGCGATGCGCGAGCGCTACCTCGCCGCCTTCCCCGAGATCGACCGCGACGCCTTCGCGGCCTCCTGGGCGGTGCTGGCGGCGCAGCGTCACGCCAAGGTGATCGGCATCTTCACGCGGCTGTGCCGGCGCGACGGCAAGCCGAACTATCTGGTGCACATTCCGCGGGTCTGGGGCCTGCTCGAGCGCGCCTGCGCCCATCCGGCGCTGGCGCCGCTGGCTGCGTGGCTCGACCGCCAGCTGCCGCCCGAGTCCCGCGTCGTTCCGGAAGCGAGGTCGGCGGCATGAGCGGGTTCAGTCCGAAGGTCGGCATGGTGCTGGCGGCGGGCCTCGGCCTGCGCATGCGGCCGATCACCGACCACATCCCGAAGCCGCTGGTCGAGGTCGGCGGCTGCTCGATGCTCGACCAGGCGATCGCCCATCTGCGCGGCGCCGGAGTCGAGAAGATCGTCGTCAACCTGCACTGGAAGGGCGAGCAGATCCGCAAGCACCTCGCCAATGCCGACGACGTCGTGTTCTCGGACGAATCCGACGCGCTGCTGGAGACCGGCGGCGGCGTCGCGCGCGCCCTGCCGCTGCTCGGCGACGCGCCGTTCTTCGTGTGCAACGGCGACATCGTGTGGTTCGACGGCGTCACGCCGACCCTGCAGCGCCTCGCCAACGTCTGGGACGAGAGCCGCATGGACGCGCTGCTGCTGATGCAGCGCACGCCCTCGGCGCATGGATACGAGGGCACCGGCGACTTCTTCCTCGACCCGCTGGGCGTCGCGCGCCGGCGCAAGAGCCGCGAGGTCGCGCCCTATCTGTTCGCCGGCGTGCAGATCCTGCATCCGCGCCTGTTCGCCGACGTGCCCAAGGGCGCGTTCTCGCTGAACCTGCTCTTCGACCGCGCCATCGCCGACGGCCGCCTCTACGGCCTGGTCCATGACGGCGAGTGGTTCCATGTCGGCACGCCGGAATCGC
>CAZJFH010000011.1:0-86218 GCA_964545205.1 uncultured Rhodospirillaceae bacterium
CGATGGAGAAGGTCGGCAACGAGGGCGTGATCACGGTCGAGGAGGCCAAGGGCCTGGAGACCGAGCTCGACGTCGTCGAGGGCATGCAGTTCGACCGCGGCTACACCTCGCCCTATTTCGTCACCAACGCCGACAAGATGCAGTGCGAGCTGGAGAATCCATACATCCTGCTGCACGAGAAGAAGCTGGGCGGTCTGCAGCCGCTGCTTCCCGTCCTCGAGGCGGTGGTGCAGTCGGCGCGGCCGCTGCTGATCATCGCCGAGGACGTCGAGGGCGAGGCCCTGGCCACCCTGGTCGTCAACAAGCTGCGCGGCGGCCTCAAGGTCGCGGCGGTCAAGGCGCCGGGCTTCGGCGATCGCCGCAAGGCGATGCTGGAAGACATCGCCACCCTGACCGGCGGCCAGGTGATCTCGGAAGACCTGGGCATCAAGCTGGAGAGCGTCACGCTCGACATGCTCGGCACCGCCAAGAAGGTGACGATCACCAAGGAAGACACCACCATCGTCGACGGCTCGGGCGCCCGCGCCGACATCGAGGCCCGGATCAAGCAGATCAAGGCGCAGATCGAGGAGACGACCTCGGACTACGACCGCGAGAAGCTGCAGGAGCGCCTGGCGAAGCTGGCCGGCGGCGTGGCCGTGATCAAGGTCGGCGGCGCCACCGAGGTCGAGGTCAAGGAGCGCAAGGACCGCGTCGACGACGCCCTGCACGCCACCCGCGCCGCGGTCGAGGAAGGCATCGTCCCGGGCGGCGGCGTCGCGCTGCTGTACGCGGTCAAGGCGCTCGACGGCCTGAACCCGGCCAACGAGGACCAGAAGGTCGGCATCGACATCGTCCGCCGCGCGCTGCAGGCGCCGGTGCGCCAGATCGCCGAGAACGCCGGTTTCGACGGCGCCGTCGTCGCCGGCAAGCTGCTCGAGAAGGGCGAGGCGAGCTGGGGCTTCGACGCCCAGAAGGCGGAATACACCGACCTGATCAAGGCCGGCGTCATCGATCCGACCAAGGTCGTGCGCACCGCCCTGCAGGACGCCTCGTCGGTGGCGGCGCTCTTGATCACCACCGAGGCGATGGTCGCCGACAAGCCCAAGAAGGACGCCCCGGCGATGCCGGGCGGCGGCATGGGCGGCATGGGCGACATGGACTTCTGATGCCGGCATCCGGGGGCGCGCGCTTCGCAACGAAGCGCGCGTCTCCGGACGCGCTCAGGGCCGCGGGTCTGGAGACCCGCGCTCCTATTTCTCCGTCTCTCCGTCCCCCTTGGGCCGCGACAGCCAGAAACCGGCCCACAGCAACGCCATCGCCGCGATCAGCGCGACGGCGAAGCCGGTCCAGGAGCCCATCAGGAACGGCAGCATGATCATCAGCACCGCGGCGCCGGACCACACCAGGATGGCGGTCGCGCTGCCCTTCATCACGCCACCCGCAGCACGGCCATCATGCCGCTTTCCTGGTGCTCCAGCACGTGGCAGTGCAGCATCCAGTCGCCGGGATTGTCGGCGACCAGGGCGACCTCGGCGCGCTCGCCGGGCATCAGCAGCACGGTGTCGCGCCACGGCCGGTGCGGGGCGGTCAGCACCTGGAAATGGTGGCCGTGCAGGTGCATCGGGTGCGGCCAGCGGGTGTCGTTGACGAAGGCGATGCGATAGCTGCGGCCGTGGTTCATCGTGAACAGCGGCTCCAGGTGATGGCCCTTGAAGGCGGTGCCGTTGACCGTCCACGCCATGCCGTGGCGCTGGACCATCTCGCGCAGGCCCATCGTCTCGCCGTCGACGACGCCTTCGCGCAAGGATCCCATGGCGCCGCCCTCGACCTTGATCTCCAGCGCCTCCGCCGCGTCGAGGTCGGGCGCGGCGAGCGGGTTGGGGGCGAGCTTCGGCAGGGCGGCCGGGCTGGCGCGCAGCGGCGCTTCCGACGCGTAGGCGATGACGCCGAGCTCGCTCGGCGCGCGCTGGTAGAAGTCGTCGGTCACCGCATGGCGGCTGCCGGGCTCGGCGGTGAGGTCGAGGATCAGGTCGGCGCGCATCCCCGGCCCGAGCACCAGCCCGTCGGCCGAATGCGGCGCCACCGGCTGGCCGTCGAGCGCCACGACCTGCGGCGAATGGCCGGCGAAGCGCGGGCGGAACAGCCGCGCGTTGGCGACGTTGACCAGCCGCAGGCGGACGCGCTCGCCGGCGCGGCCGGCCAGCGTCTCGCCGGCGCGGCCGTTGACGGTGACCAGATTGCCCATGCGCCCGCCATGGGTGGCGTCGTGCAGGTTGCCGAAATCCTCGGCCAGCGCCGCGCCGGCGATGCGCCAGTCGTCGATCACCCAGACGACGTCGCGGTCGACCTCGGGCGGCTCGGCCTCGTCGACGATCAGCACGCCGGACAGGCCGCGGTCGAGCTGCTCGGCGCTGCCGAGATGCGGGTGGTACCAGTAGGTGCCGGCGTCGGGCAGGGCGAAGTCGTAGAGGAACTCGCCGCCGGGCTCGATCGGCGGCTGGGTCAGGTGCGGCACGCCGTCCATCGCGTTGGGCAGCCGCAGGCCGTGCCAGTGCACCGTCGTCGGCTGCGGCAGCGCGTTCCTCACCAGGACCCGCAGCCGCTCGCCCTGGCGGTGGCGCAAGGTCGGGCCGGGCACGGCGCCGTCGTAGCCCCAGGCGTCGAGCGGCCGGCGCGGCGGCCCGAACAGCGGTGCGCCGGCCGGACCGGCGGTCAGCACGCGCGGCGGCGCCTCGGCGGCGAAGGCCGGCAGGGCGGGCAGGGCCAGGGCGGCGCCCGAGAGGGCGAGGAACTGGCGGCGGGTGGGAGCGAGGGGCAAGGGTGTCGTCTCCATACCTTACAGAACCTTGCGCAACGGGCTGTCGCCGACCGGCCAGACGCCCTTGCCGGTGACCTTGCGCCCCTGCAGCGTCAGCCAGCTTTCGCGGCCGTAATGGGGCAGCGGCCGCAGCATCGCCTCGAGCGCTTCGGCGTCGGCGGCCTCGACCACCAGCACCGGGCCGGCGTCGCGCCGCGCCACCCAGGCGCGGCCGCTGCCGATCGGCGGCGGCTCGCGGTCGAGATCGAGCTTCGGCAGCAGTTTGTCGAGCTGGCCGCTGGTCCCTATGACCAGCAGCGGTCCGTCGTGATCGGTGCCGGCGGTGGCGCCGGGGCGGTCGAGCAGGCGCTCCGACAGCGCCTTGGCGGCCTCGGCCGCGTCGCCCTCGGCGGCGATCAGCACGCCGGCCTCCTCGGCCAGGGTGACGTCGCGGAAGGTCGGCGGCGCCTCGCCGGGCGCCAGGCGGCGGAACAGCTCGGTCTCGGGATCGACGGCCACCGCGGTCGGCTTGGCCATCGTCGGATAGCTGGCGGCGCCCTCGGTGCCGGCGAGGTCGAGATGCACGCGCTGCGGCCCGGCCTCGGTCTCGATCACCAGCGGCACCCTGACGTCCCAGCCCGGCGCCGGCTGGGTCAGGCGCACGGTGGTGCGCCAGCGGCCGTCGCCGTCGGGCTCGGCCGTCGCGGCGGCCAGGGTCAGCGCCGGCGCGCCGGGGCGCTCCAGCCACTGCGCGAAGAAGCCGCCCAGGTCGCGGCCCGAGGCCTTCTCGAAGGCGGCGCGCAGGTCGCCCCAGTCGGCGGTGCCGAAGGCGTGATTGTCCCAGAAGGTGCGGATGCCGCGCCAGAACGCCTCGTCGCCGATCTCGCCGCGCAGCATGTGGAAGATGCCCGCGACCTTGTTGTAGCCGACCACCTGCGCGGCGTCGTGCTCCTTCGAGCGGAAGGCGGTGACCGGCACGTCGCGGCCCTCGGGCAGCGCGGCGTAGTCGCGCAGCCAGTTCAGCCGCATCTGGCGCTGCTTTTCGGGCGTCGCCAGGCCGTAATCGGCCATGTAGGTGGTCAGGCCCTCGGCCCAGTTGCCGGCTTCGTATTTCGGCTCGACGGCGTTGCCCCACCAGTTGTGCAGGATCTCGTGCGGCAGCGACTGGCCCTTGATGAACGGCAGCGGCAGGATGCGGCGGTCGATGTAGGTCAGGCCGGGAAAGCCGAGCCCCACCGGCAGCGGCGCCGAGACGATGTGGAAGGCGTCGTAGGGATAGCCGCCGACGCGCTGGGCGAAGCGCTCGATCACGCCGGCCGAGAAGGCGAGGTAGTCCTCGCCGAGTTCGCGCGGCAGCCCGGGATGCAGCCAGGCCCGCAGGTGCAGGCCGTCGCGGCGATGCTCGACGATCTGGTAGGGGCCCGCGAACAGCGACGGCGGCTCCATCGGCCGCGGGCTGGCGTAGGTGGCGCGGTAACGCTCGGGCCCGTCGGTCTCGTCCTGAAGCGCCCCGGTGGCGACCGCCTTGAACGGCGCCGGCGTGCTGACGGTGACGCGGTAGTCGACCTCGCGGGCGCCGAAATCGGGAATCCAGCCCGACCACGCCGGCAGGAAGGCGCCCTCGGGCCCGGCGACCGGGCGGTCGGGGCCGGCGGCGCCGCCCTCGGCCGGCGGCGACAGCGTGCCGCGGTACTGGATCACGACGCTGCGGACCTCGTCCGGCAACCGGTAGAGACCGTTCATGCCGCTGGGCTCGGCGGCGCGGCCGTCGATCTTCATCGCCACGATCTCGAGCGCCGGGTCGAGGCGGAAGCCGGCCCAGCCGCCCGCGGGAAGGGTGACGTGATCGACGGCTTCGATGCGGCCGGCGGCCGGGTCGATGCGGACGTCGATCTCGTGGCGCGGGGCCTCGGCGAGGGCGGCCGCGGGGGCCGTCAGGAGCAGCAGGGTGGGGATTAGTCGGCGCATGGACCTTCGGGCGGCTGGTGGGCGGGCTCGGCCGCGCCAGGATAATCCGGCTTGCGCCGGCCTGTCGCGCTCGACACATTACTTGGGAAGGCCGCAGCCTCCTACAAAGAGAGTGTTGCCCGATGATTTTCGACCGCCCGCCGCCGCCGCCCGAACCGTCGCGCCAGCGCATCCGGGACCGGCATTACGGGGACGAGACGGCCTGCGTCGACGAGTTGCTCGACGTCGCCCACCAGCCGGGCACCATCCGCCGCCGCGTGCTGGCCGACGCCCGCCGCCTGGTCGACGGCGTGCGCAGGCGCGAACCCAGCGGCCTCGACGCCTTCCTGCACGAATACCGGCTGTCGACGCCCGAGGGCGTCGTGCTGATGTGCCTGGCCGAGGCGCTGTTGCGCATCCCCGACGCCGAAACCCGCGACCGGCTGATCCGCGACAAGATCGGCGGCGCCGACTGGAGCCGCCACGTCGGCCGCAGCGACAGCCTGTTCGTCAACGCCTCGACCTGGGCGCTGATGCTGACCGGCCGGGTGGTGCGCCTCGACGAGGGCGCTCTCAAGGGCGATTCCAGCCGCGTGCTCGGGCGGCTGATCGCCCGCTCGGGCGAGCCGGTGATCCGCCAGGCGGTGATGCGGGCGATGCGCATCATGGGCCGCCAGTTCGTGATGGGCCGCACCATCGCCGAGGCGCTGGAGCGCGCCGAGGAGGGCGAGCGGCGCGGCTATCGCCATTCCTTCGACATGCTGGGCGAGGCGGCGCGCACCGCCGCCGACGCCGAGCGCTACGTCGCCGCCTATGCCGACGCCATCGGCGCCATCGGCCGCGCCTCGGCCGGCCGCGGCCCGATCGCCGGTCCCGGCATCTCGGTCAAGCTCTCGGCGCTGCATCCGCGCTACGAGTTCGCCCAGGCCGACCGCGCCATGGCCGAGCTGCTGCCGCGACTGCGCCGGCTGGCGCTGCTCGCCAAGGAGCAGGACATCGGCCTGTGCGTCGACGCCGAGGAGGCCGACCGGCTGGAAATCTCGCTGGACCTGATCGAGGCGGCCTTCGCCGATCCGGCGCTGGCCGGCTGGCACGGCTTCGGCCTGGCGGTGCAGGCCTATCAGAAGCGCGCCCCGGCGGTGATCGACTGGCTGGCCGAGCTGGCGCGCCGTCACGGCCGCCGGCTGCAGGTGCGCCTGGTCAAGGGCGCCTACTGGGACACCGAGATCAAGCGGGCGCAGGAGCGCGGCCTGCCCGGCTATCCGGTGTTCACGCGCAAGGTCAACACCGACGTCGCGTGGCTGGCCTGCTGCCGTCGCCTGCTGGCGGCGCCCGACGCTTTCTATCCGCAGTTCGCCACCCACAACGCCCACAGCCTGGCCTTCGCCCGCAATCTCGCGGCACCCGAGCAGGATTACGAGTTCCAGCGCCTGCACGGCATGGGCGAGGACCTCTACGACCAGGTCGTCAAGCCCGAAGGCGGCGCCGCCTGCCGGGTCTACGCCCCGGTCGGCAGCCACGAGGACCTGCTGCCCTATCTGGTGCGCCGGCTGCTGGAGAACGGCGCCAACACCTCGTTCGTCAACCGCATCGCCGACGCCGACGCCCCGGTCGAGGAGCTGATCGCCGATCCGGCCGAGAAGGCGGCGCGCCTGCGCGCCTCGCCGCATCCGGGCATCCGCCTGCCGGCCGACACCTACCAGCCCGAACGGCGCAATTCGCGCGGCGTCGACCTCGCCGCGCCCGACGCGCTGGCGCCGCTGGCGGAGGCGATGGCGGCGGCGGGGGCGAAGGGTTGGCGCGCCGGGCCGCTGGTCTCCGGCCGCCCGGGCGCGGGGAGCGGCGCGCGGCCGGCGCTCGATCCCGCCGACCGCCGCCGCCAGGTCGGCGAGGTGACGGATTCCGGCGACGCCGACGTCGACGCGGCGCTGACCGCGGCCGTGCGCTCGGCGCCGGCCTGGGACGCGGTGGTCGCCAACGACCGCGCCGCCGTGCTCGACCGCGCCGCCGACCTGTACGAGGAACACGCCGCCGAACTGATGGCGCTGTGCGTGCGCGAGGCCGGCAAGACCATCCCCGATTCCGTCGCCGAAGTCCGCGAGGCGGTCGACTTCCTGCGCTACTACGCCGCCCGCGCCCGCGCCGATTTCGCCGAGCCGCGCGACCTGCCCGGTCCGACCGGGGAGAGCAACCGCCTGGCCCTGCACGGGCGCGGCGTCTTCGCCTGCGTCAGCCCGTGGAACTTCCCGCTGGCGATCTTCACCGGCCAGGTCGCCGCCGCGCTGGCCGCCGGCAACGCGGTGGCCGCCAAGCCGGCCGAGCAGACGCCGCTGATCGCCCAGCGCGGCGTCGAGCTGCTGTACGAGGCCGGCGTGCCGCCGCAGGTGCTGCACCTGCTGCCCGGCGACGGCGCCGTCGTCGGCGCCCGCCTGGTCGCCGATCCGCGCGTCGCCGGCGTCGCCTTCACCGGCGGCACCGACACGGCGCGGGCGATCAACCGCAGCCTGGCCGCGCGCGAGGGGCCGATCGTGCCGTTCATCGCCGAGACCGGCGGTCTGAACGCGATGATCGTCGACTCGTCGGCGCTGCCCGAGCAGGTCGTCGCCGACGTGCTGATCTCGGCGTTCCAGAGCGCCGGCCAGCGCTGCTCGGCGCTGCGGCTGCTGTTCGTGCAGGCCGACGCCGCCGACCGCGTGCTGAGGATGCTGGCCGGCGCCATGGACGAGCTGCGCATCGGCGATCCGGCGCTGCTGGCGACCGACGTCGGCCCGGTGATCGACGAGGAGTCGCGGGGCATGCTGCGGGCCCATGCCGAGCGCCTGGGCGGGTTCGCCAAGCCGGTGCGGGTGCTCGACCTGCCGAAGGACTGCGCCCACGGCACCTTCTTCGCGCCGCAGGCCTGGGAGCTGGACAGGGCCGAGGTGCTGGAGCGCGAGGTGTTCGGGCCGATCCTGCATGTCGTGCGCTGGTCGGCCGACCGGCTCGACGCGGTGCTGGACTCGATCGCCGCCGCCGGCTACGGCCTGACGCTGGGCATCCACAGCCGGGTCGATTCGACGATCCGCCACGTCACCCGGCGGGCGCGGGTCGGCAACATCTACGTCAACCGCTCGATGATCGGCGCCGTCGTCGGCACGCAGCCGTTCGGCGGCGAGGGACTGTCGGGCACCGGCCCCAAGGCCGGCGGCCCCCATTATCTGCTTCGCTTCGCCACCGAGCGCACCCTGTCGGTCAACACCGCCGCCGCCGGCGGCAACGCCGCGCTGCTGTCGCTGAACGACGACAGCCCGTAGGAACGTTATGCGCCAACAGTTGCGTTCCGGCTTGATTTCGCTGAGATTGTCCTGATCGGCGTCGAAACGCGCCGTCGCGGGGACCGGGATGAGCGCGGAACAGGCCTTCGAAATCTATCTCTTCACCAAGGGCAACTGGCGGCTGCACCAGCGGCTGGGCGAATCGGACGGCGGCCGGGACCGCGCGATCCGACTCGCCGAGGTCGAGTTCGCCAAGCCGTGGGTCGAAGGCGCCATGGTGGTGCGCGAGGCGTTCGATCCCGACTCCCAGACCTTTTCCGACACCAAGGTGTTCCGCCGCGTCAAGCGCCCCGACCTGCCGACGCTCGGCGGCACCCAGCGGATGGGCGGCGGCCGCCCCGTCGCCGCGCCGACGTCGACGGCGCCGCCGCGCCCCGCGGCCACCGCCGTCGAACGGCCGACACAGTCCAAGCCGCGCCGCTCCGAGAAAGCGCCGCCGCCGGCGCCCAAGAAGGACGACCGCTCGCTGCTGACGCTGCTCAGCGGCCTCGCCAGCAAGGTGGTCGGCGACACCGGCGCGACCGCCGCCACCACCACCGCGCCCAAGAAGGTTCGGCCGGCCGACGGCGAGCAGAAGGGCGTTCGCATCGGCCGCTACGACATCATCTCGGAGCTCGGCAAGGGCGCGATGGGCGTCGTCTACAAGGCCTACGATCCCGTCATCGACCGGCTGGTGGCGATCAAGACCATCAACAAGCAGATGGTCGACGAGACCGGCGACGCGCTGTCGCGCCTGCGCCGCGAGGCCCAGTCGGCGGGCCGGCTGAGCCATCCCAACATCGTCGCCATCTACGACTACGGCGAAAACCAGAAGTTCGCCTACATCGCGATGGAGTACATCGACGGCCGGCCGCTGAGCGTCGCCATGGCGCAGTCGCCGCCGAGCCTGGCCGAGAGCCTGGGCATCATGCGCCAGGTCCTGGCGGCGCTGGACTACTCGCACGAGCGCAAGGTCGTCCATCGCGACATCAAGCCGGCCAACATCATGCTGATGGCCGACGGCACGGTGAAGATCACCGATTTCGGCATCGCCCGGCTGGAAAGCTCGACCATGACCCAGACCGGCGCCTTCATGGGCACGCCGGCCTACATGTCGCCGGAGCAGGTCAAGGGCCTGGTCGCCGACGCCCGCTCGGACCTGTTCTCCGCCGCCGTCGTGCTGTTCGAGATGCTGTCGGGTCAGCGGCCGTTCTCGGGCGCCGGCGCCTCGCTGGTCTACCAGATCCTGCATTCCGAGCCGACAAGGCTGTCGGAGCTGAACTCGAAGGTGCCGCCCGCCCTGCAGGCCGTGGTCGAGAAGGGGATGGCCAAGGATCCCGAGGCGCGGTTCGCCACGGCGCGCGAATTCCTGGGCGCGCTCGACGACGTCATCGACAGCAACCGCAGCGTCAGCGCCAAGCAGCCCGACACCACGTCGCAGAAGAAGGCCTGGTACGAGCGCTGGACCTTCGAGGCCGGGCGCGAGATCTTCCGCGAGGGCGACGCGGGCGACGCCTGCTACGTCATCGAGACCGGCGCGGTCGAGGTTTTCAAGCGCGATCCGGTCTCGGGCCAGGAGATCGTTCTCGCCACCGTCGGCCGCGGCGCGGTGTTCGGCGAGATGGCGCTGATCGACAACCAGCCGCGCATGGCCGGGGTGCGGGCCAAGGAAGACACCGTCGCGCTGATGATTCCACGCGATTCGTTCCAGGGGCGCCTGGAGAAGCTCGACCCGGTGACGCGGCGTCTGCTCGACACCTTCACCCAGCGAATCCGGTCGCTGTCGGACGAGGTCGTGCGCCTCAGCAACCGCGGCGACGGCGGCGAAGACTGAGAGTCGTCGCCTGAGAACTGCCAAAAAATCACCAATGCTCCACGGATGCGTGGTTTACTGCGCGCCAACCAACGAATCATTGCCCAGGGGACAAGAGCCGTGCAGAACATGAAGATCGGAGCCAAGCTTCGGGTGATCGTGGGGACCGCCCTGGTCGGCCTGATCCTGGTGGTCGGCTGGGTGCTGGTCCAGCTCAAGGACGATCTGCTCGCCGACCGTCAGGTCAAGACCCAGCATCTGGTCGAGAACGTGCAGACGCTGCTGGCCCATTACCACGGCCTCGCCAAGAGCGGCGCGATGGCCGAGGACGCCGCCAAGAAGGCGGCGCTGGAGGCGGTGCGCGACATGCGCTACGGCGGCGAGGAGTACTTCTGGATCAACGATCTCGATGGCCTGATGCTGATGCATCCGACCAGCGCCAAGCTCGAGGGCCAGCAGATCATCGATCTGAAGGACAAGGCCGGCAAGCCGTTCTTCAAGGAGATGATCGACCTCACCCGCGGCCAGGGCGGCGGCTTCGTCTACTACATGTGGCCGAAGGCCGGCTTCCAGGAGCCGGTGCGCAAGCTGAGCTACGTCACCGCCTACAAGCCGTGGAACTGGATGATCGGCTCGGGCATCTATCTGGACGACATCGACGCGATCTGGCGCGGCCGCGCCATCTCCTTCGCCCTGTTCGGCCTCGTGCTGGTCGGCGCCGTCCTGGCGATCGCCACCTTCGTCGGACGCGGCATCACCGGCCCGCTGGGCGTGATCACCGGGCGCATGGAGCAGTTGGCCTCGGGCGACCACCAGATCGTCGTCGAGGGCCAGGAGCGCCGCGACGAGATCGGCGCGCTGGCGCGGGCGCTGCAGGTGTTCAAGGAGGGCGAGCAGGAGCGCGACCGCCTCGCCGCCGAGCAGAAGGCCGAGCACGAGCGCAAGATGCAGCGCCAGCACCAGATCGACGCGCTGGCGGCCAAGTTCGACAAGGAGGTCGGCGCCCTGCTGCAGTCGGTGACCACCTCGGTGCGCCACCTGACCGAGGCCGCCGAGAGCATGAGCCGCGGCGCCGAGGACACCAGCTCGCGCAGCGCCGCCGTCGCCGCCGCCTCGGAGCAGGCAAGCGCCAACGTCCAGACCGTCGCCGCCGCCGCCGAGCAGCTTTCCTCCTCGGTGCAGGAGATCGCGCGCCAGGTCGCGCAGTCGTCCTCGATCGCCGCAGAAGCCGTCGACCAGGCCGAGCGCACCAACGCCATGGTCCAGGGCCTGGCCCAGGCGGCGCAGCGCATCGGCGACGTCGTCAACCTGATCAACGACATCGCCTCGCAGACCAACCTGCTGGCGCTGAACGCCACGATCGAGGCGGCGCGCGCCGGGGAGGCCGGCAAGGGCTTCGCCGTCGTCGCCAACGAGGTCAAGTCGCTGGCCAACCAGACCGCCCGCGCCACCGAGGAGATCACCTCCCAGATCAAGGCGGTGCAGGACGAGACCGGCAACGCCGTCACCGCCATCGGCGCCATCGGCCAGACCATCGGCCGCATCAACGAGATCGCCGCCAACATCGCCTCGGCGGTCGAGGAGCAGGGTGCGGCGACCCACGAGATCGCCCGCAACGTCCAGCAGGCGGCGGCCGGCACCGACGAGGTGTCCTCGAACATCGGCGGCGTCTCGGGCTCGGCCCAGGAGACCCGCGACACCGCCCAGCTGGTCCACGACTCGGCCGCGGAACTCGGGCGCAACGCCGAGGACCTGCGGCGCGAGGTCGAGACCTTCCTCGGCGGGGTCAAGCAGGGCTGAGGACGCTCACCAGGTGTCGGGCAGCAACTCCCGGCCCCGGGCGCGCTTGGCGGCGATCTCGGCGATCGCCGCCTCGATCGCCAGGTAACGGTCGGCGGTGGTCGGGTGCGTTCCGGCCTCGGAGATCGTCGCCGGGGACAGATGGGCCATACGGCGCCACAGCGCCGCCGTTCCCGAGACGTCGAATCCCGCCCGCGCCGCCATGTACAGCCCGACATAGTCGGCCTCGCGCTCGAAGGCGCGGGTGAAGGCGATGCGGCCGCGCCGGGTGAAGCGCTCGGTGACGTCGGCCCCGGCGATCACCGACATGATGCGGCCGATCACCGTTCCGGTCTCGGCGTTTTCGCGCCGCTTGTCGAGATGGCCGAGCGCGTTGTGCGCCAGTTCGTGACCGAAGACCAGCGCCACCTCGGAATCGTCGGCGAAGGCGAGCATGGCGCGGCTCATGGTGACCGAGCGGCCGTCGGCATGGGCCGTCGGCTCGCCCTCGTCGCTCAGCTCGATGCCGAAGTCGCAGCGCGGCCGCGGCGTCGCCGCGATCTCGACCTCCGCACCGCCGCGCAGCGCCCGCACGCGTCCGGAGTCCGCGATCTCCAACACCACGTCGTCGGGCCGCAGGCCCGCGGCGGCGGCGGGGCCGTCGGGCTGCAACAGGACCACCGTCTCCGACCCCGGCTCGAGCGATTGTTCCCAGCGCGCCGCCCACGGGCGCAGGTCGTGGACGGCGAGGCCGATATCGGCCGTGACCCGCCCGCCGCACAGCGGCGCGTTCGCCGCCAGGACGCGGCTTCCGATCGCGTGGAGCCGGCGCAGGTCGGCGACGTGGCGTTCGCGCAGGCCGCCGCCGTGATAGGCGATCGCCGCCGGATGCGGCGGCGCAGGCGTCGTCGCGACGATCTCACGCTGTTCGCGGCGCTCGACCAGTTCGGAGATCGGATCGATGTACGGCGAGCGCGCCTCGGGCATCGCGCAGCCGGCGAGCAGCAGGGCGAGCATCGGTCCCGCCAATGGGAAGAAAGCCGTCATGCCGCCTCGCGCTGCAAGCGTCAGGCCAGAGTGGCCGGCGCCGTCGGCCTCTGCTAGCCTGCTCGGCCGGATCAGGAGAGCGCGATGAGCCGAGACCGACTGGACGCCCTGGCGATGATGCTGATGGTGGCGCTGTGCGCCACCTGGGGGCTGCAGCAGGTCAGCATCAAGGTCGCCAACGAGGGCTTTCCGCCGGTGCTGCAGGCCGGGCTGCGCTCGGCCGGGGCGGCGCTGCTGCTGTGGGGCTGGTGCGCGGCGCGCCGGGTGCCGCTGTTCGACCGCGACCGCAGCCTGTGGCCGGGATTGCTGGCCGGAACGCTGTTCGCGTTCGAGTTCCTGCTGCTGTTCATCGCCCTCGACCTGACCACCGCCGGGCGGGCGGTGCTGTTCCTCTACATCGCGCCCTTCGTGGTCGCCGTCGGGGCGCATCTGTTCGTCCCCGGCGAGCGGCTGCGCCTGGTCCAGGTGGTCGGGCTGGTCTCGGCCTTCGCCGGCGTCGCCATCGCCTTCGCCGACGGCGTCGGGCTGGGCGGCGACGGATCGCTGCTCGGCGACGCGCTGGCCGTGGCGGCGGCGGTGCTGTGGGGCGCGACGACCGTGGTCATCAAGGCCAGCCGGCTGGCGCGGGTGCGCGCGTCGAAGACGCTGTTCTACCAGCTCGCGGTCTCGGCCGTGGTGCTGCCGCCGATGTCGCTGCTGATGGCCGAGGGCGCGCCGGGGCCGCTGACGCCGCTGATCGTCGGCGCGCTGGCCTTCCAGATCGTGATCGTCGCCTTCGCGAGCTATCTGATCTGGTTCTGGCTGGTCGCCAACTATCCGGCCGGCCGGCTGTCGGCGTTCTCGTTCCTGACGCCGCTGTTCGGCATGAGCTTCGGCGCGGTGCTGCTCGACGAGCGCGTCACGCCGCTGCTCGGCCTCGCCCTGGCCCTGGTCGCCGCCGGCATCTGGCTGGTCAACCGCCGCCCGCGCATGGCGGCGCCCTCGGGCCAGGCGGCGAAGGCGAAGGGCTAGGACGCCTTCAGCGCCGGTTCGGCCTCGGGCCGGCGGCGCACCGCCGCCGCCGCCAACGTGACGACGCGACGGGCGTTGTTGTCCCAGGTCAGGCGCTTGTCGCGGATCGTCTCGGCGGCCCGGGCGCCGACGCTGGCGCGCAGGGCGTCGTCCTCGCACAGCCGCAGCACCGCCTCGGCGAGGCCGCCGGGGCGGTCCGGCGGGAACAGCAGCGCGTCGTGGCCGTCGGTGAGGATCTCGCGGATGTTGGCCATGTCCGGCGCCACCACGGCGCGGCCCAGCGCCATGTACTCGAACAGCTTCAGCGGCGAGGCGTATTCCGTCACGCCCGGCTGCAGGGCGATGTCGAAGGCGCTGACATGGCCCGCGATGGCGTCGCGCTCGACGACGCCGGTGAAGGTGACGCGCCCGGCGATGCCCAGGCGCGCCGCCTGCTCCTCGAGCTCGCGCCGCGCCGGGCCGTCGCCGACGACCAGCAGATGCAGGTTCAGCCGCTCGCCGTTGGCGGCGATCATGTCGATGATGCGGTCGAGCGCGTGCCAGGTGCGCACGAAGCCGGTGAAGCCGAGCACCAGCCGCCCGTCGAGGCCCAGCGCCCGCTTGGCGGCGGCGACGTCGGGGGCGCCGGGGAAGCGCTCGGGCGCGATGCCGTTGGGGACGACGGCGATGCGCTGCTCGGGCACGCCGGCGCGGCGGACGTAGCCGGCGAGCACGTCGGTGACCGGCAGCACGAAATCCGCTCCGCGCCACAGGCTGGTCTGGGCCCAGCGCGCCAGCCGGTGCAGGGCCAGCCCGTCATGGGCGGCGCGCTCCTCGTACAGGGGGCCATTGACCTCGAGCAGCAGCGGCAGCCCGTGCAGCCGGCTGGCCCACAGCCCGGCGCGCAGATACAGCGAGTAGCGTTCGTAGATCGCGTCTGGCCGGTGGCGGCGGATGGCGCCGTTCAGGCGCAGGAAGGCCCTGGCGCTGTAGGCGAGCTCCAGCAGCTCGTAGACGGCGGCCGGCAGCAGGCGCTTGAGCGCCGCCACGAAACGGCTGCCGCCGCCGAAGCTGGTGTTCTGAAAGCCGCCCGGGCCGACCAGCACCACCTCGTGGCCCTGGGCGGTCAGCGCGGCGATGAGTTCCTCGATGTGGACGGCCTGGCCGTCGCGCGAGGCGATGCGGTGGTGGAACAGGATCTTCATGGGGCGGCGAGTTCCGTCTGGGCGCGCCGGTAATCCTCGGGCACGCCGATGTCGATGAAATAGCCGTCGGTCTCGACGGCGAGCGGCTTCAGAGCCGCGATCCGCGGCTCGAGGAAATCCTTCTCGAACGAGAACGGCCCCGGCGGCGCGTCGTCGAGGATGGCGGGGTCGAGGACGTAGACGCCGGAATTGATCAGGCCCGGCCCGCCGCCGCCGGCCGCCGCGAACGCGACGACCCGGCCGGCGCCGACCACGACGCGGCCGTAGCGGCCGGCATCCGCGACCCGGCGCAGCACCATGGTCAGGCCGCGGCCGCCGTCCCGATGCGCGCGCATCACGGCGGCGTGGTCGATGTCGAGCAGGGTGTCGCCGTTGACCACCAGCACCGGCCCGGGCGCGACCATGCCGGCGGCGTTGCGCAGGCCGCCGCCGGTGCCCAAAGGCGCGGTCTCGATCGCGTAGCGCAGGCGGATGCCGCCGTGGCGCTCGCCGAAACGATCGATGATCGCCTCGCGGCGATGGCCGACCGCCAGCACCGCCTCGTCGACGCCGCCGGCCTCGAGGCGGTCGAGCAGAATCGACAGGAACGGCCGACCCGCCACCGGGGCCAGCGGTTTCGGCACGTCGGCGACCACCGGGCGCAGGCGGGTGCCGAGGCCCCCGGCCAGGACGATCGCCCGCATCAGCCGGCGACCCGCCAGCCCTGGGTGCCGTTCTTGGTGAAGTGGCAGGTGGTGACCCGGCCCGGCTCCTTCTCCAGCGTGCGGATGACGTCGAGGCGCCGCGCAGGGTCGACCAGGAAGATGATGAAGCCGCCGCCGCCGGCGCCCGAGACCTTGCCGGCCAGCGCCCCGGCCTCGATCGCCTTGCCGTAGACATGCTCGATGACGTTGGTGGTGACGCTGCCGGCCAGGCGCTTCTTGGCCTCCCAGGATTTGCGCATCACCGCCCCGAAGCGGCGGAAGTCGCCCTTGAGCAGGCACTCCTTCATCGTCTGGGCGTCGGCCTTGAGCGTGTGCATGGCGTCGACCGAGCCGCGGTTGTCGTTGACGACGTTCTTGACCTGCTCGTCGATGATGCGCGCCGACGAGCGCGAGACGCCGCAGTTGAACAGCACGATCGAGGTCTCGAGCTCGGACATGATCCAGTTCTTGACCCTGAGCGGATTCACGATCACCCGCTCGTCGCGATAGAACTCCATGAAGTTGACGCCGCCGAAGGTCGCCGCGTACTGGTCCTGGCGGCCGCCCTGCAGGGCGGCGTCCTTGCGCTCGATCTCGTAGGCGAGCCGCGCGATCTCGTATTCGCCCAGCGGCAGGTTCAGCCACTCGGTGTAGCCCTTGAGCAGCGACACCACCATGGTCGAGGAGGTGCCGAGCCCCGACCCGGGCGGCGCGTCGCAGTAGGTGGTGACCCGGCACCCCAGCGGGCGGCCGTCGTTGAACTGGCGCATCACCCGCCGGTACACCGCCTTGTGCAGGATCAGCGGGTCGTCGACCGCCATCCGGCAGTCGGCATCGCCTTCCCAGGTCTGGTCGAGGTCGGCGGCGGTGAACACCAGCCGCTCGTCGTCGGTGGGCTCGATCACCGTGGTCGCGTAGAGGTCGATGGTGGCGTTGAGCACGGCGCCGCCGTGCTGGTCGCAATACGGCGAGACGTCGGTGCCGCCGCCGGCGAGACCGAGACGCAGAGGGGCGCGGGAGCGGACGATCACGGAAATCCTCCTGTTGTTCAGAAGCCGGCGGCATCGGCCAGCGGCTCGGCCGGCCGGCCGCCGCGCGCGGTGGCGATCAGGCGGTCGAAGGCGGGCAGGGTGGCGCTCCAGCCGAAGCGCTCGACGACCAGCCGCCGCGCGGCGGCGCCGAGTTCGCCACGGTCGGGGCCGCGGGCGGCGGCGACCGCCGCCGCGGCGAACGAGGCGGCGTCGCCGGCCAGCAGCAGGTCGCGGCCGGGCTCGGCGTCGATGCCTTCCAGCGCTTGCGGCGTCACCACTGTCGGGCGGCCCATCGCCATCGCCTCCAGCACCTTGTTCTGGATGCCGCGGGCGATGCGCACCGGCGCGACGCAGGCCGCGGCATGCGCCAGGTAGGGCCGCACGTCGGGCACCCGGCCGGTGACTGCGACGCCGTCGAGCGACGCCAGCCGCTGCACGGCGGGGGCCGGGCTGGCGCCGACCACCCAGAACGCGGCGTCGGGCAGCGATGTGCGGACCAGTGGCAGGATCTCGCGCGCGAACCAGCACACCGCGTCGACGTTCGGCGGGTAGTCCATGGTGCCGGTGAAGACGAAATTCGGCCGCGCCGGGTCGAACGGCGGCGCATGCCGGCCGGCCGGGTCGAAATAGGCGTGGTCGATGCCCGAGCGCACCGCGTGCACGCGGGCGGCGTTGTTCGGCACCATCCGGCGGAACAGCGCCGCCTCGGCCTCGGTGACGAAGGTCGACCAGTCGGCGATCACCGCGATGCGGCGCTCCAGCGCCGCCACCTTTTCCGCCTCGCGGGCGTAGACCCAGCGCATCGGGCCGCGCGCCTCGGCGGCATAGGCCCGCCACTTCTCGGAATCGACGTCGGCGAGGTCGACGAGCAGGCAGCCGGTCGCGTCGGCATGGTGCAGCACGTAGGGCGCCATGTTGCCGGAGCAGACGAACACCACGTCGGGCCTGACGCGGGCCATCGTCCGGTCGACCCAGCGCTGCAGGCCGGCGTCGCGGAAATAGGTCACGCTCAGCGGCTCGCCGGTGAGCACGCCGCGGCCGCAGGTCGCCTTGGCGAGGCGCCGGTCGAGCGTCGCGAAATGGGCGTCGGCGCACATCCCGCGCACGGTCTCGACATGCGCGCGGTCGGCGGGATCGTCGATCAGGCAGCCGAGATGGACCTCGTGGCGGCGCCGCAGATGTTTGAGGATCTGCAACGGCCGGATCTTCTCGCCCTTGATCGGCGGGTAGGGGATGCGCTGGGTGAGGAACAGCAGCCGGGACATAGCGCCTTGCGAAACACTCGGGTTCGATGCCCAAGATATTGCGGCGCTTCACGGCGCAACAACGCGCCAAGGGGATAGAGGGCTGCGTATTCGGGGCGAGTCTACTTACTCGAACGCCTTCCACTTATGATCCGGGCGTCGGTCAAGTCTCATTGGTCATGGAATTTATTGCGGACGGCATAAATGCCGTTCGTCATTCTTCCGGAAGGACTTCTTCCAGCAGGGCGTAGTCGTTGCGGCGGTAGCCGTCGAGGAGTTCGTGCACCTCGTCGTTCGGCGTGCCCAGGCTGCGCAGCAGCGCGCCCGCGAGCTGCAGGCTGCCCTCCAGCGTCTCGGGCACGACGGCGCTGGCGCCGGCCGCCTCGAGCCGGCTGCGGTGGCGCTGGTCGCGGGCGCGGACCAGGACGCGCAGATTCGGGAACTCGCGCCGCAGCCGCGACAGGATGCGCTCGGCGCCCTGGCCGTCGAGCGTCAGCACGGCGGCGCGGGCGCGTTCGGCGCCGATCGCCTTGAGCACGTCGACCTTGCGCGCGTCGCCGAAGAACACCAGCTCGCCGCGATTGCGGAATTCCGCGACCAGGACCGGGTGGCGGTCGAGGGCGACGAACGGGATGCCGCGCGAGCGCAGGATCGCCGCCACCGTCTGGCCGACGCGGCCGAAGCCGGCGATGATGACGTGGTCGGCGAGGTCGTGAACCTCGCGGCCGGGGCCGTGGCGCTCGGCCTTGTGGCGCTCGAAATGGCGCACCAGGCGATTGCCGAGCGAGTCGAGGAACGGCGTCAGCGCCATGCTGGCGGCGATGATCACCACGAGCTGGTCGACCAGATTGCCCGAGACCAGGTTCGAATCGGCGGCGCGGCCCAGCGCGATGAACGCGAACTCGCCGCCCTGGGCCAGCACCAGGCCGAGATGCAGGGCGACCGGGTTCGAGAACCCGAAGGCGCGGGCCAGCAGGAAGATCAGCAGGCCCTTGAGCAGCAGCAGCCCCATCAGGCCGACGATCACCGATTGCCAGTTGGCGATGACGTCGGCCGGATCGACCAGCATGCCGACGGTCAGGAAGAACAGCCCCAGCAGCAGGCCGCGCAGCGGCTGGATGTCGGCCTCGACCTGATGGCGGAACTCGGTGCCGGCCAGCATGGCGCCGGCCAGGAAGGCGCCGAGGGCCGGCGACAGGCCGGCATGCTCGGTGGCGAAGGCGGTGCCGACCGCCACCAGCAGCACGGCGGCGATGAAGACGTCGGGCGCGCGGGTCGCGGCGACGATGCGGAAGGCCGGCCGCAGCAGGAAGCGCGAGACCACGAACAGCGCCGCCAGCGCCGCCAGCGCCTTGAGC
Source organism: uncultured Rhodospirillaceae bacterium (assembly GCA_964545205.1). GTDB lineage: Bacteria > Pseudomonadota > Alphaproteobacteria > Rhodospirillales > Magnetospirillaceae > CAZJFH01. The sequence goes on from CAZJFH010000011.1 coordinate 19,170, forward strand.
ATCGCCATCATCAGCGCCGGGCCGAGCGCCCCCTCGCTGGTGCCGAGCAGCGGGATCATCACCAGCAGCGGCACGACGGCGAAGTCCTGGAGGATCAGGACCGCCACCGAGACGCGACCGACCTGGGACGACAGCGCCTGACGCTCGCTGAGCACGCCCAGCACGAAGGCCGTCGACGAGAAGGCCAGCGCCAGCCCGAGCACGATCGACGCCTCGGCCTGGGTGCCCAGCATGTAGAGAATGCCGCCGATCGCGCCCGCCGTGATGATCACCTGGGCGCTGCCCAGGCCGAACACGTAGCGCCGGATCACCCGCAGGCGGTCGAAGGACAGCTCGAGGCCGATCATGAACAGCAGGAACACGATTCCCAACTCGGCCAGGAAGCGGGTGCCCGGGGTGTCGTCGATCAGCCGCAGGCCGTAAGGGCCGACGATGCTGCCGACCACCAGATAGCCGATGATCGGGCTGACGCGCAGGCGATGGCACACCGGCGTGACCACCACGGCGATGGCGAGGAAGATCAGGGCGCTGGTGAGATAGGTCTCGGCCATCGTTCGACTTGCTGCGGTCGCGGTCTTTTAACCCGCCGGCGCCGTTCGGGAAAGACCCGGCGGACGCAATCCGGCAAAAAAGGTCGGCCCGCACACCCGAAGCCTCTGGAAAATGGGCCCCCGCCTCCGCGGGGGCGACGATCTGGGGCGCTCCCCGCAAATCGGCGATCAACCAAAAAAGGGTACTGGCAAGCGGCAAATGCCCTGGGAGCGCGGGCGTCCCGCCCGCCAACCGCCTCAGGCGGCCGACCATGCGGGCGAGGACGCCCGCGCTCCCAGGGCAGCCAAGCGCTGGAAACGCCTTTCCCGCAAATCGGCGATCAACCAAAAAAAGGGCGGGGCCAAGCTCCTCGGAGCGAACGGCCACCGCCCAGTCTAAGCACGGTTCCTCGGAAATCCAATGATCTCCCAGGCCTTCAACATACCTGACTTGGTCCGCCGACGGTATCCGGAGGATTACGGATCGTCGTCGCTAAGGCGCAGCACCAGGCGGGTGAGGTCGGCGGCGCTGGTCGCGCCGGTCTTCTCCATCACCCTGGCGCGGTGGGTCTCGACGGTGCGGGAGCTGATGCCCAGCCGGGCGCCGATCACCTTGTTGGACAGGCCCTCGGCGACCATGCGCATCACCTCGCGCTCGCGCGGGCTGAGCTGGCCGATTCGCTCGGCCGCCGCGTCGTGCTCGCGCCGCTCGGCGCGGGCGCGGGCGTCGGCGGCCAGCGCCTCGCGCACCCGCTCGATCAGCAGGCGGTCGTCGAAGGGCTTTTCGAAGAAGTCGAGCGCCCCGGCCTTCAGCGCCTGCACGGCCATCGGCACGTCGCCGTGGCCGGTGATCACGATCAGCGGCATGGTCACCCCGCGCCGGGTCAGCTCCTGCTGGAGTTCGAGGCCGCCCATGCCCGGCATGCGGACGTCGACCACCAGGCAGCCGGCGGTCGCGGGAGTCACCTCGGCCAGCACCGACTCGGCGTCGGGAAAGGTGCACACCGCAAATCCGGCCATCCGCAGCAGCACGCCGAGGGCGTCGCGCAGCGCCTCGTCGTCGTCGACGACGTGAACGCGCGGCGAGTCAGCGTCCATTCTGGTCCTCCTTGGTGGCGTCGGGCAGGCGGAACCGGAACACGGCGCCGCCGCGCGGCTGCGGCTTGTCGGCCCATAGCCTGCCCCCGTGAGTCTCGACGATCGAGCGGGCGATCGCCAGTCCCAACCCCATGCCGTGGCGCTTCGTGGTGGTGAACGGCGCGAACAGCCGGTCGGCGATCTCCGGCGACAGGCCGGCGCCGGTGTCGGCGACCGAGACCTCCAGGCCGCCCTCGACCGCCCGGGCGGTGACCGTGACCTGGCGGCGCCGGGCCTCGGCGGCCGAGACCGCCTCGATGCCGTTGCGCACCAGATTGATGATCACCTGCTGGATCTGGATGGCGTCGACGCGCACCCGCGGCAGCGGCTCGATCAGATGACTGCGCAACGCCACCTGGTGGTGCGCGGCCTCGCTGCCCGACAGCGCCAGCGCCTCGGCGATCAGAACCCGCGGCTCGACGAGGGTGCGCGGCGCGTCCTCCTTGCGCAGGAACGAGCGCAGGCCGCGGACCACGGCCGCCGCCCGCTCGGCCTGGGCGACCGCCTTGTCCATCAGGCCCAGCAGCTCGGGATCGGCCGGGCCGCGCTGCATCGCCATCTGGCAGGCGCGGACGTAGCTGATGGTCGCCGCCAGCGGCTGGTTGAGCTCGTGCGCCAGCGCCGAGGCCATCTCGCCGCTGGTCGACAGCCGCGAGGCATGCGCCAGCTCGGCCTGATGCGCGCGCAGCCAGACCTCGGCCCGGCGGCGCTCGCTGACCACGCCGCCCAGCACCAGGTTGGTGACCGTCAGGGCGAGCATCAGCAACTGGAGGTCGGTCAGGGTCATGCCGCCCGAGCGGCCGAACGCCGTCGCCACCATCAGCGCGAGGTGGACCGTGACCACGCCCAGGGCGGCGCCGCGCAGGCCGTGGCGGACCGAAATCCACACCAGCGGCAGGAACAGAAGGTAGAAGGCCCGCAGCGCCGCGTCGAACAGCGGCCCGAACAGCAGCCAGGTGGTCAGGCCGATCAGGGCCAGGAACACCGCCGCTTCGGGCTGCAGCAGGTCGCGGCCGCGCAGGCGGCGGCGGACCAGCAGCACCGGGGCGACGCTCAGGATGCCGATGACGTGGCTGGCCCAGGCCCGGAACACGACCTGGGTGAAGAAGTCCCAGGGCACGAGCCGGAACATCGCCGCGACGGCGATCTCGGCGGCGGCGACCGCCATCGCCGCGGCGACGACGACGACGACCAGCACCATGACGTCGCGCAGCCGCGACAGGCGGGAATCGAAATCGACCTCGTCGCGCAGCACCTTGGCGGCGGCGCCGTAGCCGCCGGCCACCGCCAGCGCCATCCCGGCATACACCCACCATTCGGCGGCGGCGCCGAACATCAGGAGATAGGCCGCCAGATTGGCGATCAGCACGGTCACGGTGTGGCGCGGGCCGCAGATCATCAGCAGCGCCAGGCTCAGCGCGTGGGCAGGGTTCCAGGGGCCGGCGTCGAGCGGCAGCCGGTGTGGCCACGCGGTCAGGGCGTAGACGGCGACGAACGCGACCACGTAGCCGAGCGCGATCCACGCCTCGGCCCCGCGCTCGCGGGCCGTCGGTCGCTCGGAAATGCCGGTTTGCTCGTTCATCGCCGATCATCAGTATGCCACCCCGCGCGTGGGCGCAACGCCCGGCGCGGGGAAGGTTGTTCGCCCCTGCGATATCTGCTAGCGTGCGCCGGGCGCCTCACCGGCGCCCATAGGCATTTTTTTCAGCCGAATCAGCAGTCTTTGAGACACTGGCATTGACCACACCGACCACTCCGCAGCCTTTCGACATCACGCCGGTCACCATCGAGGACGAGATGAAGCGCTCGTACCTCGACTACGCGATGAGCGTGATCGTGAGCCGCGCTCTGCCCGACGTCCGCGACGGGCTGAAGCCGGTGCATCGCCGCATCCTTTATTCGATGAAGGAGAACGGCTACGACTGGAACCGGCCGTTCCGCAAGTCGGCGCGCATCGTCGGCGACGTGATGGGAAAATACCACCCGCACGGCGACGCCGCGATCTACGACGCCATGGTCCGCATGGCGCAGGACTTCTCGATGCGCCTGCCGCTGATCGACGGCCAGGGCAACTTCGGCTCGATGGACGGCGATCCGCCGGCGGCGATGCGCTACACCGAGGCGCGCCTGGCACGCGCCGCGCACAGCCTGATCGAGGACATCGACAAGGACACCGTCGATTTCGGCTCGAACTACGACGACACCACGTTCGAGCCGCTGGTGCTGCCGGCGCGGTTCCCGAATCTGCTGGTCAACGGCGCCGGCGGCATCGCCGTCGGCATGGCGACCAACATCCCGCCGCATAATCTCGGCGAGGTGATCGACGCCTGCTGCGCCTACATCGACAACCCCGAGATCACGCTCGAAGAGCTGCTGGAGATCGTGCCCGGGCCGGACTTCCCGACCGGCGGCACGATTCTCGGCCGCTCCGGCATCCGCTCGGCCCATACCACCGGCCGCGGCTCGGTGATCATGCGCGGGCGCGTGCACATCGAGGAGGTCCGCAAGGACCGCGAGGCCATCGTCGTCACCGAGGTGCCGTACCAGGTCAACAAGGCCCGCATGCTCGAGCAGATCGCCGAGCTGGTGCGCGACAAGCGCATCGAGGGCATCTCGGACCTGCGCGACGAATCGGATCGCGACGGCGTGCGCGTGGTGATCGAGCTGCGGCGCGACGCGGTCGCCGACGTCGTGCTGGCGCAGCTCTATCGCTTCAGCCCGCTGCAGACCAGCTTCGGCGTCAACATGCTGGCGCTGAATCTAGGCAAGCCCGAGCTGATGACCCTGCGCGACATCATCGTCGCCTTCATCGCGTTCCGCGAGGAGGTCATCACCCGGCGCACCGCCTACGAGCTCGGCAAGGCGCGCGAACGCGCCCACGTCCTGGCCGGCCTGGCGGTCGCGGTGGCCAATATCGACGATGTCATCGCGCTGATCCGCAACGCGCCCGATCCGGGGACGGCGCGCGAGCAGCTGATGGCGCGCCACTGGCCGGCGGCGGACGTCGAGCCGCTGATCAAGCTGATCGACGAGCCGGGCCACGAGGTGGTCGAGGGCACCTACCGGCTGTCGGAGATCCAGGCCAAGGCGATTCTCGACCTGCGCCTGCACCGTCTGACCGGCCTCGAGCGCGACAAGATCGGCAACGAGCTGCGCGAGATCGGCGCCCAGATCGCCGAATACCTGCACATCCTCAGCTCGCGCGAGCGGCTGTACGAGGTGCTGCGCCAGGAACTGGTCGAAATGCGCGACCAGTTCGCCACCCCGCGGCGGACCACCATCGAGGAGGCCGAGTTCGAGGCCGACATCGAGGACCTGATCCAGCGCGAGGACATGGTGGTCACCGTCACCGGCACCGGCTACATCAAGCGCGTGCCGCTGTCGGCCTATCGCGCCCAGCGCCGCGGCGGCAAGGGCCGATCGGGCATGGCGATGCGCGAGGAGGACGTCGTCACCACGGTCTTCGTCGCCAACACCCACACCCCGGTGCTGTTCTTCTCGTCGCGCGGCATCTGCTACAAGATGAAGGTCTACCGGCTGCCGCTGGGCAATCCGCAGTCGCGCGGCAAGGCGATGGTCAACCTGCTGCCGTTGCAGGAGGGCGAGATCATCTCGACCATCATGCCGCTGCCCGAGGACGAGACGACCTGGGGCGACCTGCACGTCATGTTCGCCACCGCCACCGGCAACGTCCGCCGCAACCGGCTGTCCGACTTCGTCGACATCCGCGCCAACGGCAAGATCGCCATGAAGCTGGACGAGGGCGACCGCCTGATCGCGGTGCAGACCTGCTCAGAGCAGCACGACGTGCTGCTGGCGGCGCGCGGCGGCAAGTGCATCCGTTTCCCCGTCACCGACGTGCGCGTGTTCAAGGGCCGCGATTCGACCGGCGTGCGCGGCATTCGGCTCGAGGACGGCGACGACGTCATCTCGATGTCGATCCTCGACCACATCGAGGTCGACACCGAAACCCGCGACGCCTACATCCGCATGGCCAACGCCAACCGGCGCGCCGCCGGCGAGACGGTCGAGGGCGAGGAGGAGGCCACCACCACCGACGGCGGCCTGTCGCCCGAAGAGTACGCGCGCCTGTCGGCGGCCGAGCAGTACATCCTGACGGTCACCGCCAACGGCTTCGGCAAGCGCACCTCGGCCTATCTGTACCGGATCACCGGCCGCGGCGGCCAGGGCATCGCCAATATCGAGACCTCCGAGCGCAACGGCCACGTCGTCGCCTCGTTCCCGATCGCCGAGGAGGACCAGATCATGATGGTCACCGACGGCGGCAAGCTGATCCGCATGCCGGTGCACGACATCCGCATCACCGGCCGGCGCACGCTGGGCGTGGTGCTGCTGCGCACCGCCGAGGACGAGCACGTGGTCTCGGTGGCCCGGCTCGGCGACGTCGGCGCCAACGGCGACGAGAACGGCGACGAGCCCGGCGACGAGACGGGCGACGAGGCCGGCGAGCCGGGCGAGGGGCCGGACGGCGACGCGGGTGGCGACGGCGGCGCCGGCGGCGAGGAAGGAACCGCCAATGAGTAAGCGCATCGGCGTCTATCCGGGCACCTTCGACCCGGTCACCGCCGGCCATATGGACATCATCATCCGCGCCACCCGCATCGTCGATCACCTGATCGTCGCGGTGGCCGTGAACGCCGGCAAGGGCCCGCTGTTCACGCTGGACGAGCGGGTGGCCATGGTGCGCGAGGATGTCGCGGCGCTGGGCCTGCCGGCCGGGACCACCGTCGAGGTGCGCCCGTTCGGCAACCTGCTGATGCAGTTCGCCACCGACTGCGGCGCCAACGTCATCGTGCGCGGCTTGCGGGCGGTCTCGGACTTCGAGTACGAATTCCAGATGGCGGGCATGAACGCGCGGCTGTGCCCCGAGATCGAGACGGTGTTCCTGATGGCGTCCGAGCGCTGCCAGTTCATCTCGTCGCGGTTCGTCAAGGAGATCGGCCGGCTCGGCGGCAAGATCGACGCCTTCGTCTCGCCGCGCGTGCGCGCCCGCCTCGATGCCCGCTTCGCCGAGGAACGCGCCGGCGGCGGCGCCTGAACAGCTTACTTTCCGAACGGGAGATTGCGGCGATGGCCGAGTTGGACCTCGAAAACACCCTGTATCTCGACCTCAAGGACGGCCGCGTGGTCATCGCCCTGCGTCCCGACCTGGCCCCCGGCCATGTCGCCCGCATCAAGGAGCTGGCGCGTCAGGGCTTCTACGACGGCACCGCCTTCCACCGCGTCATCGAGGGCTTCATGGCCCAGGGCGGCGATCCCGAGGGCACCGGCATGGGCGGCTCGGGCCAGAAGCTGAAGGCCGAGTTCTCGAACGAGCCGCACGTGCGCGGCACCGCCTCGATGGCCCGCGCCGGCCATCCCGACAGCGCCGACAGCCAGTTCTTCCTGATGTTCGACCGCTCGCCGCACCTCGACGGCCAGTACACGGTCTGGGGCCAGGTGGTGGAAGGCATGGAATTCGTCGACAACATCAAGCGCGGCGACCTGCGCCGGAACGGATCGGTCGAGGACCCCGACAAGATCCTGCGCATGCGCGTCGCCGCCGACGTCAAGGAATAGGACACCGCACCCGCATGAAGAGCTTCGCGATCCTCGCCGGCGCCGCCGGCCTGGCCGCGGCGCTGGCCGTCCCGGCCGCCGCCGCCGATCCCGAGAACACCCTGGTCATGGACCTCGCGGAGGACCAGTGCCGGGTGGTCATCGAGATGCGCCCCGACCTGGCGCCCAAGCACGTCGCCCGCATCAAGGAGCTGGCGCGCAAGGGCTTCTACGACGGGCTGGCCTTCCACCGCGTCATCGACGGCTTCATGGTCCAGGGCGGCGACCCGATGGGCAACGGCACCGGCGGCTCGGGCCAGAACCTGCCGGCCGAGTTCTCGAACGAGAAGCACGTCCGCGGCACCGCCTCGATGGCCCGCGCCGCCGACCCGAACAGCGCCGACAGCCAGTTCTTCATCATGCTCGGCGCAGCGCCGCACCTGGACGGCAAGTACACCGTCTGGGGCAAGGTCACCGAGGGCATGGACTGCGTCGACAAGATCGAGAAGGGCAGCGCCGCCCGCAACGGCGCGGTCGCCAATCCCGACCATATCGCGACGATGCGCGTCGCCGCCGACGTGAAGTAGCGCCGCCGACGGCCCGGGCGGCGGCGCTCTTGACCACCCACCGCCGCCCGCCTATGGTGCGCCCCTTCGAGCGCGTAGCTCAGTTGGTAGAGCAACTGACTTTTAATCAGTAGGCCCTGGGTTCGAGTCCCAGCGCGCTCACCAAGAACGACAAGGGCCTGGCTGGTGACGGCCAGGCCCTTTTGATTTCCGGGGCCGGTACTTTTGGCGCGCGCCCGGCGGATGGCGGAGGGCCGGGGGTGCGGCTGCAGAGACAAGGCGAAGCGACATGAACAAGGACATGGAGGTCAAGGTCCGCTTCCTCCGCGCGCTGGCATTCGAGATTCAGCGCAAGCGACCGGCCGACGAGGCAATGATCGACTGCATCGAGAAGGAAGGCCAGCGGGGAAAGCACCGCATGCTGCGGTCCGCAAACGACGTGCTGCGGTCGGACGGTTTCATCCCGGCGCTCCAGGAAGCCGGCTTTCTGGGAGAGGAGGCGGCGGTCGTCCTGGCGGCGGTCTCGGCGTCCGGCGATCACCGGCTGCTGTCGACAAGCATCAGCCGTCTTGCCGATTTCCATGAACAGGCGGCGGGCCGGAGGTGAGGCCGATGACGGCGGAGGCGACATGAAGAACCCGCACCGCAGCTCCAGGCGCCGCGGTCGGCCGCCGCCGCTCTGGCCGTGGGTGCTGGCGCTGATCGTGATGGCCGTGGCGGTCGCCGTTGCCATGGGCTGAGACAGGCCGTGTCCCGGCGCGCTCACCATGAAGGTCGAGGCCCTCGCCCCAGTCGGCCAGGGCCTTTCGTTTGCCCGGCGGCCCGCCCGCCTGCGCCGATGGCCGGGCGTTTAGTCCGCCCGTCCGGTTCCCCCGGCGCGCGCGCCTGCGGCATTCTTGCGTCGTCTGAAACAGAAAGCCGACGCACATGTCCACAGCGGTCGCGCAGGGCGGGGGCAAGCTCGAGAGCATCGAGGCCGGGCGCGGCGTCGCCGCCTTGGCCGTGACGCTGTATCACGCGACGCGGATCATCGAGCCGCAGCTCGGGGCGCTGCCGCTGGGCGGGCTGTTCCTGGCCGGGCACGCCGGCGTCGACTTCTTCTTCGTGCTCAGCGGCTTCATCATCCTGTGGAGCCACCGCCGCGACCTGGGCGCGCCCCGCCGGATCGGAGGCTATGCCTGGCGGCGGCTGTCGCGGATTCTTCCCGCCTACTGGATCGCCACCGCCCTGGTGCTGGCGCTGCTGGTCGCCAGCCCCGGCGCCGGCCTGCCGGACCCGGGGCTGCTGCTGCGCTCGCTGCTGCTGGTCCCCGGGACGGTGCCGGTGCTGGACGTCGGCTGGTCGCTGGTCCACGAGATCGTGTTCTACGCCGCCTTCGCGCTGTGCATCCTGCACCGCGGCCTCGGACTGGCGGTCTTCGCCGCCTGGCTGGCCGTCATCCTCGGCGGCATGGTCTCCGCCGGCACCGTCGCGGCGATGCCGGCGATCCTGGTCAACGGCTACAACATCGGCTTCTTCCTGGGCATGGCGGCGGCCCTGGTGCTGGCGCGCGGCACGGTGCCGCTGGCGCGGACGAGCGCGGTCGTCGGGGGCGGGCTGTTCCTCGGCGCGATGCTGCTCGCCGGAGTGCTTCCCTCGGGCGGACAGGGCCTCTCGTGGCGCATCGCCTTCGCGGCGGCGGCGACGGTGGTGGTGCTGGGCTGCGCCGGAGCCGACCGCCTTGGCGCCTGGCGGGTGCCGCGTCCGCTGGTGCGGCTTGGGGCGGCGTCCTACAGCCTGTATCTGGTGCACGCGCCGGTGCTGATCGTCGCCGTCGAGATCGTCGAACGGCTGGACCTGCACGCATTGGTGCCGATCTGGGCGATCTTCTGGGCCGTCTCCGGCGTTTCGGTCGTGGCGGCGCTGGCGTTCTGGACCTGGGTCGAGCAGCCGCTGCTGCGGCTGTGCCGCCGTCAGCGCCCGATCGCCGCGCGCAAGAGCCCGGCCCACGCCGCCTGACCGGCCGGGGCCAAATGCCAGCCGTCGGGACCGGCGTAGCCGGCCGGCATGTCGCTCCAGCCTTCGGCCAGGCGGCAGTCCGGACGCGCCGCACAGGCGCGGCGGATGCCGTCGTTGACCGCGGCGATGCGCTCGTTGCGCAGCCAGTCGCGGGCCCGGACCGCCGGGTTGTCCTCGTCGACCGGCAGCACCGTCGCCGCGAAGAGGCGCGGTCCCGCCGGAATCGCGGACAGCATGGCGGCGTAATCGGCGGCGACGGCGACGGGGTCGCGGTACTTGAGGTCGTTGACTCCGACCGCGACGACCACCGCCGCCGCCGCCTCGAGCCCGCCATGCAGCGGCAGGCGCTCGGCGAGGCGGCGGACGGTGTCGCCGCCGATGCCAAGGTTGAGGGCGTCGCCGGAGACCAGGGCCGGGGGGAGCTGCGCCACCATGCTGTCGCCGAGCAGCACCACCGAGCCCGGCGCGACCGGCCGGCGCGCCGCGCGCATCGCCTGGGGGTACCATTCGGCGGGAAATTCCTCCGGCGGCAGCCATCCCAGCGTCTTGCCGACCTTCAGCATGAAGTCCGACTTGACCACCGCGACGGCCAGAACCGCGTGGATCAGCAGCAGATAGACCGCGAAGACGAGGCGTCCCAGCACGCGACGACGGCCGCCTACTTCTCCTCCTGGGCGAAACGCTCGTGCGCCCAGCGCTCGATCCCCGCCGAGGTGGCGGCGGAATAGAGGACGGCGCCGGTGACCGGGTCGACGCATTCGAAATAGAGCTCGCGGGCGCCGGTGACGCGGGTCGCGGCGCCGCGGATGCCGGCGATCATCGGCGCCATGGTCTGGCAGCGCTCGACCGTGGCGGCGACGTCGGCGGCGACGCCGTAATGGCAGACGGCCCCGATACAGGACACGAAGAAGGCGTTCAGCATCGTCTGTCCTCCGCGCGCATACCCGAGAGTGTCATTAAACGGCAACGTCGGGGGGGCCGCCAGCTATCCTGGCGGTGTAGGCGGAATGCGCCGCGACGAAACCATCAGATAATGGCCATAGGTCGGGCGCCGCCGCCGTCCCGGCCCATTTTCGCGCTGGCGCCGACGCGGCGGCGCGCTATCTTCGCCGCGAACCGGGGAGTTGCGATGGACTGGAGCGACGACGCCTTCGTGCTGTCGGCCCGCCGATACGGCGAGGGCGCGGTGGTGGCGCACGTGCTGTCGCGCGGCCACGGCCGCCATGCCGGGCTGGTGCGCGGCGGCGCCGGCAAGGGCCTGCGCGGCGTGCTGCAGCCCGGCAACCTCGTCGCGGTGCGCTGGCGGGCGCGGCTCGAGGAGCAACTCGGGGTGATGACCGCCGAACTGGCGGCGGCGCATTCGGCGCAGGCGATGGGCGATGCGGGCCGGCTGGCGGCGCTGAGCTCGGCCTGCGCCATGGTCGAGCTGACCCTGCCCGAGCGGGAGCCGCACCCGGCGGTGTTCGACGCCTTCTCCGCGCTGGCCGCCGATCTGCGGACCGGGGCCTGGCCGGCCAGCTACGTGCGTTGGGAACTGGTGCTGCTGGCCGAACTCGGCTACGGGCTCGATCTCGGCGCCTGCGCGGTGACCGGCGCCGCCGCGGACCTGCGGTGGGTGTCGCCGAAGACCGGCCGCGCCGTCTCGGCCGTGGCCGGCGCGCCCTATGCCGACAAGCTGCTCGATCTGCCGGGCTTCCTGCTCGCCGGAGGGCCGGGCGACGCCGCCCAGGTCGCCCAGGGGCTGGCGCTGACCGGGCATTTCCTCGATCGCCGCGTCCTGGCGCCGCACGGACGCCGGCTGCCGCCGGCCCGGACGCGATTGGTTGACCGCATCGGGTGCTAGGCTACAATATGTAGCGCTTATCAAGGGGAATTCCGCGACATGACCGAACCCGCCGCCACCGGCGAGATCAAACCCGTCCCGCTGGCCGACGCGCTCGGCGAGCGTTACCTGGCCTATGCGATGTCGACCATCGTCGCGCGCTCGCTGCCCGACGTGCGCGACGGGCTGAAGCCGGTGCACCGGCGGCTGCTCTACGCCATGCAGCAGCTCCGGCTCGATCCCGGCACCGGGTTCAAGAAGTGCGCGCGCGTCGTCGGCGACGTCATCGGCAAATACCACCCGCACGGCGACGTCGCGGTCTACGACGCGATGGTGCGCCTGGCGCAGGATTTCGCGGTGCGCTATCCGCTGGTCGAGGGCCAGGGCAATTTCGGCAACATCGACGGCGACAACGCGGCGGCCATGCGCTACACCGAGGCCCGCCTGACCGAGGTCGCCAAGGCGCTGATGGAGGGCCTCGACGAGGACGCCGTCGACTTCCGCGCCAACTACGACGGCACCGAGGAAGAGCCGGTGGTGATGCCGGCGGCCTTCCCGAACCTGCTGGCCAACGGCGCCACCGGCATCGCGGTCGGCATGGCGACCAGCATTCCGCCGCACAATGCCGGCGAGATCTGCACGGCGCTGGCGCACCTGATCAAGAACCCCGACTGCGACGTCGACACGCTGATCGGCTTCATGCCCGGCCCGGACTTCCCCACCGGCGGCGTGCTGGTCGAGACGCCGGAGGCGGTGCGCGAGGCCTATCGCACCGGGCGCGGCAGCTTCCGGGTGCGGGCGCGCTGGCGCAAGGAGGACCTCTCCTACGGCATGTACCAGATCGTGATCGACCAGATCCCCTATCAGGTGCAGAAGTCCAAGCTGATCGAGAAGGTCGCCGAGCTGCTGGAGCAGAAGAAGCTGACCCTGCTGGCCGACATCCGCGACGAGTCGACGACCGACGTGCGCATCGTGCTGGAACCGCGCAACCGCACCGTCGATCCCGAGCATCTGATGGAGCAGCTGTTCCGCCAGACCGACCTCGAGGTGCGGGCGTCGCTGAACATGAACGTGCTGGCCTCGGACGGCACGCCGCGGGTGATGAACCTGAAGGAGGTGCTGCGCGAGTTCCTCGACCACCGCCAGGTCGTGCTCCAGCGCCGGGCGCGGCACCGGCTCGACAAGATCGAGAAGCGGCTGGAGGTGCTGGGCGGCTACCTGATCGCCTATCTCAACCTCGACGAGGTCATCCGCATCATCCGCGAGGAGGACGAGCCCAAGCAGGTGCTGATGGCCCGCTTCGAGCTGACGGATGTCCAGGCCGAGGCGATCCTCAACATGCGCCTGCGCGCGCTGCGCAAGCTTGAGGAGTTCGAGATCCGCAAGGAGCACGAGGCGCTGACCAAGGAGAAGGCCGAGATCGTCGAGCTGCTCGGCGACGAGAAGCTGCAGTGGAGGCGCATCGCCGCCGAGATTCGCGACATCGGCAAGCGCTTCGGCGGCGATAGCGAACTCGGCCGCCGCCGCACCGAACTGGGCGAGGCGCCGAGCGCCGTCGTGGTGCCGATCGAGGCCTTCGTCGAGCGCGAGGACATCACGGTGGTGCTGTCCGAGAAAGGCTGGATTCGCGCGGTGAAGGGCCATGCCGCCAGTCCCGACGACTTCGCCTTCAAGGAGGGTGACGCGCTGCGGTTCATGCTGCGCGCCAGCACCGTCGACAAGATCCTGGTGTTCGCCACCAACGGCCGCTTCTACACGCTCGCCGGCGACAAGATTCCGCGCGGCCGCGGCCATGGCGAGCCGGTGCGGCTGCAGGTCGACCTGCCCAACGACGCCGACATCGCCACCATGCTGGTGCATCGGCCGGGACGCGAGCTGCTGGTCGCCTCGACCGGCGGCCGCGGCTTCAGGGTCAAGGAGGACGAGGTCCTCGCCCAGACCCGCGCCGGCAAGCAGATCGTCAACGTGGAAGGCGCCGAGAAGGCGGCGTTCTGCATCCCGGTCGAGGGCGACGCCGTGGCGATCATCGGACAGAACCGCAAGCTGCTGGTGTTCATGGCCGAGGAAATCCCGGTGATGGGCCGCGGCCGCGGCGTGATCCTGCAGAAATACAAGGCCGGCGGCACCGCCGACATCAAGCTGTTCAACCTGGCCGAGGGCCTGACCTGGCAGCTCGGGGACAAGGTGCGCACCGAGACCGATCTGCGCCGCTGGTTCGGCAAGCGGGCGGGGCAGGGCAGCCTGCCGCCGGTCGGTTTCCCGCGCACGAACAAGTTTGCGTGATTTCGGCCCGGCTGGTATGACAAGCGCCTGATTCCGAGTCTTTCGCGCAACATCCTACCCAGTGGGAGCGAAATGCCGATCCACTTGCCGATTGCGGCCCGTCCTCGAACGGTTTCGCTGTCGTCGCGCCCGCGCAGGGGCGCGCCGTGAGGGCGCTGGCCCGCATCGTCGCCGCGCTCGCCGCCTTCAACGCGGTGGTCGGCAAGGCCTTCTCCTGGCTGGCGCTGGGGGTGGTGCTGGTGTGCTTCGCCGTGGTCGTGCTGCGCTACGGCTTCAACTACGGCCAGGTCTGGATGCAGGACCTGTACGTGTGGATGAGCGCGGTGATGTTCACCGGGGTCGCCGGCTTCACCTTCCTCAAGGACAGCCACGTCCGCGTCGACATCTTCTATCGCCCGGCCAGCATCCGCTACAAGGCGTGGGCCGACCTGATCGGCTTCTTCATCTTCCTGCTGCCGTTCACGGTGGTGGTGCTGGTGTGGAGCTGGCTCTACGTCGCCGGCTCGTGGCAGATCGCCGAGTCGTCGCGCAACGCCGACGGCCTGCCCGGCTTCTACGTCGTCAAGACCTTCGTGCTGCTGTTCTGCGTGTTCCTGCAGATTCACGGCCTGGCGATGGTCGGGCGCAGCATCCTGATCCTCAAGGGGCGCGAGGACCTGGTGCCCGAGTCGATGAAATACGAGGGGATGTGAGGCGATGGACACCGTCGTGATCGGCGAGATCCTCTCGGTCCTGATGTTCTTCGGCATCATCGCGGTGCTGATGATCGGCTATCCCGTCGCCTTCGCGCTGGCGGGAACCTCGCTGTTCTTCGGCATGGTCGGCTACTGGTTCGGCGCCTTCGACCCGAGCAATCTCGGCAGCCTGGCGTCGCGTTACGTCGGCACCATGATCAACGAGGTGCTGGTGGCGGTGCCTTTGTTCGTGTTCATGGGCGTGATGCTCGAGCGATCGCGCATCGCCGAGCAGCTGCTGATGACCATGGGCCAGCTGTTCGGCACCCTGCGCGGCGGCCTCGGCCTGTCGGTGGTGATCGTCGGCGCGCTGCTCGCGGCCTCGACCGGCATCGTCGGCGCCACCGTGGTGACCATGGGCCTGCTCAGCCTGCCGGCGATGCTGCGCGCCGGCTACGATCCCAAGCTGGCGACCGGCGTCATCTGCGCCTCGGGCACGCTGGGCCAGATCATTCCGCCCTCGACCGTGCTGATCTTCATGGGCGACATCCTGCAGGGCATCAACGCCCAGGTGCAGATGGACAAGGGCAACTTCGCCCCGACGCCGGTCTCGGTCGGCGACCTGTTCGCCGGCGCCTTCATTCCCGGCCTGATCCTGGTCGTGCTCTACATGCTGTGGGTCGTCTACAAGGCCGTGGTCGACCCCAAGAGCTGCCCGGCCCTGAAGATGACCGCCGAAGAGCGGCGGGCGATGTGGGCCAACGTGCTGGTGGCGCTGCTGCCGCCGCTGCTGCTGATCGTCGCCGTGCTGGGCTCGATCCTGATGGGCATCGCGACCCCGACCGAGTCGGCCTCGGTCGGCGCCGTCGGCGCCACCATCCTCGCCATGGCGCGGCGCCGCTTCTCGTTCGACGTGCTGCGCCAGGTCGTCTACGCCACGGCCGAGATCACCTGCATGGTGTTCATCGTGCTGTTCGGCGCCTCGGTGTTCTCGCTGATCTTCCGCGTCATGGGCGGCGACCAGCTCGTCCACGAGTTCCTGTCCAACCTGCCGGGCGGCGCCTTCGGCGCCATGCTGGTGGTGATGGCGATCATGTTCGTGCTCGGCTTCATCCTCGACACGTTCGAGATCATCTTCATCGTCATCCCGATCACCGCGCCGGTGCTGCTGGCGATGGACCTCGATCCGGTGTGGCTGGGGGTGATGGTCGGCATCAACCTGCAGACCAGCTTCCTGACGCCGCCCTTCGGCTTCTCGCTGTTCTACCTGCGCGGCGTCGCGCCGGCCGAGGTCTCGACCGGGCAGATCTACCGCGGCGTCGTGCCGTTCGTCGGCCTGCAGGTGATCGCGATGGCCGTGCTGGCGGCGTTCCCGGCGCTGGCGACCTGGCTGCCCGGGCTGCTGTTCTGAGGCGGTCGCCCTAAGTCCCTCTCCCGCTTGCGGGAGAGGGAGGGGCCCGCCGCTTGCGGCGAAAGGGTGAGGGTGGCGCTCAGGCGCGGCCCCCACCCCGACCCTCCCCCGCACGCGGGGGAGGGAGAAGGCGCGTCAGCGCCCTTACAGGTACTTCTCGACCTGGGCCCGGGCCCTCATGTAGGCCATGTCGGTGATCGCCTGGTAGGGCTTCATCAGCTTCCACGCCGCCGAGTAGGATTCGATGACCTTCTTGGTCATCGGATCGCCGGAATCGCGCAGCTCGGCCAGGATCTGGCCGGCATGGTCGGCGCCGGTCATCATGATCTCGTCCGGGAAGGTCTTGACCTGGACGCCGTGCTTGTCGACCAGGGTCTGCAGCGCGCGCGGATCGTTGGCGTAGAACTCCGCGGTCACCTGCTCGTAGTCGGCCTGGCAGGCGATCTCGACGATCTTCTGCAGGTCCTTCGGCAGCGCCTCGTACTTGGCCTTGTTGACCGCCAGCTCGGTGGCCAGGCCCGGCTCGATGAAGCTGGGGAAGTAGTAGTTCTTGGCGACCTGGTAGAAGCCGAGCGCCAGGTCGTTGTAGGGGCCGACGAACTCGGCGGCGTCGAGGGCGCCCGACTGCAGCGCCTGGAAGATCTCGCCCGCCGGCAGGTTGACGACGGTGGCGCCCATGCGCTTCCACACCTCGCCGCCGAGGCCGGGAGTGCGGAACTTCAGGCCCTGGATGTCGGCGACGCCGGTCAGCTCCTTGCGGAACCAGCCGCCGGCCTGGGTGCCGGTCTGGCCCGACAGGAAGCCCTTGACGCCGAACTGGGCGTAGACCTCGTCCCAGACCTCCTGGCCGCCGAGATAGCGCACCCAGGCGCTGATCTCGTTGGCGGTGAAGCCGTAGGGCACGCCGGTGAAGAAGTTCAGCGCCTTGGTCTTGCCCTGCCAGTAGTAGGCGGCGCCGTGGCTCATCTCGGCGGCGCCGCGGATGACCGCGTCCAGCGATTCCAGCGGCGGCACCAGTTCGCCGGCCGAATAGACCTTCACCGTCAGGCGGCCGTCGCTCATCTCGGTGATGCGCTGCGCCAGGCGGGCGGCGCCGACGCCGAGGCCGGGGAAGTTCTTGGGCCAGGTGGTGACCATGCGCCACTCCTGCTTGCCTTGGGCGATGGCCGGCTTGGGGAAACTCGACGCGGCGACGGCGGCGCCGGCAACGGCGGCACCGGTGAGGAAGTCACGACGTTTCATAGGGGGATACCCTCCCGTTATTTGGCTCGTGGGGAGGTGGCGGCAGGAGCCGCCGCCACGCGCGCCCGCGCCGACGATTTGCCGGCCAAACGATTGCGCGCGGGAATTATAGAGGGAATTTGGACGACCGCAACATGTCGGCCGGGGTGTCGGGCCGCTCCATGCCCTTGTTTTCGCCGTGGTTTTCGCTCTCGTCGAGCAGGCGCCAGCCGCCGGGGCCGAAGGCTTCCAGCGGCGAGAACCGCTTCTTGTAGGCCATCTTGCGGCTTTCGGCGATCCAGTAGCCGAGATAGACGTAGGGCAGGCCCATTTCGTTGGCGCGCTCGATCAGCCACAGGATGATGTAGGTGCCCAGCGAGCGGTCGGAGATCTCGGGGTCGAAGAAGCTGTAGACCGCCGACAGCCCGTCGTTCATGCGGTCGGTCAGGCAGGCGGCGCGCAGGGTGCCGTCGGCCGAGCGGAACTCGACCATGACGGTGTCGATCGGGCTGTCCTCGACCATCGAGCGGTAGTCGTAGAAGCCCATCAGCGCCATGTCGCCGCCGGAATGGCGCGAGTCCTGATAGCGCGAGAACAGCCGGTACTGCTCGGCGGTGGCGCGCGCCGGCACCTCGCGCGACAGCAGGTCGCCGTTGGCCCGCATCAGCTTGCGCATCGTGCGGCTGGGCTTGAACTGGTCGGCGACGATGCGCACCGGCACGCAGGCGTTGCAGCCCGGGCAGGCGGGGGTGTAGGCGATGGAGTGGCTGCGCCGGAATCCGGCCCGCGACAACGCCTCGTGCAGCGCCTCGGCGTCGGGGCCGGACAGCTCGGTCACGATCTTGCGCTCGAGCCGGCCCGGCAGGTAGGGGCAGGGCAGCGGCGCCGTCGTGAAGAAGAAATGCGGCCTCTTCAGCGGGATGTGATCCATGGCGAGTGGCTACGCTCCGTGTCCAGCCGATTCCGGGGGCCTGCGGCCCCGACACCCCGAACATATGGTGCCCTGACCGGCGTGTGAACAGCAACCCCTCTAAGAAGGCGTGATCCCCTGTCTGCGTAATACGACCGTGCCGGCCAGGTAATCATGTAGGGTACGCCTGCGGGGATTGAATAGCGCCAGCAGGAGGATCAGCGCGCCGGTCAGCGCGATCGAGCCGTAGAACACGACGACGTTGATCGCCGCCTGGATCAGGTCGGGGCGGCCGCCATCGACCGTGCGGCGGACCTCGACGCCCATCACCCGCATGCCGATGGTCGCCGAGGCGCGGCCGCCGATCAGCAGGATGTGATAGGCGAAGGGCAGCAGCGCCAGCGCCAGCGCCTGCAGCGGCGCCAGCAGGCCGAGGGTCAGGATCGCCAGGGCGCCGGTGACCAGCCAGACCACGACCGCCAGCGCGGCCAGGATCAGCACGTCGATCCCGTAGCCGAGCAGGCGGCGGGTCAGGATGCCTTCGTAGAGATGCGGCGCCTCGAAGGGGTCGGGCGCCGCGCGCGGCTCGGTGCGGTAAGGGCTCGGCATCGCTCCTCCGTTCCCGGCGGAGCGGCCGCCGGTCAGGGCTGTTTCGGCTGCGCCGGCGGCATCGCGGGCGCGGGGGCCGCCGGCTGCGGCCCCTCCTGCTTAATCGATTGCGTGGCGTCCGGATTCAAGGTGTTCTCGCGCAGCAGGATGATGCTGATGCGCCGGTTGCGCGGGTCGGCGGGCGCGTCCTTGACCAGCAGGTCGGTGTCGGCCTTGCCGACGACGCGGTCGATGCGCTCCTCGGGCACGCCGGCCATCATCAGCACCCGGCGGCTGGCCAGGGCGCGGTCGGCCGACAGTTCCCAGTTGGTGTAGTTGCTCTGGCCCGCGAACTTGGTCGCGTCGGTGTGGCCCGAGATCGACACCTTCTGCGGCAACTGCGTCACCACCCGCGACACCAGGTCGAGCAGGGCGCGGGTGTGGCCGAACATGTTGGCGCTGCCGCGCGGGAACATCGCCAGGCCTTCCTGGTCGACGAGCTGGATGCGCAGGCCCTCGGGCGTGTTGTCGACCAGCAGGCTGTCCTTGAGTTTCGCCAACTCGGGGATCGAGTTCATCGCCTGCTTCAGGGCTTCCTGCGCCTTCTCGAACTGCTGCTCCTCGCGCTCGGCCATCGCCTGCTCGAACTGCTCCTCGCTCATCGCCTCTTCCGGCTCGGTGAGATCCTCGCCGTCGCGGGTGATGGTGGCCGGGGGAAGCTGCGAACTGATCGACGGCGGCGCGGTGCGCGACTGCGACGCGCCCTCGTCGATGACCTGGCCGCCCAGCGCGCCGTCGGCGCCGCTGGCGCTCTTCGAGACCATGGTCGGGGCGAAGTAGTCGGCGATGCCTTCGAGCTGCTCCTCGGTGACCGAATTGAGCAGCCACAGCAGCAGGAAGAACGCCATCATCGCGGTCACGAAATCGGCGTAGGCCACCTTCCAGGCGCCACCGTGATGAGCGTGAGCGGCCTTCTTGATCCTCTTGATGATGATGGGCTGGTTTTCAGCCATATCGGTTCACGATCAATCCGGCGGCAGGTTGGTGACCGTTTCCTCGACTTCCTGGAAGCTTGGGCGGATGTCGGAGGGCAGGATCTTGCGGGCGAATTCGATCGAGATCTGGGGCGCGTAGCCCTGCATGTGGGCCAGCAGGGCGGCCTTGATCGCCTGGAGATACTTCGTCTCGGCGTTGAACACGGCTTCGAGGTTGCGGCCCATCGGCGCGACGAAGCCGTACGACAGCAGCACGCCCAGGAAGGTGCCGACCAGCGCCGCGCCGATCAGCTTGCCCAGGATTTCCGGCGGCTCGGTGATCGAGCCCATGGTGATGATCACGCCGAGCACGGCGGCGACGATGCCCAGCGCCGGCATGCCGTCGGCCATCGTGATGATGCCGCTGGAGATCGAGTGCAACTCGGTGTGGTGCTGTTCGATCTCCTCGTCGATCACCGCCTCGAGCTCGTGGGCGTTGTTGGTGCCCAGCGTCAGCAGGCGCAGGTAGTCGCACAGGAAGTCGCGGGTGTGGTGGTCCTTCGAGAAGTTCGGGAACTTCCCGAACAGCGGGCTTTCGTCCGGGCGCTCGACATGGCTTTCCAGCGCCAGGTCGCCCTTGGTCTTGGCCAGCTTGAACACCGAGTAGAGCAGGCTGAGCAGCTCGAGATAGGACTTCTTGGTGTGCCGCGAGCCCCTGATGAGCAGCGGCATCGATTTGGCGGTGGCGACCAGCACGCTCTTCGGGGTGCCGATCAGGAACGCGCCGACGGCGGCGCCGCCGATGATCAGGACTTCCGATGGCTGCCACAGCACGGTGACGTCACCGCCGTGCCACATATAGCCGCCGAGCACGCAGGCGATGACGACGATCGTGCCAACTATGACGAACATTCGGCCCTATCCCGACGGTCCAGCGCGACGCAATTTCTCAGAACCGGTACTGGCGACTGAGCTTGCTATAATCCCTTTGGGCTGTCGCTAGTCAACACCCGTATGAGTGAAAAAAGGCTTATCGGCCTTGCCGAAAGGCTTGGCGGGCTTTGCCCTGGCGCGGCGTTTCCTGTAATAAAGTCCGGCAGGTCCGACCGAGAGGCAATTCATGAAAGTCGATTCGCGCAGCTTCCGCAAGGCGCTGGGCTGTTTCCCCACCGGGGTCGCCGTCGTGGCGACGCGCCGGCCCGACGGCGAGCCGGTCGGCGTCACCGTGAGTTCGTTCACCTCGGTGTCGCTCGAGCCGCCGCTGGTGCTTTATTGCCTCGACAAGAACAACAGCAATCTCAAGGCCTTCGTCGAGCACGGCCGGTTCAGCGTCAACGTTCTGCACGAGGAGCAGCGCGAGGTGTCGATTCGGTTCGCCAGCCGGTCGGAACAGTGCCGCTTCGCCGACCTGGAATGGACCACCTGGGAAGCCGACGTGCCGATCATCTCCGGCTGCCTCGCCCAGCTCGAATGCACCACCGTCAACACGCACGAGGAAGGCGACCACGTCGTGGTCATCGGCCGCGTCGACCGCCTCGAATACAGCCAGGCCGGCCAGCCGCTGGTCTACTGGCGCGGCGCCTACGCGTCGCTCGGCTGCCAGGTGCCGTGACCTAGGTCCGGTCCGCTCGCTCGCGCACGCGCGCCCACAGATCAAGTCTACCGGCTGTCGTCATGCCCGGCCATGACGCGACGAGTGCGCACAGGCGAACCCAGAAATCCCGCTAATCCCCTTCGGCCGACGTGCCGAGGGGGCGCGTCGGGAAGCCCGAGGCGCGCAGGCGCTCGATCAGGTCGTCGACGTGCTGCTTGCCGGTGGTCTCGACCAGCAGGTCGATCTCGGCGAACTTCACCGGCACGTCCGAGAACAGGCGCTGGTGGTGGACCTCGATGATGTTGCCGCCGCACTCGCCGACCAGCGCCGCCACCTGGGCCAGCACGCCGGGCGCGTCGGACAGCTCGATGCGCAGCCGCGCCATGCGGCCGGCCCGCATCAGCCCGCGCATCAGGATCGACGAGACGATGCGGGGATCGACGTTGCCGCCCGAGATCACCAGCCCGACCTTGCGCCCGGCGAAGTGGCGGCGGTGGCTCAGGATGGCCGCCAGCGGCGCCGCGCCGGCGCCCTCGGCGACCACCTTCTGCACCTCGAGCAGCATCTGCACCGATTTCTCCAGCGCCGATTCGCCGACCAGCAGGATGTCCGAGACCAGCTCGCGCACGATCGGCAGGGTCAGCGTGCCGGGGGTCTTGACCGCGATGCCCTCGGCCAGGGTGCTGCCCGCCGCGCGCGGCGTCTGGCCGCGCAGCACCTGGTGCATCGACGGATACAGCTCGGCCTCGACGCCGACGACCTCGATGTCGGGCCGCAGCGCCTTGGCCGCGACCGCCATGCCGGCGATCAGCCCGCCGCCGCCGACCGGCACCACGAGGACGTCGAGATCGGGGGCGTCGGCCAGCATCTCCAGCGCCACCGTGCCCTGGCCGGCCATGATGTGCGGGTCGTCGTAGGGATGGACGAAGACCAGCCGCTGGCTGTCGGCGAGCTGGTGGGCGTAGCGTTCGGACTCGCCCAGCGTCTCGCCCTCGAGCACGACGCGGGCGCCGAGGGCGCGGGTGCGCTCGACCTTGGTGAAGGGCGTCGCGCGCGGCATCACGATGGTCGCCGGCACCCCGAGGCGGCGGGCGTGGAAGGCGACGCCCTGGGCGTGGTTGCCGGCCGACATCGCCACCACGCCGCCGCGGCGCTGGGCGTCGTCGAGCGCCAGCAGCCGCACCAGGGCGCCGCGGGTCTTGAACGAGCCCGAGCGCTGCAGGTTCTCCAGCTTCAGCAGCAGCCGGCAACCGAGCCGGTCCGACAGATCGGGCGCCGGCAGCAGCGGCGTGCGCAGCACCGCGCCTTCGATCTGGGCGGCGGCGGCCTGGACGTCGGCGAGGGCGAGTGTCATGGCGGCGGCTCCAGTATCAGCGTGCGGTCGCCGGCGGCGGCGAGCGGCAGCAGCAGCCCGTCGCGCCACGGCTCCAGCATGTCGTCGTAATGCGGCGACAGCAAGTTTCCCGACTGGCCGGTGGCGATCGCGAAGCGGCTGTCGGCGAGGTCGGACAGGTCGTAGACGGCGCGCAAGCCGGCGCCGTGGGTGTGCGCGAACGGGGTCTTGCCGCGACCGGTGAAGGTGCCCCGGTTGACCGTGAAGTCGCCGCCTTCGGTGGCGATCGCCAGCCGCGACAGCCCGGCGAGGACGGGCAGGTGCTCGAAAAGCGCGTGCTCGAAGGTGGCGCGGTGGACGTCGCCCCAGCGCCAGGCGGCGATATCGGCGCCATGACGGGACGCCAGCTCGGCGACCGCCGCCTCGAAGGCGTCGGCGGCGATCTCGGCGCAGGATTCGGCGGCCGGCGTGCGGGCGTCGTCGCACCAGTGCGGCGCCGCGCTCAGCGCCAGCTCCAGGAACAGCGGCCGCGGCAGGGTGAACGAGCGGGCGAGCTCGCCGAGATCGTCGGCGATCAGCGCCTGCTGCAAGGCCAGCAGCCACGCCTGGACGATCAGCGGCTCGGGACGGTCGCGCGCCATCTCGCCGTCCCAGGCGGCGAGCAGTCGTTGCGCCGCCTTGGCGCCGTCGCCGTCGACGACGAGATCGGCCGCCAGCGCCTTGAAGCGAAGGCCGACCGGCGACCGGGCGTCGTACATCAGGGCGATCGCGCCGGCGATGTCGTGGCGCCCGGCGGCGTCGAGCGCCGCCGCGATGCGCTCGGCGCGGTAGGGCTCGGGCCAGTGCGCGGCGAGCAGGTGCGGGTAGCCGTCCGGCACCGGCTTGTTGTTGGCGTTGACGATGCGCCCGCCTTCGGCGGCGGCCATGTGCGGCAGCTCGTCGAAGGGCACCCAGCCGGTCCAGTCCCATTCGCCGGTCCAGCCCGGGCGGGGCAGCAGGCCGTCGCCCCGTCTGCGGATCGGCACCAGGCCGGGCACCGAGAAGCCGACGCCGCCGGCGACGTCGGCATAGGCGACGTTCTGCTGCGGCGAGTGGAAGAAGCGCAGCGCCTCGCGGAACGCGGCGACGTCGGCGGCCCTGTTCATGCGGTAGAAGGCGAGCGCCGTCATGTCCCGCGGCTGCAGCGTCGCCGAGGACAGGGCGAGCAGGCTGCCGTCGGCCGGCGGCGCCCCGAGCACGTCGGAGACGACGGGGCCGTGGCGGGTGGCGCGCACGGTGATCGTCACCGCTTCGGCGCCGTCCACCGGGATCACCTCCTCGCGGGTCAGGAACGGCAGCGGCCCCTCCGGCGCGAGATAGGTGCCGTCCTGCGGCCCCGGTTTCTCGACGAACAGGTCCATGGTGTCGCTGTGGGTCGTGGTGATGCCCCAGGCGACGCGGCCGTTGTGGCCGAGCAGGTGGAAGGGCAGGCCGGGCACGGTGGCGCCCGAGACCGTCAGCCCCGGCGCCTCGATCGTCGCCAGGTACCACAGGATGGGCGCCTGGAACCCGAGATGCGGGTCGTTGGCGAGCAGCGGCTTGCCGGAGGCGGTGCGGCTGCCGTCGACGATCCAGATGTTGGAGGCGAGGTGATCGCGGGCGACCTCGGGCACGGCGGCGAGCATGGTCGCGGCGGTGGCGTCGTCGACCAGGCCGAGCGTCGTCGGCGCCTCCGGCGGGTAGGGCGCCCAGAGCTGCGCCGCCTTGTCGGCCGGAATGCGGTCGAGGACGCGCACCCGCAGCAGCTCCTCGCGCCAGTTGCCGGTGAGCTGCAGCCCCATCAGCCGCTGCCAGACCAGCGAGTCGGCGGGCCGCCACGGCCCGGGCTCGAAGCCGAGGATCTGGAATTCGGGCGGCAGGGCGCCCTCGCGATGCCGCAGCCAGGCGTTGATGCCGGCGGCATAGGCCTCGAAAACCGCCGTCACCTCGGCCGGCATCCGGGCGAGGCTGGCCTCGGTGAGTTCATAGAGCCCGAGGGTGCGGATGAACTTGTCGGTCTCCAGCGCCGAGGCGCCGAGCACTTCGGCCAGGCGGCCGGCGCCGGCGCGGCGCTGCAGCTCCATCTGCCACAGCCGGTCCTGGGCATGGACCCAGCCGAGGGCGAAATAGGCGTCGTGCTCGCTGCTGGCGGTGATGCGCGGCACGCCGCGCGCGTCGCGCACCACCTCGACCGCCGCCCGCAGTCCCGGCAGCGTCAGGCGGCCGGCGGTCTGCGGCAACGAGCTTTGCAGCCACACCCAGAACAGCCCGAAGGCGATGGCGAGGAACGCCAGGCCGGCGAGGAGCAGGCGGCCGAGCTTCAAAACCCTCTCCCGCTCGCGGGAGAGGGAGGGGCCCAGCCGCAGGCTGGGAGGGTGAGGGCGGCGCTCAGGCGCCAGTCGCGTCGACTCTCAGGCGCGGCCCCCACCCCGACCCTCCCCCGCGGGCGGGGGAGGGAGATCAAGGCGGCCCTCCACATCATCACGTCATGTTGATGATCACGGTCTTCTTGTGCGTGAAGTGCTCCAGCATCGATTCCAGCGACGCCTCCCTGCCGAGGCCGGAGTGCTTGACGCCGCCATATGACAACATCGCCTGGACGACGAGGTTCTGGTTGACCTGCACGAAGCCGGCCTGCAGCCGCCTGGTGGCGTCCATCGCGGTCTTGAGGTCGCGGGTCCAGATCGTCGCGGCGAGGCCGTATTCGCTGGCGTTGGCGCGGGCCAGGACGTCCTCGTAGTCGCGGAACTTGAAGACGCAGGCGACGGGGCCGAAGATCTCCTCGCGCGCCGGGCGGCAGTCCTCGGAAATGTCGGTGAACACCACCGGCCGCGCGAACAGGCCCTTGGACAGCTTGGGATCGTCCGGCATCTGCGACAGCTCGTGCACCGTGGCGCCGGCCTCGCGGCCCATGGCGATGTAGGACTGCACCTTGTCGAACTGCTCGCGCGAGATGATGGTGCCGATGTCGGTGGCCTCGTCGAGCGGGTCGCCCATCTTCATCGCGTTGACCTTGTCGACCAGGCTCGAGACGAACGCGTCGTGGATGCTCTCGTGCACGTAGATGCGCGACGAGGCCGTGCAGCTCTGGCCCTGGCGGGTGAAGCGCATGCCGACGATGGCGCCGGCGACGGCGCGGTCGAGGTCGGCGTCGCCCATCACGATCATCGGACTCTTGCCGCCGAGCTCCAGCGTCACCGGGATCAGCTTCTCGGCGGCGGTCTTGTAGACGATCTTTCCGGTCTCGACCGAGCCGGTGAAGGTGACCTTGCCGACCTTGGGATGGGCGACCAGCGGCGCGCCGCAATCCGGGCCGTAGCCGGACAGGATGTTGACCGTGCCCTTGGGAAGCACCTGGCCGATGATCTGGATCACCCGCAGCACCGTCAGCGGCGCCTCCTCGGCCGACTTGATCACCACGGCGTTGCCGGCGACCAGCGCCGGGGCGATCTTCATCGCCATCAGCAGCAGCGGCACGTTCCACGGGATGATCGCCCCGACGACGCCGATCGGCTCGCGCAGGGTCACGGTCAGCATGTCGGGATTGAAGGGGATGGTCTCGCCCTTCAGCTCCGAGCCGAGGCCGCCGTAGAAGGTGAACATGTCGGCCAGCACCCCCGCCTCGACCCGGCTCTCGGTGCGCAGCGCCTTGCCGGTCTCGAGCGCGATCAGCCTGCCGAGCTCGTCGACATGGGCGGCGAGCACGCGCCCGGCCTCCTGCACCAGCTTGCCGCGCTGGCGCGCGGTCTGCCTGGCCCATTCGAGCTGCGCCGCCGCGGCCGCGGCGACGGCGGCGTCGACGTCGGCGGCATCGCCGAGCGCGGCGGCGCCGATCACCTCGGCGGTGGCCGGATTGACGACGTCGAAGGTCTTGCCCGAACTGGCGCGGACGAAGCCGCCGTCGATGTAGTGGAAGCCCGACAGCTCCCTGGCGAGCGCGAACGGATCGGTGTTCGGCGTCAACGTGTTGGACATGATCCCTCCCGGATTGGGTTCACTTCGCATGAGCCACA
The DNA here is from genome assembly GCA_964545205.1 of uncultured Rhodospirillaceae bacterium. Taxonomy (GTDB): domain Bacteria; phylum Pseudomonadota; class Alphaproteobacteria; order Rhodospirillales; family Magnetospirillaceae; genus CAZJFH01. The sequence goes on from CAZJFH010000011.1 coordinate 45,801, forward strand.
GAGACGCGGAGACGCCGAGAAGGCACGGAGAAGGGCGTGTCTCGGTGCGTTCTCTGTGTCTCTGTGGCTCTGTGGCGAATCGTTCACTTCTTCCCGTAAGTGTCCCTCAGGACGTTCTTCTGCACCTTGCCCATGGTGTTGCGCGGCAGTTCGTCGACGAAGTGGACGCGCTTGGGGACCTTGTAATTGGCGATGTGGGCCTTGCAGTGGGCGATCACCTCGTCCTCGGTGACCCCGTCGTGGCCGGGCTGGCGCTTGACGACGGCGGTGACCGCCTCGCCGAAGTCGGGGTGCGGAATGCCGATCACCGCGCTTTCCACGACGCCGTCGATGGCGTCGATAACCCCTTCGACTTCCTTGGGATAGACGTTGTAGCCGCCCGAGATCACCAGGTCCTTGGCGCGGCCGACGATGTGGACGTAGCCGCGGGCGTCGACCTTGCCGACGTCGCCGGTGCGGAACCAGCCGTCGGCGGTGAAGTCCTCGGCGGTCTTGTCGGGCATGCGCCAGTAGCCGGAGAACACGTTGGCGCCGCGGACCTGGATGCCGCCGACCTCGTCGACGCCCAACGGCCTGTCGTTCTCGTCGGCGATGCGCAGGGCGGTGGCCGGCAGCGGGAAGCCGACCGTGCCGGCGCGGCGCTCGCCGGCCAGCGGATTCGAGGTCAGCATCGCCGTCTCGGTCATGCCGTAGCGCTCGAGGATGGCGTGGCCGGTGCGGGCTGCGAATTCGCGGTGGGTCTCTTCGAGCAGCGGCGCCGAGCCCGAGATGAACAGCCGCATGGCGCGGCAGGCCGCGCGGTCGAACGCGGGCGTCGCCAGCAGGCGGGTGTAGAAGGTCGGAACGCCCATGAACACGGTGGCGCGCGGCAGCGCGCGCAGCACCGCGGCGGCATCGAATCTGGCCATCCAGATCATCCGCGACGACGACAGCAGCACGTTGTTGACGGCGACGAACAGGCCATGGGCGTGGAAGATCGGCAACGCGTGCAGCAGCACGTCGTCGGGGGTGAAGCCCCAGGTCGCGATCAGGTCGATCGCGTTGGCCGCGAGGTTGCGGTGGCTGAGCATCGCGCCCTTGGGCTTGCCGGTGGTGCCCGAGGTGTAGAGGATGCAGGCGACGTCGTCGTCGGCGCAGACGACCGGCGCGAAATCGGCCGCGGCGCGGTCGGCGCGCTCGGTGAAGCTGCCGATGCCGGTCTCGTCGAGGCTCAGGACGTGCCGGGTGCCGCGCTTCTCGGCGATGGCCCGCGTCGCCGCCTCGGCCTTCGGCGCGCAGACCACCAGGCCGGGCTCGGCGTTGCCGACCAGATAATCGACCTCGTCGGCGGTGTAGGCGGTGTTCATCGGCAGGAAGATCATGCCGGCGCGCAGGCAGGCCAGGTACAGGAACATCGCCTGCGGCGACTTCTCGACCTGCACCGCGACGCGGTCGCCCTTCGTCAGCCCCAGCTCGGACAGGAACGCGGCGTAGCGGGCGGTGATCGCCTCGAGGTCGGCCCAGGTGTAGACGCGGCCGTCCTCGGACTCGAGCAGCGGCCGGGCCATGTCGGTGGGATAGCGGGTCTGGATCAGCGCGAACAGCGAACGGTTCATGGGTCCTGCCTGGTCTCTGCGGAACACGAACTATCGGCCAAAATCGCGTGTGATGCCAGAGGGTTGGGTTGACGTTACGTCAACCGGAACGGCTATGGCGGATGGGGTAGGCGCGGCGGCGCGTGCCTCGGGCGGCGCCCCGGCGGCGGGCCCGTGTTATTCTTCGCGCCGACATCCGACGAGAGGAGAGACGAGCGCATGCGCCAACGCAGTTTCATGGCCCTGGGATCGGCCGGCTTTCACCGCGTCGCCTACACGGAATGGGGCGATTCGAACGCCGAGCGGGTGCTGGTCTGCGTGCATGGGCTGATCCGCAACGCGCGCGATTTCGATCCGCTCGCCGCCGCGCTGGCCGAGACCGGCTGGCGCGTCGTGTGTCCCGACGTGCCGGGCCGCGGCGAATCCGAGCCGCTGGCCGAGATCCGGCACTACGAGGTGCCGGCCTATTGCAGCATCCTGACCAACCTGATCGCGCGGCTCGACGTCGGCGCCGTCGACTGGCTCGGCACCTCGATGGGCGGGCTGATCGGCATGGCGATGGCGGCGCAGGCGAACACGCCGATCCGGCGGCTGATCCTCAACGATGTCGGCGCCTTCGTGCCGATGGCGGCGCTGGACCGTATCCGCTCCTATGTCGGCATTCGCATGCGCTTTCCCGACCTCGGCGCCGTCGAGGCCTATCTGCGCGAGACCTACCGCGGCTTCGCGCCGCTGTCCGACGCGCAGTGGCGCCACCTCGCCGAGCACGCCGCCCGCCGCGAGGCCGACGGCACCTTGCTGATGCGCTACGACTCCCGGATCGGCGACGCGATGCGGGCCAAGCCGCTGGAGGATGCCGATCTGTGGACCTTGTGGGAGAACATCCGCGTCCCGGTGCTGCTGCTGCGCGGCGGCAAGTCGGACGTGCTGCCGGCGGCGGTCGCCGACGCGATGACGACGCGCGGCCCGGGTTGCGAACTGGTCACCTTCCCCGAACACGGCCACGCGCCGCCGCTGATGAGCGCCGCGCAGATCGGGGTGGTGAGGGAATGGCTGGGACGGTGAGAGAAGGGGCGGAGGGGGCGCCCGCAGGCGGCCCCTCCGGAGGGGCCGCGATCAGCGGAAGCCCGACGCCGGCTCGCGCGGCAGCTCGGTGTTGAAGCCTTCCATCGCGCCGGCCTCGAGCGGCGGTTCGCCGTTGATCGTGCCGCGGGTCTCTTCGATCGTCGCCCCCTGCATCTGGGTCACCTGGTCGAAGCGGTCGTAGCGCTCGCCGGTACAGCCGGCCAGGGCCACGCCGAGCGCGGCGATCGGCAGAATGATCTTGATCATGCGTCCGTTCTCCTCTCGCGTTTCGGATACCGGAACCGCGTGTGGCGTCCGGCCTTCGTGAGAGGCAACGCGAGAGCGGACTGATTGTTCGGGTCACTACCACTTCCGCGCGGAGGCGAAGCCGCCCCGGCAAGCGGGGCGGCTTTCCCTCGGCGGACGGTCGGCTTACTTGAAGCCGCCGGTGGGCTCGCCCGGAATCTGGGTGTTGAAGCCCTCGTTGGCCGGCGTCTCGATGGCCTTGCCGGTGTCGATCTCGTCCGAGAGGACCGGGTCGTCGGGGATGCCGGCGGTCTGCGGCAGGGTGTCGAGGCGCATCACGGCGACGACGTTGCGATCGATCTCGCCGGTGGCGTCGAAGCCCTCGTCCTGCTGGAAGGCGATCAGCGCCTCGCGGGTCTGCGGCCCGTAGATGCCGTCGACCGGGCCGACGTCGTAGCCCATCTCCTTGAGCTGGCTCTGGACGTGGCGGACGACCGCCTCGTCCTCCGACCAGTTGGCGTTCTGCATGCCGGCGCCCTGATCCAGGCCGGCGCGCTGCTCGGCCTTGGTCTCCGCCTTCATGCCGGCGTCGGCCTCCAGCTTGCCCTCGGCCCTCGCCTCGGTCTGCGCGCCCATCTGCTTGTCCATCATCCCGCTCTCGGCGGTGATGCCGGAGTCGGCCTTGGCCTCGGCGTCGATCTGCGAGCCGAGCTGGTTGCTCTCCGAGTTGACGCCCGAGCCCGGGTTGGTCACCGGGTTGACGTCGGCGGCCAAGGCGGGGCCGCCCAGCATGAAGGCGATGACGGCGGCGGAAGCGAACGTTTTCATTACGACCTCCTGCATGTTCCGGGGCGGCGGCGCCGCGCGGGCGCTGCCGTCGTCTCATACGGGTTAATGGCCGTGCCTCGCCTGAGGTTCCCCGCTTATCCGGAAGCGTGCTTGCTCCTCTACGGCAGGGCGGGGGGCGGCGGCAGGGCGGCCAGGGCGTCGGCGTTCAGCGGCTCGAGCGGCGGAATCTGGCCGATCACCGGGGTGCGGCCGAAATGCTCGACGCTTTCGCGGTTCAGCGCGTCGGGCGGGCCGACCATGACGACGCCGAGGATGTCGATGCCGCGCCGGCGCAGCGCCTCCAGGGTCAGCAGCGAATGGTTGATGGTCCCCAGCGTCGAGCGGGCGACGACGATCGCCGGCAGCCGCAGGCGGATCATCAGGTCGGTGGTCAGGTCGTGCCAGTTGAGCGGCACCAGCGGCCCGCCGGCGCCCTCGACGACCAGCGGACGCGCGGTCGCCGGCGGCGTGAAGTCGTGCAGCGAGATGGTGCGGTCCTCGACCCGGGCCGCGGTGTGCGGCGACAGCGGCGCCTTGAGCTCCCAGGTCGACGGGTGGATGCGTTGCGGCTCGGCGACGGCGGCGAGCTCGCGCACGGTGTCGGCGTCGCGGCCCTCGATGGTGCCGGTCTGCACCGGCTTCCAGTAATCGGCGGCCCAGCCGCGCACCAGCCACGCCGAGACCACGGTCTTGCCGACATTGGTGTCGGTGCCGGTGACGAAGACGCCTTTCATCGCTGATCCTTCGTGAAGCTGCCGTAGAGCACATGATAAGTGGCGACGCAGCCGCCGTCGAAGCGGCGCAGCACGCGGCGGAAACTGCCCGGATCGAGCGGCCGGTGGCCCGGTGCCGGGACATGGGCGCCCAGCGCCTTCAGTCCGCGGGCGAAGTCGCGGCCGTCGGCGTGGCGGATGTCGATGCGCGCCTCCGACACCTTGCCAAGCCCGCCGGCCGGCCACATCGCCTGCAGTTCGGCGGCGGTCGGAAAGGCGCGGACACCACAGGCGAGGCCGAGTTCCGCGTGCGCCCGGCGCCATTCGGCGAAGGTGCCGGCGCCCAGCGTCGCGAAGGCCAGCCGTCCCCCCGGCGCCAGCCGGTCGGCGAGCCGCGCCAGCGCCGCCGGCAGGCCCTCGAACCACTGGAAGGCCAGGCTGGAGGCGATCAGCCGCCAGCCGCCCGGCACGGCGTCCGGGGCCTCGCCGTCCATCGCGCGAAACGCGGCCAGCCCGGGCCAGGTCTCGGCGCAACGCGCCACCATCGCCGGCGACAGGTCGGTGATCGTCCAGTCGCAGTCGGGCAGCCGGTGCAGCAGGTGGCGGGTCAGCAGGCCGGTGCCGCAGCCGATCTCCAGCGCCGGGCCGGCGAGCGGCGCGGCGCAGACGAGGTCGGCGAGTTCGTCGGCGACCCGGCGTTGCAGCGCGGCGGCGGCGTCATAGGCTGGCGCGGCGGCCGAAAAGGCCGCGGCGATGCGCTGTTTGGCCATGCTCATGGCAGCCCGGCCAGGAAGGCGCGGATTTCGGCCGCGCACCATTCGGGTTCGCTCACCGGCAGCAGATGGTTGGCGCCGGGACGCCAGCGCAAGTCCGCCTCGGGGAACATCTCGCGCGCCATCGCCTCGGGCACGATGGCGTCGGCGCCGCCGGCCAGCGCCAGGAGCGGGCCGCGCAGCCGCGCCCGCGCGTCCCAGTCGGCCAGCCAGCCCAGCCCCTCGGCCAGCCTGGCGTGGTCGAGGCCGTCGGCGGCGGCGTTGCAGATGCCGCAGCGGCGCATGAAGTCGCGATGGACCGCCTCCGGCGCCTCGGCGAAGCGGGCGCGCATGCGCTCGAGCACGCGGACGTGGGTGCCGTGCGGAAAATCGGCCGCCTTGGTGAAGCGGGCGAAGCCGTTGATCGCCACCAGCCCGGCGAAGTCGAACTCCTGGCGCAGCAGCCAGGCGAAACCCAGGGAATGGCCGATGCCGACGACCGGCCCGGACGGCGGTTCGGGCATCCGCGGCCGGCCGGTGAAGCCGAAATCGACGGCGACCGCCTCGTGCTCGGGCAGGGCGCGGCGCAGCGGCTCCCAGAAACCGGCGTCGAAGCCCCAGCCATGGACCAGCAGCAGGGTCATCGGGCGCATCGCAGCACCGCCTCGGCCAACGCGTCCGCCTGCTCCTGCGTGTGCAGCGCCGAGAAGGCGAACCGGATGCGGCTGGTGCCGGCCGGCACCGTCGGCGGCCGGATGGCGACGCCCAGGAACCCCTCGGCCTCCAGCGCCCGCGCCGCCGCGACGGCCTCGGCCTCGCCGCCGATGATCACCGGCACGATCTGGGTGCTCGACGCGCCGGTGTCGCGGCCGGCGGCGCGCATCCGCGCCCGGAAGCCCTCGGCCAGGGCTTGCAGACGGGCGCGCTCGGCGCCGAGTCGCGGCACCAGCTCGAGCGCGGCGTCGATGGCGCCGAGCACGCCGGGCGGCAGCCCCGTCGCGTAGATCAGCCCGCCGCAGCGGTTGACCAGGTACTCGCGCAACGCGGCCGAACAGGCGACGTAGGCGCCGAATCCGCCCAGCGCCTTCGAGAAGGTGCCCATGACCAGTCCGGCGCGGCCGCCAAGCCCGGCCGCCAGCCCGAAGCCGTTCTCGCCGAGCACGCCGGTGGCGTGCGCCTCGTCGAGATAGAGGAAGGCGCCGAAGCGTCCGCACAGGTCGGCCAGCGCCGCGACCTCGGCGCGGTCGCCGTCCATGCTGAACACCGTTTCGGTCAGCACGAACATCGGCCGTCGCGCGTCGGCGTGGCGTGTCATCAGGTCCTCGAGGTGGCCGAGGTCGTTGTGGCGGAAGCGGATCTGGCGCACCCCGGCGGCGGCGCAGCCGTGATGGATCGAGGCGTGGTTGAGCTTGTCCGAGAACACCAGCGGCTCGGCCCCGAGCGCGCGGGAGTCGAGCAGCGCCGGCAGCACCGAGGCGTTGGCCTGGAAGCCCGAGGCCAGGATCAGCGCCGCCTCGGTTCCCTTTGCGGCGGCGACCTTGGCTTCGATCCCGGTGAACGGCGCCAGGTTGCCGCGCACCAGCCGCGAGGCGCCGGCGCCGGCGCCCCAGCGCGCGGTCCAGTCGCGGGCCCGGGCGATCAGCTCGGGATGGCGCGACAGGCCGAGGTAGTCGTTGGACGAGAAGTCGACCAGCCGCCGCCCGTCGACCACGGCCACCGCGCCGTCGAGCGCGTCGACGTCGCGCAGGCGCCGGCGGCGTCCGGCGGCGTCGAGATCGGCGAGCGTGCGTTGCCAGAGGTGGTCGAACATGATCGCCGCCGTTCTAGACGCTTTTCATACACGTTGCAAAGCTTCGCGGGGTCCGCTAAGCACGGGCGTCTTATCCGAGTTGGGAGGTGGGCCGTGACGGCGACCGCGACGATCCGCACGCAGGCTATCGGCGAAACCGAGCCGCGCCACGACTGGCGCCTGGAGGAGGTGCTCGACCTCTTCGCGCTGCCGTTCAACGACCTGCTGTTCCGGGCGCAGACCATCCATCGCGCCAATTTCGATCCGAACCGCATCCAGGTCAGCCGCCTGCTGTCGATCAAGACCGGAAGCTGCCCCGAGGACTGCAAGTACTGCCCGCAGAGCGCGCATTACGACACCGGCCTCGACAAGGAGAAGCTGGTCGAGATCGAGACCGTGCTGTCCGCCGCCCGCGCCGCCAAGGAGTCCGGCGCCTCGCGCTTCTGCATGGGCGCCGCCTGGCGCGGCCCGGGCAAGGACTTCGACACCGTCGTCGCGATGGTCGAGGGCGTCAAGGCGATGGGTCTCGAGACCTGCGCCAGCCTAGGCCTGCTCACCGCCGAGCAGGCGCACCGGCTGAAGGACGCCGGCCTCGACTACTACAACCACAACATCGACACCTCGGAAGACCATTACGGCGAGATCATCACCACGCGCACCTTCCAGGACCGCATCGACACCCTCGAGACGGTGCGCCATGCCGGGCTGAAGGTGTGCTGCGGCGGCATCGTCGGCCTCGGCGAGGAGAAGGCCGACCGCGCCAAGATGCTGCGCACCCTCGCCTGCATGAGCCCGCATCCCGAGAGCGTGCCGATCAACCTGTTGATCCGCATCCCCGGCACGCCGTTCGAGGGCAACGACCAGGTCGACAATTTCGAGTTCGTCCGCACCATCGCCGTGGCCCGCATCATGATGCCGAAGTCGCTGGTGCGCCTGTCGGCCGGCCGCCAGGGCATGACCGAGGAGCTGCAGGCGCTGTGCTTCCTGGCCGGTGCCAATTCGGTGTTCTGCGGCGAGAAGCTGCTGACCGCCGGCAATCCCAAGCCCGACCAGGACGCCAGCCTGTTCGGCCGCCTGGGTCTGAAGCCGCTCTGACGGTCGGCGGGCGCGATCGGGCAAGCGCGCGTCTGGAGACCCGCGCCCGCGCTTGCTATCATCCTCGGATGAGCGAGGCCGAGCCGCAGCCGACGACCGCCCCGCCGCCCGAGATCGTGGCGGCGCTGGCGCGCATGGGGCTGGTCGCGGCCGGCGCGCCGGCGCGGTTCGCGGCCCTGGCCGGCGGCGTGTCCTCCGACATCTGGCTGGTCGAGACGCCCGGCGGCGCGTTCTGCGTCAAGCGGGCGCTGGCCAAGCTCAAGGTCAAGGACGACTGGCGGGCGCCGGTGTCGCGCAACGCCGCCGAGGCCGCATGGCTGCGCATGGCCGCCGAACGGGTGCCTGGCGCGGCGCCGCGCCTGCTGGCCGAGGACGCCGAGGCGGCGCTGTTCGCGATGGAGTGGCTGCCGCCCGAGCGCTACCGGCTGTGGAAGGCCGAACTGCTGGCCGGCCGCGCCGATCCCGGCGAGGCCGCCGCCGTCGGGGCGCGGCTGGCGCGCCTGCACGCCGCCACCGCCGGCGATCCGGCCATGCGCGACGGCTTCGCCAACGACCACATCTTCCTGCCGATCCGCATCGAGCCCTACCTGCTCGCCACCGCCCGCCGCCACCCCGACCGGGCGCCGGCGCTGGAGGCGCTGGCCGAGACCACGGCGAAGACCAAGCTTGCCGTCGTGCACGGCGACGTCAGCCCCAAGAACATCCTGCTCGGTCCCGACGGGCCGGTGTTCCTCGACGCCGAATGCGCCTGGTACGGCGATCCGGCCTTCGACCTCGCCTTCTGCCTCAATCACCTGCTGCTCAAATGCGTCGCGCGCCCGCAGGCGGCGCCGCGCTTCCTGGCCTGCTTCGACGCGCTCGCCGCCGCCTACCTCGCCGGCGTCGCGTGGGAACCGGCGGCGGCGGTCGAGGCCAGGGCGGCGCGGCTGCTGCCGGGGCTGTTCCTGGCCCGGGTCGACGGCAAGTCGCCGGTGGAATACGTCACGCGCGACGACGAAAAGGACCGCATCCGCGCCACCGCCCGGGCGCTGCTGGCCGCACCGGTCGCGCAGTTGTCGGCTGTGCGCGCGGCTTGGGCGGAACGACTGGGAGGATAGAATGACGGATACGGCGATCGCCCAGGTGATCGGGCGCAGGGTCTGGGATTCGCGCGGCTGGCCGACGGTCGAGGCCGAGATCGTGCTCGCCGACGGCAGCCGCGGCCGTGCCATCGCGCCGGCCGGCGCCTCGACCGGCTCGGGCGAGGCGGTCGACCTGCGCGACGGCGGCACCATCCTCGAGGGCCGGGACGTCCGCCACGCCGTCGCCCACGTCAACGGCGACATCGCGTCGGTGCTCGCCGGCCTCGACGCCGCCGACCAGCCGGTGGTCGACGCCAAGCTGGAGGCGGTCGACGGCACCGGCAGTTTCGCCCGCATCGGCGGCAACGCCGCCATCGCGGTGTCGATGGCCGCCGCGCACGCCGTCGCCGCGCATCGCGGCCTGCCGCTGTGGCAGTCGCTCGACGCCGAGCGCGGCACCGGCGAGGTCGTGCTGCCGCTGCCCGAAATCCAGATCTTCGGCGGCGGCGCCCATGCCGGCCACCGCGTCGACGTGCAGGATTTCATGCTGGTCTGCCCCGGCGCCGAGAGCTTCGCCCAGGCGCTCGACTGGACCGCCGCCGTCTACCACGCGGCCGGCAAGGTCATGGCCGCCGCCGGGCGCCGCTGCGGCGTCGCCGACGAGGGCGGCTGGTGGCCGATGTTCGACGGCAACGAGGAGGCGCTGGACGCCCTGATGCAGGCGATCGAGATCGCCGGCCTCGATCCCGGCGTGCAGGTGGCGATCTCGCTCGATGTCGCCGCCACCCAGTTCCACCGCCACGACGGCCTTTACCATCTCGATTGCGAGGGCAGGGTGCTCGACCGCGACGGCATGATCGCCATGCTGCTCGACTGGCTCGCCCGCTATCCCATCGTCGCCGTCGAGGATCCGCTGGCCGAGAACGACGTCGAAGGCCTCGCCGCCTTCACCCGCGCCACCGGCGGCAGGTGCCAGGTCATCGCCGACGATGCCGCGGTGACCAGCGCCGAGCGCGTGCGCGAACTGGCGGCGGCCGGCGCCTGCAACGCGCTGCTGGTCAAGCCCAACCAGGCCGGCACCCTGACGCGCGCCCGCCGGGCGCTGGAGGCGGCGCGCGAGGCCGGCTGGGGCGCCGTGGTCTCGGCCCGTTCCGGCGAGACCGAGGACACCACCATCGTCGACCTCGCCCTCGGCTGGGGCGTCGAGCAGTTCAAGGTCGGCTCCTTCGCCCGCTCCGAGCGCATGGTCAAATGGAACGCCATGCTGCGCGTCGAGGAGGCGGCGGGTCGGCGCGGCCGCCTGGCGCGGCCGTTCGGGTAGAGCCGCGGGTCTGGAGACCCGCGCTCCCCGGGGCGCCGCGGCCGTGCGCGAAAGCGGGAATCCATGCCGCAATCGGGAATGCCGCTGGCCGGCGCACGGCCCCGGCCTGCCGCGGGGCGTCGGATCGACGAGGCGGAACGGTGCTTGCGATTGACTTGCAATCTCCGGCACAATAATTGAAGGGTTTTCGCCCGTCATCCTGTGTCCCGGGGGAGCATGGCCAACACGCATTTCAACGCGCCGGCCCGTTTCGCGCTGCCGCGGCTGCCGTCGGCGGCCGGGATGTTCGACGGCTGGACCGGGCCGCTGCTGATCGCCGCGGCCTTGGTCGCGGCGCCGGTGCTGGTCGTGCTCGGCCATGTGTTCGTCGATTCGGGCGAGGTGTGGTCGCATCTGGCCGCGACGGTGCTGCCGCGCTACGTAATCAACTCGCTGCTGCTGATGACCGGGGTCGGCGCCGGGGTGGTGGTGATCGGGGTCGGCACCGCCTGGCTGGTGACCATGCTGCGCTTTCCCGGCGCGCGGCTGTTCGAGTGGGCGCTGCTGCTGCCGCTGGCGATGCCGGCCTACGTGATCGCCTACACCTACACCGGCATGCTCGACTACGCCGGGCCGGTGCAGACCGGCCTCCGGACGCTGTTCGGCTGGACGTCGGCGCGCGACTACTGGTTCCCGTCGGTGCGCTCTCTGGGCGGCGCCGTGGCGATGATGACGCTGGTGCTCTATCCCTACGTCTACATGCTGGCCCGCGCCGCCTTCCTCGAGCAGTCGGTGTGCGCGCTGGAGGCCAGCCGCACCCTGGGCTGCGGCCCATGGCGCAGCTTCCGCCGCGTGGCGCTGCCGCTGGCCCGGCCGGCGATCGTCGGCGGCGCCGCGCTGGCGCTGATGGAGACGCTGAACGACTTCGGCACGGTGCAGTATTTCGCCGTCGATACCTTCACCACCGGCATCTACCGCACCTGGCTCGGCCTCGGCGAGCAGGCGGTCGCGGCGCAACTCGGCGCCGTGCTGATGCTGTTCATCTTCGCCCTGGTGCTGATGGAGCGCTGGTCGCGCGGCCGCGCCAGGTTCCACCACACCACCGGCCGCTATCGCCGGCTGCCGCGCATCGAGCTGCGCGGCGTCAAGGCGGCGCTGGCCTTCGCCGCCTGCCTGCTGCCGGTGGCGCTCGGATTCGTCCTGCCGGCGGCGATGCTGGCGCGATGGTCGCTGCTGACCGCGGCCGAGACCGTCGACGGACGGTTCCTCGACCTGCTGGTCAACAGCCTGGTCCTGGCCTCGGTCACCGCGGGGCTGGCCGTCGTGGTGGCGCTGCTGATGGCCTACGCCCACCGCCTGCGCCCGACCCGGATGGCCTCGGCGGCGGTGCGGCTGGCCGGGATGGGCTACGCGGTGCCGGGCTCGGTGATCGCGGTCGGCGCGCTGGTGCCGCTGGCCGCCTTCGACAACGGTCTCGACGCCTTCATGCGCGAGACCTTCGGCGTCTCGACCGGGCTGCTGCTGACCGGCAGCATCGCCGGCCTGGTCTACGCCTATCTCGTGCGCTTCCTGGCGGTGTCCTACAACACCGTCGAGTCCAGCCTGGCCAAGATCACGCCGGCGATGGAGGGCGCGGCGCGCACGCTGGGCCACGGCCCGCTGGCGACGTTGCGCAAGGTGCACGTGCCGGTGATGCGCGGCTCGATCCTCACCGCCGGGCTGCTGGTCTTCGTCGACGTGATGAAGGAGCTGCCGGCGACGCTGATCATGCGGCCGTTCAACTTCGACACCCTGGCGGTGCGCACCTTCACCCTGGCCTCGGACGAGCGGCTGGCCGATGCGGCGCCGGCGGCGCTGGCCATCGTCGCCGCCGGCATCCTGCCGGTGGTCATCCTGAGCGCCGCCATCGCGCGCTCGCGCCCGGGAGAAAGCAATTGACGCACGACACCGTCGCTCGCGCCGGCGGCCTCCGGCTCGAGGACATCCGCCACGGTTTCGACGGCAACACGGTGGTCGACGGCGTGTCGCTGGCCATCGGCGCCGGCGAACTGGTCTGCCTGCTGGGACCGTCGGGCTGCGGCAAGACCACGACCTTGCGGATCGCCGCCGGCCTCGAGCGCCCGCGCGAGGGCAGGGTGCTGCTCGACGGCGCCGTGGTCTCGGGCGACGGCGTCCATCTGCCGCCCGAGAGGCGCCATGTCGGCCTGCTGTTCCAGGACTTCGCCCTGTTTCCGCATCTCTCGGTCGCCGACAACGTCGCCTTCGGCCTCGGCGGCCGCGGCGCCGCCGCCAAGGCGAAGCGGGTCGACGAGGCGCTGGCCCAGGTCGGCATGGGGGAGTACCGCGACGTCTATCCGCACACGCTCTCGGGCGGCCAGCAGCAGCGCGTGGCGCTGGCCCGGGCGCTGGCGCCCGAGCCGCGGCTGATGCTGCTGGACGAGCCGTTCTCGGGCCTCGACTCGCGGCTGCGCGACCAGGTGCGCGACGACACCCTGCACGTGCTCAAGAACTCGGGCGTCGCCACGCTGATGGTGACCCACGACCCCGAGGAGGCGATGTTCATGGCCGACCGCATCGCCCTGATGCGCGACGGCCGCATCGAGCAGCTCGGCCGTCCGGTCGATCTCTATTGCGCCCCGGTCAGCGCCTTCGTCGCCAGCTTCTTCGGCGAGGTCAACCGGCTGCGCGGCGTCGTCGAGGCGGGCGGCGTCCGCACGCCGTTCGGAGCGCTGCCGGCCGCCGGTTTTCCGCAAGGCGCCGGCGTCGAGGTGCTGATCCGTCCCGAGGCGCTGCGACTGCGGCCCAGCGGCGAGAGCGCCGCCGTCACCGCGCAGGTTCTGGCGGCGCGCCTGCTCGGACGCACCAGCCTGATTCATTTGCGGCTCGGGGATGGCGCGACGCCCCCGCTTCACCTACATAGCCGCATGCCGGGGCGCTTCCTCCCAGCGGAGGGTGAAATCGTCGAGGTCGATCTCGACGCCGCCCAGGCCTTCGTGTTCGCGGCGGACGACACAAAATAGCGCCGGCCCGGACCCAGGCGTTGCCAGGGGGGCGGCGTTCTGCGATGATCCGCCGGCCGAGTCGCGTGCTCAATTTGGAGAAGACTTCCGATGGGTTTTACCAGCATCTGGCACTGGGTGATCGTTCTGGTCATCGTCCTGCTTCTGTTCGGTGCCGGAAAGATTCCGCGTCTGATGGGTGATCTCGCCAAGGGCGTGAAAGCCTTCAAGGCCGGCCTGAAGGACGAAGAGGGCGCCGAGGCCGCCGAAGGCCCGAAGCAGATCAAGTCCGAGTCGGTCGAGGCCGACAAGGCCACGGTGGTCGAGAAGAAGGACGAGCCGGCCAAGCACTAACGGCCGTTCGAGCGGAGACGTCCTTCCATGTTCGACATCGCCTGGACGGAGATGGCGCTGGTCGCGGCCATCATGCTCCTGGTCATCGGTCCCAAGGAGCTGCCGCGGGTCCTCCGTCAGATGGGCATCTGGGTGCGCAAGCTGCGCACGCTGGCCGGCGAGTTCCAGAAGAACCTCGACGACATGGTGCGCGAGTCGGAACTCGACGACGTGCGCAAGGATGTCGAGCGCATCGGCCGCATGAACCCGATGCGCGAGGCCGAGAAGGCGATCGATCCGACCGGCGAGGTCGATCGCGCGTTGCGCCTCGATGACGAGGACAAGCCGCAGCTCGCCAAGATTCCGACCGCGTCGCAGCCGGCCGAGGCGCCCGAGCCGACGGTGCCGCAGGTGCCGCAGGAGCAGCCGAAGGGCGAGGCCGAGCCGGCCGCCCGGAACGAGCAGGGACCGAAGCCGTGACCGCGGTCAACAACACGCCCGACGACTACAAGATGCCGCTGCTCGAGCATCTGATCGAGCTGCGCAAGCGGCTGTTCTACTCCGCGCTCGGCTTCGTCATCGCGTTCTTCGTCTGCTTCTACTTCGCCAAGCCGATCTACGGCTTCCTGGTTCAGCCGCTGGCCGACATCCTGGCCGAAAAGGGCGGCGACCGGCGCATGATCTACACCCATCTGCTGGAGGCCTTCTTCACCGAGATGAAGGTCGCCGCCTTCGCGGCGCTGATGGTGGCGTTCCCGGTCATCTCCGGCCAGTTGTGGGCGTTCATCGCGCCCGGCCTCTACAAGCACGAGAAGAAGGCCTTCCTGCCCTTCCTGCTGGCGACGCCGATCCTGTTCCTGCTCGGCGCGGCGCTGGTCTACTACTTCGTCATGCCGACGGCGTGGACGTTTTTCCTGTCGTTCGAGGATACCTCGGCGACCTCGGTCGGGCTGCCGATCCAGCTCGAGGCCAAGGTCAGCGAGTATCTGTCGCTGGTGATGAGCCTGATCTTCGCCTTCGGCCTGGCGTTCCAGCTTCCCGTGCTGCTGACGCTGATGGCGCGGGTCGGCCTGGTCAGCAGCCAGGGACTGGCCGAGAAGCGGCGCTACGCGATCGTCGGCGTGTTCGTCGCCGCCGCGATCCTGACGCCGCCGGACGTGATCAGCCAGCTCGGCCTGGCGATCCCGATGATCGGGCTGTACGAGATTTCGATCTGGTCGGCGAAGCTGGTCGAGCGCAAGCGCGCGCGGGAAGAGGAAGAGCGCGACGAGGCCGCGGCCGACGCCTCGGGCATCGAAGAGACCGACTTCAACGAGGGTTAGAGACGCTTCGGCGTCGCGCCCCTTCTCTGGACGGACCACTCGTCCCGGTCTATAACCGCCGCTCCGAACCAACAGCGAGCTGGACGCGATGTTCGACGCCAAATGGATCCGCGAGCACCCGGACGCCTTCGACGCCGGCCTGCAGCGCCGCGGTCTCGAGCCGGCCTCCGGGCGCATCATCGACATCGACGCACGCCGGCGGGCGGCGCAGACCATGCTGCAGGAGCTGCAGGCCCAGCGCAACGAGGTCTCGCGCGAGATCGGCATCGCCAAGAAGCAGGGCAACGACGCCACCGCGCTGGTCGACCAGGTCGCGTCGATCAAGGAGCGCATGGCCCAGGCCGAGGAGGAGGAGCGGGCGCTGGCCGCCGAACTCGACGGCCTGCTGGTCGGCATTCCCAACCTGCCGGCCGCCGACGTTCCCGAGGGGCCGGACGAATCCGCCAATGTCGAGCTGCGCCGGGTCGGCACGCCGCGCGGCTTCGAGTTCGAGCCGCACGAGCACGACGCCATCGGCCAGGGCCTCGGCCTGATGGACTTCGAGGCCGCCGCGCGGCTGTCCGGCGCCCGCTTCGTCGTGCTCAAGGGGGCCTTGGCGCGGCTGGAGCGCGCCCTGGCCCAGTACATGCTGGACGTCCAGACCGGCGAGCACGGCTACACCGAGGTCAATCCGCCGTTCCTGGTCCGCGACGCCGCGCTGTTCGGCACCGGCCAGTTGCCGAAATTCGGCGAGGACCTGTTCAAGACCGAGCAGGGCCACTGGCTGATCCCGACCGCCGAGGTGCCGCTGACCAACCTGGTCATGGACCAGATCATCGACGAATCCCGCCTGCCGATGCGCATGACGGCGCTGACGCCGTGCTTCCGCTCCGAGGCTGGCGCCGCCGGCAAGGACACCCGCGGCATGATCCGCCAGCACCAGTTCCACAAGGTCGAGCTGGTCAGCATCGTCCATCCCGAGCAGTCGGAGGCCGAGCACGAGCGCATGACCAACTGCGCCGAGGAGATCCTGCGCCGCCTCGGCCTGCCGTACCGCGTCGTCGTGCTGTGCACCGGCGACATGGGCTTCTCGTCGGTCAAGACCTACGACATCGAGGTCTGGCTGCCGGGCCAGAACGCCTATCGCGAGATCTCGTCCTGCTCGAACTGCGGCGACTTCCAGGCCCGGCGCATGAAGGCGCGCTTCAAGGCCCAGGGCGAGAAGCAGAACCGGCTGGTGCACACGCTGAACGGTTCCGGCCTCGCGGTCGGCCGCACGCTGATCGCCGTGCTGGAGAACTATCAGGAGGCCGACGGCTCGGTGACCGTGCCGCCGGTGCTGCGGCCCTACATGGGCGGTCTGGACGTCATCGCGCCGAATGCATAAGCCGATCGCCGACCTGTCGTCGGCCCGCATCCTCATCTCCAACGACGACGGCGTCAACGCGCCGGGCATCAAGGTGCTCGAACGCATCGCGCGCAGCCTGTCGAAGGACGTCTGGGTGGTGGCGCCGGAGCTGGAGCAGAGCGCGGCGGCGCACTCGCTGACCATCCGCCGGCCGCTCAGGGTGCGCAAGCTCGGGCGGCGGCGCTTCGCCGTCGACGGCACCCCGACCGACGCGGTGCTGCTCGGCATCCGTCACGTGCTCAAGGGCAAGCCGCCGGACCTGATGCTCTCGGGCGTCAACCGCGGCGCCAACATCGGCGACGACGTCACCTATTCCGGCACCGTCGCGGCGGCGATCGAGGCGACCCTGCTCGGCGTTCCGGCGATCGCGTTGTCGCAGGACGGCAGGCACGGCAACGAGATCCACTGGGCCACCGCCGAGCGCTTCGCCGCCGACATCATCCGCCGCGCCATGGCCGCCGGCTGGGGCCGCAACGTGATGGTCAACGTCAACTTCCCCGACCGGCCGCCGGAGCAGGTGACCGGCATCCGGGTCGTGCGCCAGGGCAAGCGCAAGATCGGCGACGACCTGACCGAGCGCCTGGACCCGCGCGGCGATCCCTACTACTGGATCGGCGCCCAGCGGGTCGAGGACCGTGCCGAGGCCGGTACCGACCTCGACGCCGTGTTCGGCGGCGCCATCTCGGTGACGCCCTTGTGCATCGACCTGACTCACCGCGAGACCATCAAGCGCCTCGATTCGGTGTTCGCGGCGCCCCTGCGCGACGCCGGGGAGTAGGCGCCTTGGGCAGCCTCGAAGCCGCCCGGGTCCGGCTGATGATGGAATTGCGCCGCGAAGGCGTCACCGACACCCGCGTGCTGCGCGCGATCGAGAGCATCCCGCGCGAGCAGTTCGTGCCGCAACCCTTCCGCAAGAGCGCCTACGACAATCTCGCGCTGCCGATCGGCTCGGGCCAGACGGTCAGCCAGCCGCTGGTGGTGGCGCTGATGAGCCAGGAGCTCGAGGTCGGGGAGCGCATGAAGGTGCTGGAGATCGGCACCGGCTCAGGCTACCAGGCGGCGGTGCTGTCGCGGCTGTGCCGGCGGCTCTACACGATCGAGCGCTACCGCAGCCTGCTCGACGAGGCCGAGCGCCGGTTCCACGCCCTGCGGCTGCACAACATCACCGCGGTGATCGGCGACGGCACCCGCGGCTGGCCGGAGCAGGCGCCGTTCGATCGCATCCTGGTCACCGCCGCCGCCGCCGAGGAGGTGCCGCAGCCGCTGATCGACCAGCTCGCGCCCGACGGCGTCATGGTGCTGCCGATGGGCCGCAAGGGCCAGCCCGACGACCAGTGGGTGGTCAAGGTGCGCAAGACCGGCGAGGTGTTCAGCATGCAGAAGCTGTTCCCGGTGCGCTTCGTGCCGCTGGTCGGCGGCGCCTTGCCCGACGAAATCGAAAGGGGTGGCCGCCGCCATTGAGGCGGGGGAGTCCGCCAACTATAGTGGTGCGCATGTCGACGCGCCCGTTCTCCTGGACCGCCGCCCTCGCGCTGCTCGCCGCCGTTTCCCTGGGCGGATGCGGGGCGATCATGTCGCAGGCGCAGATGAGCCGCCACACCGGGTCGGCGGCGATTCCCAGCAGCGTGCTGGTGGTCGCCGGCGACACGGTCTACGAGCTCGCGCGGCGCTATCGGGTCTCGGTCCGCGCGCTGATCGACTACAACGGCCTGCGCGCGCCGTACCACCTCTATACCGGCCAGACCATCTACCTGCCGCCGGTCGGCGACCACGTCGTGGTCGCCGGCGACACCGTGTGGGGCATCGCGCATCAGCACGGCGTGCCGATGCGCGAGCTGATCCGCGCCAACGGCCTGAAGCCGCCCTACGTGATCCGCGTCGGCCAGCGCCTGCGGCTGCCCGGGCTGACCCCGGCGCAGGAGGCCGCGGGCGTCCGGGTCGCGGCGGCCTCGCCGGCCGCCGACGGACCGCCGCGCGCCAAGCCCGAGCGTGCCGCCGACTCGGCGCCGGTCCAGAAGGTGGCGCTGACCCGTCCGGCGCCGCGGCCGCCGATGGCGGTGCCGCCGCCGCCGCCGCTCGCCGGCGGCTTCGCCTGGCCGGCCAGCGGCACGATCGTCGCCCGCTTCGGCCCGGCCGGCAAAGGCCTGCACAACGACGGCATCAACATCGCGCTGCCGCACGGGGCGCCGATCCACGCCGCCGGCGACGGCGTCGTCGCCTATGCCGGCAACGAGCTGCGCGGCTTCGGCAATCTGCTGCTGATCAAGCACGACGGCGGCTGGATGACCGCCTATGCCCACAATTCCGAGCTGCTGGTCGCGCGCGGCGCCGTGGTCAGGCGCGGCCAGCAAATCGCGCGGGCGGGCGCCACCGGCAACGTCGCCGCGCCGCAGCTCCATTTCGAGCTGCGCAAGGGCTCGCGCGCCGTCGACCCGCTCGAGCACCTGCCGCGGATGCAGGCCGGCCTGCCGCAGGCGTCGCTTCGATAGCCGCGGCCGGCGGGACAGCCCGCATTGGCTTCGCCGTCATCCGCGAAGGGAAGTGGTGCAGAAAGGTCATGCACCTGCGCCCGTCATGGCCGGGCTCGTCCCGGCCATCCACGCGGCGCCGCCGAACGAGCGCCTAAGCCATCGTTTTGGCGGAGAAACGTGGATGCCCGGGTCAAGCCCGGGCATGACGGGGAGTTCCCCACGGCGACGATCATACAGGCGTATCGACGGCGCTCTCAGTGGGACATCATCACCGGAAGCTGCACGCCGGACAGGATGTCGTGGGTGGTGCCGCCGAGCACCAGCTCGTGCAGGCGCGAGTGGCCGTAGCCGCCCATGACCGCCAAATCGCAGTGGTGCTCGTTGGCGGCGTCGATGATGGCGCCCGAGACCGCGCGGCCCTGGCGCTTGGTGTGCACGATTCGCGGCGTGACGCCGTGCATGCCAAGCCACTTCGCCACGCGCTCGCCCGAGGCCTTGTCGGCCTCCTTGGGTTCGACCTGCAGCACCACGACCTCCTCGGCGGCGGCGAGGATCGGGATGGCGTCCCGCACCGCGCGGGCGCACTGGCGGCCGTCCTTCCACGCCACCAGCACCCGCCGGCCGAGCGGCCCGGTACCGCCGTAGCAGTGCGGCAGCACGATGGCCGGGCACGATCCGACCATCGCCAGGTGGTCGGGCAGCTCGTTGGTGATCATCTCTTCGAGGTTGCTGGGCTCGCTCTGGCTGACGATCGCCACGTCGACGAAATGGCTGTAGCGGGCGAGCAGCTTGAGATGATCGCCTTCCTCGCTCAGCCATTCCCAGTCGATCGGGTGCTGGGCGCACCAGTTGCGGAACTCGGCCTCGACCTCCTTGGCCTTCTCGCGGGCGATCTCGACCGCCTGCTGCAGATAGCTGAACGAGGCGCCGCGGCCCTCGATCGCATAGGGCATGCCGACCGGCGACAGCACGTACAGCGCCGTGAGGTGCGCCTTGTGCTTCTTTGCCAGTTCGTAGCCGACCCGCAGCCGGCTGAGATGGTCTTCGTCGTTGGCGAGGTGGACCAGGATGGACTTGAGACTCATCGCGGAGCGCTCCCGAAATCACTGCCGAAGGCTAGCCTTCCGCCGTCATTGTGGCAACAGGCGGAAGGCCGGTCGCGTTCACGGCAGCTGGACGGCGTAGCTGTCGAGGGCCGGCAGCGCGTCGGCCAGGCCGCGCTCCTTCACGAAGGCCGCGAAGCGCTCCCAGCGGCGGCGGTCCAGCGCCGCCGGGCGCAGCGCCAGCCGCGGCACGGTGTCGCGCCAGGCGCGGCGGTTGAGCTCGTCGTCGAGGTCCGGGTGCGCCTTCACGAACAGCTCCCAGGCGTCGCGCGGGTGGTTGTGCAGGAACAGCGTCGCCCGTTCGACGGCGTCGACGAAGCGCGGCAGCCGCGGATCGTCCAGCCTGTCCTTGTGCGCGACCAGGATCAGCTCGTCATAGGCCGGCACGCCTTCCTCCTCGGGGTAGAAGGCGACGCCCTTCGAGCCTTCGATCTCGAGCTGGTTGAGCTCGAAATTGCGGAAGGCGCCGATCACCGCGTCGACCTGGCCCGACAGCAGCGCCGGCGACAGCGCGAAGTTGACGTTGACCAGGGTCACGTCCTCGAGGCTCAGGCCGTGCTTCTCCAGCATCGCGCCGAGCAGCGCGTCCTCGAAGCCGCCGACGGAGAAGCCGACCTTGCGCCCCTTCAGGTCGGCGATCGACTTCACCGGGCCGTCGGCCAGCGCCACCAGCGAGTTCAGCGGCGTCGCCACCAGCGTGCCGACGCGGGCCAGCGGCAGGCCCTGGCCGGCGTGCAGGTGGAGCTGCGGCTGGTAGGAGACGGCGAGGTCGGCCTTGCCGGCGGCGACCAGCTTCGGCGGGTCGTTGGGATCGGCGGGGGCGATCAGCTCGACGTCGAGGCCGGCCTCGGCGAAATAGCCCTTCTCGCGCGCCACGATCAGCGCCGCATGGTCGGGATTGACGAACCAGTCGAGCATCACCGTCAGCTTGTCGGCGGCCATCGCCTGGGTCGATGTCAGCGCCAGGCCGGCGGCGAGGGCGAGGCGGGCGGCGGAACGGGCGAGCATGTGTCCTCCTTGTTCGGAACGTCAGTCTTCGCTGGGCGGGGTGTCGGCCTGCCAGGGCAGCGCCAGGCGCAGCAGGCGGTCGACGGCGAGGTAGAGGGCGACCGCGAAGGCGGCCAGGACCAGCAGCGCCGCGAACATCAGCGGCACCTGCATGCGGGCGTTGGCGTGCAGCATCAGGTAGCCGAGGCCGGCACTGGCCCCGACCCACTCGCCGATCACCGCGCCGATCGGCGCCACCGCGACGGCGACCCGCAGGCCGGAGCCGAGGGCGGGCAGGGCGGCCGGCACGCGGATGCGCAGCAGCACGGCGCGGCGCGAGGCGCCCATGGCGCGGGCGAGGTCGAGCCAGCCGGGCTCGGTGCGGCGCAGGCCGTCGAAAAACGCCGTGGCGACCGGGAAGAAGATGATCAGCGAGGCCATCACCACCTTCGAGGCCAGCCCGTAGCCGAACCACAGCACCAGCAGCGGCGCGATGGCGAAGACCGGGATCGCCTGGCTGACCACCAGCAGCGGCGTCAGCCAGCGCCGCGCCGGCCGGAAATAGGCCATGCCCAGCGCCACGGCGACGCCCATGGCGCCGCCCAGCGCCAGGCCGGCCAGGATCTCGCCGAAGGTGACCATCGCGTGCTGGAGGATGAGCTGCCAGCGATCGGCGAAGGCGGCGGCGACCTCGACCGGCGACGGCAGGATGTAGGCGCGTCCCCCCGCCGCCCACGCCGCCGCCTGCCACAGCAGCAGCAGGCCCGGGACGACGATCAGGCGGCGCCACATCGCTCTAGGCCTCGCCGGCGGCCGACAGCCGCGCCAGCAGCTCGGCCTGCAGCGCCAGCACCTGCGGCGCGTCGACCGCGCGCGGCGGCAGCCCTTCGGGGATCAGCGGCGCCTCGAGCCGCGCCGGCCGGCCGGCCATGACGTGGACGTGGTGGCCCAGGCGCAACGCCTCGAGCGGGTCGTGGGTGACCAGCAGCACCGTGCGCCCGCGCAGCAGTTCGGCGGCCAGGCTCTGCAGCCGTAGCCGCGACGGCACGTCGAGGGCGGAGAACGGCTCGTCCATCAGGATCACCGGCCGGTCCTCGACCAGGGTGCGGACCAGGGCGGCGCGCTGGCGCATGCCGCCGGACAGCGTGCCCGGCAGCGCAGCCGCCGCCGCGCCGAGCCCGACCGCGTCGAGCAGCGCGCGGGCGGCGTCGAGCGGCGGCGTCCGGCCACGCAGCCGGTAGCCGAGCACCGCGTTTTCGAGCACCGACAACCAGGGCAGCAGCAGATCCTGCTGCGCCATGTAGGCGCAGCGCCCGGCCAGCGGCTGGCCGTCGCCGCAGCGCACGCGGTCGCCGGCGCCGGCCGGCAGCAGGCCGGCGATGACCTTGAGCAGGCTCGACTTGCCGACGCCGCTGGGCCCGAGCAGGCAGGTCCAGGCCCCGGCCGGGGCGACGAAGTCGAGGTCGTCGAACAATGGCCGGCCGCCATAGACCAGCCGCGCGGCGTGGACGCTGATCGAGGGGGCGGGGGCACCGAGATGCATTGGACGCGCGTTCCCTACGCCGGTGCGAGCCGGATCAGGTTCTAGGGGTCGTCCCGCGGATCGGGACCTCTCAGCCGCTACGGCGGCTCCCCCCGCTGAAGGTGCGGATCATGGACCGCGGCGCCGCCGAAGGCAAGCCCGCTTGCGGCGGCGGGCGCGGCGCGGCAGGATGGCCGCCATGCTCGTCCGAATCCTGACCGTCCTGCTGTTGGTGATCCTGGGGTTTCCGGCGCACGCCGCCGACACCCAGCCGCTGACCGTCGTCACCGCCGACGGCCGCGAGCTGCCGTTCCGGGTCGAACTCGCCGCCGACGACGCGACCCGGTCGCGCGGCCTGATGTTCCGGCGCGCTCTGGCGCCGGACGCCGGCATGCTGTTCGACTACGGTCGCGAGCAGCCGGTGGCGATGTGGATGAAGAACACGCTGATCCCGCTCGACATGCTGTTCATCGCCGGGGACGGCCGCATCGTCCACATCGCCGAACGCACCGTGCCGCACTCGCTGACGCCGATCAGCCCCGGCCGCGACGTGCGCGCCGTGCTGGAACTCGCCGGCGGCACCGCCGATCGGCTGGGGATCGCGCCCGGCGACCGGGTGCGGCACGCCGCGTTCGCCGACTGACGCCGCTCAGAGCGGCTCGCCCGACGCGATCTGCTGGTCGTCGGGCAGGCGCTCCCACATCTCGCCGGTGGCGACGACGCAGCTGATGCCGTCGGGCGTCGTCATCAGGATGGTCCAGGTGGTGCCGTCCTTGGCCGACAGCACCTCGACCACCGCGCCGCTGTCCGAAATGCCGAGGGCCGACGGCGCCTCCGAGTAGTCCTGGGCCAGGCTGTCGACCAGGATGTCGCGACTGGCACAGACGTTCTGCGCCAGCGCAGGCTGCGCCATGCCGGCGAGGAGAACCAGGGCGCTGGCTGTACGGATCATGACCGAACTCCTTGCTGTCCTGTGGCCTCCGCTCAGGGCGACGGCCATTTGTCGTTAAATGGCACCGCGCCGGTCCGGTTTCACCCGCAACCTCGGGGCGCATGCCGGCCGGCGGCATCGATTCCGGCGGGATTTTTCGCGCCTGGGTTTGGCGGCGTGGCGCGCATTTGACGGCCTGGGGGCGGATGGCGTGTGCGATGGAAGTATCGGCTATACCGTACCGGCAGAGGCTTCCCCTTGGGGCTATTCCCCCTGAACCGGGCGATCGAAACCTCCGGATGGCCGGCCGGAAACGAGAAAGGCCGCCCCGAGGGGCGGCCTTTCCATTGTCAGACGGTCGTCGCGACCGCGAGACACGCTCTTACGCGCCGATCCCGCCGGTGGCGATGATCCCGCTCGCGGACGAACGCCGTGGGTGACAATGAGACACGGGATCACCTCCTTTCTGCTGTTGAAGCCGGAACCAGATGTAAGGACGGGGGTGGGGCAGTGCAAGGACGCCGGCTTGCAACCGGACGTGAAACCCCATACTTTCGCGGCCACGGGGCGTAGCTCAGCCTGGTAGAGCGCCAGCTTTGGGAGCATTGGAAGGCTTTGGGGTTTGCCTCCGACGTTTGGTGGTTTGTGCCCGCCAACCTGAGACGCGATACGCCTCCTCGAACGGCCTCTAAATCACCCGACTCGGATCCTCGTTCGAATTCGGATCGTCGTTCGCTGAGAGGTATCGAAGCCCATCTGCCTGGCCCCGCATTGACGGGAGATTTCGTGCGGTGGTGTCATCTTCAACGGAGGTTGCCGTGGCCGGTGAGAAGGTTTTTCAGGTGGTCGACGGTCGGCGTGTGCCAAAACCCGGCAACGAACGAGATCCCGCCCGGCGCTACTCACGGGTCCTCGATTGTTCGACGGGGGAAAGCTATTCGCTGGAGCTCACTCCAGAAGAAGAAATGGTCATGGATGCTCGGTCAGAAAAATGGGAAAGCGAACGCCCGAAACGTGAGGCTTCGGAGCGGGCGCGCATCAAGGAAGAGGAGGAATTTAGGAGCTCACTGAAATATGAGAATAGAATTGTAGCTTTTTTGGATGTCCTTGGGTGGAGCGATGCGATCACGAAATCGGAAAACGACGAGGATCTCGTAAGGACGCTTGGGGTGTGTGCGAAGAGTTTGCATGTGCAACAGTCTGCACACTATTGGATTAGAGAGTGTTTCGGAAGTGATGGGCCGCCTGGTAATGCTCATGTAACGCAATTTTCTGATTGTATTGTGTTGTCGGCAACTCCTGACCAATATGGCTTGGAGCAGATAGCTTGGAAGCTTCATTCTATATGCGACCTTATGCTTCGGAACGGATTTCTTGTGCGTGGTGCAATTACCGTTGGAAAGCTATTACATAGAGACCAAATGTGCTACGGGCCGGCCCTCATCGAAGCCTATGAGGCTGAGAAGAAAATAGCATATTATCCTCGTGTTGTGGTGATGCCTGATTTGGCCGGGTTCGTCGGTCAAGGCACAAGATACTATGACGGATGCGGTATGTTGCTCGGGTCAAATAAAACTTGGCGGAGTTGTAGTTTTGATGGTAGAGTATTTTTTGATTATCTGCAGCCGCCACTGGCGACAACGTTTAGCCATCCTTGTCCCGAGTATACTCGCAGCCATTTGCAGTTGGCGCGAAGAGTTGCCCTGAATGGCCTGCATATTGGAAAATCGAACCCTCATATTTACGCTAAGTACATTTGGTTTGCGAAGTACGTTAACGAAGTGATTGCCGAATATCCTTCGGTGGGTGTGGAAATGGTAGACATCTAAAAACAACCGGCAGCGCACGCCCCCGACCTTAAGCTCACTGCCGAAATACGGGGGCTAGGTACAAGTATGCTCTGGTCCTTGGTTCGCGAAAACGATCAGCCGCCATGCCTTTGTGTGGCTTGCGCTGACATCGCCGCGTAGATCGCAATCGTCGCGCCTATTCGGGGGAAAGCGAGAACGGGTGCGGGAAACGCGGCGCCGCAGCACGCTGCGGGACTATTTCGGGACTCAAGATCCGCGATACGCCGCAATGTTCCACGTCCGTGCATTCACGCCGGTTTCCGCCGCCTTGCAAATCCCCAGGAAACCCCATAGTTTCGCGGCCACGGGGCGTAGCTCAGCCTGGTAGAGCGCCAGCTTTGGGAGCTGGATGCCGGAGGTTCGAATCCTCTCGCCCCGACCAAGCCGCCGCGCGGTGCGCGCGGCGCCGAAACAGCTTTGCCGGCGGCGGCCGACGCGCTATGACTGCCGCGGCAATTCTATGGAGGTTGGGATGCAGGTGCGCATCTATCGTCCCGCCCGCTCGGCGATGCAGTCGGGCAAGGCGAACAGCAAGCGCTGGGTTCTGGAGTTCGAGCCGCGCTGCGCCAAGGAGATCGACCCGCTGATGGGCTGGATCGGCTCGCGCGACACCAGCAACCAGGTCCGCCTGCGCTTCGCGACCAAGGACGACGCGGTCGCCTACGCCGAGCGCGAGGGCCTGGAATACAAGGTGTTCGACGACAAGCCGGCGCGGGTGATCAAGCCCAAGAGCTACGCCGACAACTTCCGCTACGACAAGATGGTCTGACACCCGCTTACGGCCCCGTAGCTCAGCTGGATAGAGCAACGGCCTTCTAAGCCGTGGGTCGCAGGTTCGAGTCCTGCCGGGGTCGCCAGAGTTTCTGCCGTTTTCGGCTTGGTTGCAGGTTGGATCGGTCGGAGCCTGCAACCACCCCCGGCGGCGCGGTCGCCGGATGAGGTTCGCGAACGCGCCGCTCGCCGATGCCTAGCCTCTGGCCAATTGGATGCGGCGTTGCCATAGTGCCTCACCGGGCCCTCGAGTTGGTGACGTGCGTACCGTTCGCCGCCTTGGGCTGTTGGCGATCCATTCAGGATCGTGGAGACCGCCGATGCTCGACAAGAAAGACGTTGCCGATCTGGACGAGATGTTCGAGGCCGTCTCGGACAGACTTGCCGCAGCTGTGCTGACGCAGACCTTCGTCGCCGCGCACAAGCTGACGCCCGACGAGGATGAACTGGTCGAGTTGTATCGGCACATGCTCCGGAAGATGCATGAGACTGAGGGCGGCGGCGGCGGCGGCGGCGGCGGCCCTGGGGCCGTCGTCTGACGGTCTGCGGGCGGCGCCCAGGCAGCGAACCGGAACCGGAACCCCTCTTGGTCGCCTGGACCTGGGAAACTGCCGGGGTCCGAATCACCCGCGGACGGACTTCGCCGGAAGGACCCGTGGTCTCCTAAGCCGTGGGTCGCAGGTTCGAATCCCCAGGTGAATGCGCGATCACTGCTCCGCCGTTCGGGTAACCACGGCGCGCGCGGTCTCGTCCCCATTGCGATCAGCCCGATGGTCGACCTGGACGCCAGGCGACGCGAGTCCCATGTCGCGCCAGAGAAGACAATCGGCTGCGGGAGGGAACGGGCATGCGACGCGCGACGCTATTCGCTTTGGGCATGTGGATCGTCTTCGCGGCGGCGCCGGCGGTGCGGGCGGAGATGGTCTACCTTCACCAGGCCGGCGAGTTCCGTCGCGTCGCCCTGGCCGAAGACGACGGGACGCTGATCCGGTTCCTGACGCCGCGGGACAGCCAGGCCTATCACCCCGAACTCAGCGCCGACGGCCGGTACGTGGCCTATTCCATCGGTACGATCCGTCCCGACCACGTCGACGTCGCCATTCACGTCCAGGACCTGCAGACCGGCGACGTCGAGGTCTGGACGCCCTCGGGCGATCAGTACATCCACGCCGAGTTTTCGGGCGACGGCGACTACCTCGCCTATAGCGGCCCGGTGGCGAAGCCGGACGCCGGGACCCGACAGGCGATCCACCTCGTGCACTTGCCGACGGCCCGGGCGCAGGGGCCGGTTCGGACCGAAGTGCGGGACGGGCGCACCTACCGCTATTTCGAGCCGCGGACCGAGATCATTGCCGAGGAGGCTCAGGCATTCTTTCCGGCCCTGGCTTCGGACGGCTCCTTCGTCATCTATCATCGCACCAAAGACCTCGGCAGCCACGAGACGGCCAAGGAACTGGTTCTGTTCGATCGTCGCGAGGGCACCGCCAAGCTGCTGACCGACGAAGGCGGACACGCCATGGTGCCGTCGCTGTCCTGGGACGACCACCACTTGGCCTACGCGGCCGTGGCCGACGGGCAATGGGACCTGCACGTGATGGATTTGCGCAGCGGCGACAGCCGTGCGCTCACCGACACTCCGGCCAAGGAGTTCACCCCGATCTTCGCGCCTGACGGCTCGATCACCTACACGCACATCGAGTCTGCGTCGGAAGGCCGCCCGCCCGGGCTGGACCTGTACCGGATTCCCCGCGAGCAGGTTTTCCGGGCGGAAGCGAAGCCGAATCCGCAGCCTGTGGTCG
This sequence comes from uncultured Rhodospirillaceae bacterium, assembly GCA_964545205.1. Taxonomy (GTDB): domain Bacteria; phylum Pseudomonadota; class Alphaproteobacteria; order Rhodospirillales; family Magnetospirillaceae; genus CAZJFH01. Next base: position 73,699 of record CAZJFH010000011.1, read on the forward strand.
CCGATCCGGCGGTGTCCGAATACGTGCCGGCGTTCAGCGGCGACGAAACGCTTACGCTCGACGAACTGCCGCAACTCCCCGATCCGGCGCGCTCGTCCTTTGGCGCCACCGAGCACGGCGGCCGGATCTACGTCGCCGGTGGCCATCAGGGACCGGAACACACCTATCCGCCGGAATCCTTCCTCGACCGGCTCGACATCTACGACACCGCCACCAAGACCTGGACCCGTGGCGCTTCGATGAGCGTGCCGCGCCACGGCTTCGAGATCGTGGCGCATGGCGGTTATCTCTACGCGTTCGGCGGTTTCGCCCATTCGGCCAAGCATCGGCCCGGCTGGCGGTCGCTGGACATCGTCGAGCGCTACGACATCGCCGCCGATCGCTGGGAAGTCCTGCCGCAACGCCTGCCGCGGCCGCGCTCGTCGAACGTGGCCGTGACGCTGGGTGGCAAGGTCTACCTGATCGGCGGCTGGGACAGCACCCCCCAGAGCGTGGGCGACAAGGAAGGCCGCTTCCATGCCGAGATCGACGTCTTCGATCTCGAGACGGAGACGACGGCGACGTCGCCGCACCGCTTGCCCACGCCGCTGCGGCGCGCCTTCACCGCGGTCGACCACGACGGCGAGATCATCCTGCTCGGCGGCATCACCCAGGGCCGGTCGCATTTCGACTGGCTGGACAAGGTGACGGCGTTCCGGCCTGCGGACGGGCGCTGGCGGGAACTGCCGGCGCTTCCGTTCCCCACCTTCGCGCCGGGCGCCGGCGTCCACGACGGGCGGCTGTTTCTGTTCGGCGGCATGGCGCCCGGCGGGGCCTACCGCAACACCATTCATGCCCTGGATCTCGATCGTCCCGCCGCCTGGGCGAACACCGGGCGTTATCTGGCGGAGAACAAGGGCTTTCCGATCGTGGTCGGCCATCCTGACGGGGGCTTGGCGATCCTCGGCGGGCATACCTACCGGGCCGAGCCCGACGGCATCGTCGACACGCCGGTCGCCACCGTCGAACATCTGAAGTGATCGCTTGACCAACGTCAAGGACTCCGCTGCGGCGTTTTGTCACAGTGACGGCGACCGTTGGCATCACGCAATGCGGCGGCGGAGAAGAGGGAGGGGCATCGAGGCGCGGGTCGAGCGGACGCTCCCCGCGCTTCTGCCGTTCAGGAGCCGGCGACCAGCGCCGGCCCGCCCAGGAACAGCCAGCCGAAATAGGCGGCGTAGACCGCCAGGAACAAGGCGCCCTCGCGCCGCGACAGCCGCCAGCCGCTGCCCAGCAGCGGCAGCGCCGCCGCCGTGACCGCCAGCATCACCCAGATGTCGATCGCCATGATCTGCGGATCGACCGGGATCGGCGTCACCAGGGCGGTGATCGCCAGTATGCCCAGGATGTTGAAGATGCAGCTGCCGATCGCGTTGCCGACCGCGACGTCGGTGTGGCGGCGCCAGGCGGCGATGATCGCGGTGGCGAGCTCGGGCAGCGAGGTGCCGACGGCGACCAGGGTCAGGCCGATCACCGCCTCGGGCACGCCGGCGGCGGTGGCGATCGACACCGCGCCGGCGACCAGCCAGCGGGCGCCCAGCACCAGCATCCCGACCCCGACCGCCACCGCCAGCCCGGCGGCCCAGGCCGGCATCGGCACGTCCGAGAACTCCTCGGCTTCCTTGGCGTGGATCGTCGCCGTGCGCTGGCGCCGCTCCCAGCCGTAGGTCAGCGCCACGTAGACGACCAGCCCGGCCAGCATGAACCCGCCGGCCCAGCGGTCGATGGTGCCGGTCATCGCCACCCGGGTCAGCACGATGGCGGCCAGCAACATGGCGGCGCCGTCGCGGAACACCACCGCCTTGCCGGCCTGCAAGGGATAGATCAGCGCGCCGACGCCCATGATCAGCAGGATGTTGGCGATGTTCGAGCCGACGACGTTGCCCAGCGCGATGTCCGGCTGCCCCGCCAGCGCCGCGTCCAGCGACACCACCAGCTCGGGCGCCGAGGTCGCCGCCCCGACGATCACCAATCCCACCACCAGCGGCGAAATCCCCCACCGCCGCGCCAACGCCACGGCGCCGCGCACCAGGGCCTCGCCGCCGACGAACAGCAGCACGAGGCCGGCGGCGGCGGCGATGTAGTCGTTCATGTCGTCCTCTCGAAACCGCTGACGATCCGCGCCGCGGCGTCGGCGCCGCGGCGGCCGGAGTATAGACCGCGTTGCGGCGCACGCCATCCCCGGTTGCGCCGGCGTAGGCGGTCAGGGGGGCGGCGGCAGGGCCTTGAGGTTTCGCCTTACGAGCACGGTGTTGGGGTGATCGGCGCCGAGCGCCTGCTCGAGGATCGCCAGGGCGCGCCGGTAGGCGTCGCGGGCTCCGGACCATTCGCCGACGTCGTGTAGCACCGTGCCGAGGTTGTTGAGGCGGTTGGCGATGATCGGGTGGGCCGGGCCTAAGGCAGCCTCGTCGATGGCGAGGGCGCGCCGGCAGGCGTCGCAGGCGGCGGTCAGCTCGCCGAGGTCGCGGAGCACCGTAGCCAAGTTGCTGAGGTCGGTGGCGACCTCCGGATGGTCCGGCCCGAAGGCGGCCTCGTCGATGGCGAGGGCGCGCCGGAAGGCGTCGCGGGCGGCGGGCAGGTTGCCGAGGGCGTGGAGTACCTCGCCCTGGTTGTTGAGGTCGACGGCGATCTTCGGGTGGTCCGGCCCGAACGCGGCCTCGTTGATGACGAGGGCGCGCCGGTAAGCGTCCTGGGCGGCGGTCGGCTCGTTGAGGTTGCGGAGCACCGTACCCAGGTTGTTCATGCAGGTGGCGACTTCCGGGTGGTTGAGCCCAAAGGCGGCCTCGGCGATGGCAAGGGTGCGCTGGAAGGCGTCGCGGGCGGCGGGATAGTCGGCGATCATCTGCAGGTGATAGCCGAGTTCGTTCAGCAGCGAGGCGGCGGCGGCGTGCTCGGCGACGTGGCGGAGATGGGCCTGCCAGAGGAGCAGCGGGCCGGGCAGGCCGCTCCGGTTCTGTTCGGCGGCGGCACCAAAGACGGCCTTTTCCACCGCGCTGCGGGCTGCGCCGGCATCCTCCGCGGTGTGGCGGGCGAAGGCGGCGAGGAGGCGGTGCAGCACCGGCGCGCCGTCGTCGTCGATCTCGACCAGCCCGAGTTCGGCGAGGCGGGCGAGGGCGTCGACGAGGCGGCGCTGCGCCGCCGCATCCGCCCAGTCGAGGCCGAGGGCGCGGGCCAGCAGCCACGGCGGAATTGGCTCGCCGGGCGCGAAATGGGCGGCGTGGTCGAAGGCGGCGCGGGCAAGGGCGTCCCCTGGCGCCTGCGCATCGAGGCGGCGGGTCGAGACGGTGAAGGTGCGGTGGACGTCGCTGCCCTGCCGGCCGCCGCCGCTTTCCGTCCAGGCCAGCGATGCGTGGTCCAGCAGCGGCGCCTGCCGCAGTTCCTCAAGGTATCGGGCGGGCCTGCCCGACTCGACTCTGCGATAGCGCGCCAGATAGCGGCCGGCGAGATGCAGGGCCAGCGGGAAATCGCCCAGCTCGGCGGCGATGGCGTCGAGATCGCGATCGTCCGCCGCCAGGTCGGGCCGGTGGCGGCGCAGCAGGGCGATGCTGTCGCCGCGGGCCAGCGTCTGCAGCGGCAGCGCCGTCAGGCCGAGTTCGGCCGGCCATTCGGCGCGGCGGCCGGTCAGGATCACCCGGCATTCGCCGGCCGGCGGACACCAGGCGCGGAACAGCTCGGGGTCCTCGCAATTGTCGAACACCAGCAGGCGCGGCAGGCCATCCTGCCAGCGCGCCGAGACCAGCCCGACCTGGGTCTCCAGCGGCAGGCCGCCATAGCCGTCGTGGAGCCCGAGGCCGTTGCCGCATCTGGCGATCTCGCCCGGCACCGCCGCCGGATCGGCGAAGGACAGCCAGAACACGCCGCCTTTGAAATGGCGGCCGTAGCGCCACACGGCTTCGATGGCGAGCTGGCTCTTGCCGATGCCGCCGGCGCCGGTGACCACCGGGCTCTGACCGATCGCCGCGGCGCCGCCGTGCTTCAGCACGCGCGCCAGCGTCCGCAGCTCGTCGTCGCGGCCGACGAACTGGCGGTTGGGCTGGTGCGGCATGACCGAGCCGGCCGGCGGCGGCACCGGGCCCGGCACCGCCTCCAGCGGCAGATCTTCCAGCACCGCCGCCGCCGCGTGCACCGCCGCCGCCGCGACCGGGTCCCGCGGCGCCGTCTGGTAGACGTTGACGATGGCCGTCGACTGGCCGCTGGCGGCGGCGTTGAACTGGCCGGCGACGCTCTGGTTCATCGCGCTAGCGGCTCCGGATGATGTTGACCGTGGCCGTCGAGCCACCGGCGGCGGTGGCGTTGTTGTTGCCGGTGACGGTCTGGGAGATGGTGGTGCCGCCGACCCCGGCGGCCTGCAGCGCCTTCATGACCGCCGCGGCGGCGGCGGCGATCTCGGGGTCGGCCGCGGCGTCGCGCTTCGCCAGTTCCTCGGCGAGCACCATCCGGCGCCCGGTCGACTTCGGCTCTTCCTCGAGTTGCGCCAGCGCGGCGGCCGGCTGACCGTCGGCGCCGAACTTGCGCGCGATCAGCGCCTTCAGCCCGCCATAGGCATCGGTCACCGCCGCCTTGGCTACGTCGGTCATGCCGGCGGTAGCGCCGGCGGTCAGGGCTGCAGCAATGGCGACGGTGACGGGGTCCATGGGCTCACTCCGGGTCTGGGGGAAGTTTCGACAGTTTGGTGCGGACGATCTGGGTGTGGGGATGGTCGGGGCCGAACACCCGCTCGCGGATCGTCAGGGCGCGCCGGAAGGCATCGCGGGCGGCGGCCAGCTCGCCGAGATCCTTGAGGACCGAGCCGAGGTTGCTGAGGTTGCGGGCGACGTCCGGGTGGTTCGGCCCGAAGACGGCCTCGCCGATCGCGAGGGCGCGCTGGAAGGCGTCGCGGGCGGCGGGCAGGTCGCCGAGATGGTGGAGCACCGAGCCGAGGTTGTTGACGCGGATGGCGACGTTCGGGTGGTCCGGCCCGAAGGCGGCCTCGTCGATGGCGAGGGCGCGCAGCAAGGCGTCGCGGGCGGCGGGCAGGTCGCCGAGATCGTTGAGCACCGAGCCGAGGTTGTTGACGCTGATGGCGACGTTCGGGTGGTCCGGCCCGAAGGCGGCCTCGTCGATGGCGAGGGCGCGCTCGAAGGCGTCGCGGGCGGCGGGCAGGTCGCCGAGATCGTGGAGCACTGCGCCGAGGTTGTTGACGCGGATGGCGACCTTCGGGTGGTCCGGCCCCAAGGCGGCCTCGTCGATGGCGAGGGCGCGCCGGAAGGCGTCGCGGGCGGCGGGCAGGTCGCCGAGATCCTGGAGCACCCGGCCGAGGTTGTTGACGTCGGTGGCGACCTCCGGGTGGTCCGGCCCGAAGGCGGCCTCGTCGATGGCGAGGGCGCGTTGGAAGGCGTCGCGGGCGCCGGCGTAGTCCGCGATCATGTGCAGGTGATAACCGAGTTCGTTCGACAGCCGGGCGGCCGCGTCGCTCCCCGCGTTCGCGGCCTTTTCGGCGACGTGGCGGAGGTGGGGCTGCCAGGCGAGCAGCGGCCGCGGCAGGCCGCTTTCGTTCTGCTCTTCGGCGGCGGCGGCGACGGCCTCCTCCACCGCCGTGCGGGCCGCGGCGGCGTCGGCGGCGTTGTGGCGGGCGAAGGCGGCGAGGAGGCGGTGCAGCACCGGCGCGCCGTCCTTGCGCTCGATCAGGCCGAGATCGGCGAGGCGGGCGAGGGCGTCGATGAGCCGCCGCTGTTCCGTCCGTTCGGACCAGTCGCGGCCGAGGGCGCGGGCCAGCAGCCACGGGGGAATCGGCTCGCCGGGGGCGAAATGGGCGGCGTGGTCGAAGACGGCGCGGGCGAGGGCGTCCTTCGGCCTTTCCGGATCGAGTTGGCGGGTCGACAGCGTGAAGGTGCGGGCGACGTCGGCGTCGTGGTCGCCCGGCGTTTTCTCCTCCTGCGCCAGAGACTCGTGGGCCAGCGGCTCGGTCCGTCGCAACTCGTCGAGATACTCGGCGGGCTTGCCGGAATCGGTGTCGCGATAGGTGGCGAGGTAGCAGCCGGCGAGGTGCAGGGCCAGAGGGAAATCGCCGAGCTCCGCGGCGATGCCGTCGAGGGCGGGTTCGTCTTCCGCGAGATCGGGGCGGTGGCTGCGCAGCAGCGCGATGCTCTCGTGCCGGGCCAGCTCCCGCAGCGGCCGCGCGACCATGTTGATGCCGGGCGGCCAGTTGGCCCGCCGCGCGGTCACCAGCACCCGGCATCCGCCGCCCTGCGGCCGCCAATCCGCCAGCAGCGCCGGGTCCTCGCAATTGTCGAACACCAGCAGGCGCGGCAGCCCGTCCTGCCAGTACCGCCATACGGCGGCGGCCTGCTCGGCCGGCTTCTTTTCGGCGAAGCATTCGCCGAGATCGAGCGTGTCGCCGCAGCGCGCGATCTCCGTCGCCACGTCTTCGGCGAAGGACAGCCAGAAGGCGCCGCCGGCGAAGAACTGTCCGAAGCGGTGCAGGGCCTCGGCCGCCAATTGCGACTTGCCGGCGCCGCCGGGGCCGGTGATCACCACGCAGCTTCCGTCGCCGGCCTTCAGCGTCGCGGCGATCGCCGCCAGGTCCTCGGCGCGGCCGACGAACAGCTCGTTGCGCGGCCACGGCATGCGCGAGCCGGGCGGCAGCGGGCCGTGGGCGGGCAGCGAATCGCACGACAGCGAGTCGAGGAGTTCCGCCGCCGCCGCGTGTGGATCGGGCGGCGTGGTGGTGTTCACCTCGACCCTGTTGACGATGGCGGTGCTGCCGTCCGCCGCGGTCGCGTTGCCGTCGCCTTTCACGATCTGCCGCACGTCCGCCCTGCCCCCTCCACCATCCGATGGGGCCAGGATAGCAGAGGGCAATCGAACGTGGTAGGACCCGCCGCCGTCACCCGCGCCGCAGACGCCGCCCCATCAGCGCCTTCTCGGCCTCGACCACGGCGAACACCACCAGCCCGACGACCGCGATGCGGGCCCAGGCCCACGGGCCGATGGGCTCGGTGTCGAACAGGAGCTGCATCGGCGGGGCATAGGTGAACAGCACCTGCCAGAAAACGACGACGGCGATGGCGATCGCCGCCGGGCGGCCGCCGTCGAAGCCGCCGCGGCGCAGGGCCGGCTCGGTGAACGAGCGGACGTTGAGCAGGTAGACGATCTCGCCCATCACCAGCATGTTGACCGCCACCGTGCTGGCATAGGCGTGGCCGGCGCCGGCGTCGATCTCCCACAGGTACAGGCCCATCACCGCCGCCAGCAGCAGCGTCGAGACCATGGCGATGCGCCAGACCAGGAAGCGCGACAGCAGCGGCTCGGCAGCGGGGCGGGGCGGGCGGCGCATCACGTTGCCCTCGGCGGCCTCGAAGGCCAGGGCGAGGGCCAGCGTCACCGCGGTGATCATGTTGACCCACAGGATCTGTTTGGGGCTGATCGGCAGGGCGAGGCCGAACAGGATCGCCGCCACCATCACCATCGCCTCGCCGCCGTTGGTCGGCAGGATGAACAGGATCGACTTCTTCAGGTTGTCGTAGACGGTGCGGCCTTCCTCGACGGCATGGGCGATCGAGGCGAAGTTGTCGTCGGCCAGCACCATCTCGGCCGCCTCTTTGGCCGCCTCGGTGCCCTTGCGGCCCATCGCGACGCCGACGTCGGCGCGCTTGAGCGCCGGGGCGTCGTTGACGCCGTCGCCGGTCATCGCCACCACGTTTCCCGAAGCCTGCAGCGCCTGCACGAGGCGCAGCTTGTGCTCGGGCGCGGTGCGGGCGAACACGTCGGCGTCGTCGGCGACCAGGCGCAGCGCCGCCTCGTCCATCTGGTCGATCTCCAGGCCGGTGACGACATGCGTGCGCGGCAGGCCGAGCTGCTTGCCGATGGCGCAGGCGGTGGCGGCGTGGTCGCCGGTGATCATCTTGACCGAGATGCCGGCGGCGCGGCAGCGGCGCACCGCCGCGATCGCCTCGTCGCGCGGCGGATCGATCAGGCCCATCAGACCGAGCAGGGTCAGCCCGCCCTCGACGTCCTCGAAGCGCAGCTCGCGGGTTTCCGGCGTCGTCGGCTCGACCGCCACCGCGAGGACCCGCTCGCCGCCGGCGGCGATGGCTTCGACGGCGCCGTGCCAGCGCGGCAGGTCGATCACCTCGTCGTCGCCGTCGCGGCGCTGGCGGTTGCACATCTGCAGCACCCGCTCGGGCGCGCCCTTGACGATCACGAAGGCGTGGCCGTGATGGTCGTGGTGCAGGGTGGCCATGAAGCGGTGTTCGGATTCGAACGGAATGGCGTCGACGCGCGGATAGCGGCCGCGCTCCTGCTCGACGTCCAGCCCGGCCTTGGCGGCCAGCGCCAGCAGCGCCCCTTCCATCGGATCGCCGGCGACCATCCAGTCGCCCTCGGTTTCGGTCAGCTCGGCGTCCGAGCACAGCAGCCCGGCGCGCGCCGCCTCGATCGCGTCGCCGGACGGCGCCGTCTCGTCGTCGCCGATGCGGAAGCGGCCGGCGGGCGCGTAGCCCAGACCGTCGACGCGGTAGTCGGCGGCCGCCGTCGCCAGGGTGCGCACGGTCATCTCGTTGCGGGTCAGCGTCCCGGTCTTGTCCGAGCAGATGACGCTGACCGAGCCCAGGGTCTCGACCGCCGGCAGGCGGCGGATGATGGCGCGCCGCGCCGCCATGCGCTGCACGCCGATCGCCAGCGTGATGGTCATGATCGCCGGCAGGCCTTCGGGAATCGCCGCCACCGCCAGGCCGACGGCGGCCAGGAACATTTCGGCCGCCGAAAAGTCGTGCACCAGCACGCCGAAGGCGAAGGTCGCCGCCGCGACGATCACGATGGCGACGGTGAGCTGGCGGCCGAAGGCGGCCATCTGGCGCAAGAGCGGGGTGGTCAGCGTCGGCACGCCGGCCAGCATCTCGGAAATGCGGCCGATCTCGGTGGCGCCGCCGGTGGCGACGACGACGCCGGCCGCCTGGCCGCCGGCGACCAGCGTGCCGGAATAGGCCATGCAGCGGCGGTCGCCCAGCGCGGCGTCGGTGGCGACGGGCTCGATGTGTTTGTCGGCCGGCAGCGATTCGCCGGTCAGCACCGCCTCCTGCACGCGCAGGCCCTTGGCGTGGATCAGCCGCAGGTCGGCCGGCACCTTGTCGCCGGACTGCAGCAGCACGACGTCGCCCGGCACCAGGGTCTCGGCCGGAATCTCGCGCTTGTGGCCGTCGCGCAGCACCAGGGCGCCGGGGGTGAGCATCTGACGGATGGCGTCCAGCGCCTTCTCGGCCTTGCCCTCCTGGACGAAGCCGATCACCGCGTTGACGACGACGACGCCGAAGATGACGCCGGCGTCGACCCAGTGGCCGAGCAGGGCGGTGCCGATGCCGGCGGCGATCAGCACGTAGATCAGCACGTTGTGGAACTGCGCCAGCAGCATCATCAGCGGCCCGCGCCGCTTCGGCTCGGGCAGGCGGTTGTGGCCGTATTCGCGCAGCCGGCGCTCGGCCTCGTCGCGCGACAGCCCGGACCGGCCGGCCTCCAGGCGCTCCAGCACCGCGTCGGCCGGCTCGGCGTGCCAGGCCACAGGCTGCGGTTTGTCGGCGAGGTGAGTCATGGCCGTCCTCCCGCGGTCGCCCATTCAGGGTGCGCGATCGCGTTCGCCCGGGCAAGCGGGCGGACGGAAGGGCTGGGTTGCGCCCTCAGCGCCGCCGCAGCGCCCGGGCGGCCTCCGGCACGGTCAGGGCGAAGCTCGCCATGTGGGCGAGCGCGTCGACGATGCAGTAGGGGCACCAGGCCCGGTCGACCTTGGGCATCTGGTGGAACAGGTACTTGGCGGCGACGGCGGCCTGGGCGCCGGCGGCGGCGCTGGCGATCAGCGGCAGCCACGGCCGCGTCTCGGCGCGGTCGGCGGGGCCGGCGGCGGCCAGCGCCAGGTTGTAGGCGTGGGCGCCCAGGGTGATCGGCCCGTCGGGCATGCCGTAGCCGAAGGCGGTGTCGGAGGTGTTGACCTTGTTGGAATCGAACGGCCGCTGCGGCAGGTCGGGCAGGCGGCGCAGCACCCCGGTCTGGAACAGGGTCACCACCGCCATGCTCGCCATGCCGACCAGCGAGGTGGCGACGACGGCGCGGCGCAGGCGCATCTCGCGGCTGTCGTCGTGGCGGATGTCGGCGCGCACGGCGTCGACGCTGCGCTCGCCGGCGATGCTCCGGCGCATGAGCTGTTTCATGGATCACCTCCTGTGGGGAGGAACACCGCCGGGGCGGCGCGGTTCTCCCGAAAGGTAGGGAAGGCATGCGGGCTGAATACCCGTTTCGCGCGCGCCGGCGTTCGGCTATGCTGACGAAGGGGGGCGCGATCTTGCCGTTCAGGTTCGACGAAAACAGCATCGACCCGCGGCTGCTGCGGGAGTACCGGGACGTTCCCGGCGCCTTCCAGCGATTCGTCTGGGAGGCGCTTCGCGACGAGTACCGGCTGGAGCCCTACGGCGCCCGCGGCAAGGACGGCGCCGTCGATCACCTGTCGCCGCTCTGGGCGCGGAATCGGGTGATCGTCGAGGCCAAGTACGTCGAGGACGAGGATTTCGAGACCGCACGTAAGCGCTGGCGAGAGGTCCGCGACAAGCTGAAGCGAAACCTCGCCGGCCCGCAACCGCCGAAAGGCGAGCCGCAATACGCGGTGTGGTACCAGGGCCGAATCGCCACCTACGTGTTCGCGGCGAGCATCAAGCGTCCCGCCGAGCCCGGCGAACTGGCGCCCGAGATCAAGGCCGACCTCGCGGCGATCGGCCAGGCGAACCCGGCTCTCGCCTGGCTGAAGGACATCGAGGTCCGCGTCGTCCACGCCGGCAGCTTCGAGGAGGCCCTCGAACGGAATCCGCATCTTCGGTTCCGCTGGTTCCCGGCCGAACGCATCACCGGCCTGGATCCGATCGACCTGCCCGCGGGCCGCGGCACGTTCCGCGACTACCTGAACGGCGAGAAGCTTCCCTATTACCGCCTGTCCGAGCACCGGGAGAAGGAACCGCCGCGCGGCGGCCCGGTCGAGGACGAGTCGACCCTGTTGGCAAAGCTCGACGAGGGGCGGCGCGACGGGATCGTGATCACCGGCCATGGCGGCGCCGGCAAGACGCGGACCTGCATCGAGATCGGCCTTATGGCCTTGCAAGCGGGCTGGCTGGTGTTCCGGGCCAGATCGGTCACCGACCGGCAGGCGTTCTGGAACGGCCTCGCCGCCATCCCGCCGGCCTCGAAGGTCCTGCTGGTCTTCGATTATCTGGAACTGCAACCGGACCTGCAGGCGATCATCGGCGGCATCGCGGATTTCAACCACCAGCACGGCCGCAAGGTCCGCTGGATCGCCAATTGCCGCAGCACCTTCTATCCCAAGGTCCAGGCGCTCGGCGGCCACACCAAGGTCGATCTCAGCCCGCCCGGCGACGGCGGCGACTGGATGCGCTCCTATCGCCGGGCTGCGACGCGGCACATCGTCGCGCAAACCGGCATCGACTGGGCCGAGCAACTGATCGACAAGTGGGGTGCGCGACCGGTTCTGGCGGTGTTCCTGCTATACCTGAAGGAACAAGGGTACCTCGATCCGGCGCGGACCGGCAGCGATCCGCTGCATGCCCTTCTCCAAGAGCAGGATTTCGGCCAGTGGGTCGCCAGGCATGTCCTGACGATGGGCAGCCCCGAAGGCCCGGCGGACCAAGCTGCTCTGGCATTGCTGATGGCGGTGCTGCCGTTCCTCGAGGCCGGTCGCGACCGGCTGCGCCCCGACCTGCGCAAGCTGTTCGAGCTTATGGTCAACAATCGCTGGATCGAAGAGGACGCCGAGAGCGACGAGTGGCGGTCGATCCACGACGTGCTGTCCGACCAGATCGTCGCCAGCCATCTCGATGCGAATGCGTTGACGGCGGCAACCTTCTGGCGCGAGGCCGAGCAGGTGGCGGCGGAACTCGGTCGGCCGGAAAGCCCCGGCTTCGTCCAGGGGCGGCTGGCGCTCACCGAGTTGGAGAAGGTCGCGGGGGCCAATCTGGTCGTACAGGCGCGACACCTGATCGACGCTCTGGAAGCGGGCGGCTTGGACGTCGCGCGCCGTCCCGTGCTGGCGTGGTTCGACCGACATGGCATGGAGCCGGAAGCCGGTCGCCTGTACCGTGCCTGGCTCGACGCCGACGGAAGCCTGGACGAGGTTCGGCGACGGATCGTCGACTGGACACAGGTCCATGCGACCCGGCCCGATGCCGACTTCGTCGCCAAAGGTTGGCTGGATGCCGGTGGCGATCCCGCCGCGATCGGCACGCTGGCGCTGGATTGGCTGAAGGTCCATGGCGCTGAGCGGAACGCGCAGTTCTTCTACAAGGCGTGGCTCGCCGCCGGCGGCGATCGGGAGGCGGTGGCCGGCGCCGTCGCCGCCTGGCTCGCCGTCCACGCGACGGCGCCGGAGGCCAGTCACGTCCTAAAGGCGTGGCTCGACGCCGGCGGCGATCGGGAGGCGGTGGCCGGCGCCGTCGCCGCCTGGCTCGCCGTC
>CAZJFH010000011.1:86318-91351 GCA_964545205.1 uncultured Rhodospirillaceae bacterium
GGCGGCGATCGGGAGGCGGTGGCCGGCGCCGTCGCCGCCTGGCTCGCCGTCCACGGCACGGCGCCCGCGGCCGATTTCGTCCTCAAGGCGTGGCTCGACGCCGGCGGCGGCGTCGACACGGTGGCCGGCGCCGTCGCCGCCTGGCTCGCCGTCCACGCGACGGCGCCGGAGGCGCGCTTCGTCTACAAGGCGTGGCTCGACGCCGGCGGCGATCGAGAGGCGGTGGCCGGCGCCGTGGCCGCCTGGCTCGCCGTCCATGGCAACACCCGGGAAGCCAGCTTCGTTCTCCAGCCGTTCCTGAAAGCCGGTGGTCGGCCCGACGATATCCAGGGCCATCTGCTCTCCTGGCTCGATCGCCACGGCGAGTGGGAGCATGCGGCCTTCGTGTTACAGGCATGGCTCGACGCCAAGGCGCCGCCGCGGGTGATCGCGCCGTTCGTCGAGCGCTGGCTGGCGCGGCATCCGCACAGCAGGTTCCACCGGTACGTCCTGCGCAAGTGGCGGGAATCGCACTGACGTCGCTTGCTTCGGCGGAGCCGTGACGGGATACTGCCCGCCATGCCGCACGCCGATTTCGTCCATCTTCGGGTCCACACCGCGTACTCGCTGTCCGAAGGCGCCTTGAAGGTCAAGGAGCTGGTCAAGCTGTGCGCCAAGAAGAAATTCCCGGCGCTGGGGGTCGCCGACACCTCGAATCTGTTCGGCGGCCTGGAGTTCTCGACCGCCTGCGCCGATGCCGGCATCCAGCCGGTGATCGGCTGCCAGCTCAACATCCGCCGCGCCGTCGAGGAGAAGCGCGGCTTCGGCGGCAATGATGGTCGCGCGCCCGATCCCGATTCGCTGGTGCTGCTGTGCCAGAACGAGACCGGCTACGCCAACCTGATCAAGCTGGTCAGCAAGGCTTTCCTGGAGACGCCGACCGGCGAGGACCCGCAGGTCGCGCTCGACGACCTGGCGGCGCGCTCGGACGGCCTGATCTGCCTGACCGGCGGGCCGGCCGGCCCGGTCGGGCGCATGCTCGCCGACGGCCAGAAGGACAAGGCCGAGGCCTGCCTGAAGCGGCTGGCCGCGATGTTTCCCGGCCGCCTCTATGTCGAGCTGCAGCGCCACGGCCTCGAGGTCGAGGACCGCATCGAGGAGCCGCTGGTCGACCTCGCCTACGCCCACGACGTGCCCCTGGTCGCCACCAACGAGGCGTTCTTCGCCGATCGCGGCATGTACCAGGCGCATGACGCGCTGATCTGCATCGCCGAGGGCGCCTACATCGCCCAGGACGAGCGCCGCCGGCTGACGCCCGAGCACTATTTCAAGTCGGCCGAGGAGATGCGCGAGCTGTTCGCCGACCTGCCCGAGGCCTGCGACAACACGCTGGTGATCGCCAAGCGCTGCGCCTTCATGGTCGCCAAGCGCAAGCCGATCCTGCCGCCGTTCCCCGGCGAGGCGCCCGAGCCCGAGGAACTGCGCCGCCAGGCCAAGGACGGCCTGGAGCAGCGGCTGGTCAAGCACGTCTTCCAGTCCGGCATGACCGACGACGAGAAGGAGCATGCCGCCAAGCCGTACCGCGAGCGGCTCGACTACGAGCTCGGCATCATCGAGCAGATGGGCTTTCCCGGCTATTTCCTGATCGTCTCGGACTTCATCAAGTGGGCCAAGGCGCACGGCATTCCGGTCGGGCCGGGCCGCGGCTCGGGCGCCGGCTCGGCGGTGGCCTGGGCGCTGTCGATCACCGACCTCGATCCCTTGCGCTGGGGCCTGCTGTTCGAGCGCTTCCTCAATCCCGAACGCGTGTCGATGCCCGACTTCGACATCGACTTCTGCCAGGACCGCCGCGAAGAGGTGATCCGCTACGTGCAGGAGAAGTACGGCTATCACCAGGTCGCGCAGATCATCACCTTCGGCAAGCTGCAGGCCCGCGCCGTGCTGCGCGACGTCGGCCGCGTGCTGCAGATGCCCTACGGCCAGGTCGACCGCATCACCAAGCTGGTGCCGAACAACCCGGCCAACCCGGTGACCCTGGAGCAGGCGCTGGAGACCGAGCCGCTCCTGCGCGAGCAGCGCGACCGCGACGAGACGGTCAAGCACCTGATCGACCTGGCGATGAAGCTGGAAGGGCTGTACCGCCACGCCTCGACCCACGCCGCCGGCGTGGTGATCGGCGACCGCCCGCTCGACGAGCTGGTGCCGCTGTACCGCGATCCGCGCTCGGACATGCCGGTGACCCAGTTCAACATGAAGTGGGTCGAGCAGGCCGGCCTGGTGAAGTTCGACTTCCTCGGACTCAAGACGCTCACCGTGCTCGCGACCGCGGTCAAGCACATCAGGAAGACCAAGGGCATCGACGTCGACCTGTCGGCGATACCGCTCGACGACAAGGCGACGTTCGAGCTGCTGGCGCGCGGCGAGACGGTGGGCGTGTTCCAGCTCGAAAGCACGGGCATGCGCGACGTGCTGCGCAACCTGAAGCCCGACACCTTCGAGGACATCATCGCCGTCGTGGCGCTCTACCGTCCCGGCCCGATGGACAACATCCCGGCCTACATCCGGCGCAAGCACGGCCAGGAGGAACCCGACTACCTGCATCCGCGGCTGGAATGGATCCTGAAGGAGACCTTCGGGATCATGATCTACCAGGAGCAGGTGATGCAGATCGCCCAGGAGCTGTCGGGCTATTCGCTCGGCGGCGCCGACCTCTTGCGCCGCGCCATGGGCAAGAAGATCAAGGAGGAGATGGACGCCCAGCGCAAGCTGTTCGTCGACGGCGCCGCGGCGCGCGGGGTCGACCCGAACAAGGCGTCCGAGATCTTCGACCAGGTCAACAAGTTCGCCGGCTACGGCTTCAACAAGTCGCACGCCGCCGCCTACGCGCTGGTCGCCTACCAGACCGCCTGGCTGAAGGCCAACCACCCGGTCGAGTTCCTGGCCGCGTCGATGACCTACGACATGGCCAACACCGACAAGCTCGACGTCTTCCGCGTCGAGCTGGATCGCTTGAAATTCAAGCTGTTGCCGCCGGACGTGAACCGGTCGGGTGCGTATTTCGAGGTCGAGGACGGCGCCGTGCGCTACGCCCTGGCGGCGCTGAAGAACGTCGGCGAGGGCGCGATGGAGGCGCTGGTCGCCGAGCGCGAGGCGGGCGGGCCGTTCAAGGACCTGTCCGACTTCGCCCGGCGCATGGACCCCAAGGCGATCAACCGCCGCCAGCTCGAGAACATGGTCAAGGCCGGCTGCTTCGACAGCCTGGAGAAGGCGCGCGGGCGGCTGTTCGCCGGCATCGACGTCATCCTCGGCACGGCGGCCAGCGCCGCCGAGGAGCGCACCAGCGCCCAGGTCAACCTGTTCGGCGGCGCCGCCCAGCCGAAGCTGGCGCTGCCGCAGGCGCCGGACTGGCAGGCCGCCGAGCGGCTGGCCAACGAGCTCGAGGCCGTCGGCTTCTACCTCACCGGCCATCCGATGGACCAGTACGCGCCGGCGCTCAAGCGCCTGGGCGTGCTGAAGTCGTCCGAGCTGGTGCGACACCTGCAGTCGGGCGGGCCGAGCCGGGTCAAGCTGGCCGGCACCCTGATGTCGAAGAAGGAGCGCACCTCGGCGCGCGGCTCGCGCTACGCCTTCGTCACCTTCTCCGATGCCGGCGGCGTGTTCGAGGTGACGATGTTCTCGGAAATCCTCGGCATGGCGCGCAGCCTGCTGGAGTCGACCCAGCCGCTGCTGCTCGGCGTCGACGCCAGGCTGGAGGACGAGCAGCTCCGGCTGACCTGCCAGCACGTCGAATCGCTCGACGAGGCGGCGGCGAAGACCGCGGCGGGCCTGAAGATCTTCATCGAAAGCGAAGCGGCGGTGGCGCCGATCGCGCAACTGATCGCCAAGGAGCCCAAGGGGCGCGGGCGGATCGTGGTGGTCTCGAAACTGCCGGGCAGGGACGTCGACGTGGCGCTGAAACAGACCTACAGCCTGTCGCCGCGCATCGTCGCCAACCTCGAAATCGTGCCGGGGGTCGTCGAAGTCCAGGAGATGTGACTTGGGTCCCGCCGTTCCCGCGGAAGAGCTTGTGAAGAAATACGATCCGTCGCTCCCGCGGAAGCGGGAGCCCATTCCTGAGGCCCCGCAACCTGCTGAAATGCCTCAGGATTGGATGCCCGCTTTCGCGGGCATGACGCCTTCGGGGCACGCTCGGGCGCCCCGAAGGTTTCCGGAAGATGGGCCGCTGCCTAGGCGGGGGCGACGAACCGGGGCTTCCCGCCGGCGCGCGCGCCCTATTCGCCGGGGCCGCCGGACTGCTTCTTGAAGGCGTAGTACCAGATCGTGAAGCCGATCCCGACCGTCGCATAGCCGATCCCGATCAGGAAAAAGATGTCGCC
Organism: uncultured Rhodospirillaceae bacterium; assembly: GCA_964545205.1. Lineage (GTDB taxonomy): Bacteria > Pseudomonadota > Alphaproteobacteria > Rhodospirillales > Magnetospirillaceae > CAZJFH01. Next base: position 90,674 of record CAZJFH010000011.1, read on the forward strand.
GACGTCGTCGACCATGGTGTCCTCGGTGCTGGTTGCTGACCAAAAGAAGGCCCCATCGCTGCGGCCGGGGTCAAGTGTAATCGCGGCCCTTTCGTCCGACCTTGACGAATGCTAATCGTGTCTCGGCCAATCGGTCCGGAGCTGGAGTGTCATGCGCAAGGTGGTCTCTGTCGTTTTCGCGTGCGGTGCGATGCTGGCGCTTTCCGGTTGCGCGGTCGTCGACGGGATCGCCTACGGCATCAAGTCGCTGCAGGGCGACGGGGGCGGCCGGTCGCAAGCGGCGCCGGGAGCGGTCGCCGCGCCGGCGCCGCAGCCCGACATGGCGCCGCCGCCGACCCCGGTGCGGCGCGATTCGGTGACGGTCGAGCAGCTGCCGCCGCCGAGCTAGGGGACCAGATCCGGCAGCGCCGGCGGCGGCGGCGATCGGCGCCGGGCGGCGGATTTCAGCAGCGGCAGCAGGTGGCGGCGCAAGGCGTCGCCGTTCCACGCCCGCGCCTGCGGCCCGAACAGCGTGCGATCGAGATCGGCCAGCGCCGCCGCCGCCGCCGGGGTGCCGCGGGCCAGGGCGGCGAGGTCCGTTTTGTGCGCCGCGGCCCAGTCCCGCAGCGCCCTGCGCGCCGCCGCCGCATCGCCGGCCCGGCACGCCCGCGCGACGGCGCGGCGCAACGCCCGCTCTTC
>CAZJFH010000012.1:0-87864 GCA_964545205.1 uncultured Rhodospirillaceae bacterium
GCGGCCATCTCGCGCTCGCCCTGGAACACCCGGATCGTCACCGCAGTCTGGTTGTCCTCGGCGGTCGAGAACACCTGGCTCTTGCGGGTCGGGATCGTGGTGTTGCGGTCGATCAGGCGGGTGAACACGCCGCCCAGGGTCTCGATGCCCAGGCTCAGCGGGGTGACGTCGAGCAGCAGGACGTCCTTGACCTCGCCCTTGAGCACGCCGCCCTGGATCGCGGCGCCGATGGCGACGACCTCGTCGGGGTTGACGCCCTTGTGCGGCTCGCGGCCGAAGAAGGTCTTCACCACCTCCTGGATCTTGGGCATGCGGGTCATGCCGCCGACCAGGATCACCTCGTCGATCTCGCTGGCCTTGATGCCGGCGTCGCGCATCGCCGCCTTGCACGGCTCGATGGTGCGCTGGACCAGCGAATCGACCAGGGCTTCCAGCTTGGAGCGGGTCAGCTTGATGTTGAGGTGCTTCGGGCCCGACTGGTCGGCGGTGATGAACGGCAGGTTGACCTCGGTCTGCACCGAGCTCGACAGCTCGATCTTGGCCTTCTCGGCCGCCTCCTTCAGGCGCTGCAGCGCGAGGCGGTCCTTGCGCAGGTCGATGCCCTGCTCCTTCTGGAACTCCTCGGCCAGGTAGTCGATGATCTTGGCGTCGAAATCCTCGCCGCCCAGGAAGGTGTCGCCGTTGGTCGACTTCACCTCGAACACGCCGTCGCCGATCTCGAGGATCGAGATGTCGAAGGTGCCGCCGCCCAGGTCGTAGACGGCGATGGTGCCCGTGCCCTTCTTCTCAAGGCCGTAGGCCAGCGCCGCCGCGGTCGGCTCGTTGATGATGCGCAGCACCTCGAGACCCGCGATCCTGCCGGCGTCCTTGGTCGCCTGGCGCTGCGAGTCGTTGAAGTAGGCCGGCACGGTGATGACCGCCTGGGTGACCTTCTCGCCGAGATAGCTTTCGGCGGTTTCCTTCATCTTCTGCAGGATGAAGGCCGAGATCTGGCTGGGGCTGTACTTCTTGCCCTCGGCCTCGACCCACGCGTCGCCGTTGTCGCCCTCGACGATGTGGTAGGGCACCAGCTCCATGTCCTTCTTGGTCAGCGGATCGGAGAAACGACGGCCGATCAGACGCTTGATCGCGAAGAAGGTGTCGGTCGGATTGGTGACCGCCTGCCGCTTGGCCGCCTGGCCCACCAGACGCTCGCCGGAATCGGTGAAGGCCACCATCGACGGTGTCGTGCGCGCGCCCTCGGCGTTCTCGATCACCTTGGCGCTCTTGCCTTCCATGATGGCGACGCACGAATTCGTGGTGCCCAGGTCGATACCAATGACTTTGCTCATGTCATCCCTCTCGTTGCGCGGCAGATTCCCGCAGCCCGTCGGCACGCAGCCGCAGAAACCCCCATTCGGTTGACGACGAACACCCCTTCGGACAAGGGGCCGAAACGCTCGGCGGATATATAAGGCGCGGTTCCGGGGGCCGCAACGGCGGCGGCGCGGGATGTTAGCACTCGCGCGTCGAGAGTGCCAACCCCTTGATGACGGCTGCGTTCGGCCGGCGTATCGACCATATTGGCGCGATGATCGTTTCCGCCAGCTTCCGCACCGACATTCCCGCCTTCTACGGCGACTGGTTCCGCAACCGCTTCCGCGCCGGCCACGCGATGGTCCGCAACCCGTACGGCGGCAAGGACTATGCGGTCAGCCTGCGCCGCGGCGTCGACGGATTCGTGTTCTGGACCAGGAACGCGCGGCCGTTCCTGCCCATGCTGCACGAGGTCCGGGGCGCCGGCTACCCGTTCGTGGTCCAGTACACGATCACCGGCTATCCGCGGGCGCTGGAGACCTCGGTGGTGGCGCCGGACAAGGCGATCGAGACGGTGCGGGCGATCGCCGCGGAATTCGGGCCGAAATCGGTGGTGTGGCGCTACGACCCGATCGTCGCCACCACGCCGACCCCGGCCGACTGGCATGCCGGGAATTTCGCGCGCCTCGCCGATTCGCTTGCCGGACTGGTCGACGAGTGCTGCACCTCCTTCGCCACCATCTACCGCAAGACCGTCCGCAACATGGACGTGGCGGCGCGGGCGCACGGCTTCGCCTGGAAGGACCCGGCGCCCGAGCGCAAGCGCGCCCTGCTCGAGCGGCTGCGCGACCTCGCCGCCGAACGCGGCATGGCGCTGAGCCTGTGCTCGCAGGAGGAACTGCTGGTGGACGGCGTCGCGGCGGCGAAATGCGTCGACGCCGAACGGCTGGCGGCGATCGGCGGCCGGCCGTTCAAAGCCAAGACCAAGGGCAACCGCCCCGGCTGCCTGTGCGCCGAATCGCGCGACATCGGCGACTACGACACCTGCCCGCACGGCTGCGTCTACTGCTACGCGGTCGGCAGCAGGACGCAGGCCAAGCGCCGCCACGCCGCGCACGATCCGCAAGGCGAGTTCCTGTTTCCGGCAGGATCGTAAGGAGCGCGGGTCTCCAGACCCATGGGCGCTACGTCAAACTCCCTCTCCCGCCGGCGGGAGAGGGGCGGGGTGAGGGTGGATTACGGCCGAAGGCCGGAAAAGAACGCGTTGTCGGGCGCCTGCGGCGCCGACACCCTCACCCTCCCCACCGCTCCGCGGCGGGTCCCCTCCCTCTCCCGCAGGCGGGAGAGGGCCCAATTGTCTCCAGACCCGCCGTTCTCATGCGCTCCTAGTCCTTGCCCTCCTCCGCCTCCAGCACCGCCTTCAGCCCGGCCTTGTAGTCGGGGTATTTCAGCACGACGCCGAGCTCGGTCTTGATCTTGTCGTTGCGCACCCGCTTCGAGTCGGTCCAGAAGCTGCGCTGCATCGGCGACATCTTCGGCTCGGCCTCCTTGAAGGGGATCGGCGGCGGCGGTTCGACGCCGAGCAACTCGCAGGCGTACTGGGCGACGTGGTGCGGCGGCACCGGCAGGTCGTCGGTGACGTTGTAGATCGCCGCCCTGGCCTGCGGCCGCTCCATCGAGGCGCGCAGCACGGTGGCGATGTCCTCGACGTGGATGCGGCCGAAATACTGCTTCTTCTTGACGATGCGCTGCACCGAGCCGTCGCGGACGTCGTTCAGGATCGAGCGGCCGGGGCCGTAGATGCCGGCGAGGCGGAAGACGTGGACGGCGAGGCCGTGCAGGCGGTTGAGGTCGAACCAGCGCTGCTCGGCCTCGACCCGGCGCCAGGCGCGGTCGTGGCTGGGGCGCAGCGGCTCGGCCTCGTCGACCCAGTTGCCGGCGTAGTCGCCGTAGACGCCGGTCGTCGACAGATAGCCGATCCAGCCCGGGCGCCGGGCGGCGATGTCGTCGAAATGGGCGTCGAGCACCGGATCGCCGTCCTTGTCCGGCGGCACCGAACTCAGGACGTGGGTGACGCCGTCGAGCAGCGAAGGATCGATCGGCCGGCCGCGCTCGAACGGCACGGCCCCGATGCCCTCGGCGCGCAGCGCGGCGCAGTGTTCCTCGCCGCGCGTCGTGCCGGCCACCGTCCAGCCCTCGGCCAGGAGGCGCCGCGCCAGCAGCCCTGCCGAATAGCCGAGCCCGAAACAGAAGAAGCTTCCCCGCATGGCCGTCCTTGCGCTAACTGTCGGCGATGCCGAACCATAGCGCTCCCGACCGCCGCCGCAAAGCCATGCTCCGCATCGCCCTGCCGCTCCTGCTCCTGAGTGCCCCGGCGCTGGCCGACGAGGCAGCGGAGGCGCGGCGCTACGACGCCTGCATCGCGATGGCCGCCGAGCGGCCGACCGAGGCCTGGGAGGAGGCGCTGGCCTGGACCAGCATGGGCGGCGGCGAGGCGGCGCGGCACTGCGGCGCCGTCGCGCTGGTCGGGCTCGGCCATTACGCCGAGGCGGCGGCCCGGCTGGAGGCGCTCGCCCAGGAGAGCCGCCGCGCCGAGGCCTTGCGCGCCGGCATGCTCGGACAGGCGGCGCAGGCCTGGCTGCTCGCCGGCCAGGACGAGCGCGCGCTGGGCACGCTCGACGCCGCCCTCGGCCTGGCGCCCGATGATCCCGAACTGCGCATCGACCGCGCCATCGCCCGCGACGCCGCCGGAGACCTCGCCGGCGCCCGCGCCGACCTCGACCATGCCCTGTCGGTGGCGCCCGGCCATCCCGGCGCCCTGGCGCTGCGGGCGGCGACGGCGCGGCGCGCCGGCGAGCTGGCGGCGGCCGAGGACGACGTCATGGCCGCGCTGCAGGCCGATCCCGACCACCCCGACGCGCTGCTGGAAAGCGGCATCCTGCACCGGCTGCGCGGCGACGACGACCAGGCGCGGCGCGACTGGCTGCGCATCCTCCAGGCGGCGCCGGCCTCGGCCGCCGCCGACGCGGCGCGGCGGCACATCGAAGCGCTGGACGTCGCCGGCGCCGGCGGCTAAACCGGATTCGGAGGTGACGCCATGACCCGACGACCCGCTTGGGAGGTGCCGGGCGGCCGCCTGGTGGCGGCCGAGATCGCCGGCAGGGCGGTGCTGTGCCTGAAGGCGCAGCGCCAGGCCCGCGACTACGTCAATCACTACCTGGTGGCGCTCGACCCGCTGCCGGACGGCGGCCGCGCCGCGATGGCGCTGCACTACGTCGACCCCGACACCCCGGTCGAGGAGCGCGCGAACGCGCTGGACCTCGATGCCGCCGCCGGCGCCGAGGCCGCCGTCGGCGACGTCCTGGCCACCGCCTCCGGACGCTTCCTCAAGGTGTTCGACACCGCCAGGGCCGAGCGCCACTTCGCCTATGTCGACCTCGCCAGCGGCGAAATCCGGCCCCGCCGCGAACGGCGCGGCGGCAGCGCCATGGTCTGGCGCGTGGTCGCCGCGAATTCCACAGCGGACGTGGCGGATTGACGGCGACGGCCCGGCTCGGTTATCCATCGATCCACGTGGTGATTTGGGCGACCGGCTTGCGGCCACGTTAAACAAACCGCTAAAAGGTCCGGGCTCCGCAGCCCCGGCCGACGGTCGGGGCTTTTTCGTGCGCGGAGGCGAGCATGGACGAAGAGATCGGCAAGGGCTGGCGGCAGCAGACCCGCATGGTGCGCGGCGGACTGGCGCGCAGCGGCTTTCACGAGACCAGCGAGGCCCTGTACCTGACCTCGGGCTACGTCTACGGCTCGGCCGAGGAGGCCGAGGAGAGCTTCGACGGCACCCGCGACCGCTTCGTCTATTCGCGCTTCAAGAATCCGACCATCGCCATGTTCGAGGAGCGCCTGGCCCAGCTCGAAGGCGCCGCGGCCTGCCGCGCCACCGCCAGCGGCATGGCGGCGGTGCACGCGGCGCTGGCCTGCCAGGTCAAGGCCGGCGACCGCGTCGTCGCCTCGCGGGCGCTGTTCGGATCGTGCAGCTGGATCGTCGGCGAGTTGCTGCCGCGCTACGGCGTGGCGGCGGAGTTCGTCGACGGCGCCGACCTCGACCAGTGGCGCGCGGCGCTGTCGCGGCCGACCGCCTGCGTGTTCGTGGAATCGCCGTCCAACCCGACCCTGGAGCTGATCGACATCCCGGCGGTCGCCGAGCTGGCCCATGCCGCCGGCGCGCGGCTGGTGGTCGACAACGTGTTCGCCACCCCATTGTTGCAGAGCCCGCTGGCGCTGGGCGCCGACGTCGTCGTCTATTCGGCGACCAAGCACATCGACGGCCAGGGCCGCTGCCTGGGCGGCGCCGTGCTGGCCGACCAGGGCTTCGTCGACGAGCTGCTGGGGCCCTATCTGCGCCACACCGGCCCGTGCATCAGCCCGTTCAACGCCTGGGTGCTGCTCAAGGGCCTGGAGACGCTGGGCCTGCGGATGGAGCGCCATTGCGCCAACGCGCTGACGGTGGCCCGGGCGCTCGAGACCCTGCCCGGCGTGGCGCGGGTGCTGCACCCGGACCTGCCCAGCCATCCGCAGCACGCGCTCGCCCGCCGCCAGATGAAGGCCGGCGGCAGCGTCGTCGCCTTCGAGCTCGCCGGCGGGCGCGAGCACGCCTACCGGGTGCTGAACCGGCTGAGGCTGATCGACATCTCGAACAATCTCGGCGACGCCAAGAGCCTGATCACCCACCCCGCGACGACGACCCACCAGCGGCTGTCGGCCGAGGAAAAGGCGCGCATGGGGATCGGCGACGGCCTCGTGCGGCTGTCGGTCGGACTGGAGGACGCCGACGACATCGTCGACGACCTCGCCGCCGCCCTGCGGGCCGGTTGAGCAGGCGCTGGACATCTGCCGCCAAATTGGGTCTCTTATCGGCGCCTATTACTTCCGCAGGAGTTCCGAGCCATGAGGCTGAGATCGGCGTTCATCGGCGGCGTCGCCCTCGCCGCGCTCTCCGGCTGCACGATGCCGCTGGACGAATTGCGCGGCATCGAGCCGCAGGGCTCGGCCTTCGCGCTGGCCTTGGCCGAGGGCTACCGCGCCCTGGCCGAGGCCGAGGCCGGGCAGTACGACTGGATCGACTCCTCGATCTTCGCGGAAAAGGGCCTGGCCGCCGCCAAAGGCGAGGCGGTGGCGCCGGAAAAGCCCGCCGATTGGGACATCGACGGCGGCCCGGGTCATGAGCTGCTGTCGTTGCAGCGCGCGCGCCTCGTCTCGGCGCTCGACGCCGGCGGTCGCGAGCGCGCGCCGCAGATCGCGGCGCGGGCGCAGACCGGCTACGACTGCTGGCTGGAACAGCTCGAGGAGGGCTGGCAGCACGAGGACATCGCGGCCTGCCGCAAGCAGTTCGAGGACGCCCTCGCCGCGCTGAGCGGCCGCCTTCCCGCCGCCGCCGCCGCCGCCGAGATCGGCGCCGCGGCTCCCGCCGCCCGGCCGGCGGAAGAGCCGGCCCCGGTCGCGGCGGCCGACGCCGAAGGCTTCCGCATCTATTTCGATTACGCCTCGGTCGCGCTCGGGCCGGCGGCGCGCGAGATCATCGCCGAGGCCGCCGCCGCCGCCGGCGACCGCAAGCTGGTGGTGGTCGGGCACGCCGACAGCGCCGGGCCGGCGCAGGCGAACCTGGTGATGTCGGCCCGCCGCGCCGCCGCGGTCAAGCGGGCGCTGGTCGAGCTGGGCGTGCCGCCGGCGCGGATCGACACCGTGGCGCTCGGCGAGACCGATCCGGCGGTGGCGACCCCCGACGAGACCCGCGAGGCCCACAACCGCCGGGTCACCATTCGCCTGCGCTAGCGAGGTCCCATCGCCTTGGTCTCGCCGCATTCGGTTCATGCCCCGGCCACAGTCCGGGGCTAGCCTGGCGGGACTGAACGGACGGGAGGCGGACATGAAGCGGTTGGCGATGCTGGTGGGGCTGTGCGCGGCGATGCCGGCGGTCGCCGCCGAGACGGCGCGGCTGCCGATCGAGGACCTGAGCGCCATGGCGGCGGGCCGGGCGCGGCTGGGGACGCTGCTCGACCACGGCGCGCGGACCAGCTTCCCCGAGATGACGGCGCGGGCCGAGATCCGGTTCGAGTGCTGGATCCGCAATCCCGAGGCGGCGGCGCCGGGCGGCAGCTTCGCCGCCTGCCGCGAGGACTTCCTGCGCATCCTGGCCGAAATCGAGCGCCTGGACGCCGCCGCCCCGCGTCTCGTCGCCCATTGATCCGCGCCGGCGAGCGTATGGACAAAAGTCGGGCGTCGCTTAATATCTCCTTCATCGGCACGGAGCTATGCCAGTGACGGGCACACGCTAGGATCTCTGCCATGTACGAGCGGACCACCCGCGACATCACGGTTTCGGTCAACCCGACCTATCTCGAGGACCAGTCCTCGCCGGGTGACAACCACTACGTCTGGGCCTACCGGGTGCGGATCGAAAACCACGGCGACCACACGGTTCAGCTTCTGCGCCGCCACTGGCGCATCACCGACGCCATGGGCCGCGTCCAGGAAGTCCAGGGCTCGGGCGTCGTCGGCGAGCAGCCGGTGCTTCAGCCCGGCGATTCCTACGAATACACCAGCGGCACGCCGTTGCCGACGCCGTCGGGCATCATGGTCGGGCACTACCAGATGGAGACCGAGAACGGCGAACGCTTCGAGGTCGACGTGCCGGCGTTCTCGCTCGACAGCCCGCACGAGACGGTGCGCTACAACTAGCCGCCCCGACCCTTGCATTGGAGGCAGGGCGGCCTCACATGGGGGAACGGCGATACCCCGTCGGGGATATCGCGGTGGCCCCGCTTGCGAGGAGATGCGCCCTTGACCGCCCATACGCCGATCAGCCCCGCCGAACAGGCCAGCCTGGCGCGCCCGAGCCGCGACGAGGCGGAAGAGGCCGTGCGCACGCTGCTGCGCTGGGCCGGCGACGATCCGCGCCGCGAGGGGCTGCGCGACACCCCGGCCCGGGTCGTGCGCGCCTACGAGGAGTTCTTCGAGGGCTACGACCAGGATCCCGAGGAGATCCTGCGACGGACCTTCGAGGAAACCGACGGCTATGACGAGATGGTCCTGCTCAAGGACATCCGCCTCGAATCCCATTGCGAGCACCACATGGTGCCGATCATCGGCAAGGCGCATGTCGCCTACCTGCCCGACCGTCGCGTCGTCGGCATCTCGAAGCTGGCCCGCGTCGTCGAAGTCTACGCCAAGCGCCTGCAGATCCAGGAGAAGCTGACGGCGCAGATCGCCAACGCGATCAGCGACGTGCTGCAGCCCAAGGGCGTCGCCGTGGTGATCGAGGCGGCGCACCAGTGCATGACCACCCGCGGCGTGCGCAAGCCGGGCGTGACCATGGTCACCAGCCGCATGCTCGGCGCCTTCCGCGAGGACCACATGACGCGGCGCGAGTTCATGGGCCTGATCGGCAACTCGGGCGGCGGCCTGCTGAACAACTGACGCGGCGGGCGGGCCGACGTCGCCCGCCCCGCCCCTTTGCCTCTGGACACCGGCGGCGCTCTCGGCCATCACTGCGGTGGAGGGGGAGAGTTCTCGGTGATCGACGTCCGGCCGGTCCTGTACGCCAACGGTCTGCTGCTGCTCGTGCTCGCCGCCGCGATGGTGCCGTCGGCGGTGGTCGATCTCGGCTACGGCCATCCCGACTGGCCGGTCTTCGTCGCCTCGGCGCTGGTCACCGGCTTCGCCGGCCTGGCGCTGATGCTGGGCAACCGGCCGCGCGACGCCATCACCCTGACCACCCGCCAGGCCTTCGTGCTGACCGTCTCGGTCTGGGTGATGGCCAGCGCCTTCTCGTCGCTGCCGTTCCTGTTCTCGTCGATCGACATGAGCCTGACCGACGCCTTCTTCGAGGCGATGTCGGGCATCACCGCCTCGGGCTCGACGGTGATCACCGGCCTCGACACCCTGCCGCACGGCATCCTGCTGTGGCGGGCGGTGATGCACTGGCTGGGCGGCATCGGCATCATCGTCATGGCGCTGGTGCTGCTGCCGGTGCTGCGGATCGGCGGCATGCAGCTGTTCCGCATGGAAAGCTCGGAGAAGAACGAGAAGGTGCTGCCGCGCGCCTCGCAGATCGCCGCGGCGCTGCTGGCGGTCTACGCGGTGCTGACCGCCGTCTGCGTGCTGGCGCTCTACGCCGCCGGCATGCCGTTCTTCGACGCCCTGTGCCACGGCATGTCGACCCTGGCCACCGGCGGCTTCGCCAATTCCGACAGCTCGATCGGCGTCTACGGCGATCCGCTGATCGAGTGGATCATCATCTTCTTCATGCTGGTCGGCGGCACCACCTTCGTGCTGTTCATCACGCCGTGGCGGCACAATCGCTGGGCCCTGCTCTACGACAGCCAGGTCGGCTGGTACCTGGCCTTCACCGCCTTCTTCTCGGGCCTGAGCGCCTTCTGGCTGTGGACCGTGCTCGACCTGCCGGCGGCCGAGGCGCTGCGCAGCGCCACCTTCCACGTCGTCTCGATCGTCACCACCACCGGCTTCGCGGCCGACGACTACAACGCCTGGGGCGGCTTCGGCCAGGTGCTGTTCTTCATGCTCAGCTTCGTCGGCGGCTGCACCGGCTCGACCGCCGGCGGCATCAAGATCTTCCGCTATCAGGTGCTGTTCGCGATGGGCGTCACCCAGATCAAGCGGCTGCTGCACCCGCACGGCGTCTTCGTGATCGACTTCAACCGCCAGCGCGTGCCCGACACCATCGTCCGTTCGGTGCTGGGTTTCGCGGTCCTCTACCTGGTCACCTTCGCGCTGCTGTCGCTGGCCCTGGCGGCGACCGGGCTCGACATGCTGACCTCGCTGTCGGGCGCGGCCACGGCGCTGGGCAATGTCGGCCCCGGTCTCGGCGACACCATCGGCCCGGCCGGCAGCTTCCAGCCGCTGCCCGACCTCGCCAAATGGCTGATGTCCATCGGCATGCTGGTCGGCCGGCTGGAGGTGTTCACGGTGATCGTGCTGCTGCTGCCGCAGTTCTGGCGCCGCTAAGCCACCGCTGGACAGGCGGCCCGGCTTCGCCGATAGTCGCGCCCATCCGGGGCAGGGGACAACGCGAATTTGCCGGACCTTCGACCCATCCTGTACGTCGACGGGCTGCTGCTGAGCGCGATCGCGGCGGCGATGCTGCTGCCGATGGCGGTCGATCTCGGCGCCGGGCATGCCGACTGGCAGGTGTTCCTGGCCGCAAGCCTGGTGACCGGCTTCATCGGCGCCGCCCTGGCCCTGGGCTCCCGCGCCGCCGCCCGGGCGCAGCTCGGCGTCCGCCAGGCCTTCCTGCTGACCGTCAGCGCCTGGGTGGCGGCGGCCAGCTTCGGCGCCCTGCCCTTCGCCTTCTCGGAACTCGAACTCGGGGTCACCGACGCCTTCTTCGAATCGATGTCGGGGCTGACCACCACCGGCTCGACCGTGATCTCCGGCCTCGACTCGCTGCCGCCCGGGATTCTGCTGTGGCGGGCGATCCTGCACTGGCTGGGCGGCATCGGCATCATCGTCATGGCGCTGGTGCTGCTGCCGATGCTGCGCATCGGCGGCATGCAGCTTTTCCGCATGGAAAGCTCGGAGAAGAAGGAGAAGGCGCGGCCACGCGCCGCCCAGGTCGCCGCCGGCCTGGTCGTCGTCTACGTCGCGCTGACGCTGCTGTGCCTGCTGGCGCTGCGCCTGGCCGGCATGAGCTGGTTCGAGGCGGTGTGCCACGCCTTCGCGACGCTGTCGACCGGCGGCTTCTCGACCTCGGACGCCTCGGTCGGCCACTTCGCCAGCCCGGCGATCGAATGGATCATCGTGGTGTTCATGGCGGCCGGCGGCGGCACCTTCGTGCTCTACCTGTCGCCGTGGCGGCGCGGCCGCTGGGCGCTGCTGCACGACAGCCAGATGCGCTGGTATGTCGGGTTCCTGCTGTTCTTCTCGGCGCTGCTGGGCTTCTGGCAATGGGCCGTCAACGACGTCGGCGTGCACGACGCGGCCCGCCACGCCAGCTTCAGCGTCGTCTCGATCGTCACCACCACCGGCTTCGCGGTCTCCGACTACTCGACCTGGGGCGGCTTCGCGCAGGTGACCTTCTTCGTGCTGACCTTCATCGGCGGCTGCACCGGCTCGACCTCGGGCGCCATCAAGATCTTCCGCTGGGAGGTGCTGTTCGCGATGGCCGGCATCCACATCCGCCGCCTGCTGCATCCGCACGGCGTGTTCTCGATCGACTTCAATCGACAGCGCATTCCGGATACGGTGGTCCGATCCGTCCTCGGATTCATGGTGCTGTACTTCTTCTGTTTCGCGGTCCTGGCGCTGGGCCTGAGCGGGCTCGGGCTCGACATCGTCACCAGCCTGACCGGCGCCGCCACCGCGATCAGCAACGTCGGCCCGGGGCTGGGGCCGATCATCGGGCCGGCGGGCAATTTCCAGCCGCTGCCGGACGCCGCCAAGTGGCTGCTGGCCTTCGCGATGCTGCTGGGGCGGCTCGAGCTTCTGACCGTGCTGGTGCTGTTCGTGCCGGCGTTCTGGAGGGATTAGAGGCAGATGCGCGAGCCGTCGCTGGACCTGCGCCCGATCTTCCTGATCATCGGCCTGCTGCTGTCGACGATGGCGATGGCGATGCTGCTGCCGGCCGCCGTCGACGGGCTGTTCGGGCACCGCGACTGGCTGGTGTTCGCCGCCGCCGCCGGGGTGTCGCTGTTCGCGGGGCTGGCGACGGTGCTGGCCGCCCGCACCGGGAGGATGCACCTGTCGGTGCGGCAGGTGTTCCTGCTGACCACGCTGGGCTGGATCGCCTGCGCCGCGGTGGCGGCGCTGCCCTTCGCCTTCTCCGAGCTCGACATGAGCATGACCGACGCCTTCTTCGAGGCGATGAGCGGGCTGACGACCACCGGCGCCACGGTGATCGCCGACATCGACGCGGCGCCGCCCGGCATCCTGTTGTGGCGGGCGATCCTGCAATGGCTGGGCGGCATCGGCGTGATCGTGATGGCGATCACCGTTCTGCCGGCGCTGAAGATCGGCGGCATGCAGATGTTCCGCCTCGAGGGCTCCGACGCCTCGGACCGGCTGATGCCGCGCGCGGCGCGGGTGTCGAGCTCGATCGCGGTGATCTATCTCGGCCTGACCGCCGTGCTGGGCGTCCTGCTGTGGCTGGCGGGAATGACCGGATTCGAGGCGCTGGTCCATGCCATGACCACGGTGTCGACCGGCGGCTACTCGACGGCCGGCGGCTCGCTGGCCGCCTTCGACAGCGTCGCCATCGAGATGACGGTGATGGCGGGCATGATCGTGGGCGGGATGCCGTTCGTGGCGCTGCTCTACCTGCTGCAGGGCAATCCGCGGCCGCTGCGGCGCGACACCCAGATCCGCTGGTACCTGGGCTTCCTCGCCCTGGCCGGGGTCGCGGTGGCGGCCTGGCTGTGGCTGTCGCGCGGCCTGCCCGGCCTCGACGCCCTGCGCCACGGCTTCTTCACCGTGGTGTCGCTGATGACCGGCACCGGCTTTTACACCATCGACTACGGCGACTGGAGCGGCCTGCCGCTGGCGATCCTGTTCTTCCTGATGTTCGTCGGCGGCTGCGCCGGCTCGACGGCGGCCGGCATCAAGGTGTTCCGGTTCCAGATCCTGTTCGCCAACGCCCGCGTCCAGGCCGCCCGGCTGCTCAGCCCCAACGCCGTGCTGATCCCCTACTACAACCGCCGGCCGATTCCCGAGGACGTCGCCGAGTCGGTGATGGGATTCCTGTTCGTCTACGCCCTGACCTTCGCCGGCCTCGCGATGCTGCTGGGCATGCTGGGGCTCGACTTCATGACCGCGGTGTCGAGCGCCGCCTCGGCGATCGGCAATGTCGGCCCGGGCCTGGGCGCGGTCGGCCCGACCGGCAGCTACGCCGGGCTGCCCGACGCCGCCAAGTGGCTGCTGGCCGCCGGCATGCTGCTGGGGCGGCTGGAGATGTTCATGGTCCTGGTGCTGTTCGCGCCGCAGTTCTGGCGCAGCTGAGCCGCCGCCGGCTCAGTCGAACAGCTTGTCGATTTCGTCCTGGCTGATGCCCTGGTTGTCGAGCTGCGGCCCGTTGAGCAGTTTCTTCTCCCAGTCCTCGTCGACGACCTCGGCGGGGCGGTTGGGCAGGTCGAGGAAGCTGTCCTCGCCCCAGATGTCGATCATCGCGTTGATGCGCTCTTCGACGTATTTCAGCGTGTTGACGACCTTGGTGATGCGCTGGCCGGTGATGTCCTGGAAATTGCACGCCTCGAAGATCGTGATGATCTGCTCGCGCATCTCGTCGATGAGCTGCTGCGCGAAGGCGTCCTTCTCGTGCGAGCGCAGGTTGGCCGCCAGATGGTCGACGCGTTCGGCGGCGTCGAGGATGTTCTGGGTCGCCCTCTCGGTGGCGGTGACGATGGCGTCGAGTTCGTAGGTCACCGCCATCAGCCGGTCCTCGTCGGCCTCGTGCGGGCGCAGGGCGGCGATCTCGGACTTGGTCTGCTGGATCGAGTTGGCCAGGGCGCGCAGCTCGGTCTTGAGCAGGTTGACCTCGGCCTTCTCCTGGGCGAGCAGATCCAGCGGCACCACCGCCTGGTCGATGGCCTCGGATTCCTCGGGCTTGAGGATCTTGGCGATGTCGCGCAGTTCGTCCTTCAGGCCCTGGATGGCGCGCAGGATCTCGGCGTTGCTGGCGTCGCCGGGCGCGGCGGCCGCCCCGCCCTGCTGACGAATCCGCTGCAGCTGGGCGGTGAACATCTTCTTCTGCGTCTCGTTGGTCATGTCCCCTGCGTCCCCGGTCCTCTGGTGCTTCACGCCGGCGCCGCGCCGGATTTCAGGCGTCCCGGCCAGGTCGCCAGATCTTGACTGTCGTCCGCGCCCAGGGGCTCGACCCAGGGCCGGAAGCGGGTGTCGACGCGGGTGATGTGGTTGGCCAGCCACTGCGAGAAGAACCGCAGCATCTCCACCTCGACCACCGCGTACTCGCCGGAATCGTAAAGCACCTTCATCTCGTCGATCCGCGCGGTCAGGCGGCGGTGCTCCGCCCGGTGCTGTTCGAGCTGCGGATAGCCGCCGCGCTCCATGAGCCGTTCCTCGAGCGCGAAATGGCCGACCGTGTATTCGAGCAGCACATTGAGGATGCTGCCGACCAGCTCGTGCGCCTGCGCCGTCTCCTGGGCGTCGTGCAACTGGTTGATGAGGCTGACGAGCAGCTTGTGGTCGTCGTCGATCGCATCGACGCCGACGCTGTATTCGTCCCGCCATACCATCAAGGTCATCGTGCGACGCCCACCGCGGTCGCGGGGCCGGCGCGGCGGCCCTCGCTGGTTTTGTCCAGTTCCAGAGTCGTGAATACACCCTTTTTGCCGCTTGCGGCAAGCGCCGGTACTTTTCGGACCGGCTTGGGTGTATGCTGACGGGTGGTGGAACGGGGTGCACGGGTTGGCTGGGGCAGACACCATCGCGTTGAGCGACATCGACGGCGACGACTGGCGCGACTTCATCGAAGTGATGAGCGACGGCGTCGCCATCTTCGGCCGCGACGAGCGCCTTCTTGTCGCCAACCGGCGCGTGTGCCGCATCCTGCCCTTCCTGGCCGGCGTCGTCCGCCCCGGCGCCAGCCTGGCCGAGATCGTCGCCGCCGAGGCGGATTCGGGGCAGTTCGCCGACATCGCCGCCGACGCCTGGCGCGAGCGGCGGCTGCATCAGCACCGCGCCGGCGGCGCGCCGATCGAGGCCCGCCTCGCCGACGGGCGCTGGCTGTTCTACGAGGCCCGGCGCACCGGTCGTGGCCGCACCGTCGCCACCGTGCGCGACGTCACCGACATGCGCCGGCGCGAGCACCGCCTGGCCGAGGACGCCCAGGCGGCGGCGCGGCGCCAGCTGGCGGAAGCGATCGAATGTCTTTCCGACGGCTTCGCCCTGTTCGACGCCGAGGACCGCCTGGTGCTGACCAACTCGCGCTTCCGCGGCATGATGGCGCCGCTGGCCGACGTCATCACGGCCGGCCAGTCGTTCGAGACCATCGCCACCGCGGCCGTCGCGCGCGGGCTGGTTCTGGGCACGGGCGACCAACCGGCGACGTTCCTCGCCCGGCGCCTCGCCGCGCACCGCGACGCCCAAGGGGCGCAGGAGCTGGAATTCGCCTCGGGCCGGTGGATCTCCGTGCACGAGGACCGCACGCCGGACGGCGGCGTCGTCGGGATCTATTCCGACATCACGCGCCGGAAGCTGGCCGAGCGCGCCCTGATCGAGAGCGAGGAGCGCTACCGGCGCCTGGTCGATCTGTCGCCGGACCTCATCGTCGTCGTCGCCGACGGCCGGCTGGCCTTCGTCAACGGCGCCGGCGCCGGCATGCTCGGCGGCGACGCCGAGTCGCTGATCGGACTGCGCTTCGCCGACATCCTGCATCCGGACTACCAGGTCATCGAGGATCCCGCCGAACTGCTCGACGAGGGCTGGGTGCCGGTGAAGCTGGTGCGTCGCGACGGCGCCGTCCTCGACGCCGAGATGGCGGTCATGCGCCTCGGCGAGCGGTCGCGCGGCGAGATCATGCTGGTCGCCCGCGACGTCACCGGCCTGAAACGCTCGACCGAGGCGTTGCTGGGCCGCGAGCAGCGCCTGCAGGGCGTCATGGACACCGTCCTCGACGGCATCATCACCATCGACGAGCGCGGCATCATCGAGACGGTCAACCCGGCCGTCGAGAAGGTGTTCGGCTATAGCGCCGAGGAGCTGGTCGGGCGCTCCGTCAACGTCCTGATGCCCGAGGACCAGGCGCGGCGGCACGACGGCTACATCCGGCACTACGTCCGCAGCGGCGAGCGCAAGGTGATGGGCATCGGCCGCGAGGAGGTCGGGCGCCGCAAGGACGGCACGCTGTTCCCGTTCGACCTCGCCATCAGCGAGCTGCGCCTCGGCGGCCGGCGGCTGTTCACCGGCGTGCTGCGCGACATCACCCAGCGCAAGGAGGCCGAGCGCGCCCTGCGCGAGAGCGAGGAGCGCTACGCGCTGGCGATGGCCGGCACCAACGAGGGCATGTGGGACTGGGACATTCCCGGCGACCGCCTTTACGCCTCGCCGCGCATGCAGATGCTGATGGGCTTCTTCGATTCGCGCCCGACCCGTCCGGCGCAATGGGTGACGCGCATCCATCCCGACGACCGCGAGCCGTATCGCGCGGCGCTGATCGAGCACCTGAAGGGCAGGACCGATTCCTTCATCGCCGAATACCGCATCCTGCACCCCGGCGGCATCCGCTGGATCCGCCATCGCGGCCTGGCGCTGCGCGACAAGGCGGGACGCGCCTACCGCATGGCCGGCTCGATCGACGACGTCACCGCCAGCAAGGAGGCCGAGCGGGCGCTGCTGCAGGCCAAGGAGCAGGCCGAGATCGCCAACCGCGCCAAGACCGAGTTCCTGGCCAACATGTCGCACGAGCTGCGAACGCCGCTGAACGCCATCATCGGCTTCTCGGAGATCATCCACAGCCAGATGTTCGGCGACGTCAACCCGCGCTACCGCGAATACGTCCAGAACATCAACGACTCCGGCCGGCACCTGCTCGACGTCATCAACGACATCCTGGACGTCTCGCGCATCGAGGCCGGCAAGCTGAAGCTCGAGCCGGAGCCGGTGAAGCTTCAGGCGGTGATCGAGTCCAGCCTGCGGCTGATCCAGCAGCGCGCCCTGCGCGGCGGCCTGACCATCGAGACCGCCGTTCCCGAGACGCTGCCGGTGATCTGCGGCGAGGCCCGGCGGCTGAAGCAGGTGATGCTCAACATCCTGTCCAACGCGGTGAAGTTCACCCCCGAGGGCGGGCGCATCCGCATCGCCGCGCACCGGCGCGACGGCGGGGCCGTGGCGGTCGAGATCGCCGACGACGGCATCGGCATGGCGGCCGAGGACATCCCGCGGGCGCTCACCCCGTTCGTGCAGGTCGACAGCCGCCTCGCGCGCCGTTACGAGGGCACCGGCCTCGGGCTGCCGCTGGCGCGGGCGTTCATGGAGCTGCACGGCGGCACCCTGGAGCTGTCGAGCGCGCCGCGGCGCGGCACGACGGTGACGCTGACCTTTCCCGGCGACTGCGTCCTGGAGGGGTGCGAAGGGCGATCCGACGGCGAAGGGGATTGAACGGGCGCCGCCTTCGTCCGAAGATTCGTGGGACGCCGCCCGCGACAGCCGGGCCGAAGCGGCTGAAGGGAGGCCTCGCCTGCGCATCGCCACGTTCAACCTCGAAAGCCTCGACGACCGGACGCGCACCATCGACTTCGCCGACCGCGTCGCGGCGTTGCGCCCGCAGTTCGAGCGCCTGCGCGCCGACATCCTGTGCCTGCAGGAGGTCAACGCCCAGAGCAGCCGCGGCAGTCGCCAGCGGCATCTGACGGCGCTCGACCGGCTGCTCGACGGCACCGAATACGCCGACTTCCATCGCGTCGTCTCGAACAGCCGCGGCGGCGAACGGCCGGCCGACCGCCACAACCTGGTCGTGCTCAGCCGATACGCCATCGAATCGCACCGCCAGCTCTGGCACGACCTGGTGCCGCCGCCGCGCTACGCCCCGGCGACGCAGCGGCCGGCGCCCCAGCAGGCCGAGGCGGTGGAATGGGACCGGCCGATCCTGCACGCCGTCGTGCGCCTGCCCGACGACCGCCGCCTGCACGTCCTCGACATCCACCTGCGGGCGCCGCGCGCGGCGTTCCTGCCCGGGCAGAAGGCCGGCCAGGGCGTCTGGAAGAGCGTCGGCGGCTGGGCCGAGGGTTTTTTCCTGGCGGTGGTGAAACGGGCCGGCCAGGCCCTGGAAGTCCGCCTCGCGGTGGACCAGATCTTCGACGAGGACCCGGGGGCGCTGATCGCGGTGTGCGGCGACTTCAATTCCGACGACGGCGAGACGCCGGTGCGGACCATCCGCGGCGACGAGGAGGACACCGGCAACGGCCACCTCGCCAGCCGCATGCTGGTGCCGCTCGATCGCGGCGTCTCGGAATCGCAGCGCTATTCGGTGATCCACCGTGGCAAGCGGATCATGCTGGACCATATCCTGGTCTCGCGGCCGCTGCTCGGCTGGTATCGCCGCTCGGAGGTCCACAACGAGATGCTGGGCGACGAACTCGTCTCGCCGCTGATGGTGAAGGGCTCGCCCGAAACGTACCATGCGCCGGTGGTGGCCGAATTCCGCCCGCCCGGAGCGCCGAACGGCAGGAGGGGGCCATGATCGCCAGCGCTGACCGCTTCGTCGGCTGCCTGCTCGGCCAGTGCGTCGGCGACGCGCTGGGCTTCGTGGTCGAGGGCGAGGGACCCGAGGTCTGCGGCGCCTATGCGCGCGACGTCGTGCTGGCGCGGCGGCCGGGCGGCCGCGCCCGGGCCGGATACGGCGCCGGGCAGTATTCCGACGATTCGCAGATGGCGCGCGAACTGATGCTCAGCCTGGTGGCGCATCGCGGCCTCGATCCGGCCGACTACGCCGCGCGCCTGGCGGCGCTGTTCGCCGAGGACCGCGTCGTCGGCCAGGGCCGCACCACCACCGAGGCCGCCCAGCGCCTGATCGCCGGCGTTCCCTGGGACCAGGCCGGCACGCCGGCGCCGGCGGCCGGCAACGGCAGCGCCATGCGCGCCGGGCCGATCGGCCTGTTCTACGCCGGCGACCCCGAGCGGCTGATCCATGCCGCCCGCGACCAGGGCCGCATCACCCACGCCGATCCGCGCTGCGCCGCCGGCGCGGTGGTGATCGCCGGCGCCACGGCGCTGGCCGCCGCCGAGACCACCATCGATCCCGACGAGTTCCTGGGCACGCTGGGCCGGTGGACGATCCGGATCGAGCCGACGGTGGCGACCAATCTGCGCCAGCTCCAGGACTGGATGGACCTCGACGAGGCGTCGGCGGCGCGGGCGATCTCGTGCGCCGGACTGCCGCCGGGCGTCGACAGCCACTGGCGCGGCGGCATCTCGGCCTTCGTGGTCGCCAGCGTGCTGTGGGCGCTGTACGCGTTCCTGCGCTCGCCGGACGACTACGTGCGCACCGTCGCCACCGCGATCATGCCGGGCGGCGACGTCGACACCACCGCCGCCATGGCCGGCGCGATCGCCGGCGCCCATCTCGGCTCGCACGCCATCCCCGACGAGTTCACCAAGCCGCTGAACGACGGCGGCGGCTGGGGCCGCGACGCGCTCTCGGACCTCGCCCGGCGCTGCCGCGAGGCGGCGGTGGCGGCGGCACGGGCGGGCTAGCAGGCTGTTGAAGAAATCAGTCCGGCTCGCAGACGAAGCCTGAGTCGTCGCCGGAATGGATATAGACATGGCCGACGACGCGCCCGGCGGTGCCGAGGCCGAGCAGACACTGGTTCGCCGAGCGCACCGAAGGCAATCTCGCCATCGGACGCCCCTTTCAAGGTGATGTGGGCCGGGTCGACGCCTCGCCCCGGAAATCGGCCGGGGCATTGCGGCGGCCGTTTCCCTCTTCGCCGCCGCTCTTGCTCTCCTTGGCCTGGAAGCTCTTCATAAACGCCCACGCCTCAATCAGCGTGCTGTCGACGCTGAAGCCGCTCGCTCGACAGGAGCCGCTTGACGTGCGGCTGGGCCACCACGAGGCTGGGCGAGACCAGTTTGACCCTGATGCGCTCGAACACCCGCCTGATTGAGGGTCTGCCCGAGGACAAGCGGTGCTGTTCAGCGGACCGCCGGCGAGACCAAGGACTGGTGGCGGTTGATGCGATGCGTTCCGAGCGGCGATTGAGCGGCTGCCCCGAGCACCACAGCCGATTGAATCATGCCGCGAGCCGAGAGGCCATGGACTTTTCACCGGCCTGTTAGAACCGCGCCTGCCCTGTAGGGTTGACGATTGGTGCGTTTGCGCCCTTTAATGTTGATGATTCACCCCGGTCGGCGGGCACCTAGCTAGCTATCGCGGGAAGGATTTAAATTTGCGGCTCCCTCCGCCGGCGCTGTATGGGGAAATGGGCACTATGGCAGAATTTGATTCAATCGCGGCCTCCATCGCGACCATCTCGATGATGATCATATTTTTTCTAAATGGCAAAATGACGAGTGATTTGCTGACATCTTCAAGAGATCTTTGGTTCCCTGCGCAGACATCTGGCGGCGCCACCTCGACAGCCTCCCTAGTCGCCGGAAACCTTTCGTTCGGCATGGGCGTATTCTATTTTATGTTGATCGCGCCTTATTACGGTTGGGTTGTCCTCGTTGTAAGCCTAGGCACATGGCTCATTGGCTTTGCAATAATGGGAATTTTTGTGTCGCGGGACAAAATAATAGATTTTTCGAAATACGATGGCGTCCACCAATATGTTCGGGATGTGACCGGATCGAGATCACTTGCTTCAGTTGTGCTAATTTCAAATTTACTTTTTTACTTTGGTCTGCTTGTCGCAGAACTCTACCTGAGCGCTGGAGTGTTTAGGTTACTGGTGCCGGGCGCGCCACCCGAGATCGCTGGGCTTGCAGGTGTCAGCTTCGTTGCGATTCTCTCACTAATGTACATTCGAATGGGGGGAATGAGCGCGGTCCTAGCATCCGATCTTTGGCAATTTGCGATGATAATGCTGGGCCTTGTCGTGTTTACTGCCGCAGTGTTTGCCGCTTACGGTGAGCGGAGCTATACGTTTTCTTTGGACATGCTCGGCCCTTCTTCTGAGGTCGACACAGGATCTCTGCTCTTGTATGCCGCGTTTGCCTCGGTGGTAAATATAACTTGGGCAATCCCCCAAATAGCACAGTGGCAACGCAACACCGCAACTAAGAAAAGAGCCCAATCAAGCGCAATTTTCAGAGGCGCCGCCGTTTTGTTCATTGTCCATGGGCTGTACATCGGAATAAGCCAGATATTATCAGCAAACGGCAGTCCGATACGGACGATCAGCGATCTTTTTGAACCGCTTGGCGCGTTAGGGGGCGGGACTTTTTTTCAGATTGGCGGAGCGCTCGTATTTGCTGGGATCGTTGCATCTATATTTTCTACTGTAGATTCTGCATGCATGGCGCTGGCGACCGGGCTGCGGTTCTGGAGGTTTAACTTTAGCGCAACCAAACAAGAGGCCACCTCAACACAATGCGGCAGCACAGAAGCAGAAAGAAAAGCCCTGTCCTTAATTGCTGCCGCAATATTTTTTCTCGCAATCTTGTCGTATGTTGGCCTAAGCGGCAGGTTCGGAAATTTTTCTAGCGGCTACCTTGCTGTTTGCTTTTCTTTTGTGTCGCTCGTAGTCATTCCTGGACCACTAATTTTTTACTCGTTCCTAACGGATTCCGAACTCGCCGGCGGCAATCCCGAAGTCGGATTCTGGCTTAAGGCTGCGCACGTCCTCGCTGGCATAATGATATTAGCCGGAGTTGCGGCGCAAGTTGGCTTCGCCAAGCCAGAATATGCTTTCTGGGCGCCGATTGCCGCCTTTGTATTAACCATGTCTGCTTGCCATTTTGACGAAGGGATGCGGGGACGCAGGATGTCTAAACTGGCGCCTCAGATGGCTGGAGGAGAGTGAGATGGAGGCAATTCACCCCGGTGTAGCAATAAGCATCCTAGTAGGGCTTTGGAGCGCATTTGGAGGCTGGAAGCTCAACTTTGATCCGTATGGCAAGAGCGTACGCAGGCTTTTGAGTCTGAAGTTGAATAAAGTTAACGACCTCTGGTCCCACACTCGCTCCTGGGGAACAGTCAGCTGCTTTGTGAGCGACAGAATGTGCTTAAGACTGATGTTTATGGTTCACACGCACGAAAAGATTATTACAACGCTTATTTTTGTTGGCGGAGTAGCCGTGTCAGCATCAATCTTACTCGGCACTTTCATTAATTCGCTGGCAGGCAACAACTTCGCCATTGCGGCTGACGTTATGAATTATTTAGTATTGTTTGCCGCGCCCATGATTTTAGGTGGGATCATCGCCTCCTTTAAGCAATCCCACAGGGTGGACAGGCTCAAGGATGAAATTATCGCAATGCAAGTTGCTCTCCCCAATGATCAGACCTGAAGAAGCTGCATTGTGGCACATTTTTGGTGGATATGCTCTCCCAGCTATTCGCCTGGCCATTTCTTTCCGTATCTTTGAAGGCTTGCTTGCTGGCCGGAGATCTGCAGAAACTTTGGCCAACTATTCTGGACTGAAAATTGACGAAATTCGGCGAATTATTGACATCCTACGCGGATTTGGGCTTTTGAAGCAGCAGGGCGACCGCTTGGAACTGCCCGCGTCAGTCACAAAGTTCCTTACTACCGATGGCGCTTCGGTCAATCCCGTGCTCGAAGTGCTATCAGAGGTTTACAATTCTCCCCAGTACCTTCACGCAGTTTCTTCGGAGATTGCAGCTCATTTAAATCGGTTTTTCCGGGCAAACGCAGTTGAAAATTATTATACTAGGTGGTGGTCGAACCCACTTGAACTTAAGGCTGTATATGACACTTTTACAAAACTCAACAATGTTATCACTCCCTTGGTTGCGGAGGCCTTTCCGGAACTTCCCGGGGCCACAAGCGTACTTGATGTAGGCGGTGGCAGGGGCGAACTCTCTCTGGCGCTCCAGGCTAGGTTCCCGTCGCTCTTGTTCTCAGTGTTCGACCACCCTTCAGTCCGGCGGGAATGCGCGCCGAGCCTGCCTTTCGTAGCAGGAAACTTTTTCCAGGCGGTCCCAGGCGGCCACGACGTATACATCCTAAAGTGGGTAGTGCACGACTGGCCGGATGACCGCGCGAAGCATTTACTCACGAACCTAGCTGATGCACTCCTCGGTGGCGCCCGGGCATACCTCGTCGAAACCATCGTTCCCGCAGACGAACCAAATCCAGCTATTTCGGCGCGACAAATGATTCGCGCGGCCTTTTCCCAAGGGCGAGAGCGATCGAAAGTTCAGTTTCTCCAACTGCTGGCATCTGCCGGCCTCCAGCTTATTTCCACACTGCCGGTGGCGGGCTGCGAAATCTTGGACCTGCACGTGCTTGTAATCGCCAGAGCCGCCGGCCCTAGAACCGCGCCTGCATGAACCGCCACCAGTCCTTGGCCTCGCCGGCGGTCCAGTGCGGGCCGTGGCCGCTGAACAGCACCGCGTCCTCGGGCAGGCCGTCGAGCAGGCGGGTGATCGAGCGCATCAGGGTCGGGCCGTCGCCGCCCGGCAGGTCGGTGCGGCCGATGCCCTGGTTGAACAGGGTGTCGCCGGTCAGCACGAAGCCGTCGAAGACGTAGCAGACCCCGCCCGGGGTGTGGCCGGGGGTGTGGACGACCCGGAACGGGATGCCGCCCATCTCCAGCGCCGGCTCGCCGTCGAAATAGGCGACGGGATCGGGGCCCTGGATGCGCTCGCCGGTCCAGGCGGCCGCCAGCCCGGCGGCGCCCTCGATCACCGCGCGCTCGTCGGCATGGGCGTGGCAGCCGATGCCGAGGCCGGTCTGGACCGCGTGGGCGGCGCCGAGATGGTCGAAATGGCCGTGGGTCAGCAGCACCGCCGCCGGCGTCCCGCCGTCGGCGCGCGCGGCGTCGAGGATCGCCGGCGCGTTGCCGCCGGGATCGACCACCAGCGCCGCCTTGCTGCTCTTGCTGCGCACCACGTAGCAGTTCTCGTACCACGGCGGCGGGCTGACGACGGTGGCGACGCTGAGGTCGCCGAAGCTGAGCGGCGAATGGGCGTGCATGGCGGCTCCTCGGGCTTTGGTCGGCCCCCTCAATAGCCTTCTTCGCCGCCGTTTCCAACCCCTCCGTCGTCGCCGCCGGCCGGGCGCCGCGACGGCATCGAGCGGATGTGGACGTCGCGCTGCGGGAACGGGATCGCGATGCCGTGCGCCTGGAAAACGTCCCAGATCGCCAGCAGGATGTCGCTGGTGACGTTGGCGACGCCCTTGGTCGGGTCGTCGATCCATACCCGCAGCTCGAGGTCGAGCGAACTGTCGCCGAAACCGCGCAGCAGGCAGCGCGGCTCGGGCTGCGGCAGCACCCGCTTGACCGAGGCGGCCGCGTCGACGCACAGCGCGATCGCCTGGTGCGGATCGCAGCCGTAGGCGATGCCGATCGGAATCTTCAGGCGCACCAGCTTGTGCGAGTAGCTCCAGTTCTCGACCCTGTTGGTGATCAGCTCCTCGTTGGGGATCAGGTGCTCGATGCCGTCGCGGGTGATCACCGAGACGTAACGGGCGCTGAGCGCGTTGATCCAGCCGTAGGTGCCGCTGATCGCCACCACGTCGCCCGGCTTCACCGACTTGTCGAGCAGCAGGATGATGCCGCTGACCAGATTCGAGACCACCTTCTGCAGGCCGAAGCCGAGGCCGAGGCCGATGGCGCCGCCGAACACCGCGAAGGCGGTCAGGTCGATGCCGACGGCGTTCAGGGTTGCCAGCACCGCCACCGTCAGCAGCAGCGCGCGCGCCAGCTTGCCCAGCAGGACCTGCACCGACGGCGACAACCCGGCGACCGACATCAGCCGCCGCTCGGCCAGCCGCGCCGCCGCCAGCGCCAGCCAGATCAGCACCACCAGCCACAGCACGCCCTTGACCAGCAGCAGCAGCGAGATGCGGGTCTCGCCCATGTGCAGGGCGACGCCGTCGAGCAGCGCCAGGGTCGGCTGCAGCAGGTTGGTGATGTCGAGCGCCGCCACCGTCCACACGGCGACGGCCGCCGCGCGCGCCCATACCGGCTTGACGACGACCGCGGCCAGCATGCGGATCACCAGCCACGCGCTCAGCAGGCTGGCCGCCGCCGCGATCAGGCGGTGCGGCCAGCCGGCCTCCTCGGCGATCCAGCTCGCCGGCCACAGCGGCAGCAACCAGAGCAGCGGCATGGCCGCGGCGCTCAGGGCGGCGGCGACCCGGCGGCCGCCGGCGTTGCGGGCCAGACGCTTGCGCCAGGCCCCGAGCCTGCGGCGCAGCCACGGCGCCGCCAGCCGCGCCACCGCGAAGGCGGCGAGCACGACCGCAAGCTGGGCCAGAGCCTCGATCGCCACCAGATCGACGAGAAAACGGCCCCATGCCGTCTGCTTCAACTGTTCGAAGGCCGGTAGCTCGAACATCCTCTCTCGCGCGCCGCTGCCACTCGCGACGTAAACAGCCCCGGGCCGGCGTTTGGTTCTCGCGGCCGCCGTGCTAGGGTCGCCGGATGACGCAGGATCCGCCGCCCATGCAGGCCGCCCTGGCCGAAGCGCGCCGCGCCGCCGCGCGCGGCGAGGTGCCGGTCGGCGCCGTGGTGGTGCGCGACGGCCGCGTCGTCGCCGCCGCCGGCAACCGGGTCGAGGCCGACGCGGACCCCACCGCCCACGCCGAGATCCTGGCGCTCCGCGCCGCGGCGGCTCTGGTCGGGGCGCCGCGGCTGCCCGACTGCGACCTCTACGTCACCCTGGAGCCGTGCCCGATGTGCGCCGCCGCCATCGCCTTCGCGCGCATCCGCCGGGTCTATTTCGGCGCCTACGATCCCAAGGGCGGCGGCGTCGAGCACGGGCCGCGCATCTTCGACCAGCCGACCTGCCATCACCGCCCCGAAGTCTACGGCGGCATCGGCGAGGCCCCGGCGGCGGAACTGCTGCGCGACTTCTTCAAGGCGCGACGCTAGACTGCCGACGCCCAATCGACAGGAGAAGAGAGATGGTGAAGGACTGGCCCAAGCTGGCGAAGGAGCTCTCGACGGCGATGAACGAGGTGCGCGTCGGCATTCCCGACGTCATGACGGCGTTCTCGGCCATCGCCAAGGCGGCGACCGCCGACGGCGCGCTCGATCCCAAGACCAAGGAGCTGATCGCGGTCGCCATCGCCGTCGCCGCGCGCTGCGACGGCTGCATCGCCTTCCACGCCAAGGCCGCGTTGCGCCACGGCGCCACGCGCGCGGAGATGATGGAGACGGTGGGCATGGCCGTCTACATGGGCGGCGGCCCGTCGGTGATCTACGGCGCCCAGGCGATCGAGGCCTTCGACCAGTTCGCCGGCACCAAGGCGGCGGCGGAGTAGCGGCGATGGACCCGCGCATCCAGGTCCGGCGCGGCGACATCACCACGCTGGACGTCGACGCCATCGTCAACGCCGCCAACGAGAGCCTGCTCGGCGGCGGCGGCGTCGACGGCGCCATCCACCGCGCCGCCGGGCCCGACCTGCTGGCCGAGTGCCGCGCGCTCGGCGGCTGTCCGACCGGCGAGGCGCGCATCACCGCCGGCTACCGGCTGCCGGCCCGGCACGTCATCCACACGGTCGGGCCGGTCTGGCGCGGCGGCGGAGGGGGCGAGCCGGCGCTGCTGGCCGCCTGCTACGCCAATGCGCTGGCGCTCGGGCGGCGGCACGGGCTGGAGAGCATCGCCTTCCCGGCGATCTCGACCGGCGTCTACGGCTATCCGCCGGACAAGGCGGCGCGGCTGGCGGCGACGGTGGTGGCGGCGATCCTCGCCGACGATTCGGGCTGGCGGTCGGTGACCTTCTGCTGCTTCGACGAACGCACCGAGGCGCTGTACCGGTCGGCCCTGAACGCCGCCTAGAGCGCGCGCACGGCGATCATGCGCGGATCGTCGCCGTGGTCGATCAGGATGCGGCGCACCCGTTCCTGCCACAACTCGGCGAATTCGCGCTCGATGACGGCGTCGGACTCGCCGACCAGGATCGCCTGCAGGCGGTCGCGCATGCGCGGGTCGGGCGGCACCAGCGAGGGGTCGAACGACACCGCGACGGCGGCGCCGGTGTCGTCGCGCCGAAGCACCATGTCGCCGGCCGTCGCGGCGCTCCAGCGCAGCAGCCCCTGGCGGCGGAAGCGGCCGCCGATGCCCTTGAAGCCGCCGATGCCGGCGGCGCCGGTCAGCAGCCCGGCCACCGAGGCCATCACCCCGGCGACGCCCTCGTCCTCGGCCTCGGCCATGTCGACGCCCACCGCGCCGCGTTCGGGCATGGCGTCGGGATAGAGCGCCCGCAGCCCGCGCGCCACCATCAGATAGGTGCCGGCGACGGTCGGGCAGGAATGGCCGGCCAGCCGCACGGCGTCGGCGTAGCCGTATTCGATGACGCCGTCGCCGGCGCCCAGGAACGCCGCCAGCGGATCGCGCAGGCGAATGCGCGCGACGTCGTCGAAAAACGCGGGAAAGGACATGACGGCACCTCCTGAGCCAGAAACTGCCTCGACGTCCGGCGGCCGTCTTTGTCGCAGCGCAAGCTAGTCGGGTTCGACGAGATCGGCGGCGAGCGGCACCTCGACGGCGAAGCACGACCCGCGGCCGACGCGCGAGCGCACGTCGATGCGGCAGTCCAGCAGCCGCGCCAGCCTGGCCACGATCGCCAGGCCGAGCCCGAGCCCCTCCTCGCGGTTGCGGGCCTCGTTGCCGACCTGGTGGAAGTCGTCGAAGATCATTTCGAGCTGGTCCGGCGGCACGCCGACCCCGGTGTCCCAGACCTCGATGCGCAGGACGCCCTCGCGCCGGCGGCAGCCGAAGACGATGCCGCCGTTCTGGGTGTAGCGGATGGCGTTGCTCAGCATGTTGCGCAGGATGCGCTCGAGCAGCGTGGGATCGCTGCGCAGCGTCTCGTCCCGCTGCAGGCTCTTGAATCGCAGGCCCTTCGACGTCGCCAGGGCCGAAAACTCGGCCGTCAGCCGCTGCAGAATGTCGCCGGAGCGGAATTCCGAGACGTCGGGCACGATCAGCCCGGCCTCGATCTTCGAGATGTCGAGCAGGCCATTGAGCAGCGCGCCCAGCGACACGACCGCCTCGTTCACGCGCGCGACGATGGCCTCGGAGGGACCGGAAAGGCCCTGATGGCTCAGCACGTCGACGAACAACGCCAGCGCCTGGACCGGCTGGCGCAGATCGTGGCTGGCGGCGGCCAGGAACTTGGTCTTGGTCGCCAGCGCCCGTTCGAGCTGCGCGTTGGCGCGCTCGACCTCCAGCTTGGCCAGGCGCAGGCCCTCGGTGGCGTGGTTGCGGGCGGTGACGTCGACGACGCCGCACAGCACCAGGCTCTTGCCGGTCGCCGCGTCGCGCAGGTCGGTGGCGTCGAGCATGCCGTCGAAGCCGCTGCCGTCGAGGCGGCGGAACCGGAACTCGTCGCGGCCCGCATCGCCACCGGCGCGCACCGCCTCGAGATAGCTCAGCAGCCGGCCGTGGTCGCGGCGCTCGACCATCAGCAGCAACGGACGCCCGCGCAGCCGCCGCCGGCCTATTCCGAACAGCGTCTCGGCGCGGCGGTTGGTGGACTCGATGATCCCGCCCGAATCGACCGCGAAGCACGCCGCCGGCACCGATTCGAACAGCTGCATGTACTGCCGTCGCGACGCCTCCAGCGCCTGCTGCGCGTCGCGCAGCTCCTCGTTCTGAATCTCGAGCTCGGCCTGATGCACGCAGAGCTCCTGCAGGAGCTGCCGAACGCCGGCGCCGTCGCCGTCGGTGCCGGGGTCGAGGGCGCGCTCGGTGACCAGCCGTTCGGCCCGGCGCCGCAGGTTTTCTCCGATGGTGCGGGTCACGTCGCCTTGGCCTCCCGATCCGCCAGGGCGCGCGTCAGCTCGGTGTGGCTGACGACGACGTCGCCGGCCGAGCCGCCGACCGGAACGCCCTGGACCAGCATCCGCCGACCTTCGCCGCAGACGGCCTCGACCACGAAACGGTCGCTGTCGCCGGCGAGCAGGCGGCGCAGCCCCGCCGCGACCTCCGCCGCCTCGCCGGCATGGGCCAGCAGATCGTCGCAGATGTCGGCGTAGCGCCGCCCGACGCCGTGGCTCTCGCCCAGGTCGACGCCGTTCCGCAGGATGTAGCGGATCCACGCCTTGTTGACCTTCGACATCGTGCCCTGGCGATCGAGCACGACGACCAGTTCGGGCAGCGAGTCGAGCACCGCCTGCAGCCGGTGCTCGGCCTGCTTGACCTTGGTGATCTCGACGAAGGTGATCACCGTCCCGAACGCCCGCGGCTCGCGCCCGGCGATCTGCTCGACCGTGTAGGGCTGAATGCGCGAGAGCATCCAGCGGCCGTCCAGGATGCGGACTTCGCGCCCGATCGGGCGCGCGCCGAGCAGCACGTCGCGGACGTCCTGGAGCAGCCCGTCGTGGACCAGGTTGCCCTGGATGTGGGCCAGCGGACGGCCGATGTCGCTCGGCATGAGGTTGAGCAGGTCGCCGGCCGCCGGCGTGAAGCGGCGGATCAGCATGTCCTGGTCGAGGAACACGGTGGCGAGGTCGGTGGCGCGGAACAGGTTGTCGAGGTCGTCGTTGAGCCGGGTCAGCTCCTCGATCTTGGCCTCGTACTCGGAATTGACGGTGTAGAGCTCCTCGTTGACCGACTGCAGCTCCTCGTTGGTGCTCTGCAGCTCCTCGTTCGAGGCGATGAGCTCCTCGTTGGCGGCTTGCAGCTCCTCGTTCGAGGTCTCCAGCTCCTCGACGGTGGACTGCAGGTCCTCGCGGCTGGCGGCCAGTTCGGCTTCGAGGCCGCGAATCCGGTCGGCGGCGTCGGCTTCGAGCTCCAGGGCGGCGGCGTCCAGGTCGGCTCCCTCGCCGCCCGTCGGTTCGAACACCAGCAGCGCGAACTGCCGGCCCTGACCGTCGGCGAAGGGGCGCACCCGCAGCCGGACCGTCTGTTTCCGGCCGTCCACCCTGACGTCGAGCGACGGGCAACGGATCTCCCTGCCGCCGCGGTGGGCGCGGCGCAGCGCCGACGAGGCCAGCGCGCCCAGGCCCTCGGGCAGCAGCCGCGACAGGTCGAGGGTGGCGGCGCCCGAAGGCATCGTCAGCAGGCGCGAGGCGCCGCCGAAGACATGCAGCACCTCGTTGCGGTCGTCGACCAGCAGCGCCGGCGGCGCGTATCCCTCGACCAGCAGCGACAGGCCCTGGTCGATCACCCGCTCCTGATCGCTCTGAACCGGCCGCAGCCGCCGCTCGCGATTGGTGGCGGCCGTCGGCGCCGGCAGCAGCGGCGACAGCTCGGCCGGCAGGTTCCCGGCGCCGGGCGCCGCCTGGAACAGCTTGTGCCTGGCGTCGACCGGCGTGAACTCCGTCGCCAGTTCGCCCAGGCTCTCGCTCGCGCCGAGCATCAGCAAGCCGTTGCCGCGCAGACCGTAATGGAACCGCGCCAGCACCTTGCGCTGCAGCACGGGCTCCAGATAGATCAGCAGGTTGCGGCAGGTGATCAGGTCCAGCTTGGTGAAGGGCGGATCCTTGAGCACGTTGTGGCGGGCGAACACCACCATCTGCCGCAGGTGCCGCGCCACCGCGTGGTGGCCGTCGCGCCGGATGAAGTACTTCGCCAGCCATTCCGGCGGAATGTCGTCCAAGGCCGGCTGGTGGTAGACGCCGGCGGCGGCGGCGGCGATCGATTCGTGGTCGACGTCGGTGGCGAAGACCTTGACCTCGGCCGACTTGTGCTGGCGCTCCAGCTCCTCGCTCAGCAGGATCGCCAGGCCGTAGGCCTCCTCGCCGCTGGCGCAGCCGCAGACCCATGCTCGGATCGCGCCGCCGTCGGGAACCTCGGAGACCAGGGTGGCGAGGGCGCCGGAGGCCAGCGACCGCCAGGCCCCGGGGTCGCGGAAGAACCGGGTCACGCCGATCAGCAGGTCGCGGTAGAGCTGGGCCGCCTCGCCGGGATTGCCTTGCAGCAACGCCGCGTAGTCCTCGATCGTCGCGGCATGGGTGGCGTGGACGCGGCGCTCGATGCGGCGGCTCAGGGTGCTTTGCTTGTAATGGGTGAAGTCGACGCCGGTCGCCTGCTCCAGCGCCGCCATGATGGCCGCCATGGCGTCCCGGGGCACCGTCTCGGCCGCGCCGCCCGGCTCGGGATCGGGCGGCCGGCGCCGGGACTTGGCGCCGGCGACGAGGCGCGGACCGACCGCTTCCGGCGGCACGACGTCGTCGACGGCGCCGGTGGCGATCGCGCTGAGCGGCATGCCGTCGAACCGGGCGGTGGCCGGGTCCTGGACCACCACCACGCCGCCGGCGCGCTTGATCGCCTGGACGCCGCGGCTGCCGTCGGTGCCGGTGCCCGAGAGCACCACGGCGGCGGCGCGCCCGCCCAGGTCGGCGGCCAGCGATTCGAAAACGATGTCGATGGGCAGGCCCGCCGAACCCGAGGGGCGCCTGGTCGACAGGCGCAGGCGCCCGCCCTGCAGCACCATCGTCCGTCCCGGCGGCAGCAGATAGACGTGGTCGGGCTCCGGCCGCAGGCCCTCGGTCGCCTCGACGACGGGCATCGCCGTGTCCTTGGCGAGCAGCTCGCCCATCAGGCTCTTGTGATCGGGCGACAGGTGCTGGACGACGACGAAGGCCAGCCCGGTGTCGGCGCGCATGTTCGCGAACACCCGTCGCAGCGCCTCCAGCCCACCCGCCGAAGCGCCGATTCCAACGACCGAACCCACCCGAGTCTCGCCGCGTCCTGCCTTGATTCTGGCCTTGCCGCCGGCTGGAGCCGCGGCCGCCTTCTTCTTCGTGGCCATGCACCCTCGTGCGGCCGGCACGGGTCATTCTGCGGCCGCATCAACCGTTATAATACCAAACGATCCGCCGGGAAAAGCGCCGAGCCGGGCCGCGACCCTGGCCAAAAGTCGAGTTCATACGCCACTTTCGGCATGAAAACGCCCCGCCGGACGATCCGGCGGGGCGTCATTCGCCTCGGAGGAGAGACGCGGCTCAGGCCGCGGCGGGCAGCGCCGCCTCGCGGGCCGCCGCCAGCGAGCGGACCGCCTTCTGCAGCTTGTTGAAGGCGCGCTCCTCGATCTGGCGCACGCGTTCGCGCGAGACCGAATAGACCTTCGACAGTTCCTCGAGAGTCGGCGGATCGTCCTTCAGCCGGCGCTCGCTGACGATGTGGCGCTCGCGGTCGTTCAGCTTGGACAGGCCCTCTTCGAGCAGGTCGCGGCGCCACTTCTCCTGCTCGAAGTCGCCCAGCAGGCTCTCCTGGTTGGGCCGCTGATCGATCAGCAGGTCCTGCCACTGCATGCCGCCGTCCTCGCCGACGATGTTGTTCAGCGAGCGGTCGCCGGACAGGCGCCGGTTCATGTCGACCACCTCCTGCGCGCCGACCTGGAGCTCCTCGGCGATCGCGGCGACGGTCTCCGGCGACAGGTCGCCTTCCTCGAGCTCGCGCATGCGGCCCTTGACGGTGCGCAGGTTGAAGAACAGCTTCTTCTGCGCCGCCGTGGTGCCCATCTTCACCAGCGACCAGTTGTGCAGGATGTATTCCTGGATCGTCGCCCGGATCCACCACAGCGCATAGGTCGCGAGCCGGAAGCCGCGATCCGGGTCGAACTTCTCGACCGCCTGCATCAGCCCGACATTGCCCTCGGCGATCAGGTCGTCGAACGGCAGCCCATAGCCGCGAAAGCCGCGGGCGATCTTGATCACGTAGCGCAGGTGGCTGCCCACCAGCAGCCGCGCCGCCTCGGGATCGCGCCGCTCGCGCCAGCGGTTGGCGAGGTCGCGCTCCTGCTCGGCGGTCAGCATCGGGAAGCGCCGGACCTCCTCGGCGTATCGCGACATGTTGTCGGGCATCATCGCATTCACGTTCATTCCTAGGCATCCTCCTTCGGCGATACGAACCGCTCCCCCGGGCATGCGCACAGCGCGCCCGCGGGGTTTTTGCTTTTTTCGCTATGGGGATCGGTACGCTACCTAATTTAGGAACGAACTACGAACGTTCAAGGGGGTAGCCGGACGCGCGTAGGGACTCGGGCGCCAACGTGTCGCATGTGGGACGCGGGAGGTGCGCTGTCAATCCACCGGAACGCCGTAGAAGCCGGCGATATGGTGCCAGGCCTCCTCGGCGGTTTCGACGAATTTGAAGATGTTGCGGTCCTCGGGCGAGATGACGCCTTCGCCGACCATGGTGTCGAGGTTGAACACGCGCTCCCAGAACTCGCGGCCGAACAGCAGGAACGGGATCGGCTCGATCTTGCCGGTCTGGATCAGCGTCGCCGCCTCGAACATCTCGTCGAGGGTGCCGAAGCCGCCGGGAAACACGACCAGCGCCTTGGCGCGCTTGAGAAAGTGCATCTTGCGGATGGCGAAATAGTGGAACCGGAAGGACAGTTCCGGGGTGACGTACTCGTTCGGCTCCTGCTCGAAGGGCAGGACGATGTTGAGGCCGATCGACTTGCCCCCGACCTCCTGGGCGCCACGGTTGGCGGCCTCCATGATGCCGGGGCCGCCGCCGGTCAGCACCACGAACTCGCACAGATGCTTGTCGACGCAGGTCAGCGAGACGATCTGCGCCAGCTTGCGCGCCTCCTCGTAGTAGCGGCTGTTGGCCAGCATGCGCCGGGCGACGGCGACTCGGCGGCCCAGCTTGGCGTCGGACGGACTGCGCCGCGCCGCCTCCTCGGCCTCGGCGAGCTGGGCGCGGGCGATCTCCGGGTCGGGGATGCGGGCGCTGCCGAACATCGCCACCGTCGAGCGGATGCCGTGCTCCTCCTGCAGCAGTTCGGGCTTGAGCAGTTCGAGCTGCAGCCGCACCGGGCGGAGTTCCTCGCGCAGCAGGAAGTCGACGTCCTCGAAGGCCAGCCGGTAGGACGGCGAGGCGGTCTGCGGCGAGCCGGGAGCCGGCTCGGGGAACTCGGTTTCGTCGCGCGCGGTGGGAAAGGGGCCCTTGACGGTCAGGTCGGTCATTCTCGCATCCAGCTTTTCGTTGCCCGCCCGATGCGGAGGGAGTCCGCCAGCGAGACCTTGATTCTGCAACGGTTTCATTACCGAGACGTAAAATTTTCCGGTTTATCGCCGGCCCGGGCTGTGGAATGATTCCTGTTCATCCACGTCATGGAGGTGGACGGGCGTGACAACGCTCCCGAAGCTCCGGCACGGCTCGGAGCGCATGATCGACCGCGGCGGTTCCCACGGAGGGCGGCGATGAGCGAGCTGCCGGAACGGCTGCGCGGTCTGCGCGGCGTCATCTTCGATCTCGACGGCGTCATCACCCGCACCGCCTCGGTGCATTTCGCCGCCTGGAAAGCGCTGTTCGACGACTTCCTCAGGGCGCGCGACGGCGACGCCTTCA
Organism: uncultured Rhodospirillaceae bacterium; assembly: GCA_964545205.1. Taxonomy (GTDB): domain Bacteria; phylum Pseudomonadota; class Alphaproteobacteria; order Rhodospirillales; family Magnetospirillaceae; genus CAZJFH01. The sequence continues at coordinate 34,208 of CAZJFH010000012.1, forward strand.
AGCCGTTCACCGAGGACGACTACACCAGCCATGTCGACGGCAAGCCGCGCTACGACGGCGTCCGCGACTTCCTGGCCAGCCGCGGCATCGCGGTGACGGAAGACGAGGTGGTGGCGCTGGGCAACCGCAAGAACGGCCTGTTCAACCGCATGCTGCGCGAGCACGGCGTCGAGGTGTTCGACAGCTCGGTGCTGCTGGTCGAGGAGCTGCGCCGCCACGGCATCCGCACCGCGGTGGTGTCGTCGTCGAAGAACTGCCGGCCGGTGCTGCAGAGCGCCGAGCTGATCGACCATTTCGACGTCATCCTCGACGGCAACGACGCCGCCCGCGAGCATCTCGCCGGCAAGCCGGCGCCCGACACCTTCGTGCGCGCCGCCGAGCTGCTCGGCCTGCAGCCGGCCGAGTGCGCCGTGGTCGAGGACGCCGTGGTCGGCGTTCAGGCCGGCGCGGCGGGCGATTTCCGCGTCGTCATCGGCATCGACCGCGGCGCCGGGCACGACGCCCTGGCCGAAGGCGGCGCCGACGTGGTGGTGGACGACTTGAAGGAGCTGAAGACGTGACCGAGACCCCCGTCAACGCGATTCCCTCGGCGCTGGAGCGCTTCGACCTGCTGGCGGCGCGGCTCGCCGGCAAGCGCCCGGCGCTGTTCCTCGATTACGACGGCACCCTGACGCCGATCGTCGACCATCCCGAGAAGGCGATCATGTCGGCCGAGTCGCGGGCCGCCGTCGACGCGCTGGCGCGCAAGCTGCCGGTCGCCGTCATCTCGGGGCGCGATCGCGAGAACGTCGAGGCCAAGGTCGGCATCGACAGCCTGATCTTCGCCGGCAGCCACGGCTTCGACATCAAGGTGCCGGGCGGCGGCAAGATCGGCCACGAGGTCGGCGCCGACTACGCGCCGCTGCTCGACGCCACCGAGGCCAAGCTGCACGCGATGATCGACCCGGTCGCCGGCTCGCTGGTCGAGCGCAAGCGCTTCTCGATCGCCGCCCATTACCGCAACGTCGCCCCCGAGCAGGCGCACCGCGTCGCCGACGCCGTCGCCACGATCATCGCCGCCGAGCCGAAGCTCAAGATGAAGCCGGGCAAGATGGTGTTCGAGCTGCAGCCGGCGATCGACTGGGACAAGGGCAAGGCTGTGCTGTGGCTGCTCCAGGCGCTGAAGCTCGACCGACCCGACGTGGTGCCGATGTTCTTCGGCGACGACGTCACCGACGAGGACGCCTTCCGGGCCTTGGCCGGCGGCGTCGGCGTCGGCGTGGTGGTCGCCGATCCCGGCGACGCCGAACGGCGCAGCCACGCCGAATTCAGGGTCGACGACGTCGACCAGGTGATCGAATTGCTGCGCCGCCTGACGCCGGCGTGAGAAGGGGGACCGGGGGATGAAGGACTGGACACTGGTCTACGCCGACTACGACCCGGCGCAGCAGGGCGTGCGCGAGGCGCTGCTGACGCTCGGCAACGGATACTTCTGCAGCCGCGGCGCCTTCGAATGGGTCGGGGCCGACGACATCCACTATCCCGGCACCTATCTCGCCGGCGGCTACAACCGCCTGAAGACCGAGATCGCCGGCCGGGTGATCGAGAACGAGGATCTCGTCAACCTGCCGAACTGGCTCAAGCTGCAGTTCCGCATCGGCGACGGCGAGTGGTTCAGCCTGATGGCCGGCGACATCCTGTCGTTCCGCCGCGAGCTCGACCTGCGCCGCGGCGTGCTGAGCTGCGCCATCCGCTTCCGCGACCGCCACGGCCACGAGACCAGCCTGACCTCGCGGCGCATCGTCTCGATGGCCGAGCCGCATCTCGGCGCCATCCAGCTCGCCGTCACCGCCGAGAACTGGTCGGGGCGGCTCGACGTCCGCTCCGATCTCGACGGGCGCATCATCAATGCCGGCGTGCGCCGATACCGCGACCTCAACAGCTCGCACCTGATGCCGCTGCAGGCCGGCACGGTGTCCGGCGACGGCGACGCGAACCTGCTGCTGCTGGTCACCGAGACCTGCACCGGCCACACCCGCATCGCCCAGTGCGCCCGCACCCGCGTCTTCCGCGACGGCGCGCCGATCGACGTGGCGCCGCTCGACGAGAGCGGGCCGTCGCACGGCGGCCAGATGTATTCGGTCGAGGTGGCGCAGGGCCAGACGGTGACGGTCGAGAAGGTGGTGGCGCTGTATACCGGCAAGGACGTCGCCATCGCCTCGCCCGACCTGGCGGCGCAGGAGGCGGCGGCGAACGCGCCCGACTTCGAGGCGCTGCTGGCCCGCCACGCCCAGGCCTGGCACCGGCTGTGGGACCGCTGCGACATCGAGGTCGAGGCCAACGGCAACGGCGAGACCCAGATGATCCTGCGGGTGCACATCTTCCACCTGCTGCAGACGCTGTCGCCCAACACGATCGACCTCGACGTCGGCGTGCCGGCGCGCGGCTGGCACGGCGAGGCCTATCGCGGCCATGTGTTCTGGGACGAGCTGTTCATCCTGCCGTTCCTCGACTTCCGCCTGCCGGCGCTCAGCCGCGCCATGCTGCGCTACCGCTACAACCGGCTGCCGAAGGCCCGCGCCGCGGCGCGGGCCGCCGGGCTGAAGGGGGCGATGTTCCCGTGGCAGTCGGGCAGCGACGGCCGCGAGGAAAGCCAGCTCGTCCACCTCAACCCGCGCTCCGGGCGCTGGCTGCCCGACATGTCGTGGCAGCAGCGCCACGTAGCGCTGGCCATCGCCTTCAACACCTGGCGCTACTACACGATCACCGGCGAGAAGCAGTTCCTGGCGATCCGCGGCCTCGAACTGCTGGTCGAGATCGCCCGCATGTTCGCCTCGCTCGCCAAGCGCGATCCCGCGACCGGGCGCTGGGAGATCCACCAGGTGATGGGTCCCGACGAATATCACGAGGCCTATCCGTGGGCCGAGACCCACGGCCTGAACAACAACGCCTACACCAACGTGCTGGTGTCGTGGCTGATGTCGCGGGTGCAGGAGGCGCTGGCGGTGCTCGACGAGACCCGCCGCGCCGAGATCGTCGAATATCTCGGCATCGCCGACGACGAGATCGCCCACTGGGACGACATGTCGCGGCACATGAAGGTGTGCTTCCACGACGACGGCATCATCAGCCAGTTCGAGGGCTACGAGAAGCTCGAGGAGTTCGACTGGGAGCGCTATCGCGCCAAATACGGCGACATCCAGCGCCTCGACCGCATCCTCGAGGCCGAGGGCGACACGCCCAACCGCTACAAGCTGTCGAAGCAGGCCGACGTGCTGATGCTGTTCTACCTGTTCCCGCCCGAAACCCTGCGCGAGCTGTTCACGCGGCTGGGCTACGAGTTCACCGACGAGATGTGGCACCGCAACATCGACTACTACCTGGCCCGGACCTGCCACGGCTCGACCCTGTCCTACATCGTCCATTCCTGGGTGCTGGCGCGCTCGCATCCCGAGCAGGCCTGGGAGCTGTTCACCAAGGCGCTGCGCAGCGACATCGCCGACATCCAGGGCGGCACCACCGCCGAGGGCATCCATCTCGGCGCCATGGCCGGCACCGTCGACCTCGTGCAGCGCTGCCTGACCGGCCTCGACGTGCGCCGCGGCCGGCTGCATTTCGACCCCGCGATCACCGACCGGCTGAACCGGATCGCGCTGAAGGTGCGCTATCTCGGCCACTGGCTGGAGGTCGAGCTGCGCGGCCGCACCCTGGAGATCACGGTGCAGCCGTCATGGACGGCGGCGGTGCCGGTCACCGTGCGCGACCAGGAACACATGCTGGAGCCCGGCAAGACGCACAGCTTCGAGGTTTGACGCCTCACCCGAACCGAGCGCCGAAGCGGCCGGCGTCGTCGGGGCGGCGGAAGCAGAACAGGCGGCGCGACACGGCGTCGCCGTCGGCATAGGCGCAGACGGCGAAGGCGCCGCTCCGCCGCTCCGCCAGCCACTGCTGCAGGGCGGCCGAGCGGTCGAGGACGGTCTCGGCGTCGACCCCGACGCAGTGCGGATAGACGGCGCTGACCCGCTCGAGCAGCGGCAGCAGCGCCCGGCCGGCGAGCAGGCCCGAGGCGCGCGCCCGGAAGCGGGCGCGGCGCTCCAGGCGCAAGCCGTCGCCGACCGCCAGGCGGCCGGCGTGCACGGTGTCGAAGTCGAGGCAGACGCGCCAGTCCATGGCGCAGAGATGGCGCATCCGAACGCAAGCCGCGATTCGCCGGGCGGCGAGGTCGCCGTTTGCGCCGCCGCTAGCCGTTTTCGCGCAGCACCATTCCGGCGAGGTAGAGCGAGCCGCAGATCAGGATGCGCCCGGGCGGCCCGGCGGCGACGATCTCGGCCAGCGCGGTCGGCAGGTCGGCGGCGCTCGCCGTCTCGATCACCCCGGCGCGCGCCGCCGCCGCCGCCGCCTCGGCCGGCGGCAGGGCGTCGGGCTCGTCGATCGGCACCGCCTTCAGCCGGTACAGCCGCGCCGCCAGCGGCTTGAGGAAGGCTTCCGGATCCTTGCGCGCCATCATGCCGAACACGACGTGCAGCGGCTTGTCGCGCCAGGCGCGGGCGTGCAGGGCCAGGGCCTTGCCGGCGCCGGGATTGTGGCCGCCGTCGAGCCACAGTTCCCAGCCTTCGGGCAGCATCGCGACCAGCGGGCCGCGGCTCAGCCGCTGCAGGCGCGCCGGCCACTGGACCGTGCGCATCCCCAGCGCCAGCGCGCCCTCGGGCACCGGCAGCGCGTTGCGCAGCCGGTCGATGCAGGCCAGCGCGACGCCGGCGTTGCGCATCTGATGGCTGCCGGCCAGCGCCGGGGCGGGAAGCTGCCAGGCGACGGAGCGGCCGCGATACTCGATGCCGTCGCCGCGGGCGCGGACGAAGAAGTCCTTGCCCTCCTTGTACAGCGCGACGCCGTATTGCAGCGAGCGCGCCTCCAGCACCTTGTCGACCTTGCGCTCCTGGTCGGCGACGACGCAGTCGACGCCGTGCTTCATGATCGCCGCCTTCTCGGCGGCGATGCTCTCGATGCGGCCGCCGAGGTATTCGGCGTGGTCCATCGAGATCGGCGTGATCACCGTCAGCGCCGGCTTCTTGATCACGTTGGTGGCGTCGAGCCGGCCGCCGAGCCCGGTCTCCAGCAGCACGACGTCGGCCGGCGCGCGGGCGAAGGCCAGGAAGGCGGCGGCGGTGGTGATCTCGAAGAAGGTGATCGGCTGGCCGGCGTTGACGCGCTCGACCTCGTGCAGCAGCGCCAGCAGCGCGGCGTCGTCGATCTCGCGGCCGGCGACGACGATGCGTTCGTTGAAGCGCACCAGATGCGGCGAGGTGTAGACGTGGCAGCGCAGGCCCGCCGCCTCGAGGATCGCCCGCAGGAAGGCGACCACCGAGCCCTTGCCGTTGGTGCCGGCGACGTGGATCACCGGCGCGAGTTGCTGGTGCGGCCGGCCGAGGTCGTCGAGCAGCCGCTCGACGCGCTCCAGCGACAGGTCGATGGTCTTCGGGTGCAGCGCGCTCAGGCGCGCCAGCACCGCCTCAGGCGTGTCGCTCATCGTCGGCCGTCGGTTCGGCGCCGGCGACCGGCAGCGGCACCACCTCGGCCACGGGGCCGCGGTTGCGCAGCAGGTCGATGATGCGGATCAGGGTCTCGCGCAGCTCGCCGCGCCGCACCACCATGTCGACCATGCCGTGGTCGAGCAGGTATTCGGCGCGCTGGAAGCCCTCGGGCAGCTTCTCGCGGATCGTCGCCTCGATGACGCGGGCGCCGGCGAAGCCGATCACCGCGCCCGGCTCGGCGATCTGGACGTCGCCCAGCATCGCGAACGAGGCGCTGACGCCGCCGGTGGTCGGATCGGTCAGCAGCACGATGTAGGGCAGCCCCTTCTCCTTGACCTTGTCGACCGCCACCGTGGTCCGCGCCATCTGCATCAGCGACAGGATGCCCTCCTGCATGCGGGCGCCGCCCGAGGCCGGGACGACGATCAGCGGCGCGTCCTGCAGCACCGCCAGTTCGGCGGCGGCGACAATGCCCTCGCCGACCGCCACGCCCATCGAGCCGCCCTGGAATTCGAAGTTGAAGATCGCGACCACCACCGCCTGGCCGCCCATCGTGCCGTGGGCGACGATGATGGCGTCGTGCTCGCCGGTCTTGGCGCGGGTCTCCTTGAGGCGGTCGGTGTAGCGCTTCTGGTCGCGGAACTTCAGCGGGTCCTCGACCACCTTCGGCAGCTCGATGCGGGTGTACTCGCCGTCGTCGAACAGCATCTCCAGCCGCTTCTTGGCCGGCAGCCGCATGTGGAAGCCGCAGTGCTGGCAGACCGCCCAGTTGGCCTCGAAATCGCGGTGGAAGATCATGTGCTCGCAGGCCGGGCACTTGTGCCAGAGGTTCTCGGGAACCTCCTTGGGCCGCACCCACTGCTGGATCTTCGGACGGACGAAGTTGGTGAGCCAGTTCATTCGAGCGTTACCCTGCAAAGCTGAACCACAGAGACACAGAGACACAGAGACGCCACCGAGAGACTGCGATGCGCGGCGCCGCCGCGCGACAACATACCTCTGTGCCTTCTCCGTGTCTCTGTGCCTCTGTGGTGAATTGGATCATCGCCGCGCGGCGCGGACGCCGTCGGCGAGCGCGCGCACATGCCCCAACACGTTCTCGACCAGCCCCGGCTTCGCCCGCCCGGACTCGTCGAGGTTCTCGGCCAGCCGCTGCACCAGGGCCGAGCCGACCACCGCGGCATCGGCGTGGCGGGCGATGGCGGCGGCCTGCTCCGGCGTGCGGATGCCGAAGCCGACGGCGATCGGCAGGTCGGTCGAGGCCCGCAACCGCGTCACCGCTTGCGCCACCGCCTCCTCGCTGGCCGAGGCGGTGCCGGTGACGCCGGTGATCGAGACGTAGTAGACGAAACCGGACGCCTTCTCCAGCACCACCGGCAGGCGGGCGGCGTCGGTGGTCGGCGCGGTCAGGAAGATCAGGTCGAGGCCGACGCCGTGCAGCGGCCCGGTCAACTCGTCGGCCTCCTCGGGCGGCAGGTCGACGACGATCAGCGCGTCGACCCCGGCGGCGGCGGCATCGGCGGCGAAGCGCTCGGGCCCGTAGACGTAGATCGGGTTGTAGTAGCCCATCAGGACGATCGGCGTCGCGTCGTCGCCCCGGCGAAACGCGCGGACCATCTCGAGCACCTTCGTCACCCGCATGCCGGCCTTGAGCGCCCGCTGGGCGGCGAGCTGGATCGCCGGGCCGTCGGCCATCGGATCGGTGAACGGCACGCCGAGCTCGATGACGTCGACGCCGGCCTCGGGCAGCGCCTTCAGCAGGGCGAGGCTGGTGTCGTAGTCGGGATCGCCGGCGGTGAAGAAGCTGACCAGGCCGGCGCGGCCCTCGGCCTTCAGCGCGGCGAAGCGGGCGTCGATGCGCTTGCTCACGGCGTGTCTCCCGTCGCCTTGGCGACCGTTGCGATGTCCTTGTCGCCGCGGCCCGACAGGCAGATCACCATGACGTGGTCGGGGCCGAGGTCGCGGGCGATCTTGCCGGCATGGGCGATGGCGTGCGAGCTCTCCAGCGCCGGGATGATGCCCTCCTTCTGCGTCGTCAGGCGGAAGGCGTCGAGCGCCTCCTGGTCGGTGACCGAGACGTATTCGACCCGGCCCGAGTCGCGCAGCCAGGCGTGTTCGGGGCCGATGCCGGGATAGTCGAGGCCGGCCGAGATCGAGTGCGCCTCGGTGATCTGGCCGTCGTCGTCCTGCAGCAGGTAGGTGCGGTTGCCGTGCAGCACGCCGGGCGAGCCGGCGGTCAGCGAGGCGGCGTGCCGGCCGGTCTCGACGCCGTGGCCGGCGGCCTCGACGCCGATGATGCGCGTCTCGGGCTCGTCGAGGAAGGGATGGAACAGGCCCATGGCGTTCGAGCCGCCGCCGATGCAGGCGACGATGCTGTCGGGCAGGCGGCCCTCCAGCTCGATGATCTGCTCGCGGGTCTCGCGGCCGATGACGCACTGGAAGTCGCGCACCATCGCCGGATAGGGATGCGGCCCGGCCACCGTGCCGATCAGGTAATAGGTGCTCTCGACGTTGGCGACCCAGTCGCGCATGGCGTCGTTCATGGCGTCCTTGAGCGTGCCGGCGCCGGCGGTCACCGGCTTGACCTCGGCGCCCAGCAGCTTCATGCGGTAGACGTTGGGCGCCTGACGCTCGATGTCGGTCGCGCCCATGTAGATCGTGCACGACAGGCCGAACAGCGCGCAGACCGTGGCGGTGGCGACGCCGTGCTGGCCGGCGCCGGTCTCGGCGATGACCCGGCGCTTGCCCATGCGCTGGGCGAGCAGGATCTGGCCGATGCAGTTGTTGATCTTGTGCGCGCCGGTGTGGTTGAGGTCCTCGCGCTTCAGATAGACGCGCGCGCCACCGAAATGCTCGGTCAGGCGCCTGGCGAAGTACAGCGGGCTTGGGCGGCCGACATATTGCGACAGATAGAGCTCCAGCTCCTCGACGAAGGCCGGATCGCCCCTGGCCGCCTCGTAGGCGCGCTCGACGTCCAGAATCAGCGGCATCAGCGTCTCGGCCACGAAGCGGCCGCCGTAGATGCCGAAATGGCCGCGCTCGTCGGGGCCGGCGCGGTAGGTGTTGATCGCCATCGGGTCCTTCTCGAACGTCACGTCGCCAGGAGCGCGTAATAAACCACAATTCCCGCCGAAAGCCATAGGCTTGCGCGCGGAGCATCGACCAGTGGATGATGTTTCACCAGCGCCAATGGCGTAGAATGCCGCCTCGCAATCGCGTTCAGGGTATCGGATTTGAACCAGCCGCAGGCGTACCGCGGGCCGTTGCGGGCCCTCGCCGGCGTTCGGCGCCAGGACGCGCTGCTGATCGCCGCGCTGGTCGTGGCGGCGGTCGTGCTCGGCATCACCGCCTCGATGACCCAGCGCGCGGTGGTGAATGCGGTCGAGGCCGACCTCAAGGGCAGGCTCGACGTCTACGGCGCCTATCTCGACAGCGAGGTGCGGCGGTTCGCGCTGATGCCCGAGGTGCTGGCGCACAGCCATGAGATCGGCGCCCTGCTCGCCGCGCCCGACGACGCGGCGCGGCGCGCCGCCGCCAACGCCTATCTCGCCCGTTTCGCCGCAACGATCGACGCCTCGGTCGCCTACGTGATGGATGTCGGCGGCACCACCCTGGCCGCCAGCAACCACGCCGAGGAGGTCTCGTTCGTCGGGCACAATTACGGCTTCCGGCCCTATTTCAGCGCCGCGGTCGCCGGCGGGCGCGGCCGCTACGTCGCGGTCGGCGCCACCTCGAACGTGCCCGGCTACTACGTCTCGGTGCCGGTGACCCGCGGCGGCGCGGTGGTCGGCGTCGTGGTGGTGAAATGGGCGGCCCGCGATCTGGTGCCTTGGCGTCGGGACGGTGCCAAGCTGCTGGTCGCCGGTCCCGACGGAGTCGTGTTCGCCACCAACGACGACGCCCTGCGGTTCACCCGACTGGGCCGGCTCGGCGAGCCGTCGACCGAACCCCTCGATCCGCGTCAGTACGCCGACCGGCCGTTGCCGCCGCTGCCGGTCCATTCCGACACGCTGATCGACGGCGTGCGGCTGGTGACCTTGCGCCGGGCGACGCCGGGCGGCGCCGAGTTCGGCATGGCGGCGCAGCCGACCGAGTACGCCGTCGGCAGCCGCGGCATCGCCGGAACCGAGTGGCGGCTGCTGGTGCTGGCGGAGGTGACCGGCCGCACCGGCCGGGTCCTGGTCAACGGCATCACCGCCGCCTCGGGCCTGGCGGTGGTCGGACTGCTGGTCGGATACGTCCAGCAGCGCCGCCGCTACGTTCGCACCCTGTACGAGAACGCCATCCGCGATCCGCTGACCCGCCTCTACACCCGGCTGTACATGAACGACGTCGTCGGCCGCATGCTGCAGAACCACGACCGCGGCAGCCTCGACGGCGTCGCGCTGGTGATCTTCGACATCGACCGCTTCAAGCAGGTCAACGACACCTACGGCCACCATGTCGGCGACGAGGTGCTGGTCGGCGTCTCGGCGGTCATCCTCGACGCGGTGCGCGCCACCGACGTGCCGGTGCGCTTCGGCGGCGAGGAGCTGGCGGTGTTCCTGCCGGCCGGCGACCTCGACCAGGCGCTGCGCTTCGCCGAGCGCATCCGCGCCCGCGTCGCCGACACCCGCTTCCCGCTGGGCGACGGCGAACTGCGGGTGACGCTGTCGGGCGGCGTCGCCCTGCACCGGCGCGACGAACCGCTGTCGAAACTGATCATCCGCGCCGACTCGGCGCTGTACAAGGCCAAGAACGGCGGCCGCAACCGCATCGCCGTCGCCGCCGAGGAGCGCGCGCGCGCCGAGACTTGACCCCGGGCGGCAGGTATCACCATCTGGTGAGACATCCCCCCCTCCCCCAGCCAGGGCCCGCATGACCGACAATCCGTTCTTCGAGACCTGGGCGACGCCGTTCGGGCTGCCGCCCTTCGAGCGCATCCGCCCCGAGCACTTCCCGCCGGCCTTCGCGCGCGGCATGGCCGAGCATCTCGACGAGATCGAGGCGATCGCGGCGCGGGCCGACGCGCCCGGCTTCGAGAACACCATCGCCGCCCTGGAGCGCAGCGGCCGGCTGCTCGACCGGGTGGCGTCGGTGTTCTACAACCTCAACGCCAGCCGCACGACGCCGGAGCTCGACGCCGTCGCCCGCGACACCGCGCCGCTGATGGCGCGGCACCACATGCGCGTCGCCCTGCATCCCGGCCTGTTCGCGCGCGTCGACGATCTGTGGCGGCGGCGCGAGTCGCTCGGCCTCGACGAGGACCAGATGCGGCTGCTGGAGCGCCGGCACCTGGGCTTCGTCCGCGCCGGCGCCCTGCTCTCGGACGCCGACAAGGCGCGCATGGCCCAGATCTCCGAACGCCTGGCCAGCCTGCACACGCGGTTCGGCCAGAACGTGCTGCACGACGAGGACGCCTGGCGGATGGTGCTCGACGAGGGCGACCTCGACGGCCTGCCGGCCTTCCTGCGCGCCGCCGCCGCCGACGCCGCCGCCGAACGCGGGCTGGACGGGCGCTACGTCGTCACCCTGGCGCGCTCGTCGATCGAGCCGTTCCTGACCTTCTCCGCCCGGCGCGACCTGCGCCAGGCCGCCTGGCGGGCGTGGACGGAGCGCGGCGGGCTGGACGGCGAGCGCGACAACCGGCCGCTGATCGCCGAGATCGTCGCCCTGCGCCACGAGCAGGCGCGGCTGCTGGGCTACGACAGCTTCGCCGAGTTCCGCCTCGCCGATACGATGGCCAAGACCCCGGCCGCCGTCGACGACCTGCTGCGCCGCGTCTGGGACCCGGCCACGCGGAAGGCGGCGGTCGAGCGCGACGACCTCGCGGCCCAGGCCGCCGCCGAGGGCATGAACGAGGCGATCCGTCCCTGGGACTGGCGCCACTACGCCGAGAAGGTGCGCAAGGCGCGCTTCGACCTCGACGAATCCGAGGTCAAGCCGTATTTCGAGCTCGAGAACATGATCGCCGCCGCCTTCGACGCCGCCGGCCGGCTGTTCGGCCTGCGCTTCGTCGAGCGGCCGGACCTGCCGAAATACCATCCCGACGTCCGCGCCTTCGAGGTCCGCGACGGCGCGCGCGTCGTCGGCGTCTTCCTGCGCGACGACTTCGCCCGCGCCGGCAAGCGCTCGGGCGCCTGGATGAGCAGCTACCGCGACCGCGAATCCTTCGACGGCGAGGTGCTGCCGGTCGTCGTCAACAACAACAATTTCGCCAAGGCGCGGCCGACGCTGCTGTCGTTCGACGACGCCAAGACGCTGTTCCACGAATTCGGCCACGGCCTGCACGGGCTGCTCAGCACGGCGCGCTATCCGTCGCAGGCCGGCACCGCGGTGCGGCGCGACTTCGTCGAGTTCCCGTCGCAGGTCTTCGAGCACTGGCTGTCGGTGCCCGAGACCCTGCGCCGCTTCGCCCGCCACCACCGGACCGGCGAGCCGCTGCCCGAGGCGGTGCTGGAGCGGCTGCTGGCGGCGCGCAGCTTCAATTCCGGCTTCGCCACCGTCGAATACACCGCCGCCGCGCTGATCGACATGGCGGTGCACACCGCCGGCGGCGAGGTCGCCGACATCGAGGCCTTCGAGCGCCAGGTGCTGGACGACATCGGCATGCCCGAGGAGATCGCGCTGCGCCACCGGCCGGCGCATTTCCAGCACCTGTTCGCCGGCGGCGGCTACGCGGCGGGCTACTACGCCTATCTGTGGGCCGAGGTGCTGGACGCCGACGGCTTCGCCGCCTTCGAGGAGGCCGGCGATCCCTTCGACCCCGACCTCGCGGCCAGACTCAAGGCGGTCTACGCCGCCGGCGACACCCGCGACCCGATGGCCCTCTACGCCGCCTTCCGCGGCCGCCAGCCGGAGGTCGGGCCGCTCCTGGCGAAGCGGGGGCTGGCGTAGGCGACGGGATCCTACTCCCGCTTTCCGACGATCCAGCGCGCCGCCAGCAACCGCGATCCTTCGCGGCCCGCCAGCACCAGCACCGCGAGGCCGATCGCCTCGGGGGTCGAATCGGCGGCGAGCAGTCCGGCGATCAGCAGCGCCACCGCGACGACCCCGCTCAGCCAGTCGACCAGCACCATGCGCCGCCGCTGAACGGGCGTCAGCCCGGCGGCGGGCAACGGACAGCAGGTCGTCGGAGGCGTGTCGCGGTCGTCGGACATGCGACCGATTGTCGCCGGTGGCGGGCCGTCGAGTCTAGCTCGGGCACATGCTGCTTTGCGTCAATTCGTTCAGCATGCGGATCAGCTCGCCGGGGCGCACCGGCTTGTGCAGGGTCGGAACCCCGGCGGCGCGTGCCTCGCGCAGGCGGTCGGGCGCGGTGTCGCCCGTCAGCAGCAGACTGGGGATCTTGAGGCTGCATTCCGAGCAGATGCGGCTGATCGCCTCGAGCCCGGTGCGGCCGCCGGCCAGGCGGTAGTCGGCGATGATCGCGGTCGGCGTGCAGCCCTGGCGGGCCATCTCGGCCAGCGCCTCGTCGGCCGATTCCACCGCCATCGCGTCGAAGCCCAGCGTGGTGACCAGCGCCGCGGTCGCCTTGGCCACCGCCGCCTCGTCGTCGATGATCAGCACGCGACCGCTGCCGCGCAGCATCTCCTCGACCGGGATCGTCGGTGGCGGCGGTTCCCCGCCGCGGGCCAGCGGCACCGCGACCGAGAACACCGAGCCGCGACCGGGCGCGGAGCGCACCGTCACCTCGTGCCCGAGCAGATGCGCCAGCCGCTGCACGATGGCCAGGCCGAGGCCGAGTCCCTTGCGGCGGTCGCGCTCGGGATTGCCGGCCTGGAAGAACTCCTCGAAGATCTTCTCGCGCAGCTCCTCGCCGATGCCGATGCCGGTGTCCCAGACCTCGAAGCAGACCTGGCCGCGGCGCCGCCGGCAGCCGAGCAGGACCGTGCCCGACTCGGTGTAGCGGATGGCGTTCTCGACCAGATTGCGCAGCACGCGGGCCAGCAGCGTCGGGTCGCTCTCGACCGGCGCGTCGCAACCGACCAGGCGCAGGCTCAGCCCCTTTTCGGCCGCGAGCGGCGACATCTGCGCCACCACCTGCTCCATGACCGCGCCGGCCCGGAAGGCCGCCGGCTCGGGCGTGATGATGCCCGCGTCGAGCTTCGAGACGTCGAGCAGGCTGTCGAGCAGCAGCTTCAGGCCCTCCAGCGCTCCGACCAGCTCGTCGGCGGTGGCGCGGGCCGGGCCGCACTGGAGCTGCGCCTGCAGCACGGCGGTGAAGCAGAACAGCGCCTGCACCGGCTGGCGCAGGTCGTGGCTGGCGGCGGCCAGGAAGCGGGTCTTGGCGGCCAGCGCGTTCTCGAGCTCGGCATTGGCGCGGCGCAGCTGCTCCTGGGCGACGCGCTTGTCGCGGCGGACCTCCCAGTCGTGCAGCTCGCGTTCGATCGCCGGCACCAGCCGCGCGAGATTGCTCTTGAGCACGAAGTCGTGGGCGCCGGCCTTCAGCAGCGACACCGCCGCCTCCTCGCCGATCATGCCCGAGACGACGATGAACGGGCACTCGGCGCCGGTCTCGCGGTACAGGCGCAGCGCCCCCTCGGCGCCGAAGCCGGGCATGTTGACGTCCGAGATCACCAGATCCCAGTCGCCGTCCGCCATCGCCGCCGCCATCGCCGCGGCGGTGTCGACCCGGTCGAAGTCGATGCGCCAGCCGGTCTCGCGGCGGATGCGCCGGACGATCAGCAGCGCGTCGTCTTCGTTGTCGTCGGCGATGAGGATGCGCAGGCGGTCCGGCATGCTGGGCTCGATCACGCCGGCGGCGGTTCGTTGAGAATCAGCCAGTACAGGCCGAGCTGGCGCACCGCCTCGGTGAACTGGGCGAAGTCGACCGGCTTGCGCACGTAGCTGTTGGCGCCGAGCTCGTAGCCGGCCATCAGATCCTGCTCCTCGCGCGACGAGGTCAGGATCACCACGGGCGTCATGCGGGTGCGCGGATCGCCGCGGATGCGGCGCAGCACCTCGATGCCGTCGACCTTCGGCAGCTTCAGGTCCAGCAGCACGATCGCCGGCGTGAAGGCGTTGGGCCCGAACAGGTGCTCGAGAGCCTCGGGCCCGTCGCGGGCGACGACCACGTCGTTCTGGATGTGGTTCTTCTTCAGCGCGCGCATGGTCAGCAATTCGTCGTCCGGATTGTCCTCGACCAGCAGGATCGGTCTCATGCTCATGCCCGTGCCTCACTGCAGCGTGAAGTAGAATGTGGCGCCCTGCTCGACCGCGGACTCGGCCCAGACGCGGCCGCCGTGCTTGTTGACGATGCGCTGCACCGTCGCCAGGCCGACGCCCGTGCCCGGGAAGTCCTTCATGCCGTGCAGGCGCTGGAAGGCGCCGAACAGCTTGTCGGCATAGGCCATGTCGAACCCGGCGCCGTCGTCGCGCACGTAGTGCACCGCCGCGCCGTTCTCGTCGGCGGCGGCGCGACCGACCTCGATGCGGGCCGAGGCGTGCTTGCCGGTGTACTTCCAGGCGTTGCCGAGCAGGTTCGACAGCAGCGTGCGGACCAGCCGCGGATCGCCGTCGACGCGCATGCCGGGCGCGATGACGAATTCGGCCTGGCGCTCGGGCTGCGACTTGCGCAGCTCGGTGGCGATCTCGCAGGCCAGCAGCGACAGATCGATCCGCTCGCGCGTCAGCTCGCCGCGGGTCAGGCGCGACAGGTCGAGCAGGTCGTCGATGAGCTGGGCCATGCGCTGGCTGGCGTCGCGGATGCGGCCGAGATAGTCGCGGCCCTCGTGGTCGAGGCCGTCCTCGTAATCCTCGATCAGCACCTCGGCGAAGCCCGAGATCGAGCGCAGCGGCGCCCGCAGATCGTGCGACACCGAATAGGAGAAGGCCTCCAGTTCCTTGTTGGCGGCCTCCAGCAGCGCCGCGCGGTGGCGCAAGTCGGCGTTGAGCGCCCGGATCGCGTCCTCGGCCTCGCGCTGGGCGGTGACGTCGCGCAGGATGGCGGT
The DNA here is from genome assembly GCA_964545205.1 of uncultured Rhodospirillaceae bacterium. Classification (GTDB taxonomy): domain Bacteria; phylum Pseudomonadota; class Alphaproteobacteria; order Rhodospirillales; family Magnetospirillaceae; genus CAZJFH01. Next base: position 49,650 of record CAZJFH010000012.1, read on the forward strand.
GAACAGCATCCGCCCGCCGATCTCGATGCGCGAGATCGAGGCCTCGGCCGGGAAGACGCTGCCGTCCTTGCGGCGGCCGCGGATGGTGCCGCGCTCGCCCATCTGCCGCGCCGGCGCCTCCGAATGGCGGTAATGGCTGACGTGGCCCTCGTGGGCGGCCTGCGCGTCGGGCGGCAGCAGCAGGTCCAGCCGCCGGCCGCGAATCTCGTCGGCGCGCCAACCGAAGATGCGCTCGGCGCCCTGGTTGAACAGGATGATGCTCTGGTCGGCATCGACCGTGATCACCGCGTCGGCGGCGATCTCGAGGATGCCGCGGAACAGCTCGCGCGAGGCGAGCACGTCTTCGAGTCCGACGGGCTTCGACGGTTCCGAACCTCGCTCGTGACCGGGGCGATGAAGCATCCCGCCTCCTGTCCCATTATGTCGAAAGTGACAATAAGACTGAATCTAGCGTGAGCGGACGATCATCACCACCGCCCAAACGAGATAGCGATGCCGCAAGGCTTATGCCTTCAGCAGGAGGGGACGTCTCGAACGTGAAACGAAAAGGGCGGCTCGGGGGGGAGCCGCCCTTCGCTTTTCGTCTCGCCGGCGGACGGTAGGGGAGGGGAACCGCCGGTCCATTTGGGAGCGCGTCGTCGGGGGATCGACGCTGGCGACCGGGTTCCGACGCCCGACCACCGATCTTCGAGGTCCTTTCTACGCCGGTCCCGCTTGCCGGCCGGTTAAGCGGACATGAATTCGCGTTAATGTCCGGCCGCGGCATCGCGTCGCGCCCGTGGGGCACGCCCTTTTTCCTGTTGCCAGCGCCGGTCGGGGCTGAAACCATTTCCCGACAAGCAATCCGGCCTCTCCCGGGGCCGCGGAGGAATGGGGAGACAAGACATGCCAGGCAAAGCACCCTCGGCGCCCCGCGCCGCAGCAATCGTGGGACCCTTCGCCAGCGGCAAGACCAGTCTGCTGGAAAGCCTGCTGTTCGCCACCGACGCCATCCACCGCCAGGGCACCATCAAGGACGGCAACACCGTCGGCGATTCCTCGCCCGAGGCCCGCGACCGCCAGATGAGCACCGAGGTGACGATCGCCCAGGCCGAGTATCTCGGCGACGCCTGGACCTTCATCGACTGCCCCGGTTCGGTCGAGTTCCTGCAGGACGCCTACAACACCCTGATGATCGCCGACTGCGCCGTCGTCGTCTGCGAGGCCGATCCGGGCCGCGCGGTGATGGCCTCGCCGATCCTGAAGTTCCTCGACGACCACAAGATCCCCCACCTCCTGTTCATCAACAAGGTCGACGGCGCCCAGGTGCCGCTGCGCGAAAGCCTCGAAGCGCTGCAGGCGGTCTCGGACCGGCCGCTGGTGCTGCGCGAACTGCCGATCCGCGACGGCGAGCAGATCACCGGCTATGTCGACCTGGTCAGCGAGCGCGCCTACAAGTACCACCCCGGCCAATCCTCGGACCTGATCAAGATCCCGGACGCCGAGAAGGACGAGGAACAGCTCGCCCGCCAGGAGATGCTGGAAAGCCTGGCCGATTTCGACGACCACCTGATGGAGGAACTGCTCGAAGACGTCGTGCCGCCGACCGACGAAATCTACGAGAACCTCAAGAAGGACCTCGCCAACGACCTGATCGTGCCGGTGTTCTTCGGCTCGGCCGAGAAGATGGAGGGCATCAACCGGCTGCTCAAGGCGTTGCGCCACGACTGCCCCGAGCCCGACAAGACCCGCGACCGCCTGGGCATCGCCGCCGAGGGCGAGACCTGCGCCCGCATCTTCAAGACCGTCCACGCCCAGCACACCGGCAAGCTGTCCTTCGCCCGCATCTGGCGCGGCGAGTTCGTCGAGAACCAGCAGATCGAGGGCCAGCGCCTGTCCGGCCTCTACGCCATGCCCGGCGGCAGCCTGACCAAGACCGCCAAGGCCGGCCCCGGCGAGGTCGCCGCGTTCGGCAAGCTCGACGGCTTCTCGACCGGCTCGGTGATCGGCGCCATCGACGAGACCGCCGAGGAGTGGCCGCAGCCGCTGCCGCCGCTGTTCGCGCTGGCCGTGCACGCCGAGAAGAAGGCCGACGAGGTCAAGCTGATGGGCTCGCTGGCCAAGCTGGTCGACGAGGACCCGTCGCTGTCGGTCGAGCAGAACCCCGAACTCGGCCAGTTGCTGATCTGGGGCCAGGGCGACATGCATCTCAACGTCGCCGCCGACCGCCTGCGCAACCGCTTCGCCCTGGCGGTGACCACCGAACGGCCGCTGGTGCCCTATCGCGAGACCATCAAGAAGACCGTCCAGCAGCACGGCCGTCACAAGAAGCAGTCGGGCGGCCACGGCCAGTTCGGCGACGTCCATGTCGAGATCAAGCCGCTGCCGCGCGGATCGGGCTTCGCCTTCGAGGACCGCATCGTCGGCGGCGTCGTGCCGCGCAACTACATCCCGGCGGTCGAGGAAGGCGTCAAGGAATGGATGAGCCGCGGCGTGCTCGGCTTCCCCGTCGTCGACATCGCGGTAGCGCTCTACGACGGCTCCTACCACTCGGTCGACAGCTCGGACATGGCGTTCAAGACCGCGGCCCGCATCGCGATGAACGAGGGCGTGCCGAAATGCGACCCGGTCCTGCTGGAGCCGATCCTGGCGGTCGAGATCGCGGTGCCCAACGAGTTCACCTCGAAGGCCCAGCGCGTCGTCTCGGGCCGCCGCGGCCAGATCCTCGGCTACGACGCCAAGGAGGGCTGGAAGGGCTGGGACCAGGTCAACGCCCAGATCCCGCAATCGGAGATGCACGACCTGATCATCGAGCTGCGCTCGCTGACCATGGGGGTGGGCACCTTCTCGTGGAAGTTCGACCACCTGCAGGAACTCTCCGGCCGCCTCGCCGACCAGGTGGTGGCGCAGCGCAAGGAGATGCTGGAGGCGTGAGCAAGAATTCCCTCTCCCGCCTGCGGGAGAGGGAGGGGCCCGCGCAGCGGGAGGGTGAGGGCAGTGTTCCGGCCTCGTCGCTCAGGCGCAACCCCCACCCCGACCCTCCCCCGCAAGCGGGGGAGGGGGAATGAGTCATGCCCGAGATCGAATTCTGGTACGAGTTCGCCAGCACCTATTCCTACCCGGCGGCAGGGTCCTCACATCCCCTGCTGCCCCCTGGGCAGGTCGCCGCGCGGGCCGAGGTCGACCTTGTCGCGCTCGGCGATCGGCGGGCTCTGCATGTAGGCGGTGAGCAGCCGCGCCACCGCCTCCAGCGAGCGGACGTGGGTGCGCTCGTAGCCGTGCGAGCCGTCCAGCGCGAAGCAGACCAGGGCGGTGCGGATGTCGTTGCCGGCCTCGATGGCCGCGGCGGCGTCGGAGCGGTAGTAGCGGAAGACGTCGCGGCTGTGCTCGACGTTCCATTCGCGCGCCAGGTCGATCAGCCGGCGCGTCAGGTGCCAGTCGAACGGGCCCGACGAGTCCATCATGGTGATGGTGGCGCCGTATTCGCTGGTGTTCTGGCCGGGCGCGATGGTGCCGTTGTCGACCGAGACCAGTTCCGAGACGTCGCCGTGCAGCACGGCGGAGGCGCCGACGCCGACCTCTTCCGAGATCGTGAACAGGAGGTGACAGTCGATCGGCAGTTCGGAGCCGGCCTCGACGACCGCCTTGGCGGCGGCGAGCATCGCCGCGACGCCGGCCTTGTCGTCGAGGTGGCGCGAATTGATGAATCCCGACGCGGTGAGCTCGAAGCCCGGGTCGATGGCGACGACGTCGCCGACATTGATCCCCAGCCGGACGAGATCGTCGCGGCTGGCGCTCTCTTCGTCGATGCGGATCTCGAGATTGGTCCAGGCGATCGGCTGGGTGTCGATCTCCTCGTTGAAGACGTGGCCCGAGGCCTTGAGCGGCAGGATGGTGCCGCGATAGGTGACGTGGTTGTCGCCGAAGATGGTGCAGCGCGCGCCCTCGGCGAAGCGGGCCGACCAGGTGCCGATCGGCACCACCTGCAGGCGGCCGTCCTCGCGCAGTCCCTTGACCATGGCGCCGAGGGTGTCGAGGTGCGAGACGATGGCGCGGTCCGGCGACGAGCGCTCGCCGTCGAGATTGGCGCGGATGGCGCCGCGGCGCGTCAGCTCGTAGGGAATGCCCAGACGCGCCAGTTCGTCGCAGACGAAGTCGACGATGCGGTCGGTGAAGCCCGACGGGCTCGGCGTGGCGATCAGGCGCCGCAGGATGGCGAGCAGGTAATCGGTGTCGACGTTCATTGCCGGGTCGGTCCTTGCGTCAGGCAGCGGAAAGAAGCATAGCCGCGTCGGGAAGCGACGCAACCCACTCCCTCCCCCGCCCGCGGGGGAGGGCCGGGCGGGGGTGGCGCGCCGGCGTTCCGGCGCGGCCCTCGCCCTCCCGCTTCGCGGGCCCCTCCCTCACCCGCGAGCGGGAGAGGGAGAAGGTCCCTCAAGGACCAGATGGCAGTGCGGTCTGCGGAAACAACAGGTCGATGAAGCGCTCGGCGGTCGGCTGCGGCTCGTGATTGGCCAGGCCGGGACGTTCGTTGGCCTCGATCACCACGTAGTCGGGGCCGTCGACCGCCGGCACCATCAGGTCGAGGCCGACGACCGGGATGTCGAGCGCGCGCGAGGCGCGCACCGCCGCCTCGGCCAGTTCCGGATGGAGCTGCGGCGTGACGTCGTGGATGGTGCCGCCGGTGTGCAGGTTCGCGGTCTTGCGCACCTGGACCTCGGTGCCGGCGGGCGGCACCTCGTCGAAATCCCAGCCCTGGCCGCGGATGCAGCGCCGCGTCTCGTCGTCGAGCGGGATGCGGCTCTCGCCGCCGGTGGCGGCGGCGCGGCGGCGGCTCTGCTTCTGGATCAGCTTGCGCACGGTGCCGGCGCCGTCGCCGACGACGCGGGCCGGGCGGCGCACCGCGGCGGCGACGACCTGATGATTGATGACGATGATGCGCAGGTCCTCGCCCTCGACGAACTGTTCCAGCAGCACCTTGTCGGCGAGCTTGCGCGCCGCCGCCACCGCCGCCTCGACCTCCTCGGGCGTCGTCAGGTCGACGCTGATGCCGGCGCCCTGCTCGCCGCGCGCCGGCTTGACGACGAGGCGGCCGTGCTTCTTGAGGAAGGCGGCGTTGTCCTCGGCCGTGCCGGCGCTCGCCTGGTCGGGCACGCGGACGTCGGCGCGCAGCAGGCAGCGCCGGGTCACCGCCTTGTCGTCGCAGCGGCTCATGGCGATCGCCGTGGTCAGCTCGGACAGCGACTCGCGGCAGACGATGGTCCGCCCGCCCTGGGTCAGCGCGAAATAGCCGGCCTCCTCGTCGACGACGTCGACCTGGATGCCGCGCCGGCGCGCCTCGTCGACGATGATGCGGGCGTAGGGGTTCAGCTTGGCCTCGGGGGCCGGGCCGATGAACAGCTTCTCGTTGATCGGGTTCTTGCGCTTGAGCGCGAACACGGGCACGCGCTGGAATCCCAGCTTCTCGTACAACGCGATCGCCTGCTCGTTGTCGTGCATCACCGACAGGTCCATGAACGAGCGGCCGCGGGCGAAGAAGTGCTCGGCCAGCCGGCGCACCAGATGCTCGCCGACGCCGGGCAGCGACGCCTGCGGATCGACCGCCAGGCACCACAGGCTGGAGCCGTTCTCGGGATCGTCGAAGGCGATCTTGTGGTCGACGCCGGTCACCGTGCCGACGATGGCCCCCGTCGCCTCGTCCTCGGCGATCAGCACGGTCAGCACCCGCGACTTGCGCGAGCGCATCACCAGCTCCTCGTCGGTCGGCACCATGTGGCGGGCGGCGTAGATGCGGTTGACGGCCTCGGCCTCGGCGCGGGTGCGGACCTTGCGGATCGACAGGCCCTTGGCGCCGCGCCGCGACGGCCGGTAATTGGTCTCCCACAGCCGGTAGGTGTGCGACGGGTCGAGGAACAGCTCCTGCGGCGCCAGCGACAGCACGACGTGCGGGTCGCGCAGGTAGAAGGCGATGTCGCGCTGACCCGGCCGTTCCGAGCGCAACGTGTCGGCGAGGCGGTGCGGATCGGCGAAGGTGTGGGCGAAGATCAGCCGCCCCCAGCCGCATTCGACCGCGATCTCGTCGCCCATCTGGCGCACGCTGTCGGCCGGCATCTCGCCCCAGTTCTTCAGCGATGGCTGATGAATCCGCCCCAGCCGGTGCGCCAGCTTGGCTTTCGCTCGGATCACGGCCATTCTCCCTCCCTACAGCTCGTTCTTCTGCAGCCATGCCTCCAGCAGCGCCACCTGCCACAGCTTCGACCCGCGCAGGGGCGTGATGTGGTCCTTGGGCGAGGCGAGCAGCATGTCGATGTAGTCGCGCTGGAACAAGCCGCGCTCGCGCGCCGCCGGCTGGGTGAGGACGTCCTGGACGAATTTCAGCGCCGGACCCTCGAGATATTTCAGCGCCGGCACCGGGAAATAGCCCTTGGGCCGGTCGATCACCGCCGCCGGGATCACCTTGCGGCCGGCCTCCTTGAGCACGTACTTGCCGCCTTCGCGGATCTTGTGCTCGGCCGGGATGCGCGCCGCCAGCTCGACCAGCTCGTGGTCGAGGAACGGCACGCGGGCCTCCAGGCCCCAGGCCATCGTCATGTTGTCGACCCGCTTCACCGGATCGTCGACCAGCATGACGGTGGTGTCGATGCGCAGGGCCTTGTCGACCGGGCGCTCGGCGCCGGAGCGGGCGAAGTGGCGCTCGACGAAGGCGCGCGAGTGGTTGGCGCCGTGGAAGCGCGGGTCGACGGCGCGGGCGAACTCGTCCTGGTCGCGGTCGAAGAACACCTTGGCGTACTCGGCCACCGGGTCGTTGGCGCCCAGCATCGGCGGGTACCAGTGATAGCCGCCGAACACCTCGTCGGCGCCCTGGCCGCTCTGCACCACGTGCAGGTGCTTCGAGACCTCCTGCGACAGGATGTAGAAGCCGATCGCGTCGTGGCTGACCATCGGCTCGCTCATCGCGGCGATGCAGTCGGGCAGGGTGTCGAGCAGGCGCCGGCTCTCGACGCGGATCTTGTGGTGCTTGGTGCCGAAGGTCTCGGCGACGATGTCGGAGTATTTAAACTCGTCGCCCTGCTCGCCGTGCACCGATTCGAAGCCGACCGAGAAGGTGTTGAGGTCGGCCATGCCGGTCTCGGCGACCAGGCCGGTGATCAGGCTGGAATCGAGGCCGCCGGACAGCAGCACGCCGACCGGCACGTCGGCGACCAGGCGGCGGCGGACGGAGGCGCGCAGCGCCGCCAGCACCCGGTCCTGCCAGTCCTCGGCCGACAGCTTGGCCTCGGCGTCCGAACGCTCGAAGTTCAGGGTCCAGTAGGTCTCCTGGCGGGTGCGGCCGTCGGGCTCGACGAACATCAGCGTCGCCGGCGGCAGCTTGCGCACCTCGGCCAGGATGGTGTGCGGCGCCGGCACCACGGCGTGGAAGGTCATGTAGTGGTGCAGCGCCACCGGGTCGATCTCCGACGACACGTCGCCGCCGGCGACCAGCGCCGGCAGGCTGGAGGCGAAGCGCAGGCCGTTCGGCTTCTCGACGTAGTACAGCGGCTTGATGCCCAGGCGGTCGCGGGCGAAGACGACGCGGCCGGAATCGCGCTCCCAGACGGCGAAGGCGAACATGCCGTTGAAGCGCTGGACCGCCGCCGGGCCCCAGGCGTGCCACGCCTTCAGGATCACCTCGGTGTCGCCATGCGAGAAGAAGCGGTAGCCCTTGTTCTGCAGTTCGGCGCGCAGCTCGGGGTAATTGTAGATGCAGCCGTTGAAGGCGATCGCCAGGCCGAGCTCGGCGTCGACCATCGGCTGCTGGGCGTTCTCGGACAGGTCGATGATCTTGAGGCGGCGGTGGCCGAAGGCGACGCGCGACTGCGCGAACATGCCCTCGGCGTCGGGGCCGCGGCGCGCCATCGCGCCGGTCATCTTGGAAATAACGGAGGTGTTCGCGTAGCTGCCGTCGAAGGTCAGCTCGCCACAAATGCCACACATGCGTTCATATCCTCGGTCGTGGGCGGGGAGTGGCCGGCCGAGAAGCCGTGAGACCTAAGCCTTTCGTGTTAGGCGATAGTCCCTTCGTACAAGGGCGCGGAACCAATCTCATTTCAGAAGTTCTCGCATGGCCGCAGTCAAAATAGCGATGTCGATCGCAGATTTCAAGCATTTCTTACAGCATTGATCGACTTGTGGCGCTGCGAAATATTCGCGGAGACTTTCCCGAGCATCGGCACCACTCCCGGCCAAGATTATGCCAGAGAAATCCGCGCCTCTACGGCGGAAATAGTTGTTGGGGACTATCTTCATACTCGGCCTGCCGATCCCTTGCATCGGCGAAGGCCGCTCCTTCTCCCCCGGGTCATAACCCAACCGACCAAATGACATCCCGGCACCGAGACGCAAAATCCCCGGTGAACCGATCGCGAGAGGGAGCAATGACCAGCGAAAACCTCCACGCGCCACGCGACAGGCTGTCGCGGCGCACCATCACCATGCACCAGGCCATCGTCTCGCTGATGGAGGAGCTCGAGGCGGTCGACTGGTACCAGCAGCGCGCCGACGACTGCGAGGATCCGCACCTGAAGGAGATCCTGCTGCACAACATGCGCGAAGAGGTCGAGCACGCGATGATGACGCTGGAATGGCTGCGTCGCAACGACGCCGAGTTCGAGCGCCAGATGCGGACCTACCTGTTCACCGAGGGCCCGATCACCGAGATCGAGGAGGAGGCCGAGGCCGGCCAGACCAGCGCGCCGGAACAGGTGTCCGAAGAGCACCGCGAAGACGGCGGCGGCGTGCCGCCGCGCCGCCCGGGCGGGCGGATGACCATCGGCGCCCTGAACCGCAAGAGCTGAGGAGGACCAGACCATGGACGCACTCAATCGCGGCCTCGCGCCGTTCGACGGCGACATCTGGGCGGCGGTCGAGGAGGCCGCCGCCGACGCCGCCCGCGACAGGCTGACCGCGCGCCGCTTCCTCGACGTCGATGGGCCGTTCGGCATGGGGCTGACCTCGATCGAGCTCGGCAACGACGGCTTCTGCCGCGCGCCGGAGGAGGACGAGGCCGGCCAGATCCTCGGCCGCGCCATCTCGGTGCCGATGATCCGCAAGTCGTTCAAGCTGTCGCTGCGCCGCCTCGCCGGCCATCTCGACCACAACCAGCCGCTCGACCTCGCCCCGGCCGAGGACGCGGCGGAAGCGGTGGCGCGGCGCGAGGAGGAGCTGATCTACTACGGCCAGCCCGATTTCGGCCTGCCCGGCCTGCTGTCGGCCGAGGGCCGCTGCCACCGCAAGGGCGGCGACTGGAGCGGCGTCGACGCGGTGCTGCACGACGTGCTGAACGCGGTCACCGCGCTCGACGAGGGCGGCTTCCGCGGGCCTTACGCGCTGGTGCTGGAGCCGAAGCTCTACAACGGCCTGTTCCGCCGCTATCCCGACAGCGACATGCTGCAGGTCGAGCATCTCGGCCGCCTGTGCACCCGCGGCATCTTCAAGGCGCCGATCAAGGGCGGCGCCGTCGTCGACCCGCGCGCCGGCCGCATCGTCGTCGGCCAGGACCTGACCGCCGGCTACAGCGGCCACGACGGCGTCCATTACCAGCTCTACCTGCTCGAAAGCCTGGTGCTGAAGCTCGACGAGCCCAAGGCGGTGTGCACGATCCAGCCGGCCGAGACGGTGGCGACGTAAGGCAGGACCATCCTTCGGGACGGCCGCCTCGCGGCGGCCTCTCAGGACGAGGTTCGGTTTCTCCTCGTGCCGAGGCGCGCCAGGGCGCGTCTCGATGCATGCCGTCCCGCCCTCGACTCCCGGCGCCGCCGCCGCTATGCTCCCGCCATGCCCCAGACCACGCCCAAGGCGGCGCTCGTCACCGGTGCGGCCAAGCGCATCGGCCGCGCCATCGCCCTCGATCTCGCCCGCGACGGCTGGGCGGTGGCGGTGCACTACCACCGCTCCGCCGCCGACGCCCAGGAGGTCGTCGCCGAGATCACCGAGGCCGGCGGTCGCGCCGCCGCCGTCGCCGCCGATCTCGGCAACGAGTCCGACGTCCTGACCCTGGTGGCGCGCGCCGCCGAGGCGGTCGGGCCGCTGGGGCTGCTGGTCAACAACGCCTCGACCTTCGACTACGACGCGGCGCTGACCGCGACGCGGGCCGGCTGGGACCATCACATGGAGGCCAATCTGCGCGCGCCCTTCGTGCTGACGCAGGGCTTCGCGCGCCAGCTTGCGGCCGAGGCCGGCGGCGTCGTCGTCAACATGATCGACCAGCGGGTGTGGAACCTGACCCCGCATTTCGTCACCTACACGCTGAGCAAGGCCGGGCTGTGGACCCTGACCCGGACCATGGCGCTGGCGCTGGCGCCGCGCATCCGCGTCAACGCGATCGGCCCCGGACCCACCCTGCCGAGCGCCCGCCAGACGCCCGAGCAGTTCGAGCGCCAGTGCCGCTCGATGCCGCTGGGCCACGGCACGACGCCGGAGGAAATCTGCGCGGCGGTCCGATTCATCCTTGCCGCGCCGGCGATGACGGGACAAATGATAGCGCTCGACGGCGGCCAGCATCTGGGCTGGTCCGTCGCCGCGCCGCCTGCCGAGGAATGAGCATGACCCAGGTGAAAGCCATCCAGCCGCTGCGCATCGCCGACGCCGGCACCGCGATCCGTCACGTCTTCGTGCGCGATTTGGTGCTGTCGTGCTCGATCGGCGTGCATGCGTTCGAGAAGGACGGGCCGCAGCGCGTGCGGGTCAATCTCGACCTGGCGGTGCGCGAGGGCAGCGAGATCGGCGACGACCTTGCCAACGTGGTGTGCTACGAGGGCATCGTCACCGGCATCCGCGGCATCGTCGCCGAGGGCCATGTCAACCTGGTCGAGACCCTGGCCGAGCGCATCGCCGCCATGTGCCTGGAGGAGCGCCGGGTGCGCACGGCGCGGGTGCGGGTCGAGAAGCTGGACGTGTTCGCCGACGCCACCAGCGTCGGCGTCGAGATCGAGCGCTTCAGTCCGCTGCCATGACCTTCGGCGAGGGTGACCAGGACACTTGTCGAGGTTGTCAGGTGCGGCGAAGGGTCGCGGTCGCGGCGAGCGCCATACCCCGTTTTGCGTAGAACGTCTCTAGACTGGAATAACCGAGTTGTACACAAGGTGAGGACAGGCGTCCCAGGCCCTTCCGGCTGTCAAGAGGGAAAGCCGAGCGGGCGCCACGGTTTTTCTGAACGGCGGCCAACCCCTTGATAAATCACGATTCACCGAATTGGTGCCTAAAAAATGTGCAGGGCGGTGAATCGACGGGAGTCCGCCGGGAGGGGGCTGCACCCGAGCACTTGCCAACAGGCTTATCCACAGGAATCGTGGATATCGCCATATCCCTTTCGTGACAGAACCCGAAACGCACCAGTTCCACCGCCGCGCGAATGTCGATCGATCAGATTCCAGACCAGCAGAGCGAACAGGCCGGCCTCGGCCCCGCCGGCGTCCAGGTGATCCTGGAGCAGCTGCGCACCCTGCCCGGCTGCCCCGGCGTCTACCGCATGCTCAACCGCCGCGGCGACGTGCTCTATGTCGGCAAGGCCAAGAACCTCAAGAAGCGGGTCGTCGCCTACAGCCGGCTCGACCGCCTGCCGGCGCGGCTGCAGCGCATGGTCGTCGAGACCGCGAGCATGGAGGTGGTGACCACGCACACCGAGTGCGAGGCGCTGCTGCTCGAGGCCAACCTGATCAAGCGCCTGGCGCCGCGCTACAACATCCTGCTGCGCGACGACAAGTCGTTCCCCCACATCCTGGTCACCGGCGACCACGACTGGCCGCAGATCGTCAAGCACCGCGGCGCCCGACGGCAGAAGGGCGACTATTTCGGTCCCTTCGCCTCGGCCGGCGCCGTCAACGCCACCCTGTCGCAGCTCCAGCGCGCCTTCCTGCTGCGCTCGTGCTCGGACGCGGTGTTCGCCAGCCGCACGCGGCCGTGCCTGCTGTTCCAGATCAAGCGCTGCTGCGGCCCCTGCGTCGGGCGCGTCGGGCACGAGGAGTACATGGCGCTGGTCAACCAGGCCAAGGCGTTCCTGTCGGGGCGCAGCCAGGACGTCCAGCGCGAGCTCGGCCGCCGCATGGAGCAGGCGGCGGCGGCGATGGACTACGAACAGGCGGCGGTGTTCCGCGACCGCATCCGGGCGCTGGCGCGCATCCAGGCGCACCAGGACATCAACCTGCCCGGCGTCGACGAGGCCGACGTGGTGGCGCTGCACCAGGCCGGCGGCCAGTCGTGCATCCAGGTGTTCTTCTTCCGCTCCGGCTGCAACTACGGCAACCGCTCCTATTTCCCGGCCCATGCCCAGAACGAGGAGCCCGAGGAGGTGCTGGCCGCATTCCTCGGCCAGTTCTACGCCGACAAGATGCCGCCGAAGCTGATCCTGCTGTCGCAGGCCGTCGCCGAGCAGGGCCTGGTCGCCGAGGCGCTGACCATGCGCGCCGGGCGCAAGGTCGAACTCGCCATCCCGCAGCGCGGCGACCGCCGCAAGCTGGTCGAGCACGCGCTGGGCAACGCCCGCGAGGCGCTGGGCCGCCGCCTGGCCGAGAGCTCGAGCCAGCGCAAGCTGCTCGACGGCGTCGCCGGCGTGTTCGGCCTCGAGGCCGCGCCCGCTCGCATCGAGGTCTACGACAACAGCCACATCCAGGGCGCGAACGCCGTCGGCGCGATGATCGTCGCCGGCCCCGAGGGGCTGATCAAGGGCGAGTACCGCAAGTTCAACATCCGCACCGCGGAGCTGGCGCCCGGCGACGACTACGGCATGATGCGCGAGGTGCTGACCCGGCGCTTCCGCCGGGCGCAGAAGGACGATCCCGACCGCGAGCGCGGGCTGTGGCCGGACCTGGCGCTGATCGACGGCGGCCCCGGCCAGCTCGCGGTGGCCTGCGAGGTGCTGGCCGAACTCGGCGTCGACGACGTCGCGGTGGCGGCGATCTCGAAGGGTCCCGACCGCAACGCCGGCCGCGAGCGCTTCCACATGCCGCATCGCGACGCCTTCGGCTTGGAGCCGAAGGACCCGGTGCTATATTTCCTTCAGAGGCTGCGCGACGAGGCGCACCGCTTCGCCATCGGCTCGCACCGGGCGCGGCGGTCGAAGGCGATCGGCCAGTCGCTGCTCGACGGCGTGCCCGGGATCGGCGCGCGGCGCAAGAAGGCGCTGCTGCACCACTTCGGTTCGGCCCGCGAGGTGGCGCAGGCCGGGCTGGCCGATCTCGAGGCCGTGGACGGCATCAGTCGCACCACGGCCAAAAAAATCTATGACCATTTCCACCCCGGCGGCTAAGATCGCCGGCTCTGGACCACCGGAACAAGGCGCAGCGCTGCTGACATCATGGTGACGAGCCTCCCCAACCTGCTCACCATTTCCCGTATCGTCGCCATACCGCTGGTGATCGCCTGTTTCTACGTCGACGGCGCGCTGGCGCGCTGGGTGGCCTGCGGGCTGTTCGTCGCCGCCGCGGTCACCGACTGGTTCGACGGCTGGCTGGCGCGGCGCTGGGGCGAGACCTCCAATTTCGGCCGCTTCCTCGACCCGATCGCCGACAAGCTGCTGGTCGCGGCGGTGCTGCTGATGATCACCGCCTTCGACCGCATCAGCGACTGGACGGTGCTGCCGGCGGTGGTGATCCTGATGCGCGAGATCCTGGTCTCGGGGCTGCGCGAGTTCCTGGCCGAGCTGCGCGTCGGCATGCCGGTCAGCCGCCTGGCCAAGTGGAAGACCGGCGTCCAGATGGTCGCGCTGCCGGTGCTGATCGTCGGCGACGCCGCGCCGCCGGTGCTGATGGCGCAGCCGATCGGCGAGGCGGCGCTGTGGCTGGCCGGGCTGCTGACCCTGATCACCGGCTGGGACTACCTGCAGGCCGGCCTGCACCACATCACCGCGCCGCCCCAGCCGGCCCCGCCGAAGAAGAGCGAGCCGCCGGGCGGTCGCAACACCGCCCGGAACGCGGGGTGACCGGGATGACGGCGCGGCAACCGCTTTCCCTCTCCCGCTTGCGGGAGAGGGAGGGGCCCGCGAAGCGGGAGGGTGAGGGCAGCGCTCCGGCCGTCGAGCGCACAGCCGCGACCCCCACCCCGACCCTCCCCCGCAGGCGGGGGAGGGAGCGTGCGCGATGCGCAGGGACCACGACGAAGTGAGCGAAATGAACGCGAACCAGACACCCGTTTTCGGCATCGCCGGCTTCTCGGGCAGCGGCAAGACGACGCTGCTGGTCAAGGTCCTGCCGCTGCTGACCGCCCGCGGGCTGAAGGTCTCGACCGTCAAGCAGGCCAACGACAAGTTCGACGTCGACAAGCCGGGCAAGGATTCCTACGAGCACCGCGCCGCCGGCGCCGGCGAGGTGATGGTGGTCTCGGCCAAACGCTGGGCGCTGATGCACGAGTACCGCGACGAGCCGGAATACGGCATGGCGGCGCTGCTGTCGCGGCTGGCGCCGGTCGATCTGGTGCTGGTCGAGGGCTTCCGCGACTGGCCGCATCCGCGCATCGAGGTCCACCGGCCGGCGCTGGACCGGCCGCTGCTGTGCCGCGAGGACGACCGCGTCGTCGCCGTCGCCTCGGACGCGGCGCTGGAGGATCTGCCGGTGCCGCGCCTCGACCTGAACGACGCCGCCGCCGTGGCGGCGTTCATCCTCGACCAGGTGGGACTGAACCGATGACCCGGCTGCAGGACGACAGCTTCCGTCTCGACGACGACCGCTTCATGCCGCTGGACGAGGCGCTGGCGCTGCTGGAGGGCCGGCTGGCCCCCGTCGCCGCCACCGAGCGCGCGCCCCTGCGCGCCGCCGCCGGCCGCGTGCTGGCGGGCGACGTCGTCTCGGGCGTCACCGTGCCGCCGCACGACAATTCGGCGATGGACGGCTACGCGGTGTTTTTCGACGACCTCGAGGTCGGCGGCGAGACCCGCCTGCCGATCGGCGGGCGCATCGCCGCCGGCCAGGTCTTCGATCGTCCCGGCCGGCGCGGCGAGGCGTTGCGCATCTTCACCGGCGCGCCGATGCCCGAGGGGCCCGACACCGTGGTGATGCAGGAGGACTGCACCGTCGAGGGCGACGCGGTGGTGATCCGGGCGCGCAAGCTCAAGCGCGGCGAGAACCGCCGCCGCAAGGGCGAGGACGTCAAGGTCGGCGACGTGGTGATCGCCGCCGGCACCCGGCTGCGGCCGCAGGAGGTCGGCATCGCCGCCGCCATCGGCCATGCCGAGCTCGACGTCTACCGGCCGCTGCGCGTCGCCGTGTTCTCGACCGGCGACGAGGTCCGCGACCCGCCGACGCCGCTGGCGCCGGGCCAGATCTACGACATCAACCGCTACACCGTCTCGTCGCTGCTCGAAGCGCTGGGCTGCGCGGTGACCGATCTCGGCATCCTGCCCGACGACCGCGCCGCCATCCGCGACGCGCTGGCCGGCGCCGCCGCCGGTCACGACCTGCTGATCACCTCGGGCGGCGTGTCGATGGGCGAGGAGGACCACGTCCGCGCGGCGGTCCAGGACCAGGGCTCGCTGCATTTCTGGCGCCTGGCGGTCAAGCCGGGCCGGCCGGTGGCGCTGGGCCAGGTCGCCGGCGTGCCTTTCGTCGGCCTGCCCGGCAATCCGGTCGCCTCGATGGTGATGTTCCTGGTGGTGGCGCGCCCCGTCGCGCTGCGGCTGATGGGCTGCCGCCGCACCGCCGTCCACCGGCTGCCGGTGCCGGCGGCGTTCACGATGAAGAAGAAGCCGGGCCGGCGCGAGTTCCTGCGCGCCCGCCTGATCGCCGGCCCCTATGGCCTGAGCGTCGACCGCTTCGCCGCCGACGGCTCGGGCATCCTGTCGTCGATGACGGCCTCCGACGGGCTGCTCGACATCGGCGAGGACGTCGCGGTGATCAACCCCGGCGACCTGGTCGACTATCTGCCGTTTTCCGAGGTGATGCGATGAAGGTTCTCTATTTCGCCTGGCTGCGGACCAAGACCGGCACCGGCGAGGAGGAGGTGACGCCGCCGGCCGAGGTCGCCGACGTCAGCGGCCTGATCGCCTGGCTGAAGACCCGCTCCGACGGCCACGCCGCGGCGCTCGACGACCTGCGGGTCGTGCGGGTGGCGGTCAATCAGGAATACGTGCCCTTCGACCATCCGGTGAAGGCCGGCGACGAGGTGGCGTTCTTCCCGCCGGTGACCGGAGGCTGAGCCATGATCCGGGTGCAGCGCGAGGATTTCGACGTCGGCGCCGAGCTGGCCAGGCTGAACGTCGCCAACGGCAAGATCGGCGGCGTGTGCGTCTTCGTCGGGCTGGTGCGCGACTATCTCGGCCACGATCCGGCCGCCGGGTCGGACGTGCGGGCGATGACGCTGGAACACTATCCCGGCATGACCGAGCGCAAGCTGGAGGAAATCGAGGCCGAGGCGCGGTCGCGCTGGCCGCTTTCGGAATGCCTGGTCATCCACCGCTACGGCCGGCTCGAGCCGGGCGACAACATCGTCCTGGTCGCCACCGCCTCGGCGCATCGCGAGGCGGCGTTCGAGAGCTGCCATTTCCTGATCGACTGGCTGAAGACCAAGGCGCCGTTCTGGAAGCTGGAGGAGACTCCCGACGGCGGCAACTGGGTCGACGCCCGCGATTCCGACGAGCACGCGGCCAAACGCTGGGAAAATCCGTGAGCCTGCCCGCCGCGGCTCCCTCCCCCGCTCGCGGGGGAGGGCTGGGGTGGGGGCCGCGCCGAGGCCTGGCGGCTCGCGCTGGAGCGCCACCCTCACCCTCCCGGCCTGCGGCCGGGCCCCTCCCTCTCCCGCGAGCGGGAGAGGGGTGACGGCGGCCATGCAAATTTTCTTCGTGTCCTTCGTGCCTTCGTGGTTTACCCACTGCGCATGACCGAGATGAACGCTTCCGCCTTCGATTTCTCCACCCGCGCCGAACTCACCGACGACGGCGGCCGGCCGCTCGACGCCATCCTGGTGTCGACGCACGACGTCGTCGCCGCCGTGTCGGAGGCGGTGGCGCGCGGCTTCGCGGTCATGCCGGCCGGGGGCCTGACCAGCGCCATCAACTCGTTCGACTACGACAAGGCGGCCTGCGGCTTCGCCGACGTCGTCGCGGTGCGGCCCAAGGGCGCGCTGACGCCGGAGATCGTGCCGGCCGAGACGCCGCTCGAGCGCGTGCTCGCCCACCAGATCGCCATCGACGCCGAGCACGGCTGCGTCGCCGCCGGCGCCGGCCTGACCTGGGAGCAGGTCAACATGGTCCTCGCCCACATGCTGGGCGAGACGGCCCGCGTGCTGGTCGACCTGACCAGCGTCGGCTCGGCCTCGGTCGGCGGCGTCGTCGCCACCGGCGGCATGGGCCCGCTGCGCAGCCATCCGTCGAGCTACCTGCTGGCGGTGTGCCTGGCCGACGGCGCCGGCACCCGGGTGCTCGAAGGCCACGACGCCATCGCCGCCCACGAGGGCATGCAGGGCTGGACCGGCATGATCACCGCCGTGCGCATGCGCTGGTTCGAGGTGCCGCCGCAGGAATTCGGGCTTGTGCTGCCGGTGCAGTCGTCCGACGTCGACGCCATCGCCGACCTGCTGTCCTACCTGCATCCCTGGACCCAGGTCGAGATTCCGCCCGGCGGCAACGTGCTGTCGGCGGCGACCGGCTCGACGATCGTCAACGGCATCGAGCTGATCAGCCGCAGCTCGCTGGCCGCCTTCGTCGCCCACGCCGCCGATCCGGCGCGCTCGAAGGCGGAAGGGCTGCTGCAGGCCTGCGACTACGCCAACGCCGACATGCTCGCCTGCCTGACCGGCTGGTCCGAGGATGCCGTCGACGAGGTGCTGTTCGCGCTGATGGACGAGGAGACCGAGACCATCGGCGGCATCGGCATCGAATACGGCATCGGCTTCTCGTCGGGCGGCGAGATGGAGATCTTCCGCGCCATCCGCGAGGGCGCCCCCGACATGGCGCGCACCCAGGCCCGGGTCATGCAGCCGGGCAAGCTGCGGCCGTGGACGACCTCGACCGACGTCAACGTGGCGCTGCCGCGCGACACCGCCGCCATCGGCGCGGTGCTGCAGGCCTATGCCGACTACCGCGCCGGCATCGCCGAACTGGCGGCCCGGCTCGACGGCCGCGCCGAGGTGGTGCTGTCCGCCTACGGCCATCTCAGCCCGCAGGGCATCGATCCCCACCACCGCGTCACGGTGATCGCCCCCGAGGGCGGCGAGGCGGCGATCGACGAGGCGCGCGCCGCCGTCTCGGGCCTGAAGAAGCAGCTCATCCGCGATCTCGCGGCGGCGGTCGCCGAGCACGGCGGCACGGTGACCGGCGGCGAGAAGGGCATGCCGAGCGTGCTGGAGATCGCCCGCGCCGTCGGCCACAACGCCCTGCCCCCCAACCTGCGCCGGCGCATCGAGCAGGCGCGCGAGACGATCGCGGCGGCGCCGGCGGCGTTCAGCTTCCGGGCGCCGGCCGAGTTGCGGTGAAACAAGAACGCTGACTTGGGCCCTCTCCCGCCGGCGGGAGAGGGAGGGGACCCACCGCGGAGCGGTGGGGAGGGTGAGGGTGTCGGCGCCGCAGGCGCCTGACAAAGCGTTCTTTTCCGGCCTTCGGCCGTAAGCCACCCTCACCCCGGCCCTCTCCCGCCAGCGGGAGAGGGAGTTTAACGTAGCGCCTATGGGGCTGGAGACCCGTGCTCGGCGGAAATCGAGCGCGCGTCTCCAGATGCGCCCGCTCAGTGACTCGTCCCGCCGTCGCGGGTGATCTTGTTGAAGACGTTGTACTTGCCCATCGGCTTCTTCATCGGCAGCCGCTTGACCTCCTCGAAGGTGGCGGCGTCGTAGATCACCAGGGCGCCGTCGTCCTCGGAGACGCTGACCAGGGCGTATTTGCCGTCGCGGGTGAACTCGATGTGGTTGGCGGTCTTGCCCGGCGCCGGGGTGATGTCCTTGACCACTTCGAGGCTGCGCTTGTCGATGATCTGCAACGTCTCGCGGAACTTCGAGAACGAGTTGTCGACCCAGGCGTAGGGCGAGTTGGCGTGGCTGCGCATGAAGATGCCGGCCCCCAGGGTCGGGATCGACTTGACCAGTTCCCAGGTGTCGACGTCGACGACGCTGACGTTGTGGTCCTTGAGATTCGGCGTCGCCATCAGCTTGCGGCCGTCGGCGGCGGTCCAGGTGATGCCGGAGCCGAGATGCGGCAGGCCGGGCAGCGGGATGGATTCGATCTCGCGGCGCACGTCGAGATGCACCACCGCGGCACGGCCGCCGTCGCGCATCGAGCCGACGACGTGGTCGTAGGCCTCGTCGAAGAAGAAGTCGTCCATCGGTTCCTTGAGCTCGATGCGGCGGATCGGGAACAGGCCCTTGACGGCGATGGCCTCGTCGAACTCGTAGGTGTGGACCATGCCCTCGTAGATCGGCGGCGGGTCGTCGGTCCAGTTGATCACCCACATCTCGGGCATGTCCTTCAGCGCCACGACGAAGGACTCGCGCGGGTCGGCGGCGTAGACCGCCGAGACGCGGCTGGTGCGGGTCTTCTTCTTGTCGGTGACCGGGATCAGCTTCTTGACCGACAGGTCGGCGGCGTCGAGCAGCACCAGGCTGTGCGGCAGGTAGTTGGCCACCGCCACCGTGCGGCCGTCGCCCGAGACGGCGATGTTGCGGGTGTTGATGCCGGCACGGACGTCGGCGACCACCTGCAGCGAATAGGTGTCGTACTTGGTCACCCAGCCGTCGCGCGAGACGAAATAGACGAAGCGGCCGTCGGGCGAGTACTTGGGCCCGCCATGCAGGGCGAAATGGCTGGGGAAGCGGGTGATCGGCTCGAGCTTGTCGCCGTCGAACAGGGTGATGTGCGAATCGCCCATCTCGACGACGACGAACAGGTTCATCGGATCGGCGTCCCAGATCGGCTTGTCGGGCAACTGCTCGGGCGGGGTGACCAGCTTGCGGCTGGCCTCGATCTCGGCCTCGCCCCACACCGGCATCTCGGGCAGCGGCGTGTAGATCATCTCGACCAGCGCCTCGATCTCGGCCGGCTTCAGCTTGTCGGCGTAGCCCAGCATCTGCGTCTGCTGGCGGCCCTTGGCGATGACCTCGGCCGCCTTGGCCTTCTTCAGCCGCGCCAGGTTCTCGGGGATCAGCGCCGGGCCCATGCCGCCGAGGCGGTCGGCGCCGTGGCACTCGGCGCAATGCTCCTCGTAGGCGGCGCCGACATCGGCGGCGGTGGCGGCGCCGGCGCTCGCGGCGAGGGCGAAGGCGGCGGCGAGGGCGAAGTTACGCATGCGCACGTCCTTTGAACGGGGTGACGGCCAGCCGCTCGCCGGGGCTGGCGCGACCGATCTCGTCGTCGGTCAGATAGCAGGCCGGATCCTCGGCCCAGTGGTCGCCGGCGATGCGGAAGGCCCGCACCCGGGAATTGCCGTTGCAGATCGGCAGCCACTTGCACGCGCCGCAGCGGCCGCCGACGGCGCGCGGGCGCTGGCGCAGCCCGGCCAGCAGCGGGTCCGACAGGTCGGACCAGATGTCCGAGAACGGCCGCTCGCGCACGTTGCCCAGGGTGTGGTGGTACCACATGGTGTCGGGATGGACGTTGCCGAGATTGTCGATGTTGGCGACGCCGATGCCCGAGGAATTGCCGCCCCACTGCTCCAGCTTGGCGCGCACGTTGTCGACCGCCTCGGGGAAGCGGGCCTGCAGCCACATCAGGAAATAGACCGCGTCGGCGTCGTTGTTGCCGGTGACGAATTCCTTCGGCCGGCCTTCCTGCAGCAGCCCGAGGCAGCGCTCGAACAACAGGTCCATCGCCCAGCGGGTGGTGTCGAGATGGCTGTCGTCGCCGCGGTTCTTGTTGCCGCGGCCGGCGTAGTTGAGGTGCGAGAAGTAGAACTTGTCGAGGTCCTCGGACTCGAGCAGGTCGAGCAGCCGCGGCAGTTCGTTGTGGTTGTCCTGGGTCATCGTGAAGCGCAGGCCGACCTTCAGCCCGCGCGCCCGCAGCCGCTTGATGCCGGCCAGCGCCTGGTCGAAGGCGCCGTCCTTGCAGCGGAAGCGGTCGTGGGTGGCGCCGATGCCGTCGAGCGAGACGCCGACATAGTCGTAGCCGATGCCGGCGATGCGCTCGGCCATCGCCTCGTCGATCAGGGTGCCGTTCGAGGACAGGCCGACGTAGAAGCCCAGATCCTTGGCGCGGCGCGAGACCTCGAAGATGTCGGGCCGCAGCAGCGGCTCGCCGCCCGAGAGGATCAGCACCGGGACCTTGAACGCCCGCAGATCGGCCATCACGGCCTCGATCTCGGCCGTCGACAGCTCGCCCGCGAAGTCCTTGTCGGCCGAAATCGAGTAGCAGTGCTTGCACGCCAGGTTGCAGCGCCGCACCAGGTTCCAGATAACCACCGGCCCGGGCAGGCCGCCCCGGCGGGCGTTCGGCGTCGGCGCCAGAACCTCGCGCATGTATTGGCTGATGCGGAACATTCGGTCCCTCTCCTTGACCCCGGACGCAGTTTAGGCCGCCTTCGCGCCCGCAAACCTTGATCGAAATCATGTCGGGGCGGCGGCGTGCATTAGCGAAATCGGAAACATGGCGGATTTCGGCTTGCATTGCCGTGGCGCGGCGGGAAGACTCCTGCCGCCATGGAAAGACGCTGATGCAAATCTATCTGCCCATCGCCGAGATGTCCGTGAACGCGCTGCTGATCCTGGGGCTCGGCGGCATGGTCGGGTTCATGTCGGGGCTGTTCGGGGTCGGCGGCGGCTTCCTGATGACGCCGCTGCTGATGTTCATCGGCGTGCCGCCGGCGGTGGCGGTCGGCACCGAGGCCAACCAGATCGTCGCCTCGTCGGTGTCGGGCGTGATCGCCCACTGGCGGCGCGGCAACGTCGACATCAAGATGGGGCTGATCCTGGTGGTCGGCGGCTTCGCCGGTTCGACCTTCGGCGTGTGGCTGTTCAAGGTGCTGCGCGGCGTCGGCCAGATCGACCTGGTGATCAGCCTGTCCTACGTGATCTTCCTGGGCATCATCGGCGGGCTGATGTTCGTCGAGAGCATCCAGGCGCTGCGCAAGAGCCGCCGCTCGGCCGGCGGGCCGCGGCGCAAGCTGCACCAGCACACCTGGGTGCACGGCCTGCCGCTGAAGATGCGCTTCCGCCGCTCGAAGCTCTACATCAGCGCCATCCTGCCGGCCGGCATCGGCTTCGCGGTCGGCATCCTGGCGGCGATCATGGGCGTCGGCGGCGGCTTCATCATGGTGCCGGCGATGATCTACCTGCTCGGCATGCCGACCTCGGTGGTCGTCGGCACGTCGCTGTTCCAGATCATCTTCGTGACCGCCAACACCACGTTCCTGCAGGCGACGATGAACCAGACCGTCGACGTCGTGCTGGCCCTGATGCTGCTGTTCGGCGGCGTCGTCGGCGCCCAGTTCGGCGCCCGCGCCGGCGCCAAGCTGCAGGGCGAGCAGCTCCGGGTGCTGCTGGCGCTGATGGTGCTGGCGGTGTGCGGCAAGCTGGTCTTCGATCTGGTGGCGACGCCGGACGACCTGTTCTCGCTGGGCCGCGGGGGGCACTGATGCGCCGCCTGATCGCCGCCCTCGGACTCATGGCCCTGGCCGCCGTCCCGGCGGCGGCGCAGCAGGCGCCGCTGGTCGCCGACCTGTCCAAGCACCTGGTGGCGATCACCACCGGATTCTCGGGCACCGACGTGCTGCTGTTCGGCGCCGTCGACGGCCCCGGCGACATCGTCGTCGTGGTGCGCGGCCCCGATCGCGACGAGGTGGTGCGGCGCAAGGAGCGGATCGCCGGCATCTGGGTCAACACCGCCGAAGCGGTGATTCCCGGCGCGCCGTCCTTCTACCGCGTCGCGGCGACGCGGCCGCTCGAGGACGTGGCGCCGGTGCCGGTGCTCGAACGCCACGAGATCGGCCACCGCCATCTCGACCTCGAGGTGGCGGGCGCCGACGCCGCCGCGGCCGACGCCTACCGCGACGCCCTGGTCCGCCTGAAGCAGAAGCGCACCCTTTACGGCGACGAGATCCTGCCGGTGTCGTTCCTCGGCTCGCAACTGTTCCGCACCGAGATGCACCTGCCGGCCAACGTGCCGGTGGGCACCTACAGCGTCGAGGTCTATCTGCTGCGCGACGGCGAGGTGATCTCGGCGCAGACGACGCCGCTGATCGTCAGCAAGGTCGGCGTCGGCGCCGAGGTCTACGACTTCGCTCACGACCAGGGGCCGCTTTACGGTATCATCGCCATCCTCGTCGCCATGGGCGCCGGCTGGCTGGCGGCGACGGCGTTCAAGAAGAGCTGAGGGAGCGGCACGCCTGAGATGAGCACCAGAACGTTCCTGGTCGTGGTCGACGACAGCGAGGAAATGCAGGCGGCGCTGCGCTTCGCCTGCCGGCGCGCCCGCAGCACCGGCGGCCGGGTGGCGCTGCTGCGGGTGATCGGGCCGGTGGAGTTCCAGCACTTCGCCTCGGTCGGCAACCTGATGCGCGAGGAGGCGCGGCAGGACGCCGAGCAACTGCTGCAGCGCCTGGCGACCGAGGTCTACGAGGTCTCGGGCGAGATGCCGGTGCTCTACGTGCGCGAGGGCCACACCCGCGACGAACTGTTGAAGCTGATCGACGAGGAGCCGGAGATATCGATCCTGGTGCTGGGCGCCGGCACCGGCTCCGAGGGGCCGGGGCCGCTGATCTCGGCCCTGATCGGCAAATACGCCAACAAGCTGCGCGTGCCGGTGACCATCGTGCCAGGAACCCTGAGCGACGAGGCGATCGCGCATCTGGCGTGATCTCCGACTTAGGCGATAGGACTTGACCGTTTCGGCGGAGTCGCCCATCTACCGCTTTGGACGGGGCCAGTATTCCAGGAAGGAAGGAAAGCATGTTCATCCAGACCGAACCGACGCCGAACCCGGCGACCCTCAAGTTTCTGCCCGGCGTGCGCGTGATGCCGCGCGGCACCGCCGACTTCGCCGAACCGGAGCGCGCGGTCGGCAAGTCGCCGCTGGCCCAGCGCCTGTTCGAGATCGAGGGCGTCTCCTCGGTGTTCCTGGGCGGCGACTTCATCACCGTCGCCAAGGCCGACGCGCAGGAATGGGCGGTGCTCAAGCCGCAGATCCTGGGCGCGATCATGGACCACTTCAGCCAGGGCCTGCCGGTCGTGACCGAAGAGGCGATGGAGAAGAGCGGCGACGGCGAGGATTCCGAGGTCGTCACGCAGATCAAGGAACTGCTGGACACCCGCGTCCGCCCGGCGGTCGCCCAGGACGGCGGCGACATCATCTTCCACGGCTTCGAGGACGGCATCGTCTACCTGCGCATGCAGGGCGCGTGCTCCGGCTGCCCCAGCTCGACCGCGACGCTCAAGCACGGCATCGAGAACATGCTGAAGTACTACGTGCCGGAAGTCGTCTCGGTCCAGTCGGTCTGACGCCAGAGGCCGCGATGGCGTGGGCTCGGGTCCGGCGCGCCGTCCTGGCCGGCGCGCCGCTGGCGCTGGCGGTGGTGGTCGGCGCCTGGATCGCGACGCTGAACGGCCGCGACGCCGGCCGCCGGCCTCAGGACGACGCCTTCGGGCCGTTCCTGCCGCCGTCGGTGGCGCTGACCGGGATCGAGGCGCAGGCGGCCGAGCTGCTGCGCCGCAATTTCCTGCGCCTGGGCTACGACATCGGCGCGGTCGGCGCCGGCCGCGGCGTCCCCCGCATCATCCTCGCCAGCCTGCCGCCCGACCTGTCGGAGCTCGACGCGCCGGCGGCGCGCAAGGAGGTGTTCCTGGCCGCCATGCTGCCGCTGGTGCTGCAGGTCAACGAGGAGATCGCCAGCCGCCGCCGCCGGCTCGAACACATCCGCGCCGGCCTGGCCGCGGGGCAGCCGCTCGACGCCGGCGACCGCGCCTGGCTGCACGAGATAGCCGCCGCCTACGGCGTTCCCGATCCCGATCCCGACATCCTGATGCCGCGCATCGACCAGATTCCGGTGTCGCTGGCGCTGGCGCAGGCCGCCGAGGAGAGCGGCTGGGGCACGTCGCGCTTCGCGCGCGACGGCAACGCGCTGTTCGGGCAGTGGAGCTTCGGCGAGGCGGCGATGCGGCCGCGGCAGGCGTCGCGCGACGGCTACGGCGTGCGGGCGTTCGACAACCTGCTCGAGGCGGTGCGCGCCTATGCCCGCAACCTGAACACCCACGCCGCCTACCGCGAGTTCCGCCAGGCGCGCGCCGCGTTGCGCCGGGCCGGCAAGCCGCTGGACGGCCACGCGCTGGCCGGCACCCTGACCCGCTACTCGGCGCGCGGCCCGGCCTATGTCCGCAGCCTGCGCGCCATCATCGCCGCCAACGGCCTCGGCGCGCTCGACGCCGCCCGCTTCGCCGGCCTGCGGCGGGAGCGGCGCAGCTAGACTAGGCGAAGGCCTCGGCGGGTTCGGCGCCGCAGACCAGGTTGCGGCCGCCGCTCTTGGCGGCGTAGAGATTGTCGTCGCAGCGCTTCAGCCACGAGCGCCAGTCCTCGTCGCGCCGGGTGGTGGCGATGCCGATGCTGGCGGTGATGCTGGCCCCGGAGAGGATGTCCGCGGCCTCGACGTGCCGCCGCAGGTCCTCGGCGAAGGCCCGGCCGCCCTCGGCGTCGGTCTGGTACAGCAGAACCAGGAATTCCTCGCCGCCGAGGCGGAACGCCTTGTCGCTGCCGCGGATGCGGCCGAGCAGCATGCCGCCGATGCTGCGGATGACGTGGTCGCCGGCGTCGTGGCCGTGGTTGTCGTTGATGCGCTTGAAGTGGTCGATGTCGAGCACCACCAGGGTGTCGGGCCGCCCGCTGCGCCGGAACCGCCGGACGGAATCGTCGAGCGTCGAGTCGAGCCGCACCCGGTTGCACAGCCCGGTCAGCGGATCGGTCTCGGCCAGCAGCTGCAGCTTGGCCTGCTGCAGGTTGATGATCCGCACGAAGATCACCGTCAGAATGCTGACGGTGATCAGAGTCGCGCTGAGCCGGGTGGCGGTCTGCGGCTCGAAGCCGCTCCAGGCGTGGGCGAACACCAGGCCGAGCAGCAGGACGTTGACCAGCCACGCCTGGCGTTCCGGCAGGACCATGTAGAACATGGTCAGCGCCGCGAAGGTCCAGAGCGCGCCGACGAGGCCGAGCTGGACGATCGCCATGTGCTGCGCGAACAGGATGGTCGGCACCAGGCAGACGAAAACCACGATCGGCAGCAGGCGTCCTTTCCTGCCCGGCCAGCCGTTGAGCACCAGCACCGCGACCACCGCCACCAGCCCGACGCCGAGCACCAGCCGTCCTTCCGCGAGGTGGCTGACCGCGAACGGCAGCACCAGCAGCACCGCGACCAGCGCGATCGCCCTGTGCATCATGTCGCGAAAATCGCACGGAGGACTGGTCTCCCGCACGCCCAAGCCGATCCGTCTCATGCGATCTCCCCGTCGCATCCCGGCGCTTCTCGCCGGCGCGCCACGATAGATCATTTCCCGAGCTTGTTTCAACCAAAGGCCGAATCCGGCGTCACATGAGCGGCTCGGGCAGGATGCTGTCGGACAGGAGCGGAAAGCGCTCGCGGGCGTCGAAGAGCTGATAGTGCCACCACTCATGGCGATAGAAGTCCCAGCCGGCGGCGGTCATGATGCCGAGCAGCGTCGCCCGGTTGCGCTGCGCCTCGGCGCCGATCGCGACGCAGCCGTGGTGCGACAGCGGCGTGAAGGCGTCGAAGCCCGTGCCCATGTCGAGTTCGGCGCCCGCGCCGTCGAGCAGCGTCAGATCGACGGCGGCGCCGCGGGAATGCGGGCTGCCGCGGCGCGGATCGGCCAGGAAGTCGGGATCGGGAGTGTGGTTCCACAGCACCCGCTGCGCCTCGGCGGGGCGGAACGCGTCGAAGATGCGCAGCCGATAGCCCAGCGGTCGCGCCAGCTCGGACGCCCGGCGCAGCAACGCCGCCGCTTGCGGGTGCAGCCAGCAGGCGGCGCGCCGGTAGACCGGCCGGCCGGTGAAGTTGTCGGCCGTGGCATAGGCGAGCCGCAGGTCGACGTCGAAGTCGGGCGGTCGGATGCGGACGAGCACCGTGCGTTGTCCTTTTCACTGGCGGCGCGGGCGGGCAGTATAGCGCCCCCCGCACGCGAACGAGAACCATGACCGTCCTGGCCTTCGACACCGCCACCGCCGCCTGCTCCGCCGCCGTCTGGCGCGACGGCGCGCTGCTGTCGCGGCGCTTCGCCGACATGCCGCGCGGCCAGTCCGAGGCGCTGATGCCGATGATCATGGCGGTGATGGACGAGGCCGGACTGGCCTTCGCCGACCTGACGCTGATCGGCGTCACCGTCGGCCCCGGCGCCTTCACCGGGCTGCGCATCGGCCTGGCGGCGGCGCGCGGGCTGGCGCTCGCCGCCGGGCTGCCGGTGGCCGGGGTGACGACCGCCGAGGCGATCGCCCATGGCGTGCCCGCGGCCGAGCGCGCCGGCCGCGACCTGGTGGTGGCGATCGACGCCAAGCGCGCCGACCTGTTCGTGCAGCGCTTCGACGCCGCGCTGCGGCCCCTCGACGCGGTTCGCGCGCTGCTGCCCGAGGAACTGGCCGCGGTCTGCGGCGACGGGCCGCTGCTGCTGGCCGGCGACGGCACCGGACGGGCGCTGCCGCACCTGCCCGGAGCCGTCGCCTCGGCGGCGCCCGGGGTGCCCGACGCCGCCGTGGTCGCGGCGCTGGCGGCGGCGCACTGGCGGGCCGGAACGGCGCTGCCGCCCGAGCC
Organism: uncultured Rhodospirillaceae bacterium; assembly: GCA_964545205.1. GTDB lineage: Bacteria > Pseudomonadota > Alphaproteobacteria > Rhodospirillales > Magnetospirillaceae > CAZJFH01. The sequence goes on from CAZJFH010000012.1 coordinate 77,315, forward strand.
GCTGTATCTGCGTCCGCCCGACGTCACCTTGCCGGGGAGCGCGGGGTGACGGCCGAGATGATCGCGCTGGCCCCGATCCACGCCGAGCTGGCGGCGGCGATCCACCGCCAGTGCTTCGAGCGGCCGTGGGGCGCGACGGCGATGGCCGAGATGCTGGCGATGCCCGGCGCTTTCGGCTGGATCGCCGGCGCCGGCCGGCCGGTCGGCCTGGTGCTGTGCCGCATCGCCGCCGACGAGGCCGAGGTGGTGAGCCTGTGCGTGCTGCCCGAGGAGCGCCGCGGCGGCCATGCCGGCCGGCTGCTCGACGCCGCCCTCGCCGGAGCGGCGGAGCGCGGCGCCGGCGCCATGTTCCTCGAGGTCGGCGAGGACAACGCCCCGGCGCGGCGGCTGTACCAGACCCGCGGGTTCACGCCGGCCGGCCGCCGGCCGCACTACTATGGCCCGGGGGCCCACGCCCTGATCCTGCGCCGGGCGCTGGCCGGCTGACCTTGGGCCGCGCTCAGCGCTTGCGGATGCGCAGGCGGTGGACGCCCTCGGCCGGCTCGCCCTCTTCGCGCTCCATCGCCACGATCTCGTGGCCCATGTCGCGCACCGAGCGCGGAACGTTGCCCAGGGGCTCGGCGCCCTTCAGCCGCACCTCGGCCACTTGCCCCGGCGCCATCTTTTCAACCAGCAACTTTGTCTTCACGAACGTCATCGGACAGACCTCGCCGGTGATGTCCAGGTAGTAGTTGGCATCCTTAGTCACGTCCACACCCTTGATTTCGGGCCAAAGAAATGGTTATTGCCTGCCTGTGCCGAACGAACTATATAACGGGGCATGCCCTGTCGCGTGAGGATAGACGCTGAAATGACACACCAATCCAAGCCGAATGAACTGCTGGAGCTGACCACCGAGATCGTTGCCGCGCATGTCGGCCATAACACGGTCTCGATGTCCGATCTGCCGCAGCTCATTCAGGACGTGTACAAGACGCTGGCCAATGTCGGCGTCCAGCCGGCGCAGCCCGAGCGGCCGCAGCCGGCGGTTCCGATCAAGCGGTCGGTGACCCCGGATTACATCATTTGCCTGGAAGACGGCAAGAAGCTCAAGATGCTGAAGCGTCACCTCAAGACGGCCTACAACATGACGCCGGAAGAGTATCGCGAGCGCTGGGGCCTGCCGGCCGACTATCCGATGGTCGCGCCCAACTACGCGCAGCACCGCAGCACGCTGGCCAAGAAGATCGGCCTCGGCACCAAGCCGCGCAAGCGCCGGCGCGCCGGGCAGTAAAAGTGTAACACCGGTGAAAGGCGCGGCGAGCATATGCTTGCGGCGCCTTTTCGGTTGAGGGTACAGTCGACCCGGGCAAGAGGGGACGCGTGCATGACGTCGCGCATCGAGCAACGCTGCATCGACAAGGGTATGAAGATGACCGAGCAGCGGCGGGTGATCGCCCGCGTGCTGTCCGAGGCCGACGATCACCCGGATGTCGAGGAAGTCTATCGCCGCGCCACCGCGATCGACCCGCGCATCAGCATCGCCACCGTGTACCGCACGGTTCGGCTGTTCGAGGAGAACGAGATCCTCGAGCGTCACGATTTCGGCGACGGCCGCGCCCGCTACGAGGAAGTGCCCGACGAGCATCACGACCACCTGATCGACGTCAACAACGGCCGGGTGATCGAATTCCACTCCAACGAGATCGAGGCGCTGCAGCGCGAGATCGCGCGCCGGCACGGCTACAAGCTGATCGGCCATCGCCTCGAACTCTACGGCGTGCCGCTGAAGAAGGGCGATGGAGACGCGGAGTCCCCGTGACCTGCGAGTATTCGATTCCGATGGACGGACGGGCATGACGGCAGTCGACGCCGGCGTGGTCGATCTGCGTTCCGGCAACCTGCACGCCCGCCTCGCCGCCTCGGCCGACGAGGTCGTGGCGGCCCAGCGCCTGCGCTACCGCGTCTTCTACGAGGAGATGGGGGCGCAGCCGACGCCGCAGATGGCGGCGGTCGGGCGCGACTTCGACGAGTTCGACGCGATCTGCGACCATCTGCTGGTCATCGACGCCGAAGCCGATGGCGGCCGCGGCACCGTGGTCGGCACCTACCGCCTGACCCAGCGCCATCAGGCCCAGGCCTTCGGCCGCTTCTACACCGCCAGCGAATACGACATCGCGCCGATCATCGACCATCCCGGCAACGTCATGGAACTGGGCCGCAGCTGCGTCGACGCCGCCTACCGCAACAAGATGACCATGAACATGCTGTGGCGGGCGATCGCGGCCTACATCACCCACCACCGCATCGAGATCATGTTCGGCTGCGCCAGCCTGCCCGGCACCGATCCGCGCACCCTGGCCCTGCCGCTGTCCTATCTCGCGCATTTCCACATGGGACCGCCCGAGATGCGCCCGCGCGCCCTGCCCGAGCGCTACGTCGACATGCGCCTGCTGGCGCCCGAGCAGATCGACCCGCGCGCCGCCCTGGCGGCGCTGCCGCCGTTGATCAAGGGCTACCTGCGGCTGGGCGGCTATTTCGGCGACGGCGCCGTGGTCGATCCGCAGTTCAACACCACCGACGTCTGCGTCATCGTCATGTCGGACCTCGTGACCGGCAAGTACATCCGTCATTACGACCGCACGATCCGCGAGGCGAAGCCGCAATAGCATGATGTCGATTCCGCTCGCCGCGTGGCGGCTGCTGCTGCTGGTGGCGTGGACGGCGCTGGTGCTGCCGGCCTACTGGCCGTTGTCGTGGTCCGGCGCCCGCGTCGCCGTGCCGCTGGTGCGATTCTACTGGCGCGTCGCCTGCCGGCTGATCGGCGTCGAGGTCGAGATGCGCGGCGCCGCGCCGGTGGCCGGCCGGGCGCTGTTCGTCGGCAATCACGCCTCCTATCTCGACATACCGGTGCTGGGCAGCGTGCTGCCCGGCTTCTTCGTCGCCAAGCGCGAGGTCGCCGGCTGGCCGGGCATCGGGCCGCTGGCCCGCATCGCGCGCACCGTCTTCGTCGAGCGCCGCGCCAACCGCTCCGCCGAGCAGCGCGACGAGCTGCAGCGCCGGCTCGACGCCGGCGATTCGCTGATCCTGTTCCCCGAAGGGACCAGCAGCGACGGCAACCGCGTCCTGCCGTTCAAGAGCGCCCTTTTCAGCGTCGCCGAACGCGACGGCGGCACCCTGCCGGTGCAGCCGTTCTCGGTCGCCTACACCCGGCTCGACGGCATGCCGCTGGGCCGGGTGATGCGGCCGTTCTACGCGTGGTACGGCGACATGGTGCTGGCGCCGCACATCTGGACGGTCCTCGGGCTCGGACGCGTGCGGGTCGAGGTCGAGCTCTATCCGCCGATGACGGTGCGGGAGGCCGGCTCGCGCAAACTGCTGGCCTTCCGCGCCCATGCGCTGGTCGCCGAGGGCGTCGCGCGGGCGCTGGCCGGCCGGCCGGCGGCGGCGGCGGACTCGCCGCTGCCCGCGTCGTCCGATCCCCTGCCCGCCGGCGGATCGCCGTCCGTCGACTTGACTCCCGGATAACGGATGCTAGTTTTCACGATGCGGGGTTCCTACATGCATCCGTGCAGCGCCCCTGGCCGCTGCGGCCGCGCCGGCCGCCGACCGCAACAGTAGCAGCGATTTGGCTAAGAAGCTCTTCATCAAGACCTACGGCTGCCAGATGAACGTCTACGACTCCGCACGCATGGCGGACGTCCTGGCGCCGATCGGCTACGCTCCGGCGGATGCGCCCGAGGATGCCGACATGATCATCCTCAACACCTGCCACATCCGCGAGAAGGCCGCCGAGAAGGTGTTCTCGGAACTCGGCCGGCTGCGGCCGCTGAAGCAGGCGCGCCGCGCCGCCGGCGGCGACATGATCCTGGCCGTGGCCGGCTGCGTCGCCCAGGCCGAGGGTCGCGAGATCCTGGCCCGCGCGCCCTTCGTCGACATCGTGCTGGGACCGCAGACCTACCACCGCCTGCCCGAGATGGTGGCGCGCGCCGCCCGCAACGGCGGCGGCGTGCTCGACACCGACTTCCCCGTCGAGCCGAAGTTCGACCACCTGCCGGAGCCGACCGCCCAGGGCGTGTCGGCCTTCGTCTCGGTCCAGGAGGGCTGCGACAAGTTCTGCACCTTCTGCGTGGTGCCCTACACCCGCGGCGCCGAATATTCGCGGCCGCCGTCGGCGGTGCTGGCCGAGGCGCGGCGGCTGGCGGCCGAGGGCGTGCGCGAGATCACGCTGCTGGGCCAGAACGTCAACGCCTATCACGGCGAGGACGGCGGCCGCGCCTGGAGCCTGGGCCGGCTGCTCCGCGAGATGGCCGCGATCGACGGGCTGGAGCGCATCCGCTACACCACCTCGCATCCGCGCGACGTCGACGACGACCTGATCGCCGCCCATGCCGAGGTCGACAAGCTGATGCCGTTCCTGCACCTGCCCGTCCAGTCCGGTTCGGACCGCGTCCTGGCGGCGATGAATCGCGGCCACGGCGCCGAAGACTATCTGCGCGTCGTCGACCGGCTCAAGCAGGCGCGCCCGGACCTGGCGCTGTCCTCGGACTTCATCGTCGGCTTCCCCGGCGAGAGCGACGCCGAGTTCCGGGACACGATGGCGCTGGTGCGTCGGGTCGGCTTCATCCAGACCTATTCGTTCAAGTACAGCCCGCGCCCGGGCACCCCGGCCGCGGCGATGCCGAACCAGGTGCCGGAGGCCGTGAAGGCCGAGCGCCTGGCCGAGCTGCAGGCGCTGCTGCACGAGACCACCGACGCCTTCAACGCCGCCTGCGTCGGCCGGACCATGCCGGTGCTGCTGGACCGCGACGGCCGCCATCCCGGGCAGCTCCTCGGCCGCAGCCCCTACATGCAGCCGGTCCACGTCGCGGCGCCCGACGCCCTGCGCGGCCGCGTCGTGCCGTTGCGCATCGTCGAGGCCAAGCCGAACAGCCTGGCGGCCGAACTGGATGCCGCCGCAACGGACGCGAGGGCATGCGCGTGAAGGGCGTCGCGACGACCAGGATCACCCGCGAGTTCGACGACAACACGCTGATCCCGATGCTGGTCGGACCCCACAACACGCATCTCGACCACATCGAGCGCGAGCTCGGCGTCGAGATGCACGTGCGCGGCAACGCGGTGACGATCGCCGGCCCGGGCAACATCGTCGCCGAGGCGGAGTCGGTCCTGGCCGCGCTCTACGATCGGCTGCGCGAGGGCAAGGACATCGAGGCCAGCGACGTCGACAGCGCCATCCGGATGTCGGGCCACGTCATGAAGCCGGGCGAGGACCTGACGCTGCACACCCGCAAGCGCCACATCTCGCCGCGCACGCCGATGCAGGCCGAATACGTGCGCACGATGAACCGCCGCGAACTGGTCTTCGGCCTCGGCCCCGCCGGCACCGGCAAGACCTACATGGCGGTGGCCAAGGCGGTGTCGATGATGATCAAGGGCGAGGTCGACCGCATCGTGCTGTCGCGCCCGGCGGTCGAGGCCGGCGAGCGGCTCGGCTTCCTGCCCGGCGACCTGCGCGAGAAGGTCGACCCCTATCTGCGCCCGCTCTACGACGCGCTCTACGACATGCTGCCCGGCGACCAGGTGATCAAGCGGCTGTCCTCGGGCGAGATCGAGGTGGCGCCGCTGGCCTTCATGCGCGGCCGCACGCTGGCCAACGCCTTCATCATCCTGGACGAGGCCCAGAACACCACGCCGATGCAGATGAAGATGTTCCTGACCCGCCTGGGCGAGCACTCGCGCATGGTGGTCACCGGCGACCTCAGCCAGATCGATCTGCCGTCGGGCACCACCTCGGGCCTGAAGGACTGCCTGGAGGTTCTCGACGAGGTCGAGGGCCTCGGCGTCGTGCGCTTCACCGAGCGCGACGTCGTCCGCCACAGCCTGGTGACCAGCATCGTGCGCGCCTACGACGCCCGCGATCGCGCGCGCAAGGCCGGGGAGGAGGGCTCGGAGGTGCGGCGATGACCCGCGGGCCCGAGGTCGCCGTCACCGTCCAGTGCGAGACCTGGCTGGCGGCGCTGCCCGACGCCGAGACGACCTGCGAGCGCGTTGCCGCCGCGGCGCTGGGCGCCGGCGCGACCCTGTGGTCGGCGCACGACGCCGGCCGCATGGAGGTCAGCATCGTGCTGGCCGACGACGACGCCGTGCGCGTGCTCAACCGCGACTACCGCCAGCAGGACAAGCCGACCAACGTGCTGTCCTTCGCGGCGCTCGACGACGACGCCCCGCTGCCCGAGGACGGGCCGCTGGTGCTGGGCGACGTCGTCATCGCCTACGAGACCGCCGCCGGCGAGGCCGCCCGCGACGGCAAGACGCTGGCCCATCATCTCAGCCATCTCGTGGTCCACGGCGTGCTGCATCTGCTCGGCTACGACCACGAGATCGACGACGAGGCCGAGGCCATGGAACGCCTCGAGGCCTCGGTGCTGGCCGCCCTCGGCGTGCCCGACCCCTACGCGCAAACCAACGGAGACGATGCGCGGCGATGAACGACGTATCCTGCAGTAGACAGCCCCGCGAAAGCGGGGCGGAAGACGACCGACCATTCGTCCAGGCCTTGCGCGGCTGGTTCCGCGGCCTGCGGCGGCCCCGAAACGGCGAGTCCGTGCGCGACACCCTCGAGGAACTGATCGAGGAACGCGAGGACGCCGAGATTCCCATCGACGAGCACGAGCGCCTGCTGCTCGGCAACATCCTGCACCTGCGCGACGTCACCGCCCACGACGTGATGGTGCCGCGCGCCGACATCGTCGCCGTCGATTCCCGCATGCCCTTCACCGAGATGGTCGAGCTGTTCAATCGCGAGGGGCATTCGCGCATGCCGGTGTTCCGCGGCACGCTCGACGACGTCGTCGGCATGGTCCACATCAAGGACGTGCTGCTGGCCGTCGCCGCCGGCAAGGCGCCGGCGCCGATCCGGCTGCAGCGCAAGGTGCTGTTCGTCTCGCCGTCGATCCGGGTGCTCGACCTGCTGCTGGAGATGCGGCTGAAGCGCACGCACATGGCGATGGTCGTCGACGAATACGGCGGCATCGACGGGCTGGTCACCATCGAGGACCTCGTCGAGCAGATCGTCGGCGAGATCGAGGACGAGCACGACCTCGACGAGGAACCCGAGATGTCGGTGCGGCCCGACGGCATCGTCGAGGCCGACGCCCGCACGCCGATCGAGGATTTCGAGGAACGCGTCGGCCAGGTGCTGACCGAGGAGGAGCGCGAGGACGTCGACACGCTGGGCGGGCTGGTGTTCTTCCTGGCCGGCCGGGTGCCGAGCCGCGGCGAGCTGGTGACCCATCCCAATTCCGGCATGGAGTTCGAGGTCGTCGACGCCGACCCGCGCCGCATCAAGCGGCTGCGGGTGCGCAACCTGCCGGCCCGCCCGGCGACCGAAAGCGCCTGACGTGCTGATGGCGCCGCCCCCCGCCGCGACCGGGGCGGCCGCGCGCGCCGCGGCGATGACGCCCTGGCGCCGTCGCGGGCTGCTGGTCGTGGCCGGCGCCTCGACCGCGCTGGCGCTGCCGCCGCTGCATCTGGTGCCGGTGCTGTGGCTGGCCTTTCCCGTGCTGCTGTGGCTGATGGAGGCCGACCCCCGGCCGAGCCGCGGCTTCGCCGCCGGCTGGTGGTTCGGCGTCGGCCATTTCGCCGCCGGCCTGTACTGGGTCTCCCACGCCCTGCTGATCGATCCCTGGCGCCACGGCTGGCTGATCCCGCTGGCGCTGCTCGGCCTCGGCTGCGGCCTCGGCGTGTTCACCGGGCTGGCGAGCCTGGCCGCGCGGCTGCTGTCGCCGCCGGGGCTGCGCCGGGTGGTGGCGTTCGCCGGCGCCTGGACCCTGGCCGAGTGGCTGCGCGGCTGGCTGTTCACCGGCTTTCCGTGGAACCTGGTCGCCACCGTCTGGACGCCGGCCGAGGGCATGCTGCAGTCGGCCGCCTGGATCGGCGCCTTCGGCCTCGGGCTGCTGACCGTCGCCGCCGCGGCGATGCCGGCCGCGTTCGTCTGGCTGCCGCCCCGCCGGGCCGCGGCGGCCGTGCTCGCCGCGCTGCTGCCGCTCGGCCTGGCCTGGGCGCTCGGCGCCCAGCGGTTGCCCGACGGCGCGGCCGCGACGGTTCCGGACGTGCGCCTGCGGCTGGTCCAGGCCGGCATCGAGCAGGCGACGAAATGGTCGCCGGAACTGCGCGCCGCCCATGTCCGCGATCAGGTCGCGCTGTCGCGCGCCGCCGGCTTCGACGCGGTCACCCATGTCGTGTGGCCGGAATCGGCGGTGCCGTTCTTCCTCGACCTCGACGCCAACGCCCGCGCCCTGGTGGCGCAGGCGGCGCCGCCCGGCGGCGCCGTGATCACCGGCACCATCCGTCGCACGCCGCCCGAGGCCGGCGGCTTCAAGGTCTGGAACAGCCTGATGGCGGTGAACGCCGCCGGCGAGGTCGTCGCCGGCTACGACAAGGTGCACCTGGTGCCGTTCGGCGAATACGTGCCGTTGCGGGCGCTGATCCCGGCCGGGATCGAGAAGCTGACCGCCGGCAGCACCGATTTCTCGCCCGGCCCGGCGCGCGTGGCGCTGAGCGTGCCGGGCGCGCCGGCCTTCAGCCCGCTGATCTGCTACGAGATCATCTTTCCCGGCGCCGTGCTGGGTCCCGGCGCCCGGCCCGGCTGGATCCTCAACCTGACCAACGACGGCTGGTTCGGCCTCTCGGCCGGCCCCTACCAGCACTTCGCCAGCAGCCGGCTGCGCGCCGTCGAGGAGGGCCTGCCGGTGGTCCGGGCGGCCAATACAGGCATCTCGGCGGTGGTCGATCCGTACGGCCGCGTCGTCGCAGGACTTGGTCTCGGCGAGCGCGGCGTGGTCGACGCGCCGTTGCCGCAGGCATTGCCCCAGACGGTCTTCGCCCGGCTCGGAAACGCCTTGCCCGTCGGCATCGCCGTCATAGCCGTTCTGTTTGGATTGCGGCGCAGGGGCTTTGTTCAAGAACATTGAAGTAGTTGGCGGCAAAGTTGGTTGACTTGCATACATTTGTATGACTAAGTGTGCCGAACGGCAGCCTCTGGCCTGCCGCTCCCCTTCTCTTTGGCGGATATTGTCATGGCGGCTGCGGCACGGACACCGAAAGAAAAGCAGGGCAAGCAGGACAAGCAGGAAAAGACGGCACGCACCGGTCGCCGGGTCAGCCGCGGCCGCACGGCCTCGGGCAAGCCGAACCCGATCGACGTCCATGTCGGCCAGCGCGTCCGGCTGCGCCGCACCCTGCTCGGCATGAGCCAGGAGAAGCTGGGCGAGGCGATCGGCCTGACCTTCCAGCAGGTCCAGAAGTACGAGCGCGGCGCCAACCGAATCGGCGCCAGCCGGCTGTTCGACCTCAGCCGCGTGCTCGACGTGCCCGTCAGCTTCTTCTTCGACGACATGTCCGAGGAGACGGCCGGCATGAGCCCGCGGCTGATCACCGGAATCGCCGAGGAGCCGGCGCCGTTCGAGGCCGACCCGATGACCAAGCGCGAGACGCTGGAGCTGGTGCGCGCCTATTACCGCATCGCCGATCCGCAGGTGCGCAAGCGGGTGTTCGAGCTCGCCAAGGCCCTGGCCGCGGCCAGCGAAGCGGCGCCGGCCGAGGCCAAGTAGAACCGACCGGCCGGTGCCAGGAAACCGCGCGAGCGAAGGCCGCGCGGTTTGTTCTTGACTGAGACTGCCGCCCTTTCCAATAAATGGCCCGCGCCGGGCACGGGGGACGTGTCGGGCGGGCGTTCGCGCCGCTGATCGTACTCGGGCACCCGGAGGGCCGCGTCTTGTCCAAGTCCAATTTCTTCTTCACCAGCGAATCCGTGTCGGAGGGTCACCCCGACAAGGTCTGCGACCGCATTTCCGACGCCGTCGTCGACACCTTCCTGTCGCATGATCCGCTGGCGCGCGTCGCCGTCGAGACCCTGGCCACGACCAATCGCATCGTGCTGGCCGGCGAGGTCCGCGGCCCGGCCTCGATCACCGCCGAAACGCTGGAAGAGGTCGCCCGCCACGCCGTCAAGGAGATCGGCTACGAGCAGGACGGCTTCCACTGGAAGCACGCCAACGTCGAGGTCCACGTCCACCAGCAGTCGGCCGACATCGCCGTCGGTGTCGACGCCGCGGGCGAGAAGGACGAGGGCGCCGGCGACCAGGGCATCATGTTCGGCTATGCGGTCGACGAGACCGAGGTGCTGATGCCGGCGCCGATCTACTACGCCCACGCCATCCTGAGGTCGCTGGCCGAGGCGCGCCACTCCGGCGCCCTGCCGATCCTGGGCCCCGACTCCAAGAGCCAGGTGACGCTGGAATACCGCAACGGCAGGCCGGTGCGCGCCGCCTCGGTCGTGCTCTCGACCCAGCACGCCGCCGAGGCGAGCCAGGAGGAGATCCGCGAGGTCGTGCTTCCGCACATCGTCAACTGCCTGCCCGAAGGCTGGATGTGCCCCGACGAGGCGCTCTACATCAACCCGACCGGCCGCTTCGTCATCGGCGGTCCCGACGGCGACTGCGGCCTGACCGGGCGCAAGATCATCGTCGACACCTACGGCGGCGCGGCCCCGCACGGCGGCGGCGCCT